>NZ_CP109965.1:2400000-3000000 GCF_026725475.1 Catenovulum adriaticum
CGCTCAGACATGGACTACCCTATTTTACTTGGTCGTGAATTTTTACAAGACATTACTTTAATTGATGTTGGCCAAACATATATTCACCCAAAATATAAAAAAAGCGACCTTAAATAATGAAACGCTCCAAGCTCCCATTTTACTTATTAATTACCGGGTTAATTACCATTGGTTTGGTTTTATCTATTTTTCGTCACCTAGAATACCAGGTGCCTTGGATGCCAGGCGAAAAATCGACCATTTGGTCAATAGAAGCCAGAGTCGAATTTGATGCCATAGGTGAAGCCGTAAAAGTCAACCTCAGCCGCCCTCAAAGTCAAAATGGGTTTACGTTGATTAACGAAAGTACAGCATCCCCAGGATATGGTGTTGCTTTTATTGACCAACCACCTAAAAGTGAATGGTCAATTCGTCAGGCCATTAATGAGCAAACTTTGTTTTACCGCGCCGATTTTTTAGTTGATAACAGCCAAGCGACAGCGAATATTCCTGCTCCTAAGCTCAATTTAATAAATTGGGAAGAACCTTTTAAAACAGCAGCAAATCAAATTTTAAGTCAAGTTAGACAACAATCCGCTGACGAGTTTAGCTTTGCTCAGCAACTGTTTAAAATACTCACCCAGCAAGAACAAGATCAAAACATTGCGCTATTAGAAAACAAGCAGTCTAATTTAGCACGCTTAGCGGTTGATTTATTAAATCAAGCGGCTATTCCAGCCCAACTCATATATGGGTTGAAGTTAGAAGATGGACGCCGCCGCCAAGACTTAGTCCCTTTTGTACGAGTGTGGCAAAATGAAGAAACTGAAATATTTCAACCTATGACTGGATTAAGAGGCTTGCCAGAAGAATATATTTTATGGCAACAATTGCAGTCTCCTGTACTGGAAGTTGTAGGCGCGAATCACTCTGGGGTCAGTTTCTCTATCATCAAAAAACAAGAATCTATTGCCGCAGCGGTGCAAGCTAAACAAGATACTGAGCAAAATTTAGTCAGTTTTTCGATTCACAGTTTACCTATTGAAGAACAAGCATTATTTAAAACCATTTTATTATTACCTGTTGGTGCTTTAGTCGTTTGTTTATTAAGAATACTAGTGGGCTTACGCACCTCTGGTACATTTATGCCGGTATTAATCGCCGTCGCCTTTATTCAAACCTCACTGATTACAGGCCTAGTTGGTTTTTTGTTAGTAGTACTAACCGGTTTAATGCTTCGAAGTTATCTGTCCCATTTAAACTTATTGCTGGTAGCACGAATATCCGCGGTCATTATTAGTGTTATTGCCATTATTGCCGTATTTAGTGTACTAAGTTACAAAGTTGGCTTAACTGAAGGGTTAAAAGTGACCTTTTTCCCAATGATTATTTTATCTTGGACAGTTGAGCGTATGTCTATTTTGTGGGAAGAAGAAGGCGCAAAAGAGGTACTCATTCAAGGTGGTGGCAGCTTATTAACCGCATTAATCGCATACCTTGCAATGACCAGCGATGTTTTACGTCATCTCACTTTTAACTTTTTGGGCATGCAATTTATTATTTTAGCTGCCATTTTGTTATTAGGCAATTATACTGGCTACCGTTTATTAGAGCTTTATCGATTTAAGCCTATGTTATCTCACCAAGCCGATCAGGATTCAAACAAATGATATTTCCGGCATGGCTCGCAAATCCTTTTAAACTCAGTGCGCTTGGTATTTTGGGTATGAATGAGCGAAACAGTCGTTATATTTCTCAATATAACGACCGTCATTTATATCCACTCGTTGATGATAAGCTAAAAACTAAAAAGTTAATGTTGCATGCCGAAATAAAAGTGCCGGGGTTAATTGCAACCATTAACCATCAATCGCAAGTTAAGCAGTTGCTACACCACCTCCCTAAAAATCGAGGTTTTGCAATTAAACCCGCCAAAGGGAGTGGCGGTAAAGGCATTTTAGTTATCATTAACCAAGATAACGATTTATATGTTAAACCTAATCAGAAAATGCTAAATATGGAGCAACTCCAACACCACTGCTCAAATATATTAGCTGGACTTTATAGTTTAGGTGGCAACCCTGATGTAGCGATAATTGAAGAGTTGATCGAATTTGATCCTATGTTTGATGGTTTTAGCCATGAGGGGGTGCCTGATATACGAGTTATCATTTTTCAAGGCTATCCTGTGATGGCTATGATGCGATTATCAACCAAAGACTCAGACGGTAAGGCTAATTTACATCAAGGAGCCGTTGGCGTTGGGCTTGATTTAGGTACAGGTAAAGCTTTGCACGCTGTGCAATTTGGGCAACCCATTAGTCATCATCCAGATACTCAAAAAGCGCTCTCAGAGCTATGTGTTCCCGATTGGCATGAACTTTTATTATTGGCTTCAAGATGTTATGAAGAAACCAACTTAGGCTATTTAGGCGCAGATATTGTAATAGATAAACAAATTGGTCCACTAGTGTTAGAACTCAATGCCAGACCCGGCTTATCCATTCAAGTTGCCAATGGTTCTGGTTTAAAACCTAGATTACAGCAGATAGCAAAGATTCAGCACAAGCGAGATGCAAAACATCGCGTGGAGTATGCACAAAAACATTTTGCATCTAAGCCCGATTTTGATGAAATAGAGCAAGACCCAAATTAAGCTCTAATAAATCGACTAATAAGGGTGCTTATTGGGTGCTTATGAAGTATAAAAAGGCTAATTTGGATTAGCCTTTTTTGTTGCCTGATTTTTTATTTACTCAGGAAAAAATGACTTACATTTCCCGCCATTAGCTAAATTTGCCGCTTGATTAAATACACTGGATAATGGGCTGGTTACTGCGCCTGTTGTAGTACTAAATAATACATCTTTCACTTCGGCAAAAGGACCATCTAAAGTTTGTTTTATATTGGCACAGCCTTCATCATTTAAAATACCAAAGCGTAGTTTTTTAAATCTATTTTTAGCTAAATCGACCTTTCCGTACAAACCTAAATGATTGCCTTTAGTTTGAATGTTAGCACGGTTTAAGGTTAATACACTGTCTTTTAAATGGCTATCCACTTTAATTTTTTTCATTTTCGTTGAGCCGCTTAATTGTGCTGCGCCCGAACCAAGCTGAGCAAAGTTCATTGCTACCATGCCTAAAGGTCCAGATACCATAAATGCGCCAACATCAAGTAATGAAGTTTCTTGACTAGAACGAAAGCCATCAATAATTTTATCTAGCGCGATCCCTTTTAAATCAAATTCTGATGTTTCCAGTTTAATTTCGCCATCTATGTCTTTAATATCTTTACTGGTGGGTAAAAAGTTAAGTTGAGTTTGTAAATTACCAGAGATACGACCTTGCGGTTTAATAGGGCTGTCTTTTACAAAAGCCTGAATTCGGTCTAAATTCAAATTTTTCCAATCAATGTTTGCAACACTATTTAATTTTTCGTTATTGGTCGTTAATTTGCTGTTTGCAATTAAATGCCCACCATCTAACTGAAAGCCCGATTGATTAACTTCAATACCTTGATCTAACGTTGTAACATTCAGTGCGATTGAATCAACAATAGATGATAAATACGTCAACTCATCTAATTTTAATTTCATGTTACTACCAGACTTTAATGTTTCTAATGCTAGCATTTTATGAGCTTGTACAAGTGGTAAGTGATCTAATTCAAATGAAAATTGCTTAGCCGCAAACCAAACTTTGTTTTGCTCTGGGTCGAGCAACTCAAGGTTTACATTATTAATTGAAATAGCATTAACGATTAATGATTCTATAGCTTCAATTTCGTCAGTTTGCTTAGATGAATTGTCTACCGCTTCAGGTTCATTTGATTCCGCTTGTGCTGGGTTTTCTGACTCACTTGCTGATGAAGATTTAGGTTGTGCCAATTTAACCTGTGCTGAAATATTTTTAGCTGTAAATGAATTTAAATTAACCACATAAGGTGCAATATAAGTTGCATCTGCGGTAACACTCAGTTCACCGCCTAAAAGTTCAGAGTCAAGTTGCACCAAATCAACTTTCCCTTCTGCGACACTCGCTTTGGCAATAAATTGTTTAGCTTGATAATCCAATGCATTGAGTTGTTCAATGCTTAACTCAATTTGGCTATTAATTTTATCTAACATAAAGCGCTTATTTTGAGTTAATTGGGTTTGTTTAAGGGCAACGCTCAAGTTTTTAATTTGCACTTTTTGCTCATCGCGCACCAAGGTTGCGTTAAATTTATTTACGCCAATATACTCAACCTTTACATCAAAAGGCACTTCGATAGATAATTGCTGGTTTCCCTCAGCCTGAGTTCCCTTGGATGATCCTGGTTTTGGGTCAGGCTTTGCTTCACTTTCTGGCGAATCAGCCGATTGTGCAGCAGTTTCATTTAATGCTTGTTCAGAGCTCGATTGACTCACCTGATCTTCATTTTGTGTTGATTCATCTGTTTGTGTCGCGCCAAGCTCAGCTTTTGCTGAATCTGCATTAAGCTCTAATTCAACTTCAGCTAAATTCATTTTCTGAACCGTCAGTTGACCAGACTGCGTTTGATTCAAGTCTAATTGCAGCTCTAAATCGTTTAATTTAGCCAAACTATGAAAACCGGGGGTTATATCAATATGATCAGACTCAGCTTGCGTTGCTTCACGTTGGCTAACTTGCGCAAGTTTTAGTGCTAACTGACCTTTAAGCTTAGCTAAAATAAACTGCTTATTATCGGTTACCGCCCAATCAGTTAAATCAACTGATAGCTGCTTCGCGTGAACCGTTTGTAATCCATGTTTTAATTCAAGATTGGCTTGTTGCACTTTAGCTTGCTGAATAAACAAATCAATCGGTAGTTCTATTAGATCGGCTGCCACTTCTTTACTTTTAACTTTCACTTCCTCACTCACTTCTTCAACGACATTTTGCGAGGCTTCTTCTATTTTGCCCAAATCAACTAAAGCATCAAGCTGCTGTAAATTAAAAGATTGCAAAGTAACTTGGCTGGGTTTGGTTTGGTTTATATCTATACGGATATCCGTTTTAGCAAATGCCAGTTCGATTTTCGCATTGTCTCGTGTATTTTTAAGATCTTGTACCATCAACTCGACGTTATCTGATTTAATTTCAACGAGCCCTTTAACTTGATTTAAATCAAACACACCATCATGCAACAAACTAAAGTTGCTCAGTTTTACTTGAACCGCTTCAGCTTTAATATTTCCAGTTTGAGCCTCAAAATCTAATTTAACTGGCAAAACGACTAATTCATCTAATTCAACCACTGAGATAGGTAACGCTTTATTTTCTTCTTCATTAGGCTCTGGTTGTTCTTTTGCTAAAGCACTAATTAAATCGTTAATCCCTTGTTCAGAAAAATCTAACGTAACATCGTTAATTCCAAGTACCTCAACAAGTACCTTTTGCTTAATCAAAGCAGGAATATTAACATTTAGCTTTACGTGCTCAATGCGCGCCGATTGAGCAAACTCATCTTGATAATTAAATCCGTCCACAATCACTAAACCTGGCTGCAAAAAGCTATGCTCTAAGTGTTTAATTGTTAAAGTGTAAGGCGCATTTTGGTTAACATCGTCTAAAATACTTTGCACAATTGGCGTGCGATCAATCAACTTATCAGCTAATACAAACACAAAAATAAAAATAATAATGCCAATTGAAAGTTTATAACGAGTCTTCACGTAAAATCCTTATGTTGGTGACACTGTGCTGAAAATGAAAAGAGCCGCGTTTATTCTAAAGAATTAAAATGACAACTAAAACAGCGACTCTACAATCAATTGCGTAAGCTTGATTATCTAAAAGATAGCAGATGTGGAAAGGGATGAAGCACGAACATGGATCATTTTAGCTTTTTCTCGTCGTCTTTCCGTTCAAATTCACCTTCAATAACAGTGCTGTCATCTTTTGAATGAGTTTGATGCGAATTAAAAGGAGAGCCAGAATGCTGCTGAAAGCCCGCATGATTTTGATAAGTAAAATGCTGAGCTTTCATTTGTTGGCTAAGTTGCTTAACTAAAACATGGGCAAAAGGTTTACGAGTAAGTGGAATTGTCATTAATAAGCCAATACCATCGGTAATAAAACCTGGGGTCACTAATAAAATACCAGCAACTAGTATCATAATACCTTCCGTTATAGATTCGGCTGGCAATTCGCCCATTGCGGTTTTTTGTTTGATTTCAGCTAAAGCTGCGATTCCTTGAGCTCTAACCAGTTGAGCGCCTACTATAGCAGTAAAAATTACGATAGCTAAGGTTGTCCAACCGCCAATTGCATCACCTACTTCAAGCAACACGCTTATTTCTAAAATAGGCAAGACAACAAATAAAATAAATAATTTAAAAAACATAATTCACTCTTCGCTAGTATTAACTTATATATATGGTAACTAATGAACAAAACTTCAAGTCTACCGTCTATATGACTAATACATTTAAAAATCGTTTAGACGAAAATGAAATAAGGAATATATAATATCATGACTGATTTTGTTCAAGTCAATATAAGCTGCCCAGATGTAGACGTTGCAAACACAATAGCGACAACCTTAGTAAACGATAAATTAGCTGCTTGTACACAATTATTAGCCCCTATTACTTCAACTTATCAGTGGCAAGGACAAGTTGAAACCAACACTGAGTATTTATTACTCGCCAAAACGCATCATAGTTTGTTTAGTCGCCTTGAAGACAAAGTCAAACAAATACATCCTTACCAAGTGCCAGAAATTATCGCTTGCCCGATTCAACAAGTATCAGATGATTACCGAACTTGGCTGGCTAACAGTTGTCTAATAGCTGAATAAATAAACCGTTCTAGCTCCAACTTTACAACTGAGGGAAAAATCGGCAAAAAGCGGGGTATTTTCGCCAATTTTGCAAAGAAGTAACTGGTTAGACCATTTTTTTTGAAATTATCGTTTTAAATTGCGTCAGATTCTTCTATAGTTAGGGAAATTTCTAACTTCGCCTCGTTTTCACCGAAGTTAACTGATAAATTAGCCTAAAAGTTAAAGAAACATGCAAAACAGTCATAAAAAAGTACTTTTACTCAACGGTCCCAATTTAAACATGCTGGGTAAGCGTGAACCTGAAATTTATGGCCACGAAACCTTAGATGACATTGTAGCGCAACTTCAGCAACAAGCTGAAACGTTCAATATAGAACTTACTCACGTTCAATCAAATGCCGAACACCAATTAATTGACGCGATTCATCAGGCTCACCAAAAAATCGATTTTATTATTATTAACCCAGCAGCCTTTACACATACTAGTGTAGCGTTAAGAGACGCACTGCTCGCGGTTAGCATCCCCTTTATCGAAGTGCATTTGTCCAATGTACATCAACGAGAAAGTTTTAGACATCATTCGTACTTTTCTGATGTAGCTCAAGCTGTGATATGCGGTTTAGGCCATCAGGGATACTTTTACGCACTCGATGCTGCGCATCGAACTATCAAATAATGACCATTGCAAAACAAATTAAAGAGAGAGCAAAATTATGGCTATGGATATTCGAAAAATCAAAAAACTAATTGAATTAGTTGAAGAATCTGGTATTTCAGAATTAGAAATTACCGAAGGTGAAGAAGCAGTACGCATTAGCCGTGCGGCTCCAATTGCACAGTTTAACCAACCAATGCAATATGCACCCGCTCCTGCAGCTCCAGCAGCGCCTGCACCTGCGGCACCACCAGCTGAAGCAGCGCCTGCTGCACCAGCAGGTCATGAAGTAAAATCACCTATGGTAGGTTCTTTCTACGCGGCTTCTAAACCTGGCGCTGCACCTTTTGTGAGCGTAGGCGACACAGTAAACGTTGGTGATACTTTATGTATTATCGAAGCGATGAAAATGATGAATGAAATCACAGCCGACAAAGCGGGCGTTGTTAAGTCAATTTTAGCTGAAAACGGCGACGCAATTGAATTTGAACAGCCACTATTCATTATTGGCTAAGAGGTTTGTGACTCATGTTAGATAAAGTATTAATTGCTAACCGAGGTGAAATTGCATTGCGTATTTTACGTGCATGTAAAGAGCTCGGTATAAAAACAGTTGCAGTTCATTCTGTTGCTGATCGTGAGTTAAAACACGTTTTACTCGCTGATGAAACGATTTGTATTGGTAAAGCGCCTGCCAATGAAAGCTATTTAAATATTCCAAGAATTATCGCGGCTGCTGAAGTAACAGACTCAGTTGCAATTCACCCTGGTTATGGTTTTTTATCTGAAAATGCTGGTTTTGCTGAGCAAGTTGAAAAAAGTGGCTTTATTTTTATTGGCCCTACCGCCGACTCCATTCGCTTAATGGGCGATAAAGTTTCTGCTATAAATGCCATGAAAAAAGCGGGTGTACCTTGTGTTCCAGGTTCTGATGGTCCATTAGGTGATGATGCGCAAAAAAATATCCAAATTGCAAAACGCATTGGCTATCCGGTTATCATTAAAGCAGCTGGCGGCGGTGGTGGTCGTGGTATGCGTGTTGTTCGTGCTGAAGCTGATTTAATAAAATCAATTGAGCTAACCAAACAAGAAGCTGGCGCAGCATTTAATAATGATGTGGTTTACATGGAAAAATTCCTTGAAAACCCACGCCATGTTGAAGTTCAAGTGTTATCCGACGGCCAAGGCAGTGCTATTCATTTAGGTGAGCGTGACTGTTCAATGCAACGCCGCCACCAAAAAGTAGTAGAAGAAGCACCTGCACCAGGCATTACTGAAGAAATGCGCAAATTTATTGGTGATAGATGTCGCCGCGCTTGTGTTGAAATTGGCTACCGTGGTGCTGGCACATTCGAATTTTTATTCGAAAACGGCGAATTCTACTTTATTGAAATGAATACGCGTATCCAAGTTGAGCACCCTGTTACAGAAATGATTTCTGGTGTTGATTTGATCAAGGAGCAGTTAAAAATTGCTGCAGGTCAGCCACTATCTATCACTCAGGAAGAAATCAAATTTCATGGCCATGCAATTGAATGTCGTATCAATGCAGAAGACCCTGATACCTTTATGCCATGCCCGGGAAAAATCAACCGATTCCATTCTCCGGGTGGTTTAGGCGTTCGTTGGGACTCACACATTTATGCAGGCTACAGTGTGCCTCCTAACTATGATTCAATGATAGGTAAACTCATTACTTATGGGGAAAATCGCGGCATTGCTATTGCTCGTATGCAAAATGCATTAAACGAACTTGTCGTTGAAGGGATCAAAACAAACGTACCTTTACATAAAGAAATTTTAAAAGACGAAAATTTCCAAAATGGTGGTACTAACATCCACTACCTAGAGAAAAAATTGGGTATTGGCGGTCATTAATCCGTTACAATCCTAACAGCAAAAAAGCCGAAACCTGTTTCGGCTTTTTTATTTGTGTTTACCATTCCTCCATTTATGATAGGTTACTGCCATGCCTTGGATTCAAATCCGCTACACCACAAATAAACAAAATGCAGACTTAATCTCTGACGAAATGATAGAGCTAGGCGCATTTTCTGTTACCTTTTTAGATGCTCAAGACACCCCAATTTATGAACCTAAACCAGGTGATTTTTTACTATGGGATGAAACGATAGCCATTGGCTTATTTGATGCTGAAATCAATCCAGAGCAAATAATTGAGCAACTTAAACAGTTCCCATTTGGACAAAACGGCGAATATAAGGTTGAGCAATTAGAAGATAAAGATTGGATCAGAGAATGGATGGACAGCTTTGAACCTATTCAATTCGGGCAACGATTATGGATTTGCCCAAGTTGGTGTGATATTCCTGAACCCGATGCTGTTAATATTATATTAGACCCGGGTTTAGCCTTTGGTACTGGTACTCATCCAACTACCTCTTTATGTTTAAAATGGTTAGATAAACACGTGCAAGCTAATAACACACTTGTCGATTTTGGCTGTGGTTCAGGTATTTTAGCCGTTGCAGGTTTAAAGCTTGGGGTTAAACACGCCATCGGCATTGATATTGATCCTCAAGCGATTCAAGCCTCTTTAGCTAACGCTGAGCGCAATCAAGTTGCTGATAAAATTGATTTATATTTGCCAGAAAACCAGCCTGAAACGCAAGCTGATTTAGTGGTTGCCAATATTCTATCGGGGCCATTAAAAGAGCTAGCACCTATTATCCAAGCTTATGTTAAACCACAAGGTAAGCTGGCACTATCTGGATTACTAGAAAGCCAAGCTCAGGCTATTTGCGATATTTACCAGCAATGGTTCGATTTAGATCCAGTTGAAATTGAAGGCGATTGGTGTCGTGTGTCTGGTGTGAAAAAAGCTTAATTAATCTTAACTCGGGTTAAATTAGTGATTACAAAAGCTCTTTAATACTCTGATATAACTTAATTGCTTCTTGCTCGGTCAAGCCAACAGAGCTAGCAGCTTCGCCGATACTAGACGATATCCGCACCGAATCTAAGTTAGGTTCGGCTTCACTTTTTTTCTCGTCTTGTGGATTTGCAAATAAGCTATCTTGTCTGGCTTGATTAAGCTGCTCGTTTTGCTGTAATAGCTTAGCTTGAGGAGATAACTCAACTTGCTCAGTTAAAGGCTGAGCATTCACGACGTTTGACGATGCAGATACACTCTGAACTTGTGTGGCAGGCTGATATAATCCAGTCTGTAAACCAGAGTTAATAAAGCCGGGCTGAGTCATGTCGACCATAATCAAACCTCATTCAATTATTGATTTAATTATAGCCAAACGCTTAAATTTAGCCTTAATGCATTTGCGTCTTGTCAGATATAGCTTCAAAAAATTTAGCTTGAGTGGAAAAAATAATTTCCAACTGCTGAACAATTCTTGCCAAATCATCTTTTGGAATATCAGTTTGCCCTTGTCCAATTAAATCATGGAAGTGCGAAGCCATTTCTTCTACATAAGGTAAAAATTTATCAGAACGGGTTGCGAAACCTTCACTAAAAATAGCACTAAATTTGCCTTTCCCTTGAGTTTTAAGTTCCTCAATAAGCTTATCGCAATCAACTGCTTGTTGATGCGCTAACGCGATATTTTGTCTGATGGTTTCTATTACATTTTGCAAACTGATTCTCCGCTAATTAAAACTTAAATCCTATTATACCCAAGTCATACGTGGGGATCACTTGAGCGTGTAAAAAAATATATAAAATTGAATAATAAAACCTAAAGTCTTGCCGCTTATTGCCGATAAGCTTTGTGAGGGTAATTCTGCTCTCGTTATACCAGAGCAATTTTGCTCGATGTTGTATTGGAGGTCCTAATGGACGTAAGTTCAGCTGGTTTAGGCCAAACGTCAAACCTAGATAACAGTAGCGCAGAATTACGAGCTGCAAAGTTAGCTAAGTCGCAACAAGAAACCGAAGGGAAAGCTGCGGTTGATTTGTTGCAATCTGCTGAGGTATCCCCTCCTCGCTCTGCAGATTTGGCAGTCGGTCAAAATATCAACATTAAGGTTTAACTTGATGAAAAAGCCGGGCTAACCCCTTTTATTTTGTAAAAAATAATTTAGCTCTGGCGACCCCTCGTAACTTATGGGTTTTATGCCTAATTTGGTTTTGCCTATTAAGAACTTAGAACTACGGGGCTTTTACTTAAAAGCCCCGCCTCTTCTCTTGCCCATTTAGGCACTAAAAACCCTGGTAATTCAGCTAGTAGCCCTTGCTGCAATTTGGCTAATTCTGCGTCAGGCCGATAAAAATGAGCAGCGCCTTGTACTTTATCTAATAAATGAATGTAATAAGGCATAATGCCAGTATCAAATAGGGTTTCGCTTAACTCAACCAAAGCGCTAATACTATCGTTCACATCTTTTAATAGCACTGCCTGATTTAATAAGGTTATTCGGCTATCACGCCAACGCGCTAATGAATCTGACAATAATTTATCAATTTCATTTGCATGGTTAATATGTAATACAATAATAGGTTTTAACCGACTTTCTAATAACGTTTGAGTCAGTTCAGGGGTGATCCGTTGCGGGATAACCACAGGCAAACGCGTATGTATTCTAATTCTTTTAATATGTTCAACTGACTCTATTAATTTAATTAACTCAGCTAAATGCTTGTCTTGTGCCATTAATGGATCGCCACCACTTAATACCACCTCGTTAATCGCATTATCTTGCTGTAAATACGCGATAACATCAGGCCAATTTTTTTTATTAAGCGCATTTTCCTGATAAGGAAAGTGACGTCTAAAACAGTAACGGCAATTAACCGCACAGCCGGTTTTCACCATTAACAACACCCGGCTTTTATACTTGTGTAATACCCCAGGTAACACAGGTTCATGCTCGCCTAAGGGATCCGCCACAAAACCCGCTTTTTGCTCAAACTCTAATGCCGATGCCATCACTTGCTTTAGTAAAGGGTCGTGAATATTACCAGCTTCCATTTTACCGATAAAAGGTCTGGGAACCCGAACCGGAAATAATTCTCTGGCCGCAAAGTCGGCCAGATAATCTTTAGGGTTAATATCGAGTAAAGACAAAAGCTCAGCCGGATTGGTAATCGTATGGGCTAGCTCTTTTTGCCAGTTAGATTCATAATTAAACATGGATGCAATCAATTCTAATGCGATATCACTATTGTACCTTAACTGGATTGCAGCGACCATCTGGATATTTTATTTGGTATTCAAGCTTTTTTGTTAAAAACTACTTTTTTATGACAGAATATGCGGTAAAATTTATCAATTATTGACGATATACGATTTATAGAGGATTAAATGGCAACAGTTAGCACCAACGAATTTAAAGCTGGCTTAAAAATTATGTTAGATGGTGAACCTTGTAACATCATCGAAAATGAATTTGTTAAGCCAGGTAAAGGTCAGGCCTTTAGCCGTGTAAAAATTCGCAAATTAATTTCAGGCAAAGTGTTAGAAAAAACCTTTAAATCAGGCGAAACAGTCGAAAAAGCAGAAGTAATGGATCATGAACTAGCCTACCTATATAACGATGGTGAGTTTTGGCACTTTATGAATAACGAAACCTTTGAGCAAATCGCTGCCGATGAAAAAGCAGTAGGCGATGCTGACAAATGGTTAGTTGAACAAGACGTTTGTACTATTACTTTATGGGATGACAATCCAATTGCCGTTGCACCACCAAACTTTGTTGAGTTAGAGATTACTGAAACCGATCCGGGTTTAAAAGGTGATACAGCTGGCACAGGTGGTAAACCAGCCACGCTAAGCACAGGTGCAGTTGTTCGTGTCCCTTTATTTGTGCAAATTGGTGAAGTGATTAAAGTGGATACTCGCTCAAGTGAGTATGTATCACGCGTAAAATAAGCACAGTTAAATAAACAGAAAAAACCAAACGTTTTTTCTGTTTATTTATTTCTATCCTCATCCAAAAGAAATTCCCAACCTTTATGCAAAACTGGCAACCCAGTGCGTCAATTCAGGCATTAAAACAACGTGCCCAAATCATTCAAACCATTCGTCATTTTTTTTCTAAACAAAATGTATTAGAAGTTGAAACCCCCTTGCTCGCAAGACATGGTGTGACCGATTTACACTTAGAAAATTTAACGACTGAGTTTAATGGCCCGGGGTTTCATCAAGGCGTTGAACTTTATTTACAAACCTCACCAGAATACGCAATGAAACGGCTTTTAGCCGCAGGATCGGGTTGCATCTACCAAATTTGTAAAGCCTTTAGAAACGATGAATCTGGTCGCTTTCATAACCCCGAATTTACCATGCTTGAATGGTATCGGCTCGGTTTTGATCATTTTAAACTCATGGACGAAACCGAAGCTTTACTACGTCAAGTTTTAAATTGCCCACCAGCACAGCGGCTAACTTATCAGCAAGTGTTTTTAAAGTATACGTCAATTGACCCGCTAAAAACCTCAGTTGGTGCGCTAAAAACGTTTTTAGAAGATCATAACCAAATTGATATAGCAAACTGTCTTCACACCGAAACAGACCTATTACAATGGATTTTTAGCGACTTTATTGAGCCTAATATTGGTCAGAAAGCACCTTGTTTTGTATACCATTTTCCTGCAGCGCAAGCCAGCCTAGCTAAACTAAGTCAAGCGGATCAAAGAGTAGCTGAGCGCTTTGAGGTATATTTTAAAGGCATAGAACTTGCCAATGGTTTTCATGAGTTAACCGATAAAGACGAACAGTTAAAGCGATTTGAACAAGACAATCAGCTAAGACAAAATAATGGAAAACCTGCCAAACCAATCGATCAACATTTATTAGCCGCGCTTGAAAGTGGCTTACCGGATTGTGCTGGCGTCGCGCTTGGAATTGATCGCCTAATCATGTTGGCACTTAATCATACTGAGATTAAACAAAGTTTAAGTTTTGATTTAAATCGCTGCTAGTCCCAATGAAAAAAGCTGTTTCACGTAGCAAACGTAAAACAGCTGTATTTAATATTGAAGGACCCCATTTATGCAAAAGGTAAAATCAGCGTATTCCCTTGACCCATCTCTTTAGCCTCTGGGTGATATTGGTGCATTAGCGCTTTCACTTGTTGCTGATTTTTTCGAGTTACATCAATAAAAATTAAATATTTACCTTTATCTATCTCAGCTTCAAACCGTTTCAGTTGGTAATTATTCATTTGGATACCATAAAAGCCCCCTAGCCAGGCACCAAAACAACTTGCCATAACAAAAAAGATAAGCGGTATATATTGAGGTAATTCAATATTAAAAAAGTGCAGGCCGAGTAAAAGCAAAATACCAAACAGCACCCCAAATATGAGTCCTCGCTGTCCGCTGTGTACTAAATCGTTTCGGTGGTAAATATTAGCTGTATGAACATGACGACGATACAAACCTGACTCGTCTTTACTCAACACATGAAAATGCCAATCACTAATACCCGCTTTATGAATATCATCTGAGATACTTTCAGTATGCTTTAGATGATCAACAATAAAATATAAACGTTTCATTTTAACTCCTGTACAATGCTGTTTAGGAATCCTGAGTACAGTTTAAGCTTTCAATTTGGTCAATTTTCGAACAGAACTACTTGTACTAAAAAGCTGAAAATTGTAAATTTACCCAACAATTGTTCATCATATAGCCGTAAATAACGATCATTTATCCTGCTGTAATCCATGAAAGCCAGATACAAAAAAGCCCTAACCACTTGCATGATTAAGGCTTAAAAACTAAATTTAATTAGGCTAAATTTTAGTAGCGATAAGTATCTGGTTTAAACGGACCTTCAACAGTAACGCCAATATATTCAGCTTGCTCCTTGGTTAACTGTGTTACCACGCCACCAAAGCCTTTAACCATATAAGCTGCAACTTCTTCATCTAATTGTTTAGGTAAAACTTCAACGGTAATAGCGGCTGTTTTATCAGCTGCTGGTAAATCCGCAAATTTTTCTTTGAATAAATGAATTTGTGCTAAAACTTGGTTTGCAAAAGAACCATCCATAATACGTGATGGGTGGCCTGTCGCATTACCTAAATTAACTAGACGACCTTCTGATAATAAAATTAAGAAATCGTTTTCATTGTCGCTACGATATATCTGGTGAACTTGAGGTTTAACTTCTTCCCAGCGCCAGTTTTTACGCATAAATGCAGTATCAATTTCATTGTCAAAATGACCAATATTACATACCACTGCGCTTGATTTTAACGATTGTAAAACATTCGAGTCGCAAACATTATAGTTACCTGTTGTGGTAACAATTAAATCTGTTTTCGCTAATAATGCGGTATTAATATCTTCAAGTTTACCTGTGTTGATACCATCGTTGTAGGTAGAAACAACTTCAAAACCATCCATACAAGCTTGCATTGCACAAATTGGATCCGCTTCTGTTACAGACACTATCATGCCTTCTTGACGTAAACTTTGAGCAGAACCTTTACCTACATCACCATAACCAATAACAAGCGCTTTTTTGCCCGACAATAAATGGTCAGTCGCACGTTTAATCGCATCATTTAAGCTATGACGACAACCGTATTTGTTATCGTTTTTAGATTTAGTTACGGCATCATTAACATTAATAGCCGGTACTTTTAACTCACCTTTGGCTAACATTTCTTGCAAACGATGAACACCCGTTGTGGTTTCTTCTGTCACACCGTGGATATTAGCTAATAGCTCAGGGTAATTTTTATGTAAGATTTCAGTTAAATCACCACCGTCATCTAGCACCATGTTAGCGTCCCAAGGCTTGCCATCTTTAGTAATGGTTTGCTCAATACACCAAATATACTCTTCTTCAGTTTCACCTTTCCAAGCAAAAACAGGCACACCAGAATCTGCAATAGCTGCTGCGGCATGATCTTGAGTTGAAAAGATATTACATGATGACCAGCGTACTTCAGCGCCTAGTTCAACTAAAGTTTCAATTAACACACCCGTTTGAATGGTCATGTGAATACAACCTAAAATTTTTGCGCCTTTTAAAGGTTGCTCATCTCGATATTTAGCTCGAATAGCCATTAGTGCTGGCATTTCGCTTTCTGCAATTTTAAGTTCTTTACGGCCGTAATCAGCTAGGCTGATATCCGCTACTTTGTAATCTGTCATTGAATCTTGCTCCAGTTATTCTAATTCAGTTTAAATTTGATTGTTTACTATAGCTAAGTCGCGTTGACTTGCTATTTATGCTTTAAATTCGGTCAGTATACTTTGTTGCTCAGCTTCACTAATTCGTGGGCCAAATTGCGTAACAACTTTAGCAGCGGCTGCGCAGGCAAAGCTAGCGGCTTTTTGCACTGTCCAGTTCTGGCTAATAGCGTATAAATAAGCACCTGCAAACATGTCACCCGCACCGTTACTATCAACCGCTGTCACTTTAGGTGACTCTGCCGTAATAACACCTGATTCGCTGTAAATGCTGGCACCATTTGCGCCACGGGTGATAGCCACTTGTTTTGCGCGTTTTAATAAAGCATCAGCTGCTTTACCTAATTCAGTTTCACCGGTAAAAGTTAATGCTTCTTCTTCATTACAGAATAAAATGTCAACCGGATCAGTTCCTAATACTTCTTCTACACCTGCTTTAAAGTATTTTACCATTGAAGGGTCTGAAAAAGTGACCGCTATTTTACAGCCTTGCTGCTTAGCTTGCTGCTTAGCTTTGGCTATAGCTTGGCGAGCGGTATCAGAAGGCACTAAATAACCTTCAATATATAAATAATCCGCGTCACCTAGCTCATCAATAAATAATTCATTTTCAGATAAGTCTGCAGTAATACCCAAATACGTATTCATAGTGCGCTCTGCATCGGGCGTCACCATGACCATACACTTACCCGTTTGGCCGGTTAAATTAAGCTCAGAGACACGGTTATGCACACCAGCTTGTTTTAAGTTTGCAGAATAAAACTCACCGGTTTCATCATCGCCTACTTTACAAGCATAAAAAGTTGACCCACCAAATTGTGAGATAGCCACCATGCTATTGGCCGCTGAACCACCGCCAACACGTTTAATTAACCCAAATTCTTGAGTTAAATTATTTAACAAATCAATATGCTGCGCTTCATCTAATAAAGTCATGAACCCTTTTTCAATTTTGTTAGCAGCTAAAAATTCATTTGTTACTTC
Organism: Catenovulum adriaticum; assembly: GCF_026725475.1. Taxonomy (NCBI): domain Bacteria; kingdom Pseudomonadati; phylum Pseudomonadota; class Gammaproteobacteria; order Alteromonadales; family Alteromonadaceae; genus Catenovulum; species Catenovulum adriaticum. The sequence continues at coordinate 2,417,532 of NZ_CP109965.1, forward strand.
AAATTCCTGATCAACTAAAGCATTGCCTAAGCCGTATACCTGATATTTACGCATTTTGTGAAGCCTGAATTTACCATGAAAAAAAACGATGACCGATCATAACGAGGCTGGCGGTAATTACAATGATTATCAACCAGATCTGTTGTGAACGACGTAAAATTTTATCAACTTTGAGCATATCGCTTTGCGAAACGGCCCTATATTGATTGAGTTGAGGCCGGCGGGTTTTATTACCGGCATAGCTGACTGCCCCACCCAACTGTGCTTTTAAAGTTTGAGACACGGCTGCCAATGGCCATAAATTGTTAGTATAAAGCCAGCTACTTTTATAGGTTTTAACACTTTGTTTTGCTCGGTTTACCCCTGAACCTAAAACTAAAATAAAAGCAAATAAACGCAACGGTAGCCAAGCTAAAATATGTAACAGTAACTGCGTAGGTTTGCCAAAATCACTAAAACGTAAAATTTTAGCATTCCAACTGGTATTGAGCTCTAACAACAACCTAAAAGCTAATAACCAAACAGGGCCGGCTAATAAATACCAAAATATAATCGCGTGATAGTAATAGCCGCTTCTTAACGTTTGACTTTCAATACTGGCCTTAATAATACCTAGCTCTGATAAATTTTGAGTATCTCGTAATACCCAGTCGCTAAGCCGGTCGCGGGCTAAAAATTTTTGATTGTTAGTTAACGCAAGATAAATTTTTAAATTAGCTTGCTGACATTCTTGATTACCTAAACAACCCCAAACGACTAATAAATCAATAAACCACGGAAACTCAACCAAAGGCAAAAATAAATAAAAAATGATCACGACAGGCAAGACAGCTGACAACATGGCTAATAAACCAGATATAAGTAACTGCTTCTTATGTCTGTCAGGATCAGGATGAACTTTATCGGCTAGACGCTCTGCTACTTGCTGAAAAAAATAAATTGGATGATATCGTTTAGCAATTGGCAAACGCCAGTTCAGCACTAAAGCAACTAAGATAATAGCCACTCGAATGACAAAATCGGGTAAATCTGCAAATTCAGCTAGATACGGAGTCACTCACCTAACCTAATAAAGTCAAGAACTAACTGAGATGAATGTTGCGCAGCTTGCGCTAAAAAACTATCAAAACTGCCACGTGACTCTTTCCCCGCGATATCAGATAAAGCTCTAACCACCACAAAAGGCGTATTAAATTGGGCACAAACTTGGGCAATTGAGGCAGCTTCCATTTCCACCGCTATCATGTCTGTAAAATTTTGACGGGCGATTAAAACTTTGTCAGGGCAAGCCATAAAGCTGTCGCCTGAGCAAATAAGTCCAATTTTAGTTTGCAGTTCAGGCTGTAGATCAGCCGCTCGCTGAGCTCGTTTAATTAACGCTGGATCTGAATCAAACGCTGCCGGAAAACCAAAGCCTTGTCCTATTTCAAAACCAAACGCGGTTAAATCAACATCATGATGGCGAACCTGATTTGAAATCACCAAATCGCCTACATTTAAATCGCTCGCAAAACCGCCGGCTGAGCCTGTGTTTAAAACAATATCAGGGTGATGATTATCCAATAGCAAAGTGGTTGCCATCGCAGCAGCCGTCTTACCAACACCGCTTTGCACTAATACAATTTCGTGCTGATCAATTCGACCGGTATAAATTATACAAGGCCCGTGAACTTCAACTTGGCGGTCATTTAATTGTTCTCGCAAAATGGCGACTTCTTGTTCCATTGCGCCAATTACAGCTATTTTTGAGGCTTTAGTCATTAATAACGTTATTTATTATTGATATAAAAAATGATAGACAAAGAATAGCATGAAATAGGCGAATGTGAATTGTAATAAATTCAGTTTGAAAGTGAGAGATTTGAGATTTGAGGCAAAATGACTTTTTAGGGGTTAGCTGTCAATTGTATGCGCTGAGTTGAATAAGTGTTAACTTGAACGGGCAGCTTTGATTTTTAGAATTAAATCAAATCTAGCAATTAATGGCAGCTCAGTGCCAGAAGCTCAAGCGTGGGTTATTTAATGTCGGCTATCAGCTAGTTAGCTGACTCAAGCAAGATGCGCAAAAAATTGTCATGGTAGAACGACCCATTAAAAAATAGATTCGGGCTCAGCCATATTCTGATGAGTTACTTGTTCAGCTTGAATCGTTACTTTGCTGAAGCTAGATTGGGCCGTTAGCTGCTTTAGGTATTTATAAAAAGTAGATGTCGCTAAGTTATTTTGCAGACAAAAATCTTGAATGTTTAAGCCAGAGCTCGGTTGCTGGCGAATTAAATCCAGCCATTGTTGTGTTCGATTAGTCTGCATGACTCACGCCTGTTATTAAAAAGAAGTGAGCTTAGCGAAAATACAATGAATGTTTAGGTGTGCTTTAGCCGACGGTTACCGTGCTGCCATCATGAAATAGTGTGCACAGGTATGATACGCAAACGAATAAATGTTGTAACGAGTTAAAACAAGGAAGTGTTTACGGCTGCATGGATGATGGCTCACCTAAAGCATTAAACAAACTGACAGGAGAAAAAAACTAACATGAAAACAATGCGTTAGAAATCACGGCCGAAAACGGTCTAGCTTCACTCGCCTTGAAAAAAGTCAGCCATGACGACAAACCGATTTATTTCCTTATATAAGCAGAACTCAACACCGGGCTTGTGACGTGCAAGGATGCACTAATGCCGTGACTGCAGGATGCAGAGAAACGGTCCAACAATAGGATTAAGTTGCGGCTTCGCGCAACATATCCTTATTTATTATACGTACTATAACCTCGCTTCAATCATACTATATGAAAACCAAGCGAAATTAATTAGAAATAACCAAGCAATAATAAAAAGTAAGTTACACCAATTCATAGTGTTAGAGTCCAGATTTTCATGTCGGTACAATCTTAAGCCAATAAAACCATACGTAAATGAAGCATTGGTAGTATTGCTCAGCAAACCAGAAGGGGAGCCAGCTTTATCTAAAACTTTGGGATATTTACTTTTTAATTTCGATATAACAACAATATTTACAACAAACATTGCAGAAAAAATAATGAAGAAAATTAGCACGAAACCTCCCTGTACGTATCGCCTCATTCAGAGGCAATAAAATAGCTGGTTAAAATTAGCGAGGCACGAGCAAAAACCAGCTGTTTTTTGTCCTGCTGAAATGACTTGATACTCATTGAGCCTCCTCTTTAGCCTGCCATAATTGGCTAAGCTAAAAAGCGCCAACTACAAGGAGAAGACTCAATGAATTTTTACAATAACATGCATCCCTATTACTGCGGAATAGATTTACACACCCGTTCTTTATATGTCTGCATTTTAGACCAAAATGGCAACAAAGTGCTACACAAAGAAATTAAAGCAACACCTGATAAACTACTTCAATTACTCGAACCTTACATTGGTAATATCGTGGTTGGCGTCGAATGTATGCACTGCTGGTATTGGGTATCTGATTTTTGTCAGGAGCATGGCATTGATTTTATTTTAGGCCATGCCCTTTACATGAAAGCCATTCATGGCGGGAAAGCTAAAAACGATAAAATTGATTCATTTAAAATTGCATCTTTGATTCGGGGTGGCACCTTTCCTTTAGCCTATGTCTACCCATCAAATATGCGCGCCACACGCGATTTATTACGTCGTCGAATGCGCATCATGCGTTTTGGTGCAGATTTAAAAGCGCATGTAAAAAATACGACTGGACAATACAATTTACCACCCAACAATTTAAACCTGCGCTATCCCAATGCTAGAGAACAAATGCGTGGCTTATTCGAGGATAAAACAATCCAAACCAATATCGATTTAGATTTAAATTTGATTAGTGATATCAATGCCCAACTGTCTAAAATCCAATGGTATATCGAAAAACAAGCCAAACAGCATAATCCGGTCGATTTCCATTTACTCAAATCCATTCCTGGTGTTGGTCAAATCCTTGCGCTAACAATTATTTATGAAATTGGGGATATTGCGCGTTTTGATTCCGTTCAAAAGTTTGCGTCTTATTGCCGATTAGTTAAATGCAAAGCTGAATCGGCTGGCAAATCTTACGGTACTCAAGGCAATAAAATTGGTAATCAGCACCTCAAGTGGGCTTTTTCTGAGGCGGCCGTTTTGTATTTGCGCGGCAATGAAAAAGCTCAAAAATATTTAGTTAAGTTACAAAAGAAAATGAGCAAAGCAAAAGCCTTATCTGCGCTGGCTCATAAGTTAGGACGCTGTGTCTATTTTATGCTTAAAAATAAAAAGGTATTCGATGAAACACGATTATTAGGTTAAGTCAGTCACGCAACCGGATGAGCTGAACGTCTAACTGGAAGCTTAAGCAGAAAACACACTAAATCCTGCGTTAATTCGTAACTAACCCATTAAATTAGGTTCATCAGGGTTTATGTTTCACCGCTAGCTAGCCTCTTGGCCTTGATTAGACATCCGGTTGGCGTGCATTTAATTTAATCAGCAAAATCGTTTACACCTTCTTTGAGCCTGCTACTAACTGGGTAATTTATTAAACCCGCCAACTTGAATAGTGCCATATGAAGGTTAACCGATGAATGTCTAGTGCCCCTGTTTAACTTAACGGATTAAAACAAAACAGGCTTGTGGTGAGACCGCTGTAAGAGAGCCTCTATATGTGTTTGCTGTAGGCGATTGTGACCTGACAGCCATTAATGACAGACGAAGTAGATCGTTTTGCTGATTAACTTGGATTCGACAACCGAAAAGTTGCCGAAAAGATCATTATTACCTATTGACCTCGGGGAGGCTCATATGTGTTAGGTGTATTAAAAATCTTCAACCTTCCAGACAACTCCATCACCTTGCGAGCATATATACATGATGCTTCCATCAGCAGAGAACCTTAGGCAAGTTGGAAAATTTAGCCCTCGAATAACAGGTGGTTCAAATCTCATATTTTTTGGTTGAGCAGGATCAATTGCTACGACATCGCCCCTCTCAGGCTCTACGGCATAAAGTAAGCCATTTGTAGGGTGTTCTTTTATAGCACCCAACCGCCCTAAATCCCAAGCTACGGCGCGCTTGTTCTTTAATAAGTCAATGTAGTCTCCACCAGAATCCGTAACGTCAAGAATTTGTCCTAGACCACCAACAGATATGAAGTGTGCTGAACCACCACCATCCTGCCAATTTATTACGCAACCAGCGGACGCATAGTGTTGCCAATCGTCAAAATTCACGTCAGGAGTCAGACCCGGAGCTCCGGGTCTTGCGGGTATGTTATCAACATAAATTGAAGGTGATTCAGGGTCTGTTATATCTGATATCCAACTATTCCGGCCATTATAGTGCTCACTTACATATAACTTTTCTGTGCCATTTTTTATTTTTTTAGCAAGGCTGTATGGATTTGATCTTCCAGAAATAAATGGCTTAGCATTTGAAACATCTCCACCAGTAGATATATCAGTTACTTTACCTGCCCAATTTTCAGCCACTAAGACTTTTCCATCATCCAAAGGCAAGATGCTAGCAGGGCCAGATAGGCCTTTGGCAAATGGCTTAACATTCGACATGTCGCCGCCAGCTGTGACATCTTTGACTCTTCCCGCACTAAATTCAGATGCCAGTAATCTCCCGTCATTTGTCCATTCCATATGGTTTGGATTAAGTAAGTTCTTAGCGTGGATTGATACTTTCATATTTCATCTCCTTGTTTCTTCCCTAAAACAACTATGACTAATCGGGATTAGTAGTCACAACAACGAAACCGTCATGGTAGAACGACCCATTACTGGGCCGCCCCCATACAGATCCGGACGTGCGGAATTACCGCATCCGGCTCCTCAGTTATATTATTTACCGCGCAGTTTATTGCCTTCACAAAGTTGCTTAATTTAGCCATCTTCTCCATTTCACCCGAGGATAATTTAATCAATCTTCAGCTCAACTGAATGTATAGTTTGTACCTTAGTTTTCATACAATATCCAGCCCTACATGTCCGGTTTATGTTTCCGTTACAAACGCAATATAACCGCCAACCCCTTCGCCATGTAAACGGCTTTCCCGTTTTCAGACTACTATGAGTGGTCCGACTCCCAATACACCATCGTTCGCCTCGCTTTTTGCTCAGCACCCCTACCCATATCCTTTGGGAGTTATACTGGGTCTCACAAGTTCTCAACACATCTTTTGATACATGCCACGGTTTTAGAACTGCGCTGACTCACCACAACCTTGCCTTGTCGGTTGCTTAGCTTGGACTTCGACTGCGTTACAGGCCTCGTCAATCAGAATTCTTAGTTTTCGCAGCGATCGCAACACTTCAGGGACGCGCATCCCCTATGGCCTATATCATTCTCTGTCTACGCTTCGCACTGCTTGTTCGATTATGTGTGGCCGCACCACGGGAAAATCTTCAATAATCCATAATCTCCGCACAACACGCAAGACTCGATACTGGTGGCTGGCTAGGCCTTACCAGACAAGGACTTTCACCCTGTAAGATGCGCCAAGCTTCGCTTGTCGCACTAACGCCTTGCTAAGCGGCGAAAAATTGTTGGCTAAAATTAGCGAGGAACGAGCAAAAGCCAACTGTTTTTTGTCCGTTTAAGCAACTTGTTGGACGAAGCCGCTATGCGGCAGAATAAAGCGATCGTGGCTTTAATTAAATAACTGCTAATACTGGCAGCCATTTAATTGGAGTCCACCACCATGAACAGCCACGATCAAACTCAATTTCATACTTTATATTTAACTTATATCAACGAGTTAAAATTGCAAGGTAAAAGCGATAAAACCATTGAGTGTTATAGTCGGGCCTTGCGCCAAACTGCTGACTTTTCTGATACTTGCCCAGACGACTTATCCGTTGAAGATTTGAAACGTTACTTCCTCTATCTGGTTGACAATAAATCATGGAGTGCGGTTAAAATTGCGCGTAATGCCATTCAATTTTGCTACAAGCACATACTGCACCGCCCGTGGGTTTGGGTCGACATCGTTAAACCACCCAAAATACAAACTGTGCAGGATGTGCTGACGCCCACTGAAATTGAGCTCATTATTAACGCGACTCGTAAACTGAGTTATCAAACCTATTTTTTAGTCACCTATAGTTTAGGGTTGCGCTTAAGTGAAGCGCTGAGTTTAACCGTCTCTGACATTGATAGTCATTTAATGCGGGTACATTTACGCTTCACTAAATCTAAAAAAGACCGTTTTGTTCCACTACCCCAAGTAACATTATTAGCCCTGCGCCGCTATTGGAAAACCCACCGTCATCCAACTTTACTCTTCCCCGGTGGCAAACCACCATTTGAGCGTAATGGTCAACCTATGGTGATGGATAAAGGCGGTGTACAAAAAGCGATTAAGTTAGTCGCCAAACAAGTGGGTATTAGTAAAAATGTGCATATTCATACCCTGCGACACTCCATTGCCACTCACATGCTTGAGCGTGGATTAAGCTTGCGTAGTATTCAGTTGTTTTTAGGTCATGCCAATCCAGATACAACCGCTAAATATACCCGGATGACGCAAGAAACCGCCCAAAATTCTGCCCTAATGCTAAACGATTTAGTGGATAGCTTATCGATTCATTGGCAAGGGGATACTCATGATTAATCTAGCCATCATAGCGAATCGATACGCAAACGCGATGATTGAAAAATATGCCAATCAAATTCGACCTGAGCATCTTCGCGTATTGGATGACATTCAGCTTTGCCATACGCAAGCGCTGGGGTGTATTGAATATCAATGTCGTGATTGTAAAACGCTTCAACAAAATTACCCATCTTGTGGTAATCGCCATTGTCCACGTTGTCAGCAACATCATAATATGAAGTGGTTGCAGCACCAGCAACAAAGGTTATTACCAACTCAATATTACTTAGTGACGTTTACCCTACCCAGTCAGTGGCGTGGATTATGTTATGGGTACCAGAAAACAGTATTTAATGCTTTATTTAACAGTGCGACCGATACCTTAGCCAGCTTTTTTAACCGCGATAAACAACTGGGCGCGCAATTTGACTGTTGTATGGTGTTACATACCCATTCTCGCCAACTTGAATTTCATCCGCATGTTCATTGTATTGTGCCTGCGCTGGCTCTGGATAAATCAGGTCAGCTGGTTAAGCAAAAACGCGGACGTTATTTGTTTAATGCCCAAAATTTAGCCAAAGTTTTTCGCGCTAAAATGCACCAAGCCTTAACCGATGCAAAATTCAAAGTACCACGCTCACCTAAAAGCTGGATAGCAGATTGTCAGCATGTCGAGCAAGGTGAAAAGGCGCTCATTTATTTATCTCGTTATTTATATCGCGGCGTGATTGCTGAAAAAATATCCTCGCACTCAACAAGCATACCGTTACTTGGCAATATAAAGAGAGTAAAACGAAACAGTTTGTTTCGCGCTGTGATAACGCCGTTGATTTTTTATGGCGTGTTATCAAACATACCTTGCCAAAAGGGTTTCGCCGCAGCCGCAATATGGGGTTGCTGCATGGTAATGCCAAACTCAAGCTCAGTCGTATTCAACTCTGGTTGAAAGTGAAGTTGCCTGAGATAATACCAACACCAAGACCGAAGGTTACTTGCCCGTGCTGCCATCATGAAATGGTTTGTACTGGGATGGTGCGTAAACGAGTTAATATGACGACGAGGTAAAACAAGGAAGTGTTTACGACTGCATGGATGATGGCTCACCTAAAGCATTAAACAAACTGACAGGAGAAACAAAAACTAACATGAAAACAATGCGTTAAAAATCACGGCCGAAAACGGTCTAACTTCACTCGCCTTGAAAAAAGTCAGCCATGACGACAAACCGATTTATTTCCTTATATAAGCAGAACTCAACACCGGGCTTGTCCAACAATAGGATTAAGTTGCGGCTTCGCGCAACATATCCTTATTTATTATATTCCTATTCTATTGCGCTTAAAAAGTTGGGATATGCAGAATAATCATATTCGTCACCCAGTAGTTTATCAGAGGCCTCTTTTACTCTTTTATTGATATATTTATTAAAGCTTCGCCCATAAATCTGACTATTACTATTGATTCTTTCAATTAGATCAATCATTTCGGTTTCTTTGTATTTTTTAAGAACGGGTGAAATAAATTTATTATAGCGAGTCTCTGCTGAGTCAAAGCATCCACTTTTTCCGTAATAAGCATTTCTTAATATCCTTACTCTCGATTTCCATTCAGGAGAATCAGAAAGCGTAAATAAATGCACCAAATCTGATTTCAATATACTGCCCCCATCATCAAGCAAATAAGCAAGAAGTTCATCATGGAAATCAGCTAAGCTATCATATTGAAAGTTTGAATAATAAAAATCTCTCTCTTTTTTTCCAACAATATCATCAACAATTATCGTGGCACTTTTGTTTAGCTTCTTATATATTTCAGGATTTCGAGAAAGCAGCTTAATTAAGGCCGAAACAGTCTTTCTTTCCTTTGATATATCAGAGAAATAATCAATTTCTTTGCCGATCATCTCAAGCGCTTGGGAAGAGTGTTTTTTATATAGGTAGCTTAAAGTTAGGAAGTTTATATTTCTATTGCTTGAAGCTCGCTCATTCTCCATTTTAAAAACAAACCTCCATAAAGACCTAAACACCTCCATTTCGACTTTTGATGTCATTTTTGAAAAAAATCGACTTTCTAGGTAATGTTTAAGCTTACTTTTATCATCTTCCAAGTACTCTTTGGATGCTTCCAAATCCTCAACTATATTACCGACAATATCTTTAGAGAAAAAAGGAGGTTTTGACAAAACACCATCTACAGAATTTACTATTAATGATCTTACTGTTTCTCTATTTGGTCTATGCAGCTCCAAGTTTGAGTCTAAGACTGGGTGCGCAGATAGGTTTCTCTGCTGATATAAGTATTCCAAAAAGCAAACGTTATCAGAGCTTAATAAGTTTGTCCGTTTTGCTACTTCTTCAACAAGCTTCAACTCCCACCTTGAACTTTTTCTGTCTTTTGATTGAATATCTATCATTTCTTTTAGGATGGCTTTTGCTGACTTATCTTCATGTAAGTCTACTAAGTCAGTAAGTTTGAAAACCAGATCAATAACAGTTACCGACCAAAGCATTACGGTAGCGGAGCGGAAGCTCTTATTATTATATGAACTAACTATCTCTTCAAAATAGTCTATTGTTTTATGGTTATAAATTTTTTCACTTAAAGCCTCTAATGAAAATTCGTTCAAGCTAAACTCCACTATTTAAATACTGTTCGGGTTCTGACTAGGAATAGTCATGGTAGAACGACCCATTACTGAGCCGCCCCCATACAGATCCGGACGTGCGGAATTACCGCATCCGGCTCTTCATTAATATCATTGCCCGTGTAAAACACAAAGCCCCCTAATACCAATCTACTGCAATCAGCCGTTTGCTGACCCGGAGTGGTTTTATTTGAAAATATCCTAGCATATCTTTAAACCCATGCCAGTTAAAACTGTGCCTTTGACTGCGTCTGTTTAGCCATTTGTATAGTGACCTGACAGCCATTAATGACAGACGAAGTAGATCGTTTTGCTGATTAACTTGGATTCGACAACCGAAAAGTTGCCGAAAAGATCACTATTACCTATTGACCTCGGGGAAGCTCATATGTGTTAGCAGTACATTACCACTTAATTATTTGCTTTTACTATTTTTTTGAGACTCTATTTCACTTGCGACTAAACTATCGTAGTTGATTAAAGCATAAACAAAGCCACAAAGGATTACTGCAGGAACTACAACTAGTGAGATCTCAACTAAGCGCCAAAGAATAACATTTATAGGATCTTCTCCAGGCGATAACAAAACTTTGATACCAGCAATAGCAAAGATTAAGGATAGAATACCTTTAGATATGTCTAGTGCCCAAAGAAAGGAAAACTTAGTTTTAGATGAACTCGTATCCATGATTTATTCTCGAAACTTCCTGTACTGCTAACGCCTCGATAAGAGGCAATAAAATAATTGGTTATACTTTAGCGAGGGACGAGCGATAAGCCAATGATTTTATGTCCTTTTACTTCATCGACTTGTTATAGCTAGCCTTTCACCAAGTAACTATATGTCCTACTCTTCAATAACTTAAAACTAGGATCTAAGCCCATTGATAAATCTGGAGAATAACCCAAACGCGGTATGAACAATCCACTCTCTTCGACAAACAGTTTTTCAAGTGAGATATAGATGCCAGTCTCGTCTATTCGGACTGCCTGTGGATTTAATACTAATAGTGAAGTTTGCAAATCTTCAAGGTTTAGAACGATATTCTGAGGGTATCTAGTTAAAAGTTCGAGTGATGATTTTTCTATGGATGCGACATCTAAACCTTCAAGTTTTTGATGTTGAACGCATCCAGATATTAGCATCAGAAAAAGCAAAACTTGAAAGATTCTCATGATTATCCTTGCTAGCTATAACGCTTTGCTAAGGGGCAATTAACAGTTGGCTATACTTGCGCGAAGCGCCAAGCCAACTGTTAATTGTCCCAGTGAGTTTACGAACGAACTTGAGCAACTTGTTATATTGCATTGTTGCGCCGTACTTTTTTATAAACATATATTATTGCTGCACTTTGTAAAATGCTGTTGAGTAAGTAGTAGCCCACTTGAATTGCGCCTGGCAGTTTTACAAAGGTATCAGTAAACGGAAAGTAGCTAGTAATTACCATTGCGCCGTAATATACAAAGAACTTATATACTTCTTCGAATAAGGTTAAGTCATCTTTAAAGCCAAGCCCAAGTGATGCACCCAATCCCAAAAATAGAAATACAATTAAAACAAGTAAATGGATTACTGTTCCGATAAATAGGTGCTTCAATTTCATCCTGCAATATAACGCCCGCCTAACACGCAATGTGTTGGCGTGGCTTTTTGCGTTGTTTGCCAAAACCATGACAACACAACATTGTCGGGGTTTAGGCGCTTGTTATAGCTCAATTTACTCTGCATCTTTAATTGGCAAAGTACTAATAGAATTTATTTCTAAACATTTATGTGCATAGCATAACGTTGCTTTAACTCTTACCCCTGTATCTACCTTCAAAGTTACTGGAAAAGCAGAGCGACTTCCCTCGTTGTATATTGAAAACTCAGACAAAGATGAAAAAAGCATTTCTTGATCCTGCCACAACTCTAAAGATATCGATTGCAGCTTGTTTCCGTCCAATGAATTTGGTACGTGAACAAAAAATTCATGGATTTCAGTTGAACGATTCCCGTTAGAAGCAAAAATCTTTAGCTTTTTGAAATCATCACTTTTCAATTCAATAAATTCATAGAAAACACTAGTTGCGTAACTTGGTATAGAAAATAATAAAAGAATTAGGAATTTACGCATACTCTACCTTGAGCTATAACAATTTATAGTGCGCGCGTCGCGCATATTTCTGCCGATGTCACGCTCATGTATTAATAAATCTATTTTTAACAAATAACGTAATGCATTGCCAACTATAATTTTTTATTGACGCTAAAGAGATTCAAAAAAAAAGAAAGTGCGCTCGTCGCTCATTTTCTTGAATATGGGAGCACAACAACTAAACTGTATATATATACAGTTATTTGTATTGGTGATGACATGAAAACGCGCTCTCCATTTTTGAATCATATCGCTGATTATATGTTGGTACGTCAGTACTCATTACGCACCGTGGATACGTACCTAAAATGGATTGCATCTTATATCCATTTTCATGATAAGCGCCACCCCGCCTCAATGGGAGACAATGAAGTCGAACGCTATCTAGAGTACTTAGTGTTAAAACAAAACGTTGCACCACGAACGCAAGCCACGGCACTCAATTCATTGTCATTTCTATACAAACACATAATAAAAAAACAACTGTCGTTAAACTTAAATTTTGCCCGCAGTAAAAAACAAGCAAAACTACCTGTAGTTATGACGCCAGAAGAAGTTAAGCTGCTTATGACTCATTTAAATAAGCGTTATTACCTTATTGCAGCCCTTATGTACGGAAGTGGTTTAAGAGTAATGGAAGCGGTGCAACTAAGAGTGAAAGATATTGATTTTGATTACAAGTGCATTCAAGTATGGAATGGCAAAGGTAATAAACATCGTATTGTAACGCTGGCCACCGAGCTAATACCTATGCTGAGAAATCAAATTCTGCACGTTGATGACTATCTAAAACTTGATTTAAATAATCCGGAATATGCTGGCGTATGGATGCCATATGCTTTAACAAAAAAATACCCTTTTGCCTCAAAATCACTCGCGTGGCAGTATTTATTTCCCTCTCATATATTAAGTACAGATCCTCAGAGTGGTGAAATAAGACGACATCATTTTCATCACTCGTGTATAAGAAAAGAAATAAAAAAAGCTGTTCAAAAATCGGGATTAACAAAGATAATAACACCGCATACCTTGCGTCATTCATTTGCAACGCATCTATAGCAAAGTGGCGCCGATATTCGCACCATTCAAGCACAATTGGGCCATTCTGATGTCAAAACCACACAGATTTACACTCATGTTTTACAACAAGGGGCAAACGGTGTTGTAAGCCCATTAAGCAAAATTTTCTAGCTAATATTATGAGGCGAAAAAATGCGTTAGCGGAACATTCGCTTTGTAGAATAGAGCCAATAGTATTAAACGACTTGGACCGTCTGCTTTTCGCTCATAGCTTCTTGTTATATGAAATCCCAACCTGAGCAAATATGTGCTGTTTGGTAGATAAAACCCTAAATTCTTTCACTCAATAAACTAAATAGTATCTCAGCGATTATTGTCGTTTTTAAAAATAAAAAGCGCCGCGCTTTATTTATAACAAAAACGCTTATAACAAAAACGCGGCGCACTATTTTGCTTAAGGTAAATTTAAATTCAGATTCAGGCTAGCTTGCTTAATCAGCCGCGACAACTCGTGCTACTGCTTTTTCAAACCGAGCAAAGCCTTCAGCAATATCTTGTGGGTCAATGACTAAAGCAGGCGCAAAACGAACCACATCAGCACCGGCTACTAAACACATGAGCCCTTGTTCCATTGCAGCTGCCATAAATTCACGGGCTTGGCCTTGATGCGCTTCATTAACCACTGCGCCTAATAATAAACCTTGGCCTCTAATTTCAGAAAACACTTGATATTTATCATTGATGCCTTGTAAATGTTCACGAAACATTTGTTCACGTTGCTCAATACCACTTAATACAGCATCTGTATTAATAATATCAAAAGCTGCATTTGCAACCGCACACGCTAATGGATTACCGCCATAAGTGGTGCCATGCGTACCAAATTTTAAATGTTTACCTATTTCATCTGTTGTTAAAATGCCACCAATAGGAAAACCACCCCCTAATGATTTGGCGGTTGATAAAATATCAGGCACTACACCATACGCTTGGTACATATATAAATAACCGGTGCGGCCAAAACCGGTTTGCACTTCATCAAAAATAAGCAAAGCATTGTATTTATCACATAAGGCCCGCACGCCTTCAATAAATGCTTTAGTGGCTGGCGTAACCCCTCCTTCACCTAACATTGGCTCCATAATCACGGCACAAGTTTTATCTGAGATTAACGCTTCGAGTGATTCTAAATCATTATAAATAGCATGATCGATTGCACCCGGTTTAGGCCCAAACCCATCCGAATAACTGGTTTGCCCACCCGCCGTTACGGTAAATAAGGTTCGCCCGTGAAAGCTTTGTTTAAACGCAATAATTTGATCTTTATCTTCGCCATAATTATCAACCGCATAACGACGGGCTAACTTTAATGCAGCTTCGTTGGCTTCGGCACCTGAATTACAAAAAAATACTTTATCGGCAAAAGTCGCATTTACTAATCGCTGAGCTAGCTCTAACGCTGGTTCGTTAGTCCAAATATTACTGACATGCCAAAGCTTTTGGCTTTGTTCTTGAATTGCGGCTACTAAATCAGGGTGGCAATGCCCTAGGCAATTCACCGCAATACCACCAGAAAAATCAATATATTCGCGACCTGCTTGATCCCAAACATGCGAGCCTTGCGCTCTAACTGGTATCATTTCCAGCGGGGCATAATTAGGTAACATAACCTCATTAAAGGTTGCTCGGGTAACAGATTGCTCAGACATTTAAATTTCTCCTAAATAAATTAAGCCGTTTTGAGTTTAGAGGCACGTTTACGCCTCAGATTAACAAGATGTGATAAAACAATAAAGAATAAAAAACCATTATTTAAGAATAATTATTCAACCAATACTTAAATTCAATAACATTAAATTTTGCTTTTATAAGCGACAACTTTATTCCGTCCTGAATTTTTAGCCGAGTACATGGCCTCATCAGCTTGTTTTACTAAAGTTTTTTGGCTTAAACCTGGTTCAATATGTGCAACCCCAATACTACAGGTGACGTGGCTGTCAATTGATAAAGGTAAAGCTTCAATGTTAGCTCTAATTCGTTGTGCTAATTTAGTTGCAGGTTCACTACCGGTTTCAGGTAATATCACTAAAAACTCTTCGCCACCATAACGACCAATAAAGTCAGTTTGGCGACATGTTTTTTTAATGCTTTTAGCCACCTCTTCTAATACTTGATCACCAACTTGATGTCCGTGTAAATCATTAACCTGTTTAAAATGATCTATATCTATCATTAATACGGAAAAGGTTCGCTTGTAACGCTGAAAATGAAAAAAGTTACTTTGTAATTTTTCAATAATTGAAAACCGGTTGGATAAGCCCGTTACAGAATCCGTATTCGCTTTTTTTTCTAATTCATAGGTGCGTTGTTTAACTCTAGCTTCCAGTGTTTTATTCGCTCGTTCAAGTTCAGCTCTAACAGATTCAAGCTCGTGATTTCGTTGTTTTAGCATCGCAATACTAGGAACGGATAAAAATGATGGCATTAAGCGCCATAACATATAAGCAGTAACAATTGAGACAACTCCTGTAAGCAGCTTAACCATACCCTCAATAAAATAGTAGCCATGCCAAATGTTTACTAGCCCAATAGCGTGCGTTAATCCACAAAACGCAATAAAACCAGCAAATAATACACTGACCCAATTAAACCTTAAATCTTCACGCTTAAAAATAAAGTACACCAAAGCGCCGGGAATCAAAGCGTAGGCTAGCACGGTTAAAAAATCGCCTACCAAATGCAAAAAAAGTAAGTCGGCGCGCCACAATAAACATTGCCCATGCGGCATTAAGCTACCATCCAATATACGCTCAATCACAGTAATCTCCATTTAACTCTGTATACTCTTAATTTTAGCTTATCCGTTAATAAGCATACTGTGAAATAGTTTATTGGGCTAATTTGATATTGAAAATTTTCATTAAAATGGCGTTTATTTACAAACTTGATTAAACTAGCCGCAAATTAACTCATCAATAATTGTTTATTTAATAATGACACTTTGTGAAATCTTAACTCCGAGCCGCCCAAAATCTTCATCTAAAAATACCGCCGACATTATCCGTTGGGGGCAGTTACACGGCAGCAGCCAAGCTATCGCGATAAGTCAGCTCGCTTTATCGCAAACTGAGCCGGTTTTACTGATTACACCAGATACCAGCAGCGCGTTAAAATTGTGGGCTGAAATCGACTCCGTATTAGCAGACGAAACACTAGATGCGTACTTTTTCCCTGACTGGGAAACCTTAGCATATGACACCTTTTCGCCTCACCAAGATATCATTTCACAACGTTTACATACCTTAAATAAGCTACAAAAAAAATCAGGCGTATTTGTTGTTGCCGTCAATACCCTATTGATGAAAATGGCCCCTGCTAATTTTTTACAACAATACACGCTTATTTTAAATAAAAACGAGACACTTGATATACAACAAATGCGCGAGCGTTTAAGTAAAGCGGGCTACCGTTTGGTTGAACAAGTCATGGCGCACGGTGAGTTTAGCGTTCGCGGCTCGTTACTCGACCTATTTCCTATGGGTAGCCAACATCCATTTAGAATTGATTTTTTTGATGATGAAGTTGATTCAATTCGTTTGTTTGATCCGGAAACTCAGCGCAGCGGCGATGCCATTGATTCAATTGATTTATTGCCCGCGCATGAATTTCCAACTGATGAAACCGGCATTGAAACTTTTCGTCAAAACTGGCGAGCACAATTTGATCCCAGTACAGATAAAGAGTCTATTTACTATCAAGTCAGTAAAAAAATTATGCCGGCCGGTATTGAATATTATTTACCACTATTTTTTGAAACGACGGCCAGCTTATTTGATTACCTACCCAGCCAGAGCACGCTCGTATTAAGCAGTGAAATTCAAACGCACGCAGAGCATTTTCAACAAGAAGTTAATAAAAGATACGAGAACCGAAGGTACGATAAACAAAGGCCATTGTTAGCGCCCAATCAGTTATTTTTAACCACAGACGAATTGTTTGCTAAGTTAAAGCAATTTCCTCGTGTGCAGGTATCCACAAGCACTGTAGAAGATAAAGCCGGAAGAACTAACTTTGCTACCACACCAATTGGCGAAATTGCAGTAAACGCCCAATTAAAACAACCTTTAGCGGCATTAACCCAATTTATTGAGGCTCAAACTGATCGGGTTTTGTTTTTGGTGGAATCTCAAGGCCGACGAGAAACCTTACAAGAATTACTCACCCCAGCTAAGCTAAAACTTAAAAATCAAACCAGTGTACAAGACTTTGTTACCAGTAATGATAAGCTAGGCGTTTGTATTTCAGAGCTTGAACATAGTTTTGTCGCAACCGTTAATCAGCAGCGTATCGCCTTCATTACTGAAACTGAGTTATTGGGTAATAGAGTAATCCAACGCACTCGCAAAAATAAAGCAAAAGGCGGTGTTACCACAACAGATGCGGTGGTTAAAAACTTAGCAGAACTAACACATGGCCAAGCGGTTGTGCATATTAATCACGGTGTAGGCCGTTATAGCGGTTTACAAACAATAGATGCTGGCGGTGTGCCTACCGAATTTGTTACTTTAGAATACGCAGATTCAAAACTATATGTGCCCGTTTCCTCTCTACATTTAATTGCCCGCTATACTGGCGGTGATGCCGACCATGCTCCGCTGAATAAACTCAGCAGTGACGCGTGGGACAAAGCCAAACGCAAAGCGTTAGAAAAAGTACGAGATGTAGCGGCTGATTTACTAGATATATACGCCCGTCGCAGTGCCAAGCCGGGCTTTTCATTCAAACTGGATAAAAACGATTACCGCAAATTTAGCGCAGGATTTCCGTTTGAAGAAACAGAAGATCAACAAAATGCAATTCAAAATGTGTTATCAGACATGAAATCAGCCAATGCAATGGACAGATTGGTGTGTGGTGATGTCGGCTTTGGTAAAACAGAAGTAGCCATGCGAGCAGCTTTCGCAGCAGTTAGCGAGAGCAAACAAGTAGCAGTTTTAGTCCCTACCACGCTCCTTGCTCAGCAACATTATGATAATTTTAAAGACAGGTTTGCAGATTGGCCAATTAAAGTTGAAGTATTATCTCGCTTCAAAAGCACTAAACAACAAAATGCGGCGCTAGCTGAACTAGCCGAAGGCAAAATTGATATTATTATTGGTACGCATAAACTCCTATCAAAAGACATTAAGTTTTCAGACTTAGGCCTATTAATTGTCGATGAAGAACACAGATTTGGAGTTAAACAAAAAGAATTAATTAAATCTCGTCGAGCTGATGTCGATATTTTAACCTTGACGGCGACCCCAATCCCAAGAACTTTAAATATGGCCATGAGTGGCATGCGGGATTTATCTATTATCGCCACGCCTCCGAAAAAACGATTGGCCGTGAAAACCTTTGTTCGTCAATACGATGAGAATATAGTTAAAGAAGCCGTATCACGTGAAATAATGCGCGGCGGTCAGGTTTATTTTTTACACAACGCAGTCGAAACGATAGATAAAACGGCACAAACCATTCAAGAGCTGGTGCCAGAAGCCAATGTAATTGTGGCTCACGGTCAAATGCGAGAACGTGAACTTGAACGCGTCATGTCAGAATTTTACCACCAAAGATACAATGTTTTAGTCTGTACCACCATTATTGAAACAGGGATTGATGTACCAAGCGCCAATACCATTATTTTAGACCGAGCCGATAATTTTGGTTTAGCCCAGCTTCACCAATTAAGAGGCCGAGTTGGTCGTTCACATCACCAAGCTTATGCATATTTGTTGACACCGCATCCAAAGCGGATGACGAAAGACGCCCAAAAGCGCCTTGCCGCTATTGAAAATTTAGAAGATTTAGGAGCAGGCTTTGCGCTAGCCACCCACGATTTAGAAATTAGAGGCGCTGGGGAGTTATTAGGCGAAGATCAAAGTGGGCAAATTAGTTCTATCGGTTTTAGCTTATATATGGATATGTTAGAGCAAGCAGTAGAAGCCTTAAAAGAGGGTCGAGAACCTTCGCTTGACGATGTACTACAAAATCAAACTGAAGTAGAGTTAAGAATACCTGCCCTATTTCCGGACGAATACATTGCCGATGTAAACCTGCGTTTGTCGCTGTATAAACGTTTAGCGAGCTGTAAAACCGCTAATGAATTAGATGATTTTCAAGTTGAATTAATTGACCGTTTTGGTTTATTACCCGACGCGGCTAAAAACCTGATTAAAGTTAATTTACTTCGTATAAAAGCCAGTCAGTTATCTATAAAACGTTTAGAAGCTGGTCCCAGAGGAGGAGTAATTGAATTTAGTCAACAAACTAAAATTGACCCTGGTTTTATTATTGGCTTGATTCAATCACAACCTCAATATTATTCGATGGCTGGACCAGATAAATTAAGGTTTAATATTAACGTGGAAGATACCCGAGAGCGGATCAAACTGGTAGACTCTATGTTAAATGACTTCGCGCAAAAACTAACGGCTTAACAATACTTATGAATAACATTTTGCAAGCTTTGCTCTGCGTTTTAGCTTTAAATCTATACTCATCTTATTTACAAGCAGCTGACCGCTGGTTTGAGGTTGAGTTACTTATTTTTAAACGCAATTCGCCAGATGTATTAAATGAAAATTTTAACCCTCAAATTAAGTCCATTAACCTAATAAATGCACGTGATTTAATAAGCCCACAATATAATCCAGATATCACAAAAGTACGCGCATTATTGCCTGAGTGTAATGACCAAGGTTCAAGCTATTCACTACATGAACCAGAATCGCAAACGACAACCACCAGCGACTTTAGTTTTGATATTGAAGCCATTACTTTTGCGTTTAATAAACCCAGCTGGCATTTTAACATTAGCTGTTTGCAACCCCAGCCGAACTTACTTGAACCAGATCGTGAACAACTCATTGCACTAGAGCGCCAGCATTTCACACCGACTTTACCAGTAACAATTGAAGCTCCAGCGCCTAAAAATGAAACTGGACCTTATTTGCTACCAGAAGAAGCTCTGCAATTGGACGAATTAAAAGCCAAGTTAGCTTGGCGTGATGATATGACACCGCTGTTACATATGGGGTGGCGCCAAGTAGTCAAGTCAGAGTCGCAAGAAACACCATGGCGTGTTTTTGCAGGTCAAAACTATGCAAAACAGTTTCAATATAATGGTGAAATGGTTCAAGCCGAAGATGCATTGCCAACTGAGCACACTACGCAAGCTAAAGCTAAATCTGAATCAATCACCCCAGCAGACAACAAGCTGGTCTATAATCAAATACAAAATAATATTCAGCACGTTTTAAATAAAATAAATAACCAAAGCTGGCAGCCAGAAACCGCACTAATGGATAAAAAAACACAAGCTTGGCAAGCCCAGCAACTGCAATCAAAACCTGAAGATGTTTGGCAACTAGATGGATTATTTAAAATATATCTGCGTCATTATTTATACATTGAAACAGAGTTTAATTTAAGGGAAGTGGGTCAGCATCCTCATTTGAAAAACGAAAAATTCGCATCAAATTCTTCATCAGGCCAGCCCGCAACGCAAGATAAAGCATTTTTGTATCCTATTTATTTTCAACAAAACAAGCGCATTATCAGTGGTGAAGTACATTACTTTGACCACCCTAAAATGGGTATCGTATTGCAAGTTCGCAAATACTTTCCAGAGCCTCAAATTGAAAATGACTAATGTTTAGCTACTTAAAAAAATATTAAACTCAATCGTAAATTTTATAACTATTTTAATAAAAAGTGCTAAGCTGATTAGATTATAATAACGGCTCTTTGCATAAACAGGTTTATTTAATGTTTCGACCTCTTTTGGTGTCAGCCTTATGCTTGTTAATTATTAATAAAGTACTAGCAAAGCAACCTTTACACATTTTGACAGTTCACTCGTATCACCAGTCATATTTGTGGACTCAAGAGCAAGATCAAGAGTTTAGAGCTGAACTAATCCAAAAATTGCCAGAATACGATATTAGCTTTTCGGTGGAATACCTCAATGCTAAGCATATTCCTGTTAACGCCCAACTAATAAATCGGTTTTATGCTTATGCAAATGAAAAATATTTACAGTTCCCACCCGATTTAATTTATGTAACGGATGACCCCGCAGCTCAAATTCTATTAAACCAGCCAGCAAAATTTATCAAACAAACCCCAATTGTATTTTCAGGGGTTAATAATATGAATTTACTCAAACAAGCAATACATCAAAATGTCACGGGGGTATTTCAGAACGAAGATTTAAATACCAATATAAAGTTTATAAAAAAATTATTACCGAAAACAGAGCAACTCCTATTTCTAGGAGATACCTCTACAACCGATGAAGCGATAGCGCAGCAATTAACTGTTCAAGATGTAGACGGAACGTCCTCTATTAAAGTGATTCATATCAAAGCAAGCCACTATAGTGACTTACTGAAACAAATTAAAAAATATCCAAATTCTCCTATAGTTTCCGGTTCCTTGGGCGCTATTTTAAACCAGCAAAACAAGATAATGAGTACCAATGAGTTACTAGACAATCTTTCCCAATTAAATCGGCCTGTTTTTAAAAACAGTAGAGTAAGAGAGGGGGTTTTAGGTGGTTTTCAGCCCACTACGCCATACGGTCAGTTAGCCGCTGATTTAGCAGTTAAAATTATCCAAGGCCAATCAATAGAATCCACCTCTCCGATTATTTCCCCACCAACAGAATTCATCTTGCACTGGGATAAAATTCAAGATTTAGGTTTAACCCCTAACCAAGCTTTATTAAACGATGTTAAAATAATTAATCAACCCAGCAATTTTTTTACTCGGTATAAAACGACTATTTTTTGGTTAAGTATTATTTTGTGTGCCATTGCTATTCTGACAATTTTAAGCGCGGTATGGATAATAAAACAACGGAATAAACTTATCGAAGAACAACAAAGAGATGCGTTGACTGAATGCCCTAACCGACTAAAACTCATTAACCAACTTAAGCTCTCGCCAGACCAAATTTTGCTACTTATTGATATAAATGATTTTAGTGTACTAAATAATTTTTATGGTAATCAAATTGGTGACAAGCTATTGCAAGAGTTCACTCGCGTCGCCCGAAATCATTTAATTAGAGGTATGGATCTTTATCGTACATCTGGTGATATTTTTGCCATCTTACTACCGTCGCATTTCACTAATAAGCAAACGATAACATTTACCGAAAACTTAATATTTCAGCTTGAAAACTATACTTTTATTAGTGGCGATTTAAATATATCAATTAATGTAGTCGCGGGGATTAGTTCTAGCGGCAGTTCTCAGCGCATTAACCAAGCAACAACTGCACTTAATAATGCTAAGCAAGAAAGAAAGAGCTGGTCCGTTTACCAGCCTAATTTATTGTTACAAGAAAAACAAACTCATAACGCTGTATGGTCCAGAAAGCTTAAATCAGCTTTATTTGCTGGCCGAATCACAGCATACTTTCAACCTATAGTGAACGTACAAACAGGCCATATTTGTAGCTATGAAGCACTCGTACGGCTAATAGATAAAGACGGCAGCGTTGTATCTCCATTTCACTTTTTAGAAATAGCGAAAAAGAACCGTCAGTATCCTCTCATTACCAAAATAATGCTCGATAAATCAATTCAGTTGATTAAACAAAAGCGCGTCAATGTTTCAATTAACTTAACGTTAGCTGACATTTACCATCAAGAAACCGTTAACTATTTATTAAAGCAACTTTCAAAAGATAATGTCGGACAATATATCACTTTTGAAGTGACTGAAAATGAAGGCATCGAAAACCATGAACAAATCAACGAGTTTACCCAAAAAATAAAATCTTTAGGTTGTCGATTATCCATAGATGACTTTGGAACTGGCTACGCTAACTTTTCTCATCTAATTGATTTAAATGCTGATCACTTGAAGATTGATGGCTCTATCATTAAGCGTTTACTAACGGATGCAAAAACCGAACTTGTGGTGGCAACGATTATTGGATACGCGAAACGGATGGAGATAAAAACTGTGGCCGAATTTGTTGATTCAGATGCTTTGCTCAATAAAACTAAAGCAATGGGATTTGACTATGCTCAAGGTTATTATTTGGGCAAACCTGATGCCCAAATAATAGATTCAGGTTTGATTTATTTAGAGCAACTCAATCAATCAAACTTATAAACCAAATACCTTTTTAAGTAAGTCTGTGGTGCGCTCTGAGGGGTTTTCACGAATAGCGGCTTCTTCTTTGGCAATATAGTGGAAAATCCCTTCCATGCCTTTATTAACAACATGCTCACTAATATCTGTCTTAACTTTACTCACAAAAGGTAAATCTTTATATTCACCAATTAGCTTATCTAGCGCTTGAACTGCGCCCACTTGAGCTATGGTATCATCCACTATAGGCTTCATTTCAGCGCTTAATTGAGCTGACATTTTTTGTTTAAAAAACTGGGTCGCTGAGTCTTTTTCACCTTCATAAATATCTCTCACATCATTAAAACTCATTTCTTGAATCGCTTGAACAAATAATGCTTTTGCTTTAGGTGTAGCAGCTTCTGCCGCACGATTGAGCTTAAGCTCCAAATCGTCCGCTAAATACCCCATTCCAACTTTATCTAATACTGATTGTACTTTTTGCAACTCACTGGGAAGCGGTATATGAATTTGTGGATCCGCATTAAAACCATCGGTTTGCCCCAGTTGACTCACCACTTTTTCTGAACCAATTTTCAGTGCCTGTTTAAATGCATCTGCAATTTCACTCACTGCTAAGTTTGATTGACCTGAAGCTTCAGTAGACGATTCGCTAGTGTCACTCGATTGTTTAAGAAAATCAGTAGCTTTATCCCACCAGCTATCAGCCAATGCTTGAGTAGAAAAAACGGATGCTACGGCTATAGCTAATAAAGAACGTTTATAAAATTTCATTTCAATTCCTTGAGTTA
Organism: Catenovulum adriaticum; assembly: GCF_026725475.1. Taxonomy (NCBI): domain Bacteria; kingdom Pseudomonadati; phylum Pseudomonadota; class Gammaproteobacteria; order Alteromonadales; family Alteromonadaceae; genus Catenovulum; species Catenovulum adriaticum. Next base: position 2,441,846 of record NZ_CP109965.1, read on the forward strand.
TCATCTTTATGAAAGAAGGGATAATCAATAAACTAACGTGCAACTTAGATAGTGGCAAGCGATAAAACGAAGAAGTATTAATAAATTTCAATTGAGCTGGTAGCGGGCGCCACTCATACTGTGTAAAGATAACAAAGCGCATCAAGTCAATAACTCAATGTGCTTTGTTATCTTGCATCTTGCAATATTAAGCTCTAAAACACTATTTAGCTTTTTTTAGCTGTTTTTTTAACTTTTTAAGTTTGCTTTCTTGTTTAGCGATTTTAGCTTTACGAGACTTAATTTCTTTTTTAATTGATTTTACTTTAGCCATATTGGCCTCCTTGATGATATTGGCAAAATTGCCGTTAAGCAAAGCAAAAAAATCTAATTCTACTTCAATTAGATTGCTTTTGCTTTGCACTAAAATCTTTGATGAATTGTCTAATTTCACGGGCTGCTGAAGTATCAAGTGCTTCACACAACTCAATAAACTCTCGCCTGTCTTCATCGTTAATTCGAATAATCAGCTGGCTATCTTTTTTCTTTTTTACCTTGGTTTTAACCATTTATATTACCAACCTAATCATTTAACTTAGTATAGTGTATATACAACATATAGCCAATGACTATACAGTATATTTTATTTAAACGCCACCGAATTGCTCAGCGAGCATAAACGTAAGTTTGATTTAGACTAATAGAAAGCGTCCTCACGCAATATCAAAATTGCTTTTAGGTTCAACGAAATATAAATTTAACGCAGTAAGATTACCAAGCTTTTGTAGCGCAAGTGATAAAACCGATCTTCCGCACCACTTTTAGGAATAAATTTTCTGGTAATGATAACCTAAGCAATCAATGATCGTGTGATTGCGATCCTCAAGATTAGCAACGATCTCAGTGTCTTGGTTGATATACATGATGGTGATCCCTTGAAAGCATTGGAACACCCAGCGAGCGGTGGGTTTCTGATGGGGTTTGTATTTCATATCCGGGAAGTACTGCTCTTGCTCTACAAGTTGTTTGCGGATCTGATGCTCCAAGGCTGCATATACCATTAAACAGACCGTCATCACCATTAATAACGCTTCTATTCGTTCTGGCTTTTTCAAGAAAATGGCGTTGGTTAAAAAGTCTGGGCTCTTCAGAAAGCGGAAGCCTTTTTCTACTGATTGCTGTGATTTATACGTGCTGAGCATTTTATCCATGGTTAACGCTTCACTCATGTCATTGCTGGCAATGATAAACAGCCCCAATTGTTCCAATGCCGCTTGGCGTCGAGCCAGTGGAGTAAATAAACGCCCTGTAATTTGGTAATCAATCCGTATCGGGTTTTCATTTTTTTTAGGTCGCCCTTTTCCGGCAAATACGGGGACTTTTTCAACTTGCCCTTCAACATCACAGAGTATTTGTTTCTTTTTCCATTCCTCCAATGACTTTTGTGCATCACCTTCGCAAGCAAATATTTTTTGACTGAGTTGTTTAAAGCTTTTACGTGCTTGCTCTGCTTGTTTGTGCATGCGCTTACTTAACGTATGTGTTTCGCGTTTAGCAGCTTGCTCACTGCGTACTAGCAACCACTTTTGCTTTACGCCACCATATTCACATTCATGAAACACGCCTTCGTAGCCTGAAGATAAAGGCGTAAAACTTAAAGTCGGAGCTAATTTGATGAGCGTTTTAGCTTCTTTGAGTGTTTGAGGGACACGCGTGATAAATAGTTGATTGATTTGCTGTAAATGAGAAAGGGATTCTTGAACATATAAAGCAGCATCCCCCACCAAGTAGCGACAGCGTTGTGCTGCCTTTAAGCTATTCACATGGGCTTTAACTATCTTTTTAAACCCATCCATATCATTGCAGTTGCCACTGGCGGGTTTCATATAAACCGGAATGCCGGATTGATTTTCACAGATGAGGTTTAAAACCACTTGGTTTAAGTCGGGGCGGTGGTCGCGAGAATACCCTTTGGCAATGTGGATAGTATTAACATCATCATCCACATCGTTTGATTGACCATCATAATGGAAGCTAGTGGAGTCTAAATGTAGTGATTCTCCGCCCAGACCAAGGTGACTAACAACCGTTTCGCCGAGATCTTGGTATAAACTGGATACACCAAATTCATACAGCTTGTCTAAACATCGACCTAACGCATCATCATTGATTTGCTCAGCCTTGACGCCTTCACCAATTAAGCGCTCAAGTGGCTTATCTTTAAAGTACTCACTGTACATGTGTAGCGTTCGGCCAGTAAACCCCAAGCCATTTATCACCATAGCCAAAACCAGTTGGCCAAAGCTTAAAGTACGATCGTTTGATTGACCGAGTTTACGGTCAATTAAGTCGACCAATTGGATTTCATGACAAAAACCAGCCACCAAGCCGTGATGTTCAAGTGTTTTAGTAAAAGGGTTAGGCATTGTGATCACCACTCTCAAAAGAGAGTAATAGATCAAGATCTGGGATCTAGGTCAAGTCTTTTTTTAAATAATACGATCAACTGAATAAAAAAACACCAAGATTAATTAAAAACTAGGTGCGGAATGACGGATAAAAGGTAAACACCAGATAAGAAAGAAATACAGGCGTGATTAAAGACATGGTCATTACCCGTATGTATTCGTTGGCAGGAAACGAGGTGGATTCTAACGAGATTTTTTCTGCACGGACAAGGCAAATTCACATGTTAAAAGCTAGCCTATTGCAGGAGAATTTAACGCAGTTCCCGTGAAAAAGACCGTTTGAAACATATTCACTAAACCGAGTTGAGATTAATTATATTGTATTTACTGACCATTAGAATTAATTCAAGGTGGCAAAGTAGGATATTGCATGAATCGCAAACCAAGCGTCCATAATCATCAGAACAAGCTTAAGGCCTGTTAATCTGATCTAATCTGCACTCAGGTAAAAATGGCGTCCCCACCAGGAATCGAACCTGGATCTAAAACTTAGGAGGTTCTTGTTTTATCCATTAAACTACAGGGACTTAACAATAAATATACCAAGTATAGATACAAATGTGTAGCCAATATAGCTCAATGATCAACCACTTAAGCTTACATTTGTTATTTATATACTTATATACAAAAACAGAGCGCTCATTGCGCTCTGTTTTTAGTGTTTATTTATTATTTAGTAATAACTAAAACTTCAGTTTAGTCTGAACCGAATAAATCTCGGGTATAAACTTTTTCGGCAACATCTTCTAACGACTCAGCCATTCGGTTTGAAACGATAACATCCGACATGGCTTTAAACTCGGCTAAATCTTTAATTACTTTTGAGTTAAAAAAGTCATCTTCTTCAAGCACAGGTTCGTAAATAACCACCTCAATCCCTTTGGCTTTAATACGTTTCATAATCCCTTGAATAGATGACGCTCTAAAGTTATCAGAGCCAGCTTTCATAATTAATCGATAAATCCCTACCACTTTAGGGTTTCGGTTAATGATAGAGTCTGCGACAAAGTCTTTGCGTGTGGTATTTGCATCCACAATTGCACCAATAATATTGTTAGGTACTTGATTGTAGTTAGCTAATAATTGCTTGGTGTCTTTAGGCAAGCAATAACCACCATAACCAAACGAAGGGTTATTATAATGGTTGCCGATTCTAGGATCTAAACTCACACCCTCAATGATTTGACGGCTATCTAACCCATGCACTTCTGCGTAGGTATCTAGCTCATTAAAGTATGATACACGCATTGCAAGATACGTATTAGAGAATAGTTTTACAGCTTCAGCTTCGGTTGAGTTAGTAAATAAAACCTCAACGTCTTCTTTTATTGCGCCTTGCGCTAACAAACTAGCAAATACTTTAGCTCGCTCTGAACGCTCACCAACAATAATACGAGACGGATATAAGTTATCGTACAAAGCTTTACCTTCACGTAAAAATTCAGGCGAAAATAAAATGTTATTTGACCCTGTTTCTTCACTAATTTGTTGAGTATAGCCAACAGGAACCGTCGATTTAATAATCATGGTCGCATTAGGGTTAATTCGCATTACATCTTTAATTACAGCTTCAACAGAGCGCGTATTAAAATAGTTAGTTTGCGGATCATAGTCTGTTGGGGTCGCGATAATCACAAATTCAGCATCTGTGTACGCTTCTTCCGGATTGAGTGTAGCTCTAAAATTTAACGGTTCATTCGCTAAATATTGTTCAATATATTCATCTTCAATGGGTGATTTTTTGTTGTTTAATAAATCAACTTTTTCAGCCACTATATCAACTGCAACCACTTCATTGTGTTGTGCCAATAATACCGCATTTGAAATCCCCACATAGCCAGTACCCGCTACTGCGATTTTCATCCTGTTCTCCTACCTATTTTTTAGTGCGCTTTAGGGGTCGCCCCTGCGCTTCATTTTTGCCAAACAGATTATTTTATTTAGTTTGCATTTTTATAAAAGTGATTCATAAAAAGGAATAACTAAACACTCAACAACCTTAAAAATTTTAAGTTCGGCCGTATCTATCTTCAAACCGGACAATGTCATCTTCGCCCAAGTAAGACCCCGACTGTACTTCAATTAACTCTAAATCAACCTTGCCTGGATTTTCTAATGCATGAATAACGCCAACTGGAATATAAGTTGATTGGTTTTCGGTTAATAACAGCTCTTTCTCGCCGTTCGTCACTTTTGCGGTGCCTGATACAACCACCCAATGTTCCGCTCTATGATGATGCATTTGCACAGATAATTTTGCACCCGGCTTAACCGTAATCCGTTTAACTTGGTATCGAGCGCCATGATCTATAGAGTCATATTTACCCCACGGACGATAAACTTCGCGATGAAACATAAATTCACTACGTGATTCCGCTTTAAGCTTTTCAACCACTTTTTTTACATCTTGAACTTTGTCCTTTGAGGCAACCATAACGGCATCTTTGGTATCGACGATAACCAAATCATCAACCCCAACCGTTGCAATTAAACGCTCTCCACTTTGGATAAGACAATTATTAGTATCATGCGTAATACAATCGCCTTTGATTGCATTTCCATTGTCGTCCTTTTCGTTCACTTCCCACAGAGCTGACCAAGAACCAACATCATTCCAGCCTGCATCTAAAGGCACTACGACAGCTGCATCCGTTTTTTCCATAACAGCATAATCAATTGAATCGTCTGGGCAAGCTTCAAATGCAGCTTTGTCGACACGGACAAAATCTAAGTCGTTTGAAGTATTTCCAATGGCTTTTTTACAAGCTGCTAAAATATCGGGTTGATATTTTTCAAGCTCAGTTAAATAACGACTGGCTTTAAACATAAACATGCCACTATTCCAATAGTATTCTCCACTGTTTAAATATTCGGTGGCGGTTGTTAAATTTGGCTTTTCAACAAAACTATCTACTTTAAAAGCGTCGTTGTATGCTGAACCTCGCTTAATGTAACCATAACCTGTTTCTGCATGAGTAGGTACTATCCCAAAAGTGACCATGGCATCGTTTTGGGCTAACACTTGCGCTTGCTCTATCGCGGTTAAAAAAGCTTTTTGATCTTGAATAACATGATCCGCTGCTAGTATTAATAATAAAGGATCCTCCCCGTCTGCTATCGCTTGCAGTGCTGCCAATGCAATGGCTGGCGCTGTATTGCGGCCAACTGGCTCTAAAACGACAGGACACTCTAAAGCTTTAATCGCTCTAAGCTGCTCTGCAACCATAAAACGCGAGTCTTCATTGCAAATGACTAAAGGAGCCAAATGCTCTGCGCCTTTCAAGCGTAAAACCGTTTCTTGCAACATCGTATTATCACTGGCAAGGGGTAAATATTGCTTGGGGTAAGCTGAACGAGATAAAGGCCACAATCGAGAGCCAGTACCACCAGCCATAATAACGGGTATAAACATAAACGGGGATCCTTGTTATATTTTTAGTTAAGCTCAACTTAGAATAAGCGGTTTATACCAAAACAAGCTAAAGATTCTAGCTCAAACTGTTTTGGCATATAACATCATCTACATAAAATGTTGTATTTTCATGTCTAATAGGCGATTTTTTTGCGAAAAAGGCAACTTTGCCAAAGAAACGCTACTAGGTATGTATTATCCTGAGTTGAAATTAGTTATCAACTCAAAAATATTATCACTAAATAAATAGTGGAGTAAGCCATTTACCTAGGTAAAGCTTAAATATGTTAATTGGTGCGAGTTTTTAAGGGTCAATACCCTTTAATGATATTTTTAATGATTTAAGCCAGTAAACACTGGCTTAAATCATACACAACGTTTATTTAAGATGCAGCTTTACCCGCTAAACGAGATTTCAATTGCGTAATATCGTTTAATAACAAATAAAGCGATGGTACTAAAACCAACGTTATTACAGTTGAAAACAAAATACCAAATGCTAACGAAATCGCCATCGGTATCACAATTTGGGCTTGCAAGCTCGTTTCTAAAACTATCGGTATTAAGCCAAAAAATGTTGTTAACGAAGTTAATAAAATGGCTCGAAAACGTTCTGTTCCAGCTTGCACCACTGCGTCTTTGATTGCCAATCCTCGTTCGCGAGCTCGGTTAACAAAATCGACCATAATGAGCGAGTCGTTCACCACCACCCCAGCTAAAGCAATTATCCCAAACATAGATAAAATACTCATTGCAAGACCAAAAATCACATGCCCGATAACCGCGCCTACAATCCCAAATGGAATCACAGACATAATAATTAACGGCTGTGAATAAGATTTAAGCGGTATGGCCATAAGTGCATAAATCACAACTAATGCAAATAAAAAGCCAATAGCTAGACTCGCCATTGCATCTTTTTCTTCTTTTGAAGCACCGGTTAGCTCAAAACTCACCTCAGGGTACTTTGTTAAAATGTCAGGTATCACTTGCTCGGCAATTTCTGCTGCCACTTTTCCAGGTTCTATCAAGGCTTTGTCTGCTTTTGCGGTAACACTAATTGAACGCTGGTAGTCTATACGTTGAATAGTGGCGTAACCTTCGCCTATTTCATATTCAGCCACAGATGAAAACGGAACTTGCGCACCACTAGGAACCCGGATCCACATGTTTTCAAGATTCGATATCGAGGTGCGTTCTGCTTTAGGGTAACGCACCATAACTTTAATCTCTTCTTCGTCACGTTGAATGCGTTGAGCCTCTGCCCCGTAAAATGCTAATCTAACCTGTCGAGCCAAATCTAGTAAAGTTAACCCTTGAGCTTGAGCCTCTGGTTTAATGCTAAGTTTAATTTCATCTTTACCACCGCTAAATGAATCATCTACGTCGTAAACGCCTTGGTAACCTTTTAAAATTTCCTTTAATTCACTCGCCGCCGCATCAATTTGAGCTAAATCATCGCTTCTAAATAAAAACGCTAAATCAGCGCCTGCACCGCCTTGAATCGAGCCGGAAAAATTGACAGAACGAACACCTGGCATTTCGCCAAACGCATCTCGCCAACGGTTTGCAGCTTCAAAACCATTAATAGGTCTGGTTTCTGATCGGTCAAGTTCAGCCCAAATCATGCCAGAGGTTTGCCCAGTATTAAAAGCCATTGAGTTACCCAGTAACGATTCACCACTTTGGGTTTGTACCTTTTGATCAACCTGATATAAGGCTTTTTCTAACTCACCTATGGTTTTATTAGTCAGTTCGGCTGAAGTACCATCTTCCATGGTTAATGAAACCTGAACATAGTCGCTTGGTAAATTAGGGAAGAAAACAAAACGAACCACGCCCGACCCAATCAGTCCACCTACAACAATCAACACCCCAACAAAAGCAGCCAGTGTGCTATATCTAAATGTTAAACATAAGTGCAAAAAAGGCCGATAAAAATGCTCAATAAAATGATTTAATTTTTTATCTACTTTTTTTCTAAAGCGCGGCAGCCACATACTTTCGGTTTTGGCTGTTACTTTAATGCCCACCAAATGCGAAGGTAAAATCCATTTAGATTCAACCAGAGAAAATGCCAAACACAACATAACGACAACCCCAATCGAACTCCAAATGGGTGATGAAGGTCCTGAAACCATTAGCATAGGCGCAAACGCAACTATAGTGGTTAATACCCCAAAAGTAGCCGGCATAGCAACCCGTTGAGCACCACGAATAACAGTTTCAATGCTAGATCCATGCGCTTGAGTGGTGGCATGGACACTTTCACCAATGATAATAGCGTCATCCACGACTATCCCTAATACTAATATAAAGGCAAAAAGACTAATCATATTGATACTAACGCCGGTTGCTGGCATCATCGCCAGCGCACCTAAAAAGCTAACAAATAAACCAACAATCACCCAAATCGCCAAACGGAAGCGCAAAAATAATGACAAAATAATAAATACTAATGCGGCCCCCATCATCATATTATTAAGCATTAAATCTAAGCGGCCTTGCAAATAATAAGAGCTATCACCCCACATTTTTAACTTAACAACGCTGGGCAATGTTTGTTGCTTATCTTGAATAAATTGCTTTACCGTTTTTGCGATTTGTAAATCATTTTGCTCGCCTACTGATTTTACCTGAATGCCAATACTATCGAGCTGGTTAAACCGTGAGTAACTTTCATACTCCACAAATCCATCCCGTATATTAGCGATGTCACTCAGATATAACCGGCTGCCGTCTGGGTTTGTTTTTAATACAATTTTAGCAAAGTCATCAGCGTAATAGGCCTGTCCTGTAGTCCGCAATAAAATATCACCATTTTCGGTTTTAATTGAGCCGCCTGGTAAATTAACTGAACTTTTTTGAATTTGCTCTGAAACATAAGATAAACTTAAATTATGTTCTCTTAGTATGGTTTCTGGGACCTCTACTGAAATTTCATAAGCCCTCGCGCCAACTACTTCCGCTGCGCTAACCCCGGGTAAAAGTACAATTTCATCACGAATAGAATTAGCGTATTCTTTCATCGTTCGTTCAGACATATCACCGTAAACTTGCACCCATAACACTGCTTGCTCTGGTTTAACGCGGTAAACGACTGGTTTTTCAGTATTTTCGGGCAAGCGTGGTATCGCATCAACCTGTACTTTCACTTCGTTTAATAACTCTAGAACATCATAATTATATGCAACTTCAATGGTTACAGAACCCATTCCTTCATTTGAAGTAGAGGTTATTTTTTTAATACCTTCGATGCGTTTAACAGCATCTTCAATTTTTAATACAACCCCTTCTTCAACTTCTTCTGGTGCAGCGCCCAAATAAGGCACCTGAATTGAAATAGTATCCAGCGTAATGGTTGGAAATGACTGCTTACGGATTGTAAAAATTGAATAAATACCGGCTAATACAATTAAGACTAGCAACAAGTTAGCCGCAACAGGATTACGGGTAAACCAAGCTATAAGACCTTGTTGTGTTTGTTGAGTTGTCATTAAATCGCCTCGTTTTCGTCAGAAGCGACTCTGACTGCCATACCATTAACCGGATTGCTAACAGGCGAGGTAATCAACTTAGCTTGATTGGTTAAACCTTTATCTATATATACAAATCCATGTTCACTACGGACAATATGCGGCTTCACCAAATTCAGTTTCATGTTGTCATCTAAAACCATTAATTTTTGTTCAACGGTCAATAAATTGCGTTCTACTTTAAAAATTTGAGTCATTTGTTTACCAAAAATATCAGCTTCAACAAATTGGCCAAAATGTAATGCTTGTTCATGTGTGTTCTTTAAATTGTAAGGATCTTGAATTTGAGCCGCAAAATATAGCATTCGACTATCACTATCCACTATACCTTCGCTACGTGTTAATTGGGCCTGCCACCGATAGTTATTACTGCCAATTTTAACTTTTATATTGACCTTAGCTGGTGCATTTTTCACTTGTTTAGGGCGCAAATTAGCTAAATAAGTTGAATCTTCCATACTAACGGGTAAACGAACTTCTGCCACCTGTGTTGCATAAATTAATCCCACAGAGCTACCCGCTGATAAAAACTGACCCAGTTGCGCATTACGTGTGACGACAATTCCATCGTAAGGTGCACGTATTAGCGTACGTTCTAAATTACGTTTGGCTTGCTCTAATTGGGCTTGTGCAAATACGACATTCGCTCGTTCCGTTTCTAGTTGTGGAATGCGTAGTGCTAGGTCGGTCGCTTTATCAGCCATTTGCTGCCATTCCTGCTTGGCGACTTCACCACGTGCTGTTTCTTCTTTTAATGCCGCTTTAGCTCTCGCCAACTCTGCTTGAGCCGATTTTACTTGGGTTTGATAATCACTTGCTTCAAGGCTAACCAACACGTCCCCTTTCTCAAAAAATCCGCCCTCAATAAAAACATCTGCTAACGACACCACTTTGCCGGATACTTGCGCAGTCAATTGAGTTTTTTGGAGTGGAGAAACAACCCCCTGAGATGGTATTTTAAACTGTAGGTCTTGAGCTGAAACGGTTTGATAGGTAACCAAAATAGGTTTAGCGGCTAACGGTTTTTTATCGGGTTCTGACTTTGATGCCATTAACCCCATGACAATAAATATCGCGATTATTAAAAAAACGAGAGGTAGTACAAACTTAAGCTGCTTTTGATTTAACATTTATTTTTATCCGTCATTATTATATTGAGGGCAACCAATATGATTCTATGCCAAAAATGACAAATTGATAAGCACATCATCAATTTGTTTAAAGGAATGCATTAAGGTGGCAAGTAAAAATTGTAAACAAATACAAATAAAAAAAGTCTATTAATTTAAACAAAATAATTTAAACAAGGTTTCAAATTAGCTGCTAGTATCGGTTATAATAGAGCCAGCAAATGAATTAAAACCCGTTAATCACTTAACCGAGTATTTTTATTTTAGTCATAAAAATTTAGTATTGGTACGGTAATTGTATTGGCCTTGTGTATGTTTATCTTTGTTTTTAATTTGAGCTGAGAGAAAAATAGGGCATAAATTCACAACAGCCCTAGTGTATTTGATTTTAATATGATTAATTACAGCATTTAGCTTTTTGATTAATTAAACCTATTTAATTTTTTGCCTGTCAACCATCAACTTAAGGGATCGAGTATGAGCCTGAAAAAGCAATACCTTAAATCAAAACCTGTCTGTAAAGTCACTTTCCGACTCACTGCTGAACAAGCTCAAAAAGCTGATAACGTATGTGTCGTTGGCGACTTTAACGAATGGGATCACAAAGCAAGCCCAATGAAAAAATTAAAAAATGGCGACTTTACGCTCAACGTTAACTTAGATGCTGGCGAGTCGTACCAATTTAAATATTTACTGGACGGCGAAACCTGGGAGAATGATTGGGATGCCGATAATTATGCACCATCGCCTATAGGTGGCGCAGATAACTCAGTTGTTGAATGTTTAAATAGTTAAGTTTACTTGCACTGTTTTTTTACCCCAACTTGCGTAATTAACAAATAGGGTTTGTTGTAACTTGCTGCAATAAAATGCAAACAAGCCCTAATCTCTTCTCAAGTGCCAAATAGTTTAAGCGCACCATTAATTTTAATCCATCTGCATTCGCGTATTGCAATCAAAGTAAAATCAGCTTTAAAATGTGATTTTGTTTGAAGCAAATAGCTATTAGTTATAACAAAAAAGCACTTCTGTTTACCCTATATCGGTATAAGCTAAACAAGATATCAATCTTGTTATAATAATAAGGACTGAGTATGAACTTCTTTGATGATAATTCTCTTTCAATCGGTAAAACTCCGCTTGTAAAATTAAACCGAGTTAGCTCTGGTAATGTATATGCAAAAGTAGAATCTCGTAACCCAAGTTTTAGCGTAAAATGTCGCATTGGCGCAAATATGATCTGGGATGCAGAGAAAAAAGGTTTATTAACCCAAGGCAAAGAAATTGTAGAGCCAACTAGTGGTAACACAGGTATTGCGTTAGCATTTGTAGCAGCTTCACGAGGCTATAAGTTAACCTTAACTATGCCTGCAACTATGAGCTTAGAACGTCGAAAATTATTGAAAGCGTTAGGCGCAAACATTGTGCTAACCGAAGGCCCTAAAGGCATGAAAGGTGCGGTAGCAAAAGCGGAAGAAATCCGTGATGCTGATCCTGAAAAATATATTTTACTACAGCAATTTGAAAACCCGGCTAACCCTGAAATTCACGAGCAAACAACAGGTCCTGAAATTTGGCAAGATACTGACGGCAACATTGATATTTTTGTTTCAGGCGTTGGCACCGGCGGTACTATCACGGGTGTTACGCGTTATATCAAACAAACGAAAGGTAAAGCGATTCAGTCAGTAGCGGTTGAACCAACAGATTCTCCGGTTATTGCGCAAGCTATGGCTGGTCAAGAATTAACGCCTGGCCCACATAAAATTCAGGGAATTGGCGCAGGCTTTATTCCTGGCAATTTAGATTTATCTTTAGTTGATTCAGTAGAAGCCGTATCCAATGAAGATTCAATGGCAATGGCACATCGCCTAATGAAAGAAGAAGGCATTCTAGCGGGCATATCTTCAGGTGCTGCGGTTGTGGCAGCTGCTCGTTTAGCTGAAAAGCCAGAAAACAAAGACAAAAATATTGTTGTTATTTTACCAAGTTCGGCTGAGCGATATTTAAGCAGCCCATTATTTGCTGAAGTATTCAGCGACGCAGAACTAGTTCAATAATAATCACGATTATTTTTCAATAAGTAGCTTATCGAACGGTCAGCTACTTATTGTTTTATCTAGTCTTAAAAAAACGCGAAAAAACCAAATACTACCTTCCCCTGTTTTTCTTAAAACGTGTTAAACTCAATAAATCTAGTTGTTACTTTAGCGTCAAGTACGCTATTGATTTGCACAATAATTTAGTTCGATCAACAAGCCTAAAAGACACCCTATGTTAAACATCAACTCTTTGCTTAAAGTAAGCCTAATAAGTGGTTTATTTTTTTTCTTACAAGCATGCGGACAAAACCAGACATTTACACAGGAACCCGGTGAAATTGCGATAGCGTTTTTTGAAGCAATTTATAATCAACAAGATTTAGAAGCCGCAGCCGATCTAGCAACCCCCCAATATAGCCGAATTTTAAAAAGCTACTATACTGTGGAAAGAGTTCAGAAAGTCTTGTTTAATCGTCGCTACGATAGCGTAGAAATAGAAGAAGATCGTAACTTATCTGGGATTTCATTTACTAAATCTCAGGCAAAGAAAGCTTACGTCACGCTCATGCTTGACGGTACCTTTAACGGCGACCGATTTAGAGACTTAAAACAAGTTGTCATGCAAAAGCAACGTGGTAAATGGCGAGTCGATAAACTAAAAGCAGATGTCTATCGATAATCGATGTTTACTGCTAATGAGTTAGGGTTAGCATTATATGCATCAATGTATTCATCAAAAAGTTCAGTTAAAAAAAGCCACCGTTCACAATAACATTTTTAAATATAACCTAATATTATTGATAACCTTATGTGTAACTCCTTTTATCAGCAATGCGGCAAACGCTGATAAAGAAATTTTCACGTATATGGCACCCAATGGTATTAACGATACCCGCTACCTCTACGAAAAACAATTATTAACACTTGCACTTGATTTAACCAAAGCCAAATATGGTGATTATAAATTGCTACCTAGCCAGCCTAATATTAGTGTTAAGCAAACTGAATTATTAGCAAAAAATGGGCATTTTAAAAATTTCTTTTTTAAATTTTCCTATTCTGATGCGCTTGCCAATAAGCTACTCGCGATTCCTTTTCCCATTGATCGAGGTATTGCAGGCTACCGAGTCTCACTTATCGCTCAGAGTAACCAAGCGCTCCTAAAAAACGTTAAAAATATACGTCAATTAAAAAATAAAACGATAGTACAAGGCGTTGGCTGGCTTGATTCAAATATCTTAAGTGCAAATGGCTTATCGGTATTTACAATTGCTAAATACAACAAAATGTTTGAAATGATTGCCAATGAACGCGCCGAACTTTTTTTCAGAGGCATTAACGAATGGCTAAATGAATATAAAATAATGCAAACGCACCAACCCAATATCAGTTACGATAAACATATTGCATTGCATTATGCGCTGCCCCGCTTCTTTTTTACCAGCCAAAACAATACTAAAAATGCAAAACGAGTCCAGCAAGGTTTACTAAAAGCTTATCAAACAGGTCAGCTGCAAACCTTGTGGCGAAGTCATTATGCTAAAAGTATTCAAGCTAGCCAGTTAAGTACAAGACACCTAATAAAACTAAAAAATCCGTATATCAAAAATTTAGGTACGCAACATCAACAATATAATTTTACAATGCAAGAACTAAAAAAAATTGAAAATTCGAACTTAAAATAGAAGAGTACGCTAAGATTAATAACCTAGTGCTAGCCCTTCACGTCGTGGGTCAGCTGCGCCTTGCCAACCGTTATTAGATTTCCAAATCGCATGCAAACCGCTATTTAATTCTCTAACTTCGACTTTATGCCCTAAGTTTTTAAAATAAGCAGCTTGTTCACTTAAATTGGTATTAGCTTCTAACGAGGTTTTACCATTTAAATTGGTCACTTTGGCTAAATTAATCGCCTGCTGAATGGATAAATTCCAGTCTAATTTTGCAATTAAGGTTTGTGCAACATAATCAATAATACGAGAGCCGCCTGGCGAACCTAACAAACCAACTAGTTCATTGTTCTGGAATACCATAGTCGGTGCCATCGAGCTACGAGGTCTTTTGTTAGCGGTGACTCTGTTAGCCACTCGTTCGCCATTTTTGTAAGGCGAAAAAGAAAAATCAGTTAATTGATTGTTTAGTAAAAAGCCTTCGACCATTACCGTTGAACCAAAGGCCATTTCAATACTAGTTGTCATTGAAACAGCATTCCCCCATTTATCAACGATACTAATATGAGAGGTACTTGGCTGAGTTAAATTAGCTGACTCCACAGCGGTTATCGAATTAATTTGACCCGCTTTAGCTATGCCTAAATCTTTATATTGATCAATCAATGCCGTCCTTTTTTCAAGATAATCAGCAGACAATAAAGATTCAACAGGCACTGTCACAAAATCACTATCTGCAAGATAAGCATTTCTATCAGCATAGGCTAATTTGGAGGCTTGGGTAAATAAGTGCAAGGCTTGCGGCGCGTTGGCAGAATACTGAGCTAAATCATAAGGCGCTAATAACTTTAAAATTTGCAAGACAGTAAATCCACCAGAACTAGGGGGACCAAAGCCACAAATTTGACTGGTTTTATATTCACCACAAATAGGCTGCCTTAACTTTGCTTGGTAGCGCTTTAAATCGGATAAAGTCAATTGACCTGGGGCTATTGGGCTTTGCTGCACCGCATTAACTATTTTTTCAGCAAGCTCGCCTTGATAAAAGTACTGCGAACCTTGTTTTGCAATTTGCTTAAACTGTGCCGCTAACGCTGGATTTTTTTTAAGCATTCCTGCTTTTAAACCTTGCCCATTCGGATAAAAATACTGGCTTGCTTGCGGCATTTTTTTTAAGCCTGGATTTAACGCTCGTTGAATTAATTGTTCAAGCCGAGGTGACACAACAAACCCTTGCTCACTTAAGTGAATTGCATCATCAAATAAAGCCTGCCAGTTAAGCTTACCCCATTTTTTTTGGCCAAGCTCTAATGCAGCCAATACTCCCGGCACGCCAACAGAGCGCCCTCCAACAACCGCTTCATGCCAGCTAATGGCTTTTCCATTTTCAAAAAATAAAGATTCAGTTGCACTGTTTGGTGCTGTTTCTCGGCCATCCACCGCAAATAATTTTTGCGTTTGTTGATCCCAATACAAAATAAAGGCACCGCCACCAATCCCGGATGATTGAGGCTCAACTAAAGTTAAAACAGCTTGAATAGCAACAGCTGCGTCAAAAGCACTCCCTCCATTTTTTAATACTTTTAAACCAACTTTAGTTGCGTATGGGTTGGCACTGCTAACCATTGCCTGAGATGCTGTTACCAGTTTTTGCTCAGTTAACCCAGTGGCAGCTTCTGGGTCTCGTGCTTCGCGCTGTGTGAATTCGGGTGCTAACTGAGTATCAGTTACTTTTGGGTTCGAACAGGCTGAATTTAATAATAAAATACCAAAGCAACTGGCTAACTTAAAAAATTTAAAAAAATACATGATAAACTCAAATACGGCGATGATGAAAACAGAAAGACAGAGTAACAAATAAAACAGACAAAGTTGAGATTAACAAAGTATTGCCGTTATACTCGGTTACCCAATATCGATTATCAAATAATAGAATGCTCAACATGCCTGTTATTCAAGCGCCCAAATTTATATCACAGCTACCCTGGTCGAAATTTCCACTGATTTTAACTTGGCTTTGTATCTTATGTTTGATTCAGGGTGCGCACTATTTATCTCAAACGTTTTTCCAGCAAACCTGGCTAGAATATCAAGTTACTCATGGTCAGCTCACTCAATTTTGGCAGCCCGTTACCGGCCACCTAGTGCATAGCAATTTAAATCATTTATTAATGAATATGGCTGGTTTACTCACACTATGGAGTTTGCACGGCCAATATTATAAAACTAAAACTTTTAATTATTTAGTTTTCAGCAGCAGTTTATTTATTTCAGGCTATTTATTTTTATTTAGTGATATTGATGTTTACGTTGGGTTCTCTGGCGTGTTACACACATTAGTCGTTTGGGGCGCATTAATCGATATAAAACAAAAAGAAAGCACAGGCTACATACTATTATTAGCGGTTACTGGCAAGCTTGTTTGGGAGCAAATATCAGGCGCCAGCGATTCAACAGTGGAGCTAATAGGTATGCAAGTGGCCACACTAGCGCATTTAGCAGGTGCTATATTTGCTTTATTATTCTTTGTATTCGCGCCTGTATTTAAAAGCCGCCCCAAATTTATTTAACCTCTACTTGGGTGAAAGTGTATTTAACTTTATAGCTCTTCATGGTTTCTAACGATATTTTTTTGCTTTGTGTCCGTGAAAAAGGTCGTTTGAAACATATTCATTAAACCGAGTTGGGGTTATTTGATGACTTTTACCGTGTGCTTATTAATTCCGTATTCTCGTAACTTATTTGCAATTGCGGTATGACTCAGACCTAATTTTTGCGCTAATTGCCGAGTGCTTGGATAGTGTGGATATAACTGCCTTAACAAGGCGTTTTCAAATCGCTTCACTGCATCGTCCAACGAGCCTGATAAATCGGCTTGCAAGCTATAATATTGCTTGTCAGTTTTGGCTAAATTAAAATCATCTGCTTCTAATAAGTCTTTATTATGGGTCAATATTGCTTGGTTTATCGCCTTCTCTAATTGAGTCACATTACCTAACCACGGATGCGCTAACAGCAACGATAGTGCATTATTTGAAAGACTAACCGCAGCTTTTTCAAACCGGTTAGCGGCTTTTTTTAATAAAATTTCAATTAAATTAGGTAGATCTTCTTTTCTATCACGAAGCGCCGGAACTAATATCACTAATTGGGTGATTGTTTGAGATAAATTTTCATTAAAGGCGCCTTCTTGTTGTAAATATTCCAAGTTTTGCTGGCTAGTGAACATAAACCTTAAACCTGAATGCGTATTTTGTTTTAAATAAGCCAACAAAATTTTCTGAGCATCTATCTCTAGCATATCTACATGCCTGAAAATCACGCTGCCCAAACGGTCTTCATCCGCCAGCGCACTAAGCTGAGTATTGAGCCTATCCGGTTTTAAGCCAATGCATTCAATACTTTGATAGGTTTTACTTGAGTCTCCTCCTAAGTAGTGACATAAAGTAGCAAAAAAGTGTTTGCCAGTCCCAGCCTCACCTTCAAATACAACTGCTAGGTTGGTGCGAGATAATTTTTTCAGGTCACGAACCATTTTTCGACTTACGGATGCATGCTGCACAACTTGATTTAAAATAAATGCCTGTTGATTGGCTTGCGGGTATGGTGCTTTACTTAATTTACAACGAATAAATGCGCCTGAATAAACTTGCGTATTTTGCTCTGCAGGCAACCAAAGAGGATAAAATTCAATTTGATACGTTTGTTGTTCAATCTCACCCACTTGTAGCCGTTTTTCTTGGCTTTGTTGATCTAACCAACGCTGAATATTAATACCTTTAATCCTAGCTGAAACTTGCCCCAGATCAGTTTCACTTTTGACATTAAATAAATTTAACGCAGCTTGATTTGCTCGAATTGCTTTACCCTTTTCATCAATCGATAAAGCTGGCTCTAAGTCACTTTTAAGTGATAGCATAAGCTCATAATGCTGACGTTCAAACGGCATAGAACTAACCGTTTTAACATCACTGACACCATCAACAAGTCGAATCTCAGGCATTAGATGTTGAAACTCAGCAAACTCAATACTCGGAAAATGTAAGTATATTTGCTCTGCATGCACCTCAATACCTTGTAAATCGATTTGATGACGTACTAATATTTCGAGAATATCCTGAGTGATGCCGAGGCGATTTTCACAACAGATTTTTAGTCTCATTAAGTTGACACCTTTGAGCATATTAATAAATTTATTTTTTTAAGCTTAGCCTAACAGCTTTAAATGCGCTATTTAAAGCTGTACTTGAAATACTAGGCAGTTTAAATAAAACCCGTAAGCTAAACAGAGTTAGTTTGTTGAAACGCAACTAACTTGCACACCAACTTTTAAAATGAGACATGCATGACACTTTTTGAACAAGTTTCGCAGACTTTTAATAAGCTATCTGACAAGCTAAAAAAGAATAAAGAGCAAGAAAAACTAGCGAGCATTTTACAAGAACACCATAGCTTTATTTGTCAATCTGAACAGCTATCGGATTATTTACAAGAAACCCAGCAACTCATTAAACTGGCCTTTAAAAGCCAAACTCAAGACAGCGAGCGTCTATCTGACAGACTGAATGCTCAATTAGAACTATTAGCCAAACTCGCTTTAAATGGTAAATTAGTTGAACATAATGCGGTCACTGAATATCGCAGTCGCATTGGAAAAATGCATAAAACGCTTGCTGAATATCGTCAGTATTTAGCTCGCTTTGATGACCAAATTCGGCTTAATCCAAATTTGCCTGATAACCATTCAATTTACCAAAGACGAGAGCGCTGCTTACAAGCGATTAATCAACTTGAAGACAAAATCAGTAAGATAGAACAGAAAGGTTACGGTACAAATCGATATTTCAAATAAGTTGAACCTTTTGTCTCTATGCAAATCAAGATATACTGGTTCACTGACAATCGATATTCACCCTATCTTTTGGGTGCAGATATCGAAAACTCGAATTATTAAATGAAAAGAGCGCTAAATGAAACCTTTTATTACCCTAATTTTGGCAGTTGCGTTAGCAAGCTGTGCGTATCGCATCGATATTAGACAAGGCAATTACATTGAAAAGAAAGATGTAGATAAACTCAGACAAAATATGACAAAAGAGCAAGTTGCTTACGTATTAGGAAAACCTATTATCGAAGACGCTTTTAATAAAGACACTTGGTATTATTTATACCATGTAAATTATGGTGATGGTCGTCCTGATAGACGTATCGAACTCACCTTACAATTTGATGAGAACAAACTCCAAGATTTAGAAGGCTCAATTGACAAGCCCGAAGACTTTGAAAAATCATTAGATTTATAAAAAAAGCCTTTAAATGCAAACCACATTTAAAGGCTTTAATTCAGACTAAAAGACAATTAAAAAAGCCGCATTTTAAAGTATCCAGTTGATAAATGGCGTACTTTAAAATGCGGCTTTTTTTGTACCTAAACTCTCTAAAATAAAGGTCCAAACATCGCTTTACTTTTACCGACTGATACCGAGGGTAAAAGTAAAGCAAGGACAGTCAGCTACTGGCTAACCACCCAACTCATCAGAAGCAACATGATAGTCAGGGTCTTCCATTATATTAACTTCACACAAACTACCTGCGCGTTTTAATAATTGGCGACATTCAGGACTTAAATGTCGTAAATGCAATTTTTTACCTAAAGCTTCATATTTTTCGGCTAAACCATCTAAAGCTTCAATCCCAGAATGGTCACTCACTCGAGAGCGTTTAAATTCAATGACCACATGTTCAGGATCTGTTTCTGGGGTAAATAACCCTTTAAAGTCAGCAATAGACGCAAAGAAAATAGGGCCGCGTAAGTCATAAACTTTATAGCCATTTTCATCAACATAAGTATCTGCCTGAATATGTTTTGCATGCTTCCAAGCAAAAACTAGAGCTGAAACTATCACACCAACAATAACAGCGATCGCCAAGTCAAACGCAACCGTAATCCCTGACACTAATATAATAATAAAAGCATCTGTTACTGGTATTTTTGGCATAATTCTAAATGAAGACCACTCAAAGGTGCCAAGAACCACCATAAACATAATACCGACTAAAGCGGCTAGTGGGATCATCTCAATTAAGCCCGACGCAAATAAGATAAAACCAAGTAAAACCATAGCCGCCGTTATCCCAGATAACCGACCTCGACCACCTGAATTGATATTAATCATACTTTGACCAATCATCGCACAACCACCCATACCGCCAAAAAAACCGTTAGTCGTATTTGCAATGCCTTGACCAATACACTCGCGATTACCACGACCTCGTGTACCGGTAATTTCATCAATTAAAGTCAAGGTTAATAATGATTCAATCAAACCAATTGCCGCAATAATTAATGCAGTAGGGAAAATAATATAAAGGGTTTCTAATGTGAAAGGCACCATAGGAATCGCAAAACTGGGTAGCTCCCCTTTTAGTGAAGCCGTTGCGGCTTGCTCTGGTGGTAGCATATCTCTCACAAAATCAATCACTGTGCGTGCTTCTAAATCAAGTCCAATAACAATCCCAGTTACGACAACAATTGCAACTAAACCAGAGGGAATTGCCGTTGTTAATTTAGGTAAAAAATGGGTGATTGCCATCGTTAGCGCAACTAGGCCTAGCATTATCCACAAAGCTTCGCCCTGTAACCATTGCCACTGCTGATAGTCATTTAAAAACTTAAATTGACCCATTTGCGCTAAAAATATAACAATAGCTAAACCATTTACAAAACCCAGCATAACCGGATGCGGTACCATCCGAATAAACTTACCGAGTCGTAAAATACCGGCTAATATTTGGAACAAGCCAGCCAAAACAACAGCAGCAAATAAATATTGCACCCCATATATGGCAACCAAAGAAACCATAACGACTGCGGTTGCACCGGTTGCACCAGAAATCATCCCAGGGCGACCACCAAAAATAGAGGTTAATAGCCCCATCATAAATGCAGCATATAAACCCACCATAGGTTCAACACCTGCAACAAACGCAAAAGCAACAGCCTCAGGTACCAAAGCAAGCGCTACGGTTACACCTGACAGCACATCATTTTTAACGTTCGATTGATTGTTAGAAATTAAACTAAACATGTAAATCTCTTGTGTTAAATGACTAATGAAATCGAAAAAATTCGACACGAAAATAATATAGAAATGACAGGCTTGATCGTAATCAAGCCGTTAAAGCACAGTGAACAAAGCTAACTAAATTAAAACTTGTTAATTTACGCTTTGCCCCCTGTAATTTTGTTAGCACGCCCCTCTTCTTTAGCTTTTTCAGCTCGGCGGCGACGTACATCTTTTGGATCAGCTATCAGCGGGCGATAAATTTCTATCCTATCACCGTCTTTAACTCGATCTGCTAATTTTTTACTGCGACTCCAGATACCTATTTTATTACTTTCTAAATCAATATCTGAATGCCGGTGCAAAATACCGGATTGCTCAATACAAGTTTGAATATCAGCACCTTCTGCTACATGAACCGTTAATAAACTTTGTTCATCCGGTAATGCATAGGCAACTTCAATTTTTAATAAACTTTCATTCATAGTTAAACTTAATTAATAAATACAAAGGGTATTGGTGTAATAACTTATCATTGTAATAATTGGGCTTGTATCATCATTAACGATAAACTACGTTAGCTCTTTGGGTAAAAGCCTTGACCATATTATTTGCCATGTGATTAAAGATAGAGCCAAATGCGATTTCAACAAGTTTTGAAGAAAATTCAAACTCAAGATCTAGTACAACCTTGCAAGCTTCTTCGTCCAAAGGGATAAACTGCCATAAGCCAGTTAACCTTTTAAAAGGCCCATCTACTAAGTTAATTTCAACCTGACGACCTACTTGCATTTTATTATGAGTTGTAAACCATTTGCCTATATTCGCTTTACCAATTTGGACTGACGCTTTTAATTCAGTCTCAGATTGACTCATCACTTTTACATCTAAACAGTCAGGTACAAATTTCGGGTATGAAGAAACATCATTAACCAAATCATACATTTGCTTGGCACTAAACATAACCAACGCATGGCGATGAACTTTTGGCATTCATAACTCCCTGAATTAAACGAGCGCGGATATTAACATAAAAAGCGCTTAAACGCAGTTATCCCTAACTTAAATACAACTAAAATGGGCGATTATACTGATAAAATTAAAACGAAACTGGCAGCTGATGCGCTAACTCAGTATAATGATTACCTTATACTTAAGATATTGGCAAGTGCCTTACCTTAATTCAGCCACTCAAATGTAAGTTGGGCGGCATGGCATTATCACATTCACAAGCACTCCATTTGCACAATCAACTGTAAATGGCCTCAATCGCTTGCAACAGGCAAATCGAGGATTAACAATTTATTTATGGCAAAAACAAAGAAAAAAAACGGCAATAATAGCAACCTAATTGCGCAAAATAAAAAAGCGAAACACGAATTTTTTTTAGAAGATAACTTTGAAGCCGGTATGGAGCTACAGGGCTGGGAAGTTAAAAGTATCCGTGAAGGCAAAGTTAATATTTCTGAGTGCTATGTCATTATCCAAAACAATGAAGCATTTTTGGTTGGTAGCCGAATTACCCCGTTAAACTCAGCATCAACCCATGTGGTCGCTGATCCGGTTCGTCCTCGAAAACTATTACTTAACCGCAAGCAGATCGACAATTTAATTGGTGCTCGAGACCGCGATGGTTACTCAATGGTCGCTACCCGTATGTATTGGAAGCGTTGCTGGGTAAAGCTAGAAGTACGTCTGGCTAAAGGTAAGAAAATGCATGATAAGCGCAGTGATATTAAAGATAAAGATTGGGCTCGTCAAAAAGAACGCATGATGAAAACTAAATTGCGTTAGTTTTATTGCATGACATTAATAAATATCTTAACTCAAAATAAAAGGTAGCAGGTTAAATGACCTGCTACCTTGGATAACTCATTTAAGCTAATGCTAATTTCAAACTACCACAGTCCCGGTACAAACGGTACATAGTGGTTAAATTCATAACAATGACCGCACTTTCTAAAATCATACCGCCAATTGAACCTACAATAATATTATTGGTTAACCAAAAACATGAACCTGCAAATAAACATAAACGCATTTTAATACCGTCTAAACAAAACAATGCATAAGTACCACAACAAGCACCAACAATAGCAATCATATCTGTCCATTGCTGGGCAATAAATGCGCCAACAGAAATAGTGACAAGAATAAATCCGCATGCAACCAGTCTTGATTTTACTTTAATCGAAGTAGCGGTACGACACGCAGAGAATAAACAACAAAATGCAGACGTAGATGCGCCTAATAAAAAAAAGTGCAATGCATGGTTTATATTAAAAATCAGCATAACTGATTTCAAACGTAAATCATCTTTTTGAAAAAAGCAGAGCAAAGATAAAGCCACACTCAATAAGCCAACGGCTTGTGCGATCATAATGCTAGACATGAATAACCTTTACAGCAAATTAATTAACAAATCGGGCAATTTCAACATCAGTATTAGCCGCGTAAATTAACGGTTTATAACTGACTGTTTAATGCATTAAGAACCGACTAGTATATCACTTACCAGTACTTTGGATAAGAGTTAACTTGTTGTTTTAAAATGAAAATATTGTAAATTATTTAATAGAAATAAAGAAATGAAAATGATTTAAATACAAGATGAAATTAATTAGTTTATCAGTTGGGAATAAAATGCTATAGATTTGTGTAGCTCAATGTTTCTACGCAGCAAATTAAAACTCAAAATAGATAGCTAAACACCACAAGGCTAGTTATCCATGATCCAAAAAGTTACATTACCTTAAAAAATCATTCAATATGCATGGAGGGATGTTGCAGGGGTTAAGTTACCCGCAGCAAAAGAAATGGCGGTGAGAGAGGGGTTCGAACCCTCGATACGCTACAAACGTATACACACTTTCCAGGCGTGCGCCTTCAGCCGCTCAGCCATCTCACCGGATAAAATAATCAACCTAACCTTTAAGGCTAGGCCGCGAATAATAGGGAAATCGACTCAGTTTATCAAGCGGATTCTGAATAAAATCTAGGATTCTTGGTTTGAAATAAAAATTTGTTGATTTTTAATACAAAAAAGCATCGCTAAATCGCGATGCCTTTAATTTACTTATTAATAGTACAATAAGTTTATGCGTTGCCTTTAACTTTCATTTTAAGTTCTTGTGCAAAATTAAGCATTCGATCTAATGGAATCAATGCTTTTTCACGCAAATCGTCATCTACAAAAATTTCATGTTCAGACAAATCATCCGCAATGAGCGCATTTTCAATTGCAACTAAGCCATTCATCGCCATCCACGGACAATGCGCACAACTTTTACAAGTAGCGCCATTACCGCCTGTCGGAGCTTCAATAAAGGTTTTATCTGGCGTTAATTGCTGCATTTTATAAAAAATGCCTTTATCCGTTGCCACAATAAACATTTCATTGTCCATTTCTTGGCTGGCTTTAATTAGCTGACTAGTTGAGCCAACCGCATCGGCTAAATCAATCACTGAAGACGGTGATTCAGGATGCACCAATACCGCAGCCTGCGGATACATTGATTTTAAATCATGTAAATGTTTAGCTTTAAATTCATCATGAACAATACAAGCGCCGTTCCATTTAAGCATTTTTGCGCCTGTTTGCTTTTCAATATAAGCGCCTAAATGTTTATCTGGACCCCAAATAATTTTATGGCCTTCACTATCTAAATGCTCAACAATTTCAAGCGCAATAGATGAAGTAACAACCCAATCAGCTCTTGCTTTCACTGCTGCAGAGGTATTGGCATAAACTACCACGGTGTGATCCGGGTGAGCATCGCAAAAATCTGAGAACTCTTTTTCTGGACAGCCTAAGTCTAACGAGCAAGTTGCCTCTAACGTCGGCATAAATACACGTTTTTCAGGGCTTAAAATTTTGGCAGTTTCACCCATAAATTTAACCCCAGCAACAATCAGGGTTTTTGCGGGGTGGTCTCGACCAAAGCGCGCCATTTCTAATGAATCAGAGACACAGCCTCCGGTTTCTTCAGCCAGCGCCTGGATTTCAGGATCAGTATAATAATGCGCGACTAACACCGCATTTTTTTCTGCGAGCAGCGTTTTGATCCGCGCTTTATACTGGGCTTTTTGCTCAGACGAAAGCGGAGCCGGTTTGGCCGGAAAATTAAATTCGTATTCAGCTTGGGTTTGCAATTGCACCATTTCTATCACTATATCAAGTAAGCTAGTTGATTTGAGGCGAATTATACGCAATAACAGGCTTCAAAGTACAGTTTCATGCCTGTTGTTTTGCGGTTTTCCCTGTTAATTTTGTAAACTATCTAATTCACAAAACAAAAAAGCATGGCTTTAGTGGTTAAACTTGGTCTGATTTAGCTGCGCAAATAAAGTCATTTTTATGTAAGCCTTTAATTTTGTGCGTCCACCAAGCTAATGTTACTTCACCCCACTGTGTAACAATTTTTGGATGATGCGCTTCAGATTCAGCCAGTTCACCGATTTTATTTGTAAATTCAAGTGCGTGAACAAAATTTTTAAATTGATAAGTCTTATAAAGCTGCTCAACACCTTGTTCCGTTTGTATTTGCCAACCTGATAATTCCGACAACCACTGATTTTTTTGCTGCTCAGTCGCTTGCGGAGCCTCTACATGACACGCTTCGCATGCCTGTGTATTTAACTGAGTTGACTGCATAAAATAACGCCTCTTGCTTGAGAAAACATCTTATAATCTAAACATGTTAGCTATTTAAATTAACCTTAACCCGAATTGAGGTTAAATTAGAGTTTATTTATTTCCCTTTCAACTTGAAAACGCTGTGAAGTTACATGCTTCTCCATCTGTTGAATGCGCTGCTCTAATTTTTGATAACCATTAGCTATCGTCACTAATGCCTGCTTAGGTGGTTCACCCGAGCGCCAGGTATTTTCTTTGATGTCAAAATGATAATCATCATAACCAAAGTTATTCTGGCCATATGAGTTTGAATCTCGGCGGTCATCCGGCTTATTATCGGGTTCTAAAATTAGCCAAGCGGCAATGTAGGCAAATAAAATCAAACTACCTGAAAAAAACAAAGCGCCAAACGTGATAATTCGTACAACCCAAGTTTCTAATGAAAAGTGGCGAGCTATACCAGCGCACACTCCTGCTATTCTGGCATGTTTGATATCTCGTGTTAGCCGCGTATTTGGCTTATTCATGTCGGTCTCTCCAACTTGGGGATTCTGCATCTAAAATCTTTTCAAGTGATTTAATCCGCTCTGCCAGTTTTTCCGCTTGCTGAGCCAATTGTCTCATTTGATATTTTTCTTCTTCAGTTAGCCCCTGCTTAACTTCTCGTTTACTACGATAGCTTAAAAACAACCATATAGGGGCTACAAATAAGGTAAATAAAATGAGCGGAGTAATAATTAAAGCCACTATTGCAGTCATGCTTTACACCTCATTTGAATGATTGCCTGTTGAGCTTGTATTCATTTTTGCTTTCATTTTTTCAATTTCAGCATCAATCTCGTCTTGAACAATTAACTCATCAAATTCATTTTTTAGATTTTGTTGCTGTAAATCATAGCTATCAACCTGCGCTTCCAGATCATCTATTTTTCGTTCATAAGCATCAAAACGATTCAGCGTATCTTCAACTTTACTACTATCGAGCTGGCGCTTAACCGATAATCTTGATGAGACTGTGTTTTGTTTTAACAGTAGAGCTTGCTGGCGTGCTTTGGCATCCGTTAGTTTATTTTGTAGTTGATGGATTTCTGACTGGAGCTTTTCCACTTGTACATCAAGCTGATTTAATTCGTTTGAAATAGACTTAGCCACATCGGCTAATCTATTTTTTTCAATCAATGCACCTCTAGCTAAATCTTCACGACCTTTGTTTAATGCTAGTTCAGCTTTTTGCTGCCACTCTTGTTCTTGTTGCGCCACTCTGTCTAATTGACGATTTAAATCTTTTTTCTGCGCTAAAGTTTTAGCTGAATTAGAACGGACTTCAACTAACGTATCTTCCATTTCTTGAATAATTAAACGCACCATTTTGGCCGGATCTTCAGCCTTATCTAATAATGCATTTAAATTTGAATTAATAATGTCATTAAACCGAGAAAAAATACCCATAAATTACCTCTACGTTATTAATTAACTAATCTTTAATTAGGTTTGTTAATTAATATAGATAGCGAATTTTATGCCAGAATTATAAGCTCATGATTTTAAATTAAAAAAGTTATGTTGGCTTTTTATCTTACTAACCCCCATAATAATAAAAACCAAATTATAGTTTATTTAACGAAATTATGGCTAATTTAACCAACTCATTAAAATTAATTGGTCAATCACATTATTTTTCAAGTATGCTGGAGCATATTTCCAAACTAGCAAGCTTGAATAAGCCGGTTTTGGTAATAGGTGAAAGGGGCACAGGTAAAGAGCTGGTAGCTCAACGGCTTCATTATTTATCTAGTCGCTGGCAAGCGCCTCTTATTAAACTTAACTGCGCTGCAATTAATGAAAACCTGCTTGAGAGCGAACTGTTCGGTCATGAATCTGGCGCATTTAGTGGCGCGCAAAAGC
Source organism: Catenovulum adriaticum (assembly GCF_026725475.1). Taxonomy (NCBI): domain Bacteria; kingdom Pseudomonadati; phylum Pseudomonadota; class Gammaproteobacteria; order Alteromonadales; family Alteromonadaceae; genus Catenovulum; species Catenovulum adriaticum. The sequence continues at coordinate 2,469,688 of NZ_CP109965.1, forward strand.
AACATGCCGGTCGATTTGAGCGAGCTCATGGGGGCAGTTTATTTTTAGATGAATTAGCCAATACCAGCACCTCGGTCCAAGAAAAATTACTCAGAGTAATTGAATACGGAGAATACGAGCGTGTAGGCGGACATAAAACCTTACAAGCGAACGTTCGTTTAATTGCTGCGACAAACGAAGATTTACCCAACTTAACGACACAAGGACGCTTTCGTGCCGATTTGCTAGACCGATTGGCCTTTGATGTGATTACCATTCCACCGCTGCGGTACCGACAAGAAGACATTTTGTTATTAGCAGAACATTTTGCAATCAATATGGCATCAGAATTAAAGTTCGATTTGTTTTCAGGCTTTAGTGAAGACGCGACTCAAGCTTTACTTGACTATCATTGGCCAGGCAATGTTAGAGAGCTTAAAAATGTAATTGAACGCAGCTTATATCGAGCAGGTAACCCAAATCAGGCGTTGAATGAGATCGTATTTGATCCATTTGAATCTCCTTTTCGACCCGTTTCAACTAACATTTCAACCAATAAAAGTGAACGGCCTAAGCCTTCACCCCAAATAAATGATTTAAATTCTCAAAATGAAGCGTACAATTATAAGGTAAGTCTTAAACAAGCTTCCGCTGAACTTGAAATTAACATGATAAAAAATGCGCTAAAACAGAGCCAATACAACCAAAAGCAAGCCGCTCAGTTATTACAAGTTAGTTATCATCAGTTACGTGGCTATTTAAAAAAATATAAATTATTGGACTCGCTTAAGCATGATTAAGCCAGATATCAGATATTGTTGGTTATTTAGTGTTAGTTTATTTTGCCTACTTGGCTGTGAATTTCAGGGTGTGACAAATGACCCTAGATTGCAGGATGGCTTAATTTATTGCTCAGAAGGCAATCCCGAAAGCTTTAACCCACAAACAACCACTTCAGCGATTACTTTAGATGCTAGTGCTCGCCAACTTTATGATCGCTTAATTAATTACAACTCGACCACCCAAGAATTAGAACCTGGGTTAGCGACCCGCTGGCAAACCAGTGACGATGGTTTAACTATTGACTTATATTTACGCAAAAATGTAGATTTCCACCAAACCCAATACTTTAAACCGACTCGAAAATTTAACGCCGATGACGTGGTATTTAGTTTTAACCGATGGCGATTAAAATCTCACCCTTTTCATGAAGAAGCTGCAGATTATCCTTATTTTCAAACCCATCAGCTCAATTTACTAATCGAAGATATCAAAGCCGTTTCCCCTTACCATGTACAAATTTCTTTAGTGCAACCCAGCAGCTCTTTTATTACTCAGCTCACGACAGATTATATGGTTATTTTATCTGCTGAATATGGCCACTATTTGACGTTGATGGATAAAAAATCTCAAATGGATGAATTGCCTGTCGGGACAGGTCCTTTTTTATTTACTGAATTTATTCCTGATGAGTATATCCGGTTTAAAGTTCACCCTGATTATTGGGGAGGGAGCAGTCAATTAAAGCAACTTATTTTTGATATCACCCCCAAAAGTTCAACTCGTTTAGCCAAGTTAGTCACCAAAGAGTGTGACGTTATTGCCTACCCTATTGCCAGCGAAATGGAAATATTGCAAGAACGACGAGATATCACACTGCAAAGCAAAAATGCCGAAAATACAGCATTTTGGGCATTTAATACCTTAAAACCGCCGTTTGATAACCCACAAGTTCGCCGAGCATTAGCTAAAGCAATTGACGTTAAAACCATTTTTAAAACCGTTTATTATGGTATGGCATTTCCGGCAAAATCGGTTGTTCCTCCTAGCTCATGGGGATTTAATCCTAATTTAAGCCACTATGAATATAACCCTGAATTAGCAAAAAAAGAGCTACGTGCAGCGGGTGTCCCTAAAGGGTTTAAAATGGAAGTTTGGGCGCCTCATATTGAACGAGCTTATAATCCTAACGCCGTCAAAATGGCAGAGCTGATAAAAGCGAATTTGGCAGCTGTAGGCATAAAAGTAAAAATCGTGGATTATGAATGGACAACTTTACGTAAAAAATTATCTGCCAACGAGCATGATTCTGTCTTGATTGGCTGGAATGCTGATATTCCTGACCCGGATAACTATTTACGCCCTATTTTAACCTGTACCTCTGCTATTTTAGGGAGCAACCGCGCAGCTTGGTGCTCTCCTGAGTTTGATACCTTGCTAATCAAAGCGCAATTAAGCGAAAATAGAGATGCCAGAAAAAAATTCTATTTTCAGGCGCAGAGCATTTTAAACCAACAACTTCCGGTAATGCCTATCGCCCACTCAATGAGCTTTTTAGCAAAACAAGATAACATCCTAAAAGTGAATTTTTCTGCGTTTTCCGCAATTTCATTCAGAGAAACTGAGAAACTATAATGTTTATCTATTTATTGCGCCGCCTTAACTTGCTAATAACCACTTTATTTTTAATCAGCTTACTGTCTTTTTCTCTTGGGCATTTGTTTCCAGGCGATGCTGTCATTAATTTTTCCGGCCAGCAAAGTTTAACTTATTCTGAATATGAATTGCTAAGTGATAAGTACGGGCTCAACCAATCGTATTTTGAGCAATATTTAATTTATTTAAAGCATATCATCTCGGGTGATTTAAGTGTTTCATTTAGTACACAAAAACCTATTTTTGATGAGTTTTTACGTGTATTACCTGCCTCTGTTGAGCTTAGCTTATACGCCTTAATTGTTACTTTGGTTATTGGTTTGCCACTTGGGTTATGGGCTGGCGTTAAACATAATAGTTTGATTGATAAAGTAATATTTTCAACAGCTACTATTTTCAATAGTATCCCTATATTTTGGGTTGGTTTACTCTTTATTCTTATTTTTACTTTAAACTCAAGTTGGCTGCCCATGTCTGGCCGACTAAATTTATTGTACGAAGTGCCGACACATACGGGCTTTTTACTAATAGATATTGCCTTAAGTAATTTAAATAACAAAAGTTACGTGTATTTAGATGCAGTGTCGCATTTATTCTTACCCACTATAACGCTTGCTGTGCTGCCTGTTACCTTAGTTATTGGTATGATGCGCAGCTCAGTTATCCATGTAATGAGCTTGCCTTATATAAAAGCAGCTCAAACAAAGGGCTTAACCAGCTGGCAATTAATTAGCCGACACATTTTTAGGAACGCTTTACTACCGATTATTCCACAATTTGGATTGCTATTTAACACGCTAGTTACCAGTACTATGATTACCGAGGTTATTTTTTCTTGGCCTGGTGTTGGCCATTGGATAATAGAGTCAATTTATCAAAGAGATTACCCTGCTATCCAAGCAGCTTTACTGCTAGTTGCATCTATGATGATTAGCATTAATGTTTTATTAGAAATTGTCCACATGCTGGTTAATCCACTGATGAGAAAAGAAATCAATGCCACATAGCGATATCTATAACGAAATTGACTATCCGGGTCCGTATAAACAAGCATGGAACCGATTTAAACAAAACCATGTTTCTTGGGTCTGTTTTTGTATTGTCGTTTTTTTTATAATAGTAGCCTTGCTTGCCCCCATTATTAGCCCATATTCATCAGATTATCAGGACACTCAATCTATTTTGCTGCCACCGTCGTGGCAAAGCGCTGGCGATGTATATTATTTATTGGGCACGGATGATTTAGGCCGAGATGTTCTATCTCGGCTCATTCATGGTGCCAGTTTAACTTTTGGTATTAGTTTATTGGTTGCCTTTGCCGCATTGCTAGTTGGCGTTGCATTAGGTGCGTTAGCAGGGATGAGTAAAGGCATTCGTTCAAGTGTTTTTAACCATTTATTAGATGCCATTCTCTCTATCCCTTCCCTTTTATTAGCCGTGGTCATAGTGGCAATATTAGGCCCAGGTTTAGATAATACTATTTGGGCTGTGCTATTGGTATTAATTCCCCAATTTGTTCACCGCACCCAAATTGTGATTAGAGAAGAGCTAAAAAAAGAGTACATAACGGCAGTTAGGTTGGATGGTGCGACCGAGTTTCAAATATTAAAAAATTCTATCTTTCCAAATGTCATTGAAAGCATCATTCTACAATACAGTTTAGCGGTTTCGGCTGCCATGCTAGATATTGCCGCTTTAGGTTTTTTAGGTTTAGGTGCTCAACATGGTTCACCTGAGTGGGGCGCTATGTTAGCCGATAGCATTGATTTAATTTATCGCGCTTCTTGGTTAGCTATTTTACCCGGAATTACCATGTTTTTATGCTTGTTATCTGTTAATAGTGTTGGTCATGGCTTACGCAATGCGCTAAGACACAGAAGCGATTAATAAGGAAAAATCATGTTACTAGATGTACGTAATTTAACCGTTAAGCTCAATAGCCCAAACCTAACCATTAATGCTATTGATAAAATGAGCTTATCTATGCGGGAGGGCTCTATTCATGGTCTTGTTGGCGAAACCGGCTCAGGTAAATCTTTATTTGCAAAAGCATTAATTGGCACCTTATCTGATAAGTGGACAGTTCAAGCCGATCGCATGTTCTGGCAAGGTGAAGACTTATTAAAGTTAAAACCCCAAAAACGACGCCAAATTATTAATCGTGACATGGCAATGATTTTCCAAGAGCCCAGCCGCAGTCTAGATCCAACCGCCACTATCGGTGAACAAATTAACGAAGTGATCCCCAAAAGCGAGTTTACCGGTGGTATTTTTAGCCGACACCAAGAACGGCTAAAAATAGCCAAAAACTTACTAATTAAAGTCGGGATCAAAGATTACCAAAAATGTTATGAGAGTTACCCGCACGAATTATCTGAAGGTTTATGCCAAAAAGTGATGATTGCAATGGCGCTAGTGCGCAGCCCTAAACTTTTAATTGCCGATGAGCCAACTGATGCAATGGAAAGCACCACAAAAATTCAAATAATGAGACTACTACAAAAGCTCAATACACAAAAAAACATGTCGGTTTTATTAATAACGCATGATTTAGAGGCTGTCATAAATTATGCAGAGGAAATGACCATTTTGTATAGCGGCCAAAGCGCAGAATCAGGCCCAGTGCGTGATTTATTAAAAAGGCCATATCACCCATATACCCAAAACTTATTTAAAAGTATCCCTAAGTTTAATACAGATACGCGACCAAAATCTCGGCTCGAAACCTTGCCTGGCTCGACGCCACCTTTGCAACATTTACCTATAGGTTGTCGTTTAGGACCTCGCTGTCCCCGTGCCCAAAAAGAGTGTGTAGTGACGCCTAAAAGCATCAAACTTAAAGGCCATAAGTTTAGTTGTCATCATCCGATTAACTTGGAATAAATTCATGTCAGTGTTACTTGAAGTTAACGATTTATCAAAAACCTATAAAAAGCGAGTGTTGCCATGGAAACATAACGCCATCACCGCGCTTGAAAAAATTAGCTTTTCACTGGATTCATTTCAAACTCTAGCCATTGTTGGCGAAACCGGTTCAGGCAAATCCACTTTAGCTAAGTTACTGGCTGGTGCAGAAGCGCCTTCAACGGGTAAAATTCTCTTAAACGGTCAGCCTATATTTACTAAAAATCATAAGATAGGCTGCCAGAATATTAGAATGATCTTTCAAGATCCAGCCACATCACTTAATCCAAGTGTCTCTATTGGACAAATATTAGAAGAGCCACTTAAATTAAATACAAGTTTAACTTCATTAGAACGAGAGCAAAAAATTAAAAAGACACTCGCTAGAGTGGGCTTATTATCTGATTATATTTGGCATTACCCACACATGTTATCCAGTGGACAAAAACAGCGTGTCGCACTTGCTCGTGCGCTTATTTTAGATCCTAAGGTCATCGTTGCCGACAAACCTTTTGCTGCTATGGATCCATCTTCACGCTCACAAATGGTTAATTTATTACTCGAGCTTCAACAAACATTTGGGATTGCTTATATTTTTGTATCTCATAATTTAAATATTGTGAAACACATAAGCGATCGATTATTTGTGATGCAAGATGGTAAAGTTGTAGAGCAAGGGAAAACGTTAGAGGTGTTAAAATCGCCACGCCATGTGCTAACCCAAAAATTATTATACTCTCAACAAATGTTGAAAAAAGCTTAAAACTTGCCTTCAAAAGCTCAAACTTAAAAACGAAAAAGCCAGCAATTGATAGCTCAATTGCTGGCTTTTTTATCTTCATTACCCCTTTTTAAAGGGGCTAATATTATATTTTAAGCAGATTCATCGGTTTTTGTAAAAACTTTTACTTCAGCTGCTTCTCTTAACGCTTTAATGACTGACTGGTAATGATAGTTAGTCATTGCTTGTAATAAACGCTGTTTAGTTGCGTCATCAGGCGAAGCAACCTTTGGCGTATCTACCGCATTTACTTTAATTAAAGCAAACTGTGCAGGTGAAACTTCGATCCACGTGGTAGATGCTTCTTCGCCGCTTGGTTTAGCCATTTCAAATGATTTACGTGCAATAGGCGCTGGTACTGAACTGCCAAATCGTGGCATATCAGCTTCTGATTTAATCGTTAACGACTTTTCAGCTAGCAAACTTTCAATTGATTCACCTTGTTGCCATTTAGCATTAACAGAATCAACCCAGTCTTGCGCAGCTTGTTTTGCTAAATCAAGTTTCACTGCATTAGTCACTTGCTGTTTTACTTCAGCCAATTTTTTAGTGCGAGCAGGCTCATGAGCTTCTACTCTAACCACCACTAAATGATCGTTTGATAACTCGATGACACTACTGTTATAACCTTGATTTAAAACATCATCCGACATAGCCGCATCTGTTACTTTAGCCGTATTCAAAGGTGCTGGAGGATTGCTCACATCAAATAACGAGGTTGTTTTAACTTCAAGACCCGTCACCTCAGCCGCATCATTTAGTGTGCTTGGCACTTCGAATGCGGTATCTGCTAACTGCTGTTGTTTTTCAACAAAAATATCACGAGCTTGATTATGCTGAAGCTGCTCAATAATATCATTTTTTACTTCTGCTAACGGTTTAATTTTAGCTTCTTCAACACCAGTTAACTTAATAATATGAAAACCAAATGAAGATTCTACGACATCCGAAACATCACCTATATTAGCCAGTGAAAATGCTGCTTCTTCAAAAGCTGGATCCATCACACCTTTACCAAAAAAGTCTAAGTCACCACCATTTTCACCTGAAAACGTATCCGCAGAATGTTCTTTTGCTAATTCAGCAAACTCAGCACCCTGTTCAACTTGAGCTAATAATGCTTCCGCCTTTGCTTTTGCTGCGTCTTTATCGTCACCACTTTCAATTAAAATATGAGATGCTCGACGACGTTCTGGTGCTTTATATGTTGCTTGGTTAGCCTCGTAATATTCGCTTATTTCTTGCTCGCTGACGTCAACCTGTGACGCAACTTCATCTAACGTTAATTCAACATAACTGAGTTTTAACTGTTCCGGCGTTTCAAAATTAACCATGTTTTGCTGGTAATAGTTTTCAATCTCAGCTTGCTCTACCTTTACACTGTCTTTAAACAAGTCAACTGGTACTTCAACATAGTCAATGGTACGAGTTTGAGCTTGCAACGCTTGAAACTGTTTAGCTTCTCGTTCTAATACAAATTCAGAGTCAGTTAATGCTGAAACTAACTGACGACGTGTCATATCTTGACGCATCATATCTCTAAACTGAGCAGGGGTGTAATTCGCACGAGTTAATAATTGTAAATATCTGTCGTTACTAAATTTGCCATCAACTTGAAATTCAGGCATTTCAAAAATAGCTTTTTTAATTTGTTCATCATTAATGCGTACCGATAAACGTTGTGCTAACTCATTAACTAGCTCTTCTGATACTAAACGTTCTAAAACGCCTTGCTTGAAGTTAGCCATATAAGCTGGATCTGAAGACAATCTTGAAAACATTTCACCATACTGGCTTTCCATTCTTGAACGTTCATTTTCATATGCTCGCTCAAGCTGGCTTTGTTTAATTGCTGAACCGTTCACTTCTGCTGCATTGGGCTCGCCGCCAGCATTAATGTATGAACCAACACCCGCTAAAGCAAAACTAAAAATAACTAAACCAAGAATAGTCTTAGCCACAGGGCCCTGACTACCTTCACGGATTCTTTCTAACATGTGATTTCTCTTTTCTTATATTAAGAATTTTTACCGTTGCAAACTTTATGAGCTTGGACTGAAAACAGACCCAATTTTAATGAGATAGAACAGTATTAAAACCAAAAAAACTAAACCTGCTAAACTTTGCAATTGCAAAATTTATTCAGGCTCAAAACAAAGAAGGCTTCGATTTTCATCGAAGCCCACATAACAATACACAATTTAAGAAACAGTATTACTTATTTACTGCTTCTTTTAATGCTTTACCAGGCTTAAATGCAGGAATTTTAGCTGCTGCAATTTCAATTGTTTCACCTGACTGTGGGTTACGGCCGGTGCGAGCAGCACGCTCGCGTACAGAGAATGTACCAAAGCCAACTAAAGCAACTTGGTCATCTTCTTGTAATGCGCCAGAAACAGCATCAATAAATGAATCTAATGCACGACCAGCTGAAGCTTTAGAGATATCAGCGCCTGATGCGATTTTTTCGATAAGTTGAGATTTGTTCAAGATTTCATCCCCTTCAATTGTTATTATACTGCCACAAAATCGAACACAAGGCCGATGCAGCTCAAAATTAGTCACAGTTTTATATCAGGCTTTATTAAACTAATCAAGCAAATTAGCCCAACATGACTTAAAAATTAAATTTTCTCTAGCCCTTATTTTTAAAGGGCTAGCAAACAAAACTAAGGCTACCATAAAAAAAATAAATAAGAAGCCGTAAAGCTCAATTAATTTATTTTTTTACCGCTTCAAAGCCTTCTGGTGGCTGCTCTAAAGCTAACTTTAAAACATCATCGATCCATTGAACCGGATGAATATCTAGATCGCCAATTACATTTTTTGGAATCTCTTTTAAATCACGCGCATTATCTTTAGGAATAACCACGGTTTTAATTCCTCCACGATGTGCAGCCAGCAATTTCTCTTTCAAACCACCAATTGCAAGTACTTCGCCGCGCAGTGTAATTTCACCTGTCATGGCAACGTCACATCGAACCGGGTTGCCCGTTAAGCTTGATACCAACGCGGTGCACATAGCAATACCCGCGCTTGGGCCATCTTTTGGTGTCGCACCTTCTGGTACATGCACATGGATATCACGTTTTTCGTAAAAATCTTCAGCAATTCTAAGTTTACTAGCTCGAGAACGAACCACACTCATTGCAGCTTGAATCGACTCTTGCATCACATCACCAAGCGACCCTGTTGATGTCATTTTACCTTTACCTGCTACAGCTGCGGTTTCAATCGTTAAAAGCTCACCACCGACTTCCGTCCAAGCAAGCCCAGTTACTTGACCAATTTGATTTTCACTTTCAGCTTTACCGTAGTCAAAACGCTGAACACCTAAGAAATCACTTAAATTATCTTGGTTAATTTCAACCGTTTTAGTGTCTTTTTCCATTAAGATATTTTTAACCGCTTTTCGGCATAACTTAGAAATTTCACGCTCTAAACTTCTCACCCCAGCTTCCCGAGTGTAGTAGCGGATAATGCCCAAAATTGCAGACTCTTCAATCACAATTTCTTTTTCTTTTAATCCGTTGCGTTCAATTTGCTTAGGAATTAAATGACGTAAAGCAATATTCAGTTTTTCATCTTCTGTATAACCAGATAAACGAATCACTTCCATTCTGTCTAATAATGGACCCGGAATATTCATGCTATTAGACGTTGCAACAAACATTACATCGGATAAATCGAAGTCGACTTCTAAATAATGATCAGCAAACGTACTGTTTTGTTCAGGATCTAACACTTCTAACAAGGCTGAAGAAGGGTCGCCGCGCATATCAGCTGACATTTTATCTATTTCATCTAGCAAAAATAATGGATTTTTAACCCCTACTTTTGTCATGTTTTGGATAATTTTACCCGGCAGTGAGCCAATGTAAGTTCTACGATGGCCTCTAATTTCAGCTTCATCACGAACCCCACCTAACGCCATACGAACATACTTTCGACCTGTCGATTTAGCAATTGATTGACCAAGTGACGTTTTACCAACCCCTGGCGGCCCTACAAGGCATAAAATAGGCCCTTTTACTTTATTCGTTCTTTGCTGAACGGCTAAATACTCAATAATACGTTCTTTAACTTTATCTAACCCGTAATGGTCAGTGTCTAATACTTTTTGTGCTGCAGGTAAGTTTTTCTTAACTTTTGAACGTTTTTTCCATGGAACAGAAGTCATAGCTTCAACATAGCTTCGAACCACCGTCGCTTCAGCAGACATAGGTGACATCATTTTTAGCTTTTGTAACTCAGCTGTTGCTTTTTCTTCTGCCTCTTTAGGCATTTGTGCTTCTTTAATCTTATTTTGTAAAGCTTCAAATTCGTCTGGCACATCATCTAACTCGCCAAGCTCTTTTTGAATCGCTTTCATTTGCTCATTCAAATAGTATTCACGCTGGCTTTTTTCCATTTGTTTTTTAACGCGGCCGCGAATTTTTTTCTCAACTTGTAATAAGTCAATTTCGCTTTCCATCAACGCCATTAAAAACTCTAAACGGTCAGAAACATCAATTATTTCTAACACGGTTTGTTTATCGTTTAGCTTTAACGGCATGTGGGCCGCCATGGTATCGGCCAAACGAGCTGGTTCTTCAATACCGTTCAATGAGGTTAATACCTCTGGTGGGATTTTTTTATTGAGCTTGACATACCCTTCAAATTGATTAATTGCAGAACGAATAAAGACTTCTTGTTCGCGTTCGTCAACCTCTGGTGAATGTACTAAATCAACTTCAGCATTGAAAAACTCATCAGTTTGCAAATACTGATTAATTTTGCCTCTTTGATTGCCTTCAACTAAAACTTTGACTGTGCCGTCTGGTAATTTTAATAATTGTAGAATTGTCGCTACTGTGCCCATTTCATAAATTTCATCTGTTTGGGGATCGTCGACAGCAGCATCTTTTTGAGCGACTAAAAATATTTGTTTATCATTATCCATCGCCGCTTCTAAACAACGTATTGATTTATCCCGACCTACAAACAGGGGAATAACCATATGTGGATAAACCACAACATCGCGCAGTGCTAGAACCGGAATATCAATACGACCGGAAGTTTCTATCGTCATGTTTAGTATCTCTTTTTTCGGCAGAATGATTGTTATTAATCACAGTTAAAAGCCGTTGAGTGGGCAATAATAAAACCGATTTTATAATTATTTACTGTTACTTGGTCTTGATTATTTAACTGGATTAATCTGTAACTTGAATCTTACTATATGGGGCTAACGGGGCTAACTTCAAGCATTTTCACAATTAAACACTCAATTTTTACAGCCGACGCAAATTTTGAATTCAAATTGATTTATTTTTAAACAGATATGGAATGGCGGGACAAAAAAAATAAAAAACGAGCCTAAGCTCGTTTTATATTATTAGGCATTAGCTGCGTGTTTTATTCCGACGAAGCTGCTTGATTTGAGTTTTCGTAAATCAAAATAGGATCGGATTCTCCACCTATGACAGTTTCATCAATCACAACTTTTGCTACATTCTCCATTGAAGGCAATCGATACATGGTATCTAATAAAATCCCTTCTAAAATTGAACGTAAGCCACGAGCCCCCGTTTTACGTTCCATTGCTTTTTTCGCAATGGCACGTAACGCATCTTCTCTAAACTCTAATTCGACATCTTCCATTTCAAATAATGCAGAATATTGTTTAGTTAATGCGTTTTTAGGTTCACTTAAAATTTGAATTAACGCCGCTTCATCTAACTCTGAGAGCGTAGATACTACAGGCAAACGACCAATAAACTCAGGTATTAAACCAAATTTAACTAAATCTTCAGGTTCTACGTCAGCAAATTTTTGACTCAATGTGCGTTTTTCGCTACTGGTTTTTACTTCTGCGCCAAAACCAATACCTGCACCTTTTTCAGTTCGCTGCTCAACTACTTTTTCTAAACCTGAAAACGCACCACCACAAATAAATAAAATTTTAGAAGTATCGACCTGCAAAAATTCTTGTTGCGGGTGTTTACGTCCGCCTTGAGGTGGAACTGATGCAATTGTACCTTCGATCAATTTAAGTAAAGCTTGCTGCACACCTTCACCTGAAACATCGCGCGTAATTGACGGGTTATCCGATTTACGTGAAATTTTATCAATTTCATCTATGTAAACAATACCGCGCTGTGCAAGTTCTGGATCGTAATCGCATTTTTGCAATAATTTTTGAATGATGTTTTCAACATCTTCACCCACATAACCTGCTTCAGTTAATGTCGTGGCATCAGCCATAGTAAAAGGAACATCTAAAAAGCGAGCTAACGTTTCGGCAAGTAGCGTTTTACCACTACCAGTTGGACCTATTAGCAGGATATTACTTTTACCAAGCTCAACATCCATTTTACTTTTTTCACTATTACGTAAACGCTTATAGTGGTTATAAACGGCCACTGATAAAACTTTTTTAGCAGATTGCTGATCAATTACATAATCGTCTAGATGCTTATGAATTTCTTTTGGTGTTGGTAATTTTTCACGTGAAGATTTAGCTTCTGGTGCAATTTCTTTAATTTCTTCACGAATAATATCGTTACATAGTTCAACACACTCATCGCAAATGAAAACAGAAGGTCCCGCAATTAGTTTACGAACCTCGTGCTGACTTTTGCCACAGAATGAGCAATGCAACAATTTGTTGTCACCAGCCCCATCACCTTTGCGGGTATCTGTCATCTAATTACCTCTAATCTTGTTAATCACCTTGCAATCACAAGTTACCATTTAAATTTTAGTCTATTCTAACGGTTGGTTAAAACACTATCAATCAAACCATAATCAAGCGATTGTTGAGCCGTCATAAAATTATCACGATCTGTATCTTGTGAAACGCGCTCATAATCTTGGCCTGTATGCTCTGCCATTAAACGATTTAATTTTTCTTTTATTGCTAAGATTTCTCGTGCGTGGATTTCAAAATCCGAAGCCTGGCCTTGAAAGCCACCTAAAGGCTGGTGAATCATCACGCGAGAATTAGGTAAACAATGACGTTTACCTTTAGCACCACCAGACAATAAAAATGCGCCCATACTAGCAGCTTGACCAATACAAACAGTTGATACGTCGGGTTTAATAAACTTCATCGTATCATAAATTGCCATCCCTGCGGTGACAGAACCACCGGGTGAGTTAATATAAATATGAATATCTTTCTCAGGGTTTTCTGATTCAAGGAACAATAACTGTGCAACGATCAGGTTTGCCATATGGTCTTCAACTTGACCAACTAAAAAAATGACTCGTTCTTTTAACAAACGAGAGTATATATCAAATGAGCGTTCACCCTTTGCGGTTTGCTCAATAACCATAGGCACCAATGCACTCATTGGATCAATTGGGTCAAATGTAGAATTTAAAGTATTCATGAATTCCTTTGCTCTGAAAATGAAAAAATGGCTTGAATAATCATATTCAAACCATTTAACCAAGGCAAACCCTATTTAGTCAATGCTAAAGTGACTAATTAAGCTTGTTTATTCATAATTTCGTCGAAAGTTTTAGCAACAGTTTCAACTTGAGCTTGCTCAAGCACATAATCAACTGCTTGCTCTTCCATTACAACGTTTTGAATATTTTGTAATAATTCTTTGTTGTTTAAGTAGTACTCAACAACTTCTTCTGGTGATTCATATGCAGAAGCCATAGTTTCTACGGTTTCTTTAACACGTGCATCATCTACTTTGATTTCGTTAGCTTTAACGATTTCAGATAAGATTAAACCAGTTTTAACACGGCGAACTGCTTGGTCTTTAAATAAATCAGCCGGTAATTCAGGCATGTTAGCAGCTTGGTTACCAAAACGCTGAACAGCTTGCTGACGTAAAGCATCTACTTCTTGATCAACTAACGCAGATGGGATATCTAAGTTAACTGTATCTAACAAGCCAGAAATTGCATTTTCTTTAACTAAAGTTTTTAAAGCTTGCGATAACTCGCGCTCCATATTTTGACGAACTTCAGTTTTTAATGCTTCAATACCACCTTCTTTAACGCCAAATTTAGCAATAAATTCATCGTTAATCTCTGGTAATACTTTCTCTTCAACTTTATTTACTTTAACTTTAAAGACAGCTTCTTTACCTTTAAGTTCTTCGGCGTGGTATTCTTCAGGGAAAGTGACTTTAACGTCTTTTTCATCGCCAGCTTTTAAACCAACAACGCCTTCTTCAAAACCAGGAATCATACGGCCAGAACCAATTTCGATACTGAAACCTTCAGCTTTGCCGCCTTCAAACGCTTCACCGTCAACAGAGCCATCAAAGTCTAAATCAACTTTATCGCCTTCAGCTGCAGCACGATCAGTTTCAGTGAACGTTGCATGTTGCTTACGTAAAGTTTCAAGCATGTTGTCTAAATCTGCATCAGTGACTTCTGCAGTTGGTTTTTCAACTTTAATAGACTCTAAACCTTCTACTTTCACTTCAGGGTAAACTTCAAAAACAGCAGTAAATTTAAAATCTTCACCTTCAGCTAACGATTGCTCCTGAATTTGAGGCGCACCCGCTGGGTTTAGTTTTTCTTGAACGATTGCTTGATAAAAGTTTTGTTGGATCACTTCTTGTGCAACTTCATTGCGTACAGCTGAGCCGTAACGCTTTTTAATTACATTAACTGGTACTTTACCAGGACGGAAGCCATCAATTCTCTGAGTTTTTGCTAATCGTTGTAAACGACCTTTAACTTCAGACTCTACTTTATCCGCAGGAACGGTAATTGTTACTCGGCGTTCTAAGCCTTGAGTTGTTTCAACAGAAACTTGCATTGCTATACCTCAAAATTATGAGCTTATTCAGCTCTCTTTTCCTTTGGGGCCATTCTAGTTAAGCCCGGATCGGCTGGACAATCAATGTTCTTTAAGATAAATCCAGACTGTAAATTCTGTACATTAAAAAATGACGCAGCATTATAGCTATCACAAGGCTTAGAGTCGAGCAAGAATGCAAATAAAGCTGATTTTTTTGAAAAAGAGAAAAATAAAAAGAAAGTGGTCGGTGATGCAAGATTCGAACTTGCGACCCCTTGGACCCAAACCAAGTGCGCTACCAAGCTGCGCTAATCACCGATATATAAAACTAAGAAATGGGGTGGCTGATGGGACTTGAACCCACGACAACCGGAATCACAATCCGGGGCTCTACCGACTGAGCTACAGCCACCATAGTTAAGTAAGAATGGCGCGTCCTGCAGGATTCGAACCTGCGACCCACGGCTTAGAAGGCCGTTGCTCTATCCAACTGAGCTAAGGACGCATATTGAAGGCCGAATGCCTCATTCAATAAACTTAAAAGTGGTCGGTGATGCAAGATTCGAACTTGCGACCCCTTGGACCCAAACCAAGTGCGCTACCAAGCTGCGCTAATCACCGACATTGTGTGAGGTTCCCCTCGACAGCGGGGCGAATATTACTGAGTTACCCTGATGAGGTCAAACACTTTTTTAAAGTTTTTGTCTGTTTGCTTAATATTTTATCGTTTTGAGTGTTTTTAGTACAAAAAACCGCTCTATATTAAATTTGGCTTAGTAAATTTAAAGGTTAAACCTTACTCCAAGCCTATATTTGCAATATAAAATCTTAATATTTATGATGAATTAATCGAGAATTTTAAGGTGAGAATAAAAAAAGAAGTTAGAAAAAATACATTTGATAAAATCAAGTAGGCTCTAAAAACAAAAAAGGCTAGCCTAAGCTAACCTTTTAAACTTTCGTCGCTGATAGTAGCGATTAAAAGCGAGAATTAAAGTGCAACAATGTTCTCAGCTTGAGGACCTTTTTGGCCTTGAGTAACAGTGAATTGAACTTTTTGACCTTCAGCTAAAGTTTTGAAGCCAGTACCAGTGATAGCACTGAAGTGAGCGAAAACGTCTGGACCAGACTCTTGCTCGATAAAACCAAAACCTTTAGCTTCGTTGAACCATTTAACTGTACCAGTAGTAGTTGTAGACATAATATATCCTGTTTTTTTAAAAGTAATTGTTTGCCTATTAATCAGGCGGTAGTGCTGTGGAAGTGTTGCTATTACTTATGTTGAACAGACGAAAACTAACTAATGCAGGTTGTCGAAATGGTGTACAAAATAAATATAGGTCTTACTTTCAAGCTACAATCAGTATATACCCAGTTATCTGCATGTCAACCGCTATTGTTTGAATAATTTATGACATAAACCATTACTAGCTTTCGTTTTTATATCTGTTTTGGTTTAGCCGACTCTTGCATTTTTTATTGTATAATAAGATTTTATTTATTCAGCGGTAGACTTTAATGCACTCAGATTCAGACCCAATGCACGGCGTTACATTAGAGACCATTTTAACTAAACTCGAAGCCAAACTCGGATGGCAAAAAATGTATCACGTAGTGCCTATTAACTGTTTTAATAGCCAGCCCAGTATTAAATCAAGCTTAAAATTTTTACGACGAACACCTTGGGCAAGAGCTAAAGTTGAAGAGCTTTATTTAACAACATTTCATCCCTATTACTTAGCCAGTAAATAAATACCCCGGCACAAAAAAACCGAGCCAATTTACTTAGCTCGGTTTTAGATAAAGGGTTTATGCTTTATATAAGCTTAATTATGATTAAGCCAAGCAATTTAGACTTTAGCAAAGGGCTACTCGTTAACTAGGTAAGCTTCCAACGCTTTTAAAATAGCCACATTTGCATCCGGAAAATCAAACTCTGCTAATCTATTAAAATCTGTCCATTGAATTGTTTGCCCTTCTAATCCTTTTGCTTGACCCGTAAACTCAGAAACAATATAGGTATCTAAACTTACCTTTTTATCGCCATAGTCATGCTCAATTAAAATTAAAGGTTGCATTTGGGTTGCGCTAATATCGCATTCTTCTTTTAATTCGCGTGTTAGCGCTGCTGGTGTTGATTCACCAGCTTCAATTTTACCGCCCGGAAACTCCCATTTACCACCTTGGTGCTGTTGAAGGTTTCTACGAGCTAATAAAATCTGGCCCGCTTTAACAACAACACCAACGGCAACCTTTACTTGCTTAACACTCATTTAGCTCAACTTACCATGGCAGTTTTTATACTTTTCACCTGAACCACAAGGGCAAGGTTCATTTCGGCCCACTTTTGAAGTTTGTCTAAATTGAGCAGGTTTATTGGCAAGCGCATCGTCTGTTTCGTGCTGATATTGAGTTTCAGTTTGCTCTGCTGTCTGCTTACGTTTAGCTTCCATCGCTTCAACTTCAGATTCTTCGCGAACTTTCACTTTAGATAAAACCCCAATCACATCAACTTTTAAGTCTTCAAGCATTTGTGAAAATAACTCAAAAGATTCGCGTTTATATTCTTGTTTAGGGTTTTTCTGTGCATACCCGCGTAAATGAATCCCTTGGCGCAAATGATCCATTGCACCTAAGTGTTCTTTCCAATGTGAATCCAAGCTTTGCAGCATAATTGCTTTTTCAAAATGGCGTAATACGGCCTCACCAACTTGCGCCTCTTTTGCTTTATAATCTTCGCTTAATGCCGTTGAGATTTTTTCTCGTAATTGCTCTTCATCTAGTTTTGAGTCTTCTTTTAACCATTGTTGTAATGGTAGAGGCAAGTTAAATTCAGATTTTAATCTTTCTTCTAACCCTGGAATATCCCACATTTCTTCAACCGATTGACGTGGAACATAAGAATCGATTGTTTGGTTCAATACATCTTCACGAATTGCAACAATGGTTTCACTAATATCTGACTCATTCATTAACTCATTACGTTGTTGATAAACCACTTTACGTTGATCATTTGCAACATCGTCATATTCCAATAACTGTTTACGTATATCAAAGTTACGAGCTTCTACTTTACGCTGAGCATTTTCAATAGCTTTAGTTACCCATGGGTGCTCAATTGCTTCCCCTTTTTCCATGCCCAATTTTTTCATTAAGCCGGCAACTCGGTCTGAGGCAAAAATGCGCATTAACGCATCTTCCATTGATAAATAGAATCGAGATGAACCCGGATCACCTTGACGACCAGCACGACCACGCAACTGGTTATCAATTCGACGTGATTCATGTCTTTCTGTACCTATTATGTGTAAACCGCCCGCTTTGATAACAGCATCATGACTTTTCTGCCAATCTGCTTTCGCTTTTTCGATTTGCGCTTCTGTCGGTGACGATAAGTGGCTTAAAGATAAATCAGGATTACCACCTAAAACGATATCGGTACCACGACCTGCCATATTAGTAGCAATAGTTACTGCACCCGCTTCGCCTGCTTGTGCAATAATTTCGGCTTCTTTAGCGTGATATTTTGCATTTAATACATTATGTGCCACTTTATTTTTCTTCAAAACGCGTGACAATAATTCTGAATTTTCAATAGAAACGGTGCCAACTAAAACTGGACGACCTTTTTCAACACAATCTTTAATATCCGCAACGATTGCTTCATATTTTTCTTCAGCCGTTAAGTAGACTAAATCTGCATAATCTTTACGTACCATAGGACGATTTGGTGGTAGTACCATAGTCTCTAGCGTATATATAAAGTTAAACTCGAATGCTTCAGTATCTGCTGTACCTGTCATCCCAGATAAGGTGTCATACAAACGGAAATAATTTTGGAAAGTAATAGATGCTAGCGTTTGATTTTCATTTTGAATGTTAACGCCTTCTTTTGCTTCGATTGCTTGATGCAAACCTTCTGACCAACGTCGGCCTTCCATTGTACGGCCCGTGTGTTCGTCAACAATAACGATTTGTCCATCTTTAACAATGTAATCTACATCTTTGTGATATAGCTTATTCGCTCTTAACGCCGCATTAATATGAGTTAACAAGCTAATATTGCTGGCACTGTAGAGTGAATCACCCTCTTCTAAAATATTATTTTCGATTAAAATTTCTTCTACTCGAACTTGGCCTTTTTCAGTTAAGTGAATTTGTTTTGATTTTTCATCGATAGTGAAGTGGCCTTCACTTTCCTCTTCTTCTGTATCTTCATGTTCTGATTCAACCAAAGCTGGGATAATTTTATTAATCTGAGTATATAAACCGGAACTATCTTCCGCTGGCCCTGAAATCACCAGCGGGGTTCTCGCTTCATCGATTAATATCGAATCAACCTCATCCACTATCGCAAACTGCAATTTACTCTGTGTGCGTTCTTCTGGGCTAAAGGCCATATTGTCACGCAAATAATCAAAGCCAAATTCATTATTTGTACCATAGGTAATATCAGCTCGATATGCTTCTTTTTTCTCTTCAGGTCCCATTCCAGGAATATTGCACCCAACGGTTAAACCTAAAAATTCAAATAAAGTTCTACTCCAATCAGCATCACGGCTTGCAAGGTAATCATTCACTGTCACCACGTGAACAGAGCCTGCCAAACCATTTAAATAAGCGGCTAACGTTGCAGTTAACGTTTTACCTTCACCGGTTCTCATCTCTGCTACTTTACCTTGATGTAAAACCATGCCACCAAGTAACTGAACATCAAAATGACGCATACCAAGCACACGTTTTGAAGCCTCGCGACACACAGCAAAAGCCTCTGGCAAAATTGCATCTAAGGTTTCACCATCACTTAGCCGTTTTCTAAATTCGGCTGTTTTTGCTTTTAATGCTTCATCTGATAAAGCCTCAAATTCTGACTCTAGGCCATTTATCTGGTTCACGACTTTGTTTAATTTTTTAATAATCCGATCGTTACGGCTGCCAAATATTGATGTCAGTATTTTTGTAATCATTTATCTATCCTGACCTGTTTCCAGGTGAGTGCTTTCAGAAAAATAAAAGCAATCCAATATGATTGCTTTGCTAGTATTAAACAAACTTTATTGCGCGCGACGATGTACGTATTTTAGCGGATCAATTTGTTTGCCATTTTTAAGAATTTCATAGTGTACATGTGGTCCAGTGGAGCGCCCAGTTGAGCCCATAACCGCGATTTGCATGCCTTTAGTTACCACTTCGCCAACCGCTACTACAACGGATTTATTATGACCATAGCGAGATTTCATTCCATGGCCATGGTCAATCTCAACCAGATTTCCATATCCGTATCGTTCGCCAGCCCAAGTTACAACGCCTGCTCCTGTTGCGATTACTGCGCTACCTTCTTTGCCTGCAAAGTCAATCCCTTTATGAGTTGCTGGTAAACCACTAAATGGGTCTTTACGAATACCATAATATGAAGATAACCAACCAGACTCTATTGGTCGGCCTGAAATATAAATCTGTTCACTTATATTGTGATTAAGCATTACAGATTCAAGTAGGTTGAGCTGTTGTTCTTGAAAATTAAATTTTTCAAGTAATTTATTCATTTCGTCGAGCAAAGAAAAATTAGGGGGATCATTGTGAAAATCAAAACTTTGATTTGCACTTTCAGGGCCGCCAGTTGCGGGTTGCTGTTCAAAGTTAAACTCATCACCATCAATGCTTGCTTGTTCGACCATGCGGGCACCCAGTGCATTCATGCGCAAGGCATAACTTTGTAATTCAGCTAATTTTAACTTAACCGCTGTCAGTTCAGTTTCTGTTTTTTGTTTTAAATTTAATAGCTGATGCTTGTATTTTGATAAATCTTGTTTAGATTGATCAACTGGATTAAAAGTTTGTTCGGGTTTAGTGGTAAGTCGGTTTATACTAAAGGTAATGGCGGTGGCTAACGAAATTAATAGCACAAATAAAGCCAAGCCATGGCGCGCACTTAACCGCCACTCTAGCTGAGTTTCTTGCTTAGTATATTGAATTGATAACGACATAGAATTTTAAATGCGACCTAGACCCAAAACTGTTCAACAAATATTAACAAAAAAATGGCCAAATAAGCAGCCAAAAACATCTACGGCCGAGTATACCAGCCAGATGGAGCAGGAGCTAGCGCTTTACTTGCCCGAAAAATTGCAATCGATAGTCAAAATCAAGCAATTTGACAAGGGGATGTTAACGCTAAGCATCCCAAATGCAAGCTTTCAAATGCAATTTAATGCAATTCGTAGTCAGTTAATGTCTAAACTTAGGATCAGCAACCCCAATATTATTAGCATTAAATGTGTGGTTGAACCCAGTAGGCAAAGCAGCTCTGATACGCAAAACAATAAATACAGCCAGTCAGACAAGGTAACGGCGAAAACTCTATCACCAAGTGCTAAAGCAAATTTAAATGCGATTTTACCTGACTTACCAGACGAAATTCAGGCTGCATTGAATAGATTAATGAAATAAATTAACCTCAACTCGGTTTAATGAATAGCTTTCACACGGCCTTTTTCACGGGGACTGCGTTAAATTCTCGTTAAAAAACACGCAGAGCTATCAGGTTAAATAATTCAATTTGTTAGAATACACCTTAGTTCGAGTTGAAGTTAAGTTAATTTTGCTGAACGCCTTAAAAACAAAAAAAGCGAGCCTTTAAAGGCTCGCTTTTATTTGCTGTAAATTAATACATAATTTTTAAAATCAACAAAGGTTAGGGAATTTTAAGCAGGTGTTGGTTCTAAAAATTTAACCGGACTTAGGTGGTTATCAGTAAACTCAACCAAAGTCCAACTGTCGGTTTGTTTCATGACTTCTCTGAGCAAAACGTTATTTACCGCGTGGCCTGTTTTAAATGAATTAAACTGCCCTAATATCGGTAAACCAGCCATATATAAATCACCAACGGCATCTAATATTTTGTGCATGACAAATTCATCGTCATAACGTAAGCCGTTGGCATTTAATACCTGAAATTCATCTAACACTACAGCGTTATCAAAATTAGCACCTAGTGCTAAATTATTCGCTCGTAAATATTCAAAGTCTTTCATAAAGCCAAAGGTTCTGGCTCTACTCACTTCATCAATAAAGTTTTTACTCGAAAAGTCCATGCTAACGTGCTGGCGCGTTGAAGAAATAGCCGGATGCGGAAACTCAATTGAAAAATCAAGCTTAAACCCGTTATGCGGCAACAACTCCGCCCATTTATCTTCAACTTCTATTCGAATTGGTTTATCAATGCGAATAAATTTTTTCGCAGCTGATAACTCTTCAATTCCAGCCTCTTCAATTAGCATAATAAACGGACTTGCGCTGCCATCTACAATCGGCACTTCGTTAGCATCAAGTTCGACAATGATATTGTCTATACCTAATCCAGCCAATGCAGACATGAGATGTTCAACTGTTGATACAGCGACACCGTCAGCGTTAGTCATACAAGTACACATTTGTGTATCAGTAACAGCTTCCGGTGATACTCGAATATCAACCGCGGGGTGCAAATCCGTACGACGAAATACAATCCCTGTATTAGCAGGTGCAGGACGTAACGTTAAATTGACCTTTTCTCCGCGGTGTAACCCAACACCCACTGTACTCACACTATTTTGTAATGTACGTTGTTTAACCATAGTCGTTTATTTTCTCCACGCATGAGCGCTCAACGCGCCTATCGTTTGATAGTCATGCATATAGTTTAACACATTAGACCAGCTAAACCGAATAGCTGATTTCACGCGCTAGCTTTTTTGCTAACTCGTGCACACCTTTTTACCGGCGCAAGTCGTAAATTAGTCAGCTTGTTTACGTAAAAAAGCCGGAATATCTAAATAATCTAAACTCGCTGATGCTTCTTTTTCAGGCGCTGGTGAAGCAGGCGCTGGCGCTGCTGTACGCTCTTCGATAGCCACTGCTGCTGAGCCTGAAGCAGTTTCAGATGAACGGAAACCCTGGTAAGAATTTTCGTTTAAGCTTACTTTCGCATTAGGTACTAATGAAATATCTGGACGCGTATCGCCAATCCCAGTCGCCACAACAGTCACTCTTAGCTCTTCTGACATTTCAGGATCGATAACCGCACCAACAACCACTGTTGCGTTTTCAGAGGCGAAAGCTTTAACTGCGTTACCAACGATTTCAAATTCATCAATACTCATATCCATACCCGCGGTAATATTAACCAAAATACCACGTGCACCAGCCAAATCGACATCTTCCAATAAAGGACTAGAAATAGCAGACTCTGCAGCTTCTTCTGCTCGGTCTTCACCTGTTGCTATCCCTGTACCCATCATCGCTGTGCCCATTTCTGACATCACAGTTTTTACATCTGCAAAGTCAACATTGATCAAACCTGGGCGAGTAATTAATTCCGCAATACCTTGAACTGCACCTTGTAAAACATTATTAGCAGCTTTAAACGCATCTAATAAAGTGGTGCCTTTACCTAAAACTTTTAGCAATTTATCGTTAGGGATAGTAATTAATGAATCAACATTTTTAGCTAACTCTTCAATCCCAGCATCGGCATAAGCCATTCGTTTTTTGCCTTCAAACGGGAATGGTTTAGTGACAACTGCTACCGTTAAAATACCTAATTCACGAGCAATTTGAGCAACCACAGGCGCCGCACCTGTACCTGTGCCGCCGCCCATACCGGCTGCAATAAATACCATGTCAGCGCCTTTCAGTACTTCGCTGATCACTTCTTTATCTTCTTCGGCGCTACGGCGACCAATTTCTGGGTTTGCACCTGCGCCTAAGCCTTTAGTCACATCGCGGCCCAATTGGATAGTGGTACCTGCAGCAGAGTTACGTAACGCTTGAGCATCTGTATTAGCGGTAATAAAATCTACCCCTTCAATGGTGTTTTTTACCATATGCTCTACAGCGTTACCGCCACCACCACCAACACCGACGACTTTTATAACGGCTTCATCACTATGTTCTTTCATCAAATCATCAAACATTTTTATTCTCCTAACACACCTGCTTAAAAAATTTAAAATTCACCTTTGAACCAACTCTGAATACGCTGCCACCAATCTCCAACACCCGGGTTTTCTTTATGGTCGGTATTTGCTACCTGTAGATCTTGTTTTCCATAATTCAATAAACCTATTGAGGTTGAATAAATTGAGTCTTCAACATACTCAGTCAAGCCTTTCAAATTAACCGGATTCCCTAAACGAACCGGCATTTGAAATACTTCTTCTGCTAACGCGACTGCCCCTTCCATTTTGGCGGTACCACCGGTTAACACAATACCAGCCGCAATTTGGTCTTCCCAACCACTTTTGCGAATATCTGCCAGTATCAAATCAAATAATTCTTGATATCTTGGCTCTACAACTTCAGCCAAAGTATGACGAGACATTGAACGAGCGGGTCGACCGCCCACACTAGGTACTTCAATGCTGTCTTCTAAACTCACCATATGCCGCTGAGCACATGCATATTGCACTTTAATTTGCTCGGCATGACTTAAAGGCGTTCTAAATATTTGCGCTATATCTTTAGTAACCTGATTGCCCGCAACCGCAATGACAGATGTATGGCGAATTGCGCCATTGGCATAAACCACTAAATCCATAGTTCCGCCACCAATATCAACAACGGCAACACCTAACTCTTTTTCATCTTCAGTTAAAACGGCATAGCTAGAAGCTAACGAAGACGACACTAGCGCATCCACTTTTAATCCACAGCGCTCAACACATTTAACAATATTTTTAGCCATATCATTGGCACAAGTGATCAAATGCACCTTAGCTTCTAAACGCACGCCAGACATGCCAATTGGGCTTTTTATTCCCTCTTGCACATCAACATTGTATTCTTGAGGCAGCACATGTAACACCATACGCTCTGCTGCTAAAGGAACAGATTTAGCGGTATGAATCACATTATCCACATCGTCTTGAGTGACTTCTGTTTCGTTGATTGGCACCATGCCATTTTCATTTTGGCATTTAACGTGACGACCAGACATCGCCAAATAAACCGATGAAATTTGGCAATCAGACATCATCTCTGCTTCATGTAATGAACGTTTGATTGACTTTATAACCAGTTCAATATCGTTTACACCACCTTTATCCATACCTTCAGACGGATGCGTACCGACACCAACAACATTAACTGTATTATCCGGCAATACCTCACCAACGACAGTCACAACCTTAGAAGTGCCTATATCTAAACCAACAATTAAATTTTTATCTAATGCTTTGGACATTGTTTTATCTGCCAATTAACCTGTTATTGTTGTATCTTGTTGTTCTTTAAGCTCGCCAACGGCAAACCCAGTATCATAACGCAAATCGACGTATTGTATTTGATGTTGCGTTGCCAACCTAGGGTAAAACTCTAAAAAACGCTTAATTCTTGCAACCCAGTTCTCTCTACCCAATTTTAGCTCTATGCCATTATCGAGCAGCAGTTTAACTGAGTGTCTATCTGTAAATGTTAATGCGACTGCTTTCATTTTATGCAGCGCTAACAAAGCCGAAAAATCCTGGTAATGCTCTAACACCAAAGAAGCTTCATTAATAGGCCCATTTAAGCTTGGTAAAAACATGTCCAACTTTTGAGTATCTGCTTTAAATACCTCGCCTAAATGATTTAACAAAAAATCATCGTTCCACTTTGCTTTAGCTTGCTGCTCAACTAAATTCACTTTTATAGTGCTGGGCCACTCTTTTCTGATAGCGGCCCAGTAAACCCAATCTAAATTTTCAACATTGGCTTGCGCTGCATTAACATCTAAACCAACAAAGCTAGATTGCATTTGCGGCTCTAAAGCTTTTAACACTGCTTTTTCATCTACTTGTTTTAAATCACCTTCCAGTACGAGCATTTCGATTGGCAATTGTTTTTTATCTTTTAACCATTCGCTCGCTGCTAGCGTTAAATAAATAGCGCTAAATATCACAGCAACAAAAAAAGCAACGCCAATCCAAAATGGCCATTCAAGTTGCTTTAATCGTTCACTAAAAGCCGACATGATTTATTTCGCTGCCTGTAAAATTGCCATCGTTAATTCTGAAAAGCTTAACCCATTGGCTTTTGCCGCCATTGGCACTAAACTTTTTTCTGTCATTCCGGGTACTGTGTTCGCTTCTAACAAATAAAACTGACCATCTGCATCGCGCATAATGTCAATTCGTCCCCAAGTATCAGCACCAACCGCTTCAAACGCATCTAAAGCTAACTTTTGAATATAAATTTCATCCACATCAGATAAACCGCAAGGACATGCATACTCAGTGCTATTCGACAAATATTTAGCTTCGTAATCATAAAAACTACGTTGAGTTTTCATTTTAATAACCGGTAAAGCCTGTCCATTTAAAATTGATACCGTATATTCAGGGCCATTTATCCACTGCTCAATTAATACTGATTCATCAAACTCAAAAGCATTGCTAACCGCCTCTTCAAGCATTTTCACATCAGTCACTCGGCTCATACCTATACTGCTACCTTCACGTGCAGGCTTAACAAAAACCACGTCACCTAGCTGACTCATGATTTGCGAAAAATCGATTTTTTGACCTTTTTTCACGCTGACATATTTTGCGGTCGGCAATTGGCAGCTTTGCCAAACTTGCTTAGTTCTAATTTTATCCATTGCCAAAGCTGAGCCTAATACGCCGCTGCCGGTATAAGGCAATCCTAGACTCTCAAGCACGCCTTGAATGACACCGTCTTCACCGCCTCGCCCATGTAAAGCAATAAAAACACGTTGGTAACCCATTTGCTTTAATAGCAGAGGGGATGTTTCCTTAGTGTCAATTAAATCAACGTCCACGTTCTGCTCTGAAAGCGCGGTAAAAATAGCTTTACCTGATTTAAGTGATATTTCACGTTCAGCAGACTCACCACCATACACAATTGCAACTTTGCCAAGGTTGATCATGCGCTCGCCTCCTGATTGTCGCTATATTCAAGCATTTTTTCTTTATCTAATTTCAATTCTTTCAATAACTTAGCAATAGCGCCTATGTTACCCGCGCCTTGAGTTATAAACAAATCATCCGGCTGTAAAATACGGGCTAATTCTGCTGGCAGTTGAGCTGCGCTCGCCACATAAATTGGATCAACTTGACCTCGCTGACGAATTGATCGAGCTAAACTTCGACTATCAGCACCCACAATACTTGTCTCGCCTGCGCTGTATACTTCTAATAGTAATAAGGCATCTACCTCAGATAGCACTTGGACAAAATCATCATATAAATCACGGGTACGAGTATATCTGTGAGGTTGATACGCCATTACCAAACGTTTATTCGGATAGGCAGCTCGAATTGCTTTAATCGTTGCCATTACTTCAGTTGGATGGTGTCCGTAATCATCTAAAAACTCTACCTCAGCATCACCACAGGGGTATTGCCCCATTGCTTCAAAACGTCTGCCGATACCTTCAAATTCAGCCAATGCTGTTAAAATTTGCTCGTCTGCAATACCTTCGTCTGTTGCAACGGCTATCGCGGCGGCTGCATTTAATGCATTATGCTTACCCGGTAAATTTAGCATCACCTTTAAATCTTTATGCTTGTTGCGCTTAACCACAAATTGGGTTTGGGTACCACTTTGCGAAAATTCGGTTAAACAAAAATCTGCATCGTCACTAAATCCATAAGTTAAATAATTTCGGCCAATTTCTTGGCTTAACTTACGCACATTTTCATCATCAATGCACAACACGGCCAAACCATAAAAAGGTAAATTATGTAAAAACTCTTTATAGGTCGACAACATTTTGTCGAAGTCGCCTTCATAAGTATCCATATGATCGGCTTCTATATTAGTCACTACAGAAACCATCGGCTGCAGATGTAAAAATGATGCATCACTTTCATCTGCTTCCGCGACCAAATAACGGCTTTTCCCTAATCGTGCATTGGTTTTTGCACTATTTAAGCGACCGCCAATAATAAATGTTGGGTCAAGTTTCGCTTGAGCAAATACACTTGAAAGCAAACTGGTTGTCGTCGTTTTACCATGCGTGCCCGCAACGGCAATACCATGTCGATACCGCATAATTTCTGCCAACATTTCAGCTCGACGAATCACTGGCACACGTTGCTTTAACGCTGCACTGACTTCTGGATTTGAGCTATCAACCGCGCTTGAAATAACCACCACATCTGCATTTTCAATATTTTGAGCTTGATGGCCAATTTTAATATGAGCACCTAACTCAACTAATCTTTTCGTATTAACACTTTGCGCAATATCAGAGCCAGATATTTTATAGCCATCCGTTAACAATACCTCAGCAATACCACACATGCCTGCACCGCCAATCCCCACCATATGAATGAGTTTGACTCGGCGCATTTCAGGAATTGTAAAATCGCTATTGTTATTCATTTTCATCTTTACCTTGCTCTAATTGCACCAGCAATTTGCCTATATTCTGTCGGGCATCAAGTGCAGCCACTGTGCTACAGGCTTGCGCCATTGTTTTTAACTTTTCTGGTGAATTTAAAAAATCAGTTAATTGTTGAACCAATTCACCCTCGATTAACTTTGCTTGCGGCATTAAAACCGCTGCATTTGCTTCTACCAAAACTTTGGCATTAAATGTTTGATGGTCATCGACTGCATTTGGCAGTGGCACTAAAATGCTGGCACGCCCCACGGCTGCTATTTCCGAAACGGTTAACGCCCCCGCTCGGCAAATCACTAAATCGGCGGCTTGATAGGCTGTTGCCATATCATCGATAAATTCAACGACTTTATGCTCAACTTGCGTTTGCTGATAACTCGCTTGAGTCGTATCAGCCTGTGCTTTTCCTGCTTGGTGCAATACCTTAAAACTCGACGAATCGAATTGTTTAAGTGCATTAGGTACCGCTTGGTTTAACGCTTGTGCGCCCAAGCTGCCTCCTACTACTAAAATAGAAATTGGTTTAACTGCATTTGGCTCCGGCAATACTTGAATTTGCGCTCTAAGCGGGTTACCTACCGTAATCACTTTACTTTTAAGTTGTTCAAATCCACCAAACGCCACCAATACTTTTTTCGCAAAACGACTCAAAATTCGATTAGTTAATCCAACCGCTGCATTTTGTTCATGAATCACCAAAGGAATTCGGCTTAACCAAGCGGCTAAACCACCAGGCAGTGCAACATAACCACCAAAACCAACAACTAAATCAGGTTTAAAGGTTTTTATCACAGCTCTTGCTTGCCATATCGCATTTAACACCATCAAAGGCGCGCCTAATTTAGCCAGTTTGGATTTATTGCGAACTCCTTTAATTTTAATAAACTCAATTGGATATCCGGCTTTAGGCACAATATCTGCTTCCATGCGCTCTGCTGTACCAAGCCACAAAACTTGCCAACCCTTTTGAGTCATTTCATCTGCAATCGCTAAACCTGGGAAAATATGTCCACCAGTGCCGCCAGCCATAATCAAAATACGTTTACTCATGCGACTTCCCCCGATTATTGGTCCGAGTCGCTTGCAGTTCATTCACTCTTTGCTCATAATCAATGCGCAAAACTATTGCAATGGCGATACTCATTATCATCAAACTACTACCGCCATAGCTCACTAAAGGCAAAGTTAAGCCTTTGGTGGGCAAAATTCCTGCGCTTGCACCTATATTGACCGCAGCTTGAAAACTAATCCAAATGCCTATCGCATAAGCAAAATAGCCTGCAAATACATTTTCTCTGGCAACGGCACGACTACCAAGGGCTATAATTTTAGCCACCAGTACAAATAACAAAGCGATAACACAGCTCACGCCAATAAAGCCAAACTCCTCAGCCAATATCGCCACCACAAAATCGGTATGGGCTTCGGGTAAATAATCTAATTTTTGAATACTGTTGCCTAAACCAGTGCCAAACCAATCACCACGGCCAAACGCCATTAAACTTTGTGTCAACTGATAACCGCTACCAAATGGATCTTGCCAAGGGTCTAAAAACGAAGTCACCCGTTTAAGCCGGTAAGGCTCCAAAATAATTAACGCGACAATCGCTAAAACCCCAGTCATAAATAATGCAAAAAATTGAATTAATTTTGAGCCAGCTAAAAATAATAAACCAACTGTTGTCGCAAACATCACTACAACTGTGCCTAAGTCTGGCTGCATCAATAACAACATGGCCAACACAAAAAACACGGCTAGTGGCTTTAAAAAGCCTTTTAAATTCTGCGTTAATTCGTGTTCACGGCGCACTAAATAACCAGATAAATAAACAAAAAAGAATAACTTAGCAGGCTCAGCAGCTTGCAAATTAAGTGGCCCAAGTGATAACCAACGAGTTGCACCGTTTACGGTTTTCCCCATAATTAATACCGCAATTAACAAAGCCAAAGCAGCAATGAGTAAATAAGGGTTATATTTTTCCCACCATTGAATGGGTAACTGCATAACGGCAGCGGCAATCACCACACTTAAGCCTAGATAAATCATATGGCGACTGACAAAATGCAGCGGATTATCAAACTCACGCATCGCATAAGGAATAGAGGCCGACGCCACCATAACCAAGCCTAAGCAAGCTAATGCAATCGCAATTAATACTATGCTTCTGTCGTACAAAGCATGCTGGTCAGAAACACCAAAAGCTCTTTGAAAAAAGCGCCCTAAGGTTTCTTTATATGTCGGTTTCACCAGCGTTTGTTCTGCCATTGCCTTTATGTATATCCTAATAAATTCAACTTTATCTGAGTTTTAATGTTGCTAAACCCACCAGTACCAAAACCAAACTAATGATCCAAAATCGAACAATCACTCTTGGCTCTGGCCAACCTTTTAATTCATAGTGGTGGTGAATTGGCGCCATTCTAAAAATTCGTGTGCCTCTGAGCTTGTAACTACCCACTTGTAAAATGACCGAAATGGTTTCCATTACAAACACACCGCCCATAATAACTAATACAATTTCTTGTCTAACTAGTACCGCAATTACCCCAAGGGTTGCCCCTAAAGCTAATGAACCCACATCACCCATAAAGACTTGAGCTGGGTACGTGTTAAACCATAAAAAGCCTAATCCAGCGCCAAAGATGGCGGTACAAACAATAACTAATTCACTGGTTTCAGGAATAAATGGGATATTCAAATAAGCTGAAAAATTCACGTTTCCTGTAACATAAGCAATAATGGCAAAAGCCGCTGCAACCATAATAGTTGGCACGATTGCCAAACCGTCTAAACCATCGGTTAAATTAACCGCGTTACTGGTGCCCACAATGACAAAGTAAGTTGTAACTAAATAAAACAAACCTAGTTGAGGCATAATTTCTTTAACAAAAGGAATTAATAACTGTGTTTCAGCTGGTTGTTTGGTGGTATAAAATAAAGTGATAGCCACGGCGATAGCAGTTACTGACTGCCAAAAATACTTCCAGCGGGCAATTAGCCCGTTGCTATCTTTACGGATTACCTTTCGGTAATCATCAACAAAACCAATCAAACCAAATGCGATAACTACAAATAAAGTAACCAAAACATAACGATTACTTAAGTCGGCCCATAATAAAATAGAGGTCGATATCGCCCCTAAGATTAATAGTCCGCCCATTGTTGGCGTACCCGATTTAGAAAAATGTGATTCTGGACCATCGGTTCTTACCGTTTGCCCTATTTGCATTTTTTGCAAGTAACGAATTAGTTTAGGGCCTAAATATAACGACAAAGCTAAACCCGTCAAAATGCTTAATATTGCGCGAAATGTCAGGTACGAGAAAACGTTAAACCCGCTATGTACATTTTCTTGTAACCACTGAGCCAACCAAACTAACATGAAACAATTTCCTCACAATACGGCTTAAGAGCATCTACAACTCGCTCCATTTGAGCGCCGCGAGAGCCTTTGACTAAAATTGTAATCACAGAGTCTGCTTGCTCTGTAATAAGTAAATTCACGTCCTGTTTAATTTTTTCTATTAGTCCATTAATATCATTAAAATGATGCTCAGTTATCGGCTGGGCAAATTGAGATAACTCACCAGTGGTATAAAAGGTGTCTATATTATTGGCGACAACATGCTCGCCAACTTGCTGATGAATGGCATGGCTGTAATCGCCCATTTCGCCCATATCACCCATAATAAAAATTTGATGACCATGGGTTTTAGCTAGCAAATTAATCGCAGCTTTCATCGACGCTAAATTAGCATTGTACGTATCATCAATAATACAAACTTGCGGGCTAGGCTGATAAACCTTAACTCGGCCATTAGTACTTTGAACGGATAATAACCCTTGATTAATTTTTTCAGCACTTATGCCTAAGCCAATAGCACAGCTAATCGCAGCCAAAGCATTCAAGGCATTATGTTCGCCCGGCAAAGGTAATGTAATTTGGTGTGATTGCCCCCGATAAACCCATTCAAACGTTGGGTACAAAGCTGCATTTAAACTTAAATTTTGCAAATAAACATCAGCAAAAGGCTCTATCGAATACGATATTTGATGACGTTGTGAGGTTTCGTTATGCCAAAAATGTAAATACTCACTATCAGAATTAATCACTGCAATTCCATCTTCTGATAAGGCTTGATAAATTTCACCTTTAGCTTGAGCAACACCTTCTAAGCTGCCAAAACCTTCCAAGTGAGCAGCGCTAACATTATTTACCACAGCCACATCAGCCTGAGTTAAACCTGCGGTATAAGCAATTTCACCGATATGATTTGCACCCAACTCAATCACTGCATATTCATCATTTTGAGTTAACCTAAGTAATGTTAAAGGCACCCCAATATCGTTATTATAATTACCTTTGGTGGCCAACGTTTTGCCCACTCGTTGGCAAATGGCGCTTAGCATCTCTTTTACTGTGGTTTTACCGCAGCTGCCGGTAATAGCAACAGTTTTGACCTGCGCCAATGATTTATTAAACGCCGCAATTTGACCTAATGCAATTCGAGTATCTTTAACCACTAGCTGAGTAACAGCTAAATCTTGTGGCTCAGACACCAAAATACATTTAACGCCTTGCTCAACCGCTTGCTGGCAAAATTGATGACCATCAAAACGTTCACCGCTAATAGCAATATAAACATCAATATTTTCCAGCTGTCGGCTGTCATGGCTTACTGATTGAACCTGTGTGTCTTCACCCACTAATTTACCTTGGGTGATTTCTGCCCATTTTGATAATTGAACGGGGATCATGCTGCCCCCTGAATAAGTTCAGCCACAAAAGCGCGTTCGTTATAATCGATATTGCCATCGGCAAATTCTTGATACGTTTCATGGCCTTTTCCGGCAATCAAAATATAATCGCCAGCTTTAGCATTTTGGTAAGCAAAACGGATAGCTTGTTTACGATCCAACTCTATTTGATATGTGTTTTGAGTCATATTACGGGTAATATCATTAATAATGTGCGCTTGTGACTCAGATCTTGGGTTGTCGTTCGTTAATATAATTTTGTCTGCTAATTCTTGTGCAATAGTGCCCATTTCTGCACGTTTATTTTTATCTCTGTCGCCACCACACCCAAAGACCACCCACAGCTTAGCCTGACAATGTGAGCGACACGCCCTTAAAGCTTGCGCTAAACCGTCTGGTGTATGTGCAAAATCTACAACCAAATTAATCCCATTAACGCTAAAGTTTTCCATACGACCCGCTATCGGAATTAGCTTTTCTGCTGCCTGTATCAATTGCTGTAAACTGATAGTCGGGCTTAATAAACTGGCCATTGCAATTAACAGATTTTCAATATTAAACTCACCAATTAGCGGTAAATAGCCTTGCGCTTTTTCAACTGTTTTGCCATCGCCATATTCAAGCGTAACTTTAAAGCCTTTCGCTAAAGCTGAAACACTCACTAATTTTAAATATTTGTCTGCATAATTTGATGCAGTGCGTCCAACGGCTAACACGTCAGGTGTGGTTTGCTTTGTTTTTAATAAACGAATTAAAGTTCGACCATACTCATGATCAGTATTGATTAAATGACAAGCTTGAGGGTTTTGTAAAAATAAACTAGCTTTAGCTGCAAAATACGCCTCCATCGTCTGATGATAATCTAAATGATCATGCGATAAATTTGTAAAAGCTAATCTATCAAATTGACAGCCATTCACTCTATACTGGACCACTGCATGAGACGATACTTCAATCGCGGCAAGCTCACAGTCAGCCTGAACAAAATTAGCCAAATAGCCCTGCACACTAACGGCATCAGGGGTTGTTAAACCTGTTTGTATTGACGTATTTTTATATTTAACGCCTAAGGTACCCATGTAAGCCGGCCTAATGTTTAATTGCTGAGCCAGCTGATAAATCATCTCGCAAACCGAGGTTTTACCATTAGTCCCAGTTACACCAACTAGGCTTAATTGCATACTGGGTTGGGCGTAAAATATATCAGCTAATTCGCCTGCTAACTCATTTAAACCACACACTAAAATGCAAACAGTATTACCAATTAAGCTTTTTTGACCGTGAAACTCTTGCTCTGCAGTATCACATAAAATTAAACTTGCGCCTTTATCTGCCGCATCTTGATTGTAAACAGAGCCATGAACTTGATGACCAGCCAACGCTAAAAAACAAGAATTTTGAGTAACC
This sequence comes from Catenovulum adriaticum, assembly GCF_026725475.1. Taxonomy (NCBI): domain Bacteria; kingdom Pseudomonadati; phylum Pseudomonadota; class Gammaproteobacteria; order Alteromonadales; family Alteromonadaceae; genus Catenovulum; species Catenovulum adriaticum. The sequence goes on from NZ_CP109965.1 coordinate 2,504,093, forward strand.
TGCTGACTATGACACGTCATAGTGTCTATTTTAACATCGACTAGGTCGCAGCCTAATAACTGTTCGGCTAATTCGATAAATTGGCTACCACTAGTAAGCATTCGAGCTATCTCCTTTTAACTGAGCTAGCTGAATGTCATCCGTATCTGATTTATCATTAGGCACATTCAAAATTTGCAATGCTCCACCCATTACTTTACTAAACACTGGGGCTGCCACGTCGCCGCCATAATATTTATCGCCTTTAGGGTTATTAATTACTACCACTAAAGCAATTTTAGGATCCGATACGGGCGCAACACCTGCAAATAAACCAACATAATCATTACCGTACCCGCCAGCTACAGCCTTACGTGATGTCCCAGTTTTACCAGCCACGCGATAACCTTCAACCGCGGCTTTATGGCCAGACCCGTCATCATCTAAGACCGATTCCATCATTTTTAATAATTGGCGTGACGAGCTATGACTAAATACTTGCGAGCCTTCCATTGGGGCTTCACGTTTTAAAATAGAAAGCGGTCTGCGAACCCCGCCGTTACCTATGGTTGCATACATTTGCGCTAATTGTAGAGCGGTAACAGATAAACCATAACCAAAAGATAAGGTTGCTAATTCGAATTCAGACCAACGCCGGCGATCATAAAAAATACCAGAGCTTTCACCCAGTAAACCTGTTCCAGTTTCGCTGCCAAAACCAACGTTATAAAAAGCATCTAAAAACTGTTCATGTGGTAAAGACAAAGCGAGTTTAGTGGTGCCGACATTACTTGATTTTTTTAAGATTTGCTCAATCGTTAACTTGCCACGGTTATATGGATCCCTAACTCGGCGGCCACCAAACATAATCCAACCTGGCGAAGTATCAATGACTGAACCAGCATTAATTGAACCAAATTCCAAAGCCGAAAGAACGGCTAAAGGCTTAATTGTTGAACCGGGCTCAAAAGTATCGGTAATACTGCGATTACGCATAGCCGACTGACTCACACCACTTCGATTATTTGGGTTATATGACGGATTATTAACCATAGCTAAAATTTCACCTGAGTTAACGTCTAGCGCTACTACAGTGCCTGAATCTGCCTGATAATATTGAACCGCTTTTTTTAGTTCTTGATAAGCAAGTGTTTGAATACGCTGATCAATAGACAAACTAATATCTTTAGCTTGTTTGGCCGCTTGTTCAGATAAAACTTCAATCACATGGCCTTTAGCATCACGCAATATGCTTTTTTTGCCGTTTTCGCCTGTTAACGCATCGTCATATAACTTTTCAATGCCGTCGATACCTTGATCATCAATATTAGTAATGCCCACAATGTGAGCATTAATTTCAGCAGCTGGGTAATAGCGTTTTGATTCGGGCCGTAAATAAACCCCTTTCAAGTTTAAATGGCGAACATAATCAGCCATCGCTGGTGAAACTTGCCTTGCTAAATACACAAAACGGCCAGTTGGATTAGCCGTTATACGCTGCTTAATTTTATCAACATCGATATCAAGAATATCTGCCAGCGCTCGCCACTCTCTGTCTTTGTCTAACCCTTGAGATTCAATAACTTGCTTAGGATCAGCCCAAACAGTGTTAACAGGCACACTAATGGCTAGTTCCAAACCATTGCGATCAGTAATCATCCCTCGCAATACCGTGTCAGATAACTGCCGATGTGTTCTTAAATCGCCTTGTTTTTTTAACTCATCAGGAGAAATAACTTGAATATAAGCGGTACGTACAATCAAACCAAAAAATACAAGCGCAATTAAGCTAAAGACGGTAAATAACCGCCAGCGTATTGTGCCTGTTTGTTTGATTGCTTTTCGTTTGTTCATGGGACTTTTATTATAATTTCCTGCTCGCCTTTAGGCCTAAGCATGTTTAATTCATCTTTCGCTATCTGCTCAACTCGGTTATGTTCAGATAACACGTTGTTTTCGATCAGCATATGCCGCCAATCAATGTCTAACTTATCTTTATCTTCTAATAATCTTTGCAGTTGGGTATTTAACTGTCGGTTGCTCCAAGCGTAATAAATTACGGCATAAGCACTGGCCAACACACATATCAGCAAAAAAATTGTCACTTTTTGCGCAAGCCAGTCCGAAACTATGCTTTTAACCAAACTAGGCTGACGTGCTTTATCAACAGATTTGTGCTTACGTTTATTAATCTGCGACACGCTCTGCAACCCTCAAAACTGAACTTCGAGAACGTGGGTTCCTTTCAATTTCTTGTGCGCTTGGTTTAACCGCTTTTGTCACTAGCTTTAATTTAATATCTTGGTTTAACTCATCATCAGTAACAGGCAATCCTCGGGGTATGGGCTTTGCTTTGCTTTTTTCATTAAAAAAACGCTTAACGATGCGATCTTCTAACGAATGAAAACTAATAACTGAAATACGCCCATGTTTTTTCACTACATCCATTGCCCCCACCAGCACTTCCTTAATCGCATCAAGCTCACCATTAACTTGAATTCGTAACGCTTGAAAGCTTCGAGTTGCTGGATGTTTTCCTGGCTCTTTCTTTTTAATGATTCGCCCTAACAAACCCGCTAATTGTGCCGTGGTCGTAAAAGGAGCTTCCACTCTGTCGTGCACAATTGCGCGTGCAATCTTGCGAGCAAATCTTTCTTCACCATATTCTTTTAAAACAAACGCAATTTCGTCTTCGCTTGCTACTTGTAACCACTCCGAAGCTGACATGCCAGTATCCGGGTTCATTCGCATATCTAAAGGACCATTTCGCATAAAGCTAAAACCACGTTCGGCTTCGTCTAGCTGTGGTGAGCTCACGCCTAAATCCATTAACACGCCATCAATTTTTCCGGTTAAGCCTCGCGCTTCAATAATTTGAGCCAAGTCTCTAAAGTTACCTTGTACTATTTCAAATCGAGGATCATCAAAATGTTGCTCGGCCCAAGCGATCGCACTTGGATCTTGATCAATTGCAATTAATCGCGCATCTTCACTTAATTGGTTTAAAATAACGCGACTATGTCCGCCCCGTCCAAAAGTGCAATCCACATAAATACCGCCTGGTTTTATCGCTAATCCATCCACTGATTCATTTAATAAAACACTAATATGTCCACTTTCTGTTTGCATGAATTAATCTGCTTTTATTTGTTATGAATTTTAAAGTGAAAATTCTTCAAGTTTTTCGGTTAACTCAAATTCACCTGACTCAATTAGTTCCATGTCATCGTTAATTTGATCTTGCCAATCAGCATCACTCCATATTTCAAATTTATTGAGCTGACCAACTAGCATAATTTGTTTTTCTAAACCGACTCTTTTTCTAAGCGTATTAGAAATCAATAAACGACCATTTTTGTCTATTTCGCCTTCTGTTGCATGACCTAGCAACAAACGCTTGAAACGTCGCTCATTTGGTTTCATGTCAGACAAAGCTCGCAAACGTTTTTCAACCTGCTCCCATTCATTCAACGGGTATAAAAGTAAACAAGGTTGATAAGTATCGATTGTGCATACCACTTGACCACCGCATTCGTCTTGCAGTGATTCACGATAGCGGGTTGGAATTGTTATCCGCCCTTTATCGTCCATTGTGATTGCGTTCGCACCCCTAAACACCTGATTTTTATCCCGTTATCCTGATTTCTTGGCTTATTTTGTCGTTTATATACGTTCGGTCCCATGAAGTTCAGTGTTATTATATCCCACTTTGATCCACTTTATACCACTTTTTCACAGTTTGAGTACCCATCAAAGCTTTGTCAAGTTAAAAAAAGCGTTCGAATTGCGAAGAAAATCACGTAAATACAGGCCTGCGATTCAAGTGGCTGAAAAGTGGTAAAAAATGGTGAAAAAATGGAAAAAAAGGGATTTATAATTCTTTAGAACAAATTTGCAGGGGTTAATATCTAAACGATATTTAAATTAATACAAATGAAAACAATTATCACTTGCAATTAAGTGTAAATAAGTTATTCTATACTCAACTTGATGATTACCCACAGTTATCAAGTTATCTCCGTGGCGTGTGGGTGGTTAACTGGTTGGTTTGCTCATTCCTTATCAGTTAGCTACCTACATTTTTATATAACCTCAGCCATATAACTCAACTGATTTCTAATTCCGACTCATTCCTTATCAGTTAGCTACCTACATTTTTATATAGCCTCAGCTATATACCTCAACTGATTTCTAATTCCGACTCATTCCTTATCAGTTAGCTGCCTACATTTTTATATAGCCTCAGATATATACCTCAACTGATTTCTAATCCTAACCCATTTCTGAATTCATTTAATATCAGTCCGGTTTCATCGCGGCGCACGCCCCTACTTCGTTCAGTCACGGTAGTATGTTTATTATGGTAGGGGAGATTTAAATATAACTAAAACTTAATTTCAGACAGACATTCAACAATTTCAGTTGCAGCGGTATCATCTAAATTATCTGCTTGAGTATAATCAGATTTAACTAAAATACGCCGATTCACTTTTGCAGCCAAAGCCGCTTTCACATCAGATTCTCTATCGCCTATCATTACCGACTGACTCATATCTAAATCAAACTCACGTTTAGCTTGTAATAACATACCGGGCATAGGTTTTCGGCACAAGCAATTGTGCTGGTATTGCAAACCACCATGTTCTGGATGATGTGGGCAGTAATACGCTTTTTGAATATCAATATCTGCTTTTTTAAACTCCGCGATCATCCATTGGTGCAATTCTCTAACAGCTTGCTCGGTATATAGTCCTCGTGCAATACCGGCTTGATTCGTCACCACAATAATAAAATAGTCCAATGCTTTCGCTTGTTGGCAAAGCGAAAATATATGATCGGTAAAACTAAAATCGGCTACTTTATGCACGTATGCCAAATCGTGATTAATAATACCATCCCTATCTAATAGTAATGCTTTATTCACTTTTTATACCTCGCGACTCTATAACCCGATCAAACATATCAATAACCGATTGAGTGCTAATATCTTGCATTAAGTTTTCACCTTTAACACGCGTGCCCCACTTTAATTTATCCGCGCCTTTTGAAAATTGAGCTTTTAAATGCTGATGATAAACCTCAACCACAAAATGTTGATAACCATATGGGCCAGTTCTAGCGGGGTTGCTATGAGCGTAAAGCCCAATGACAGGAGTTCCTTGCGTAACAGCCATGTGTGCCGGTCCGGTATCTGGCGCTAGTACAATATCTGCTTTCGCTAATAGCGCGAGCAATTGTTTTAAACTCGATTGCCCTACACAATTTTTAACTCGATGTTGACAAAAACGCATTATGTTTTCCGCTAAGGTTTTTTCCATAGGTGTAGGTCCACCACTTAAAATAACCTCGAAACCTTTATCCACAGCGTAATCGGCCACTTTTGCATATCGTTCAGCTAACCAATTACGTTCAGCTTTACTCGCTGCTGCCGCAATAACAAATACAGGTTTACCTGCAGTGTATTGCTGTTTAGCCCAATCAATATCAGACTCGCTTACCGGTATATGCCAGCTTGGTTTAAAATCAGGCACACCTATTTGTTTGGCAAAAGCCTGAAAGCCTTCTAAAACATGTGGCTGCTTAACAGCTTCACAGCTCTCATTAATTGCAAAACTATGCAGCTCTTTTGACAAATGCGAAGCAAAACCAATTTTACGTTTCGCTTTAATAAAAAATGCCGCAATATTAGCGCGCAAAGCTACCTGCATATGCAGCAAAACATCAAATTTTTCTGGTAAATCTTTTTTAAGCTGGCGATAAGCTTGCCAGCCTTGCTTTTTATCAAAAACAACAAAACGGACACCGGGTAAGTCAGCCAGCAGCATAGCTTCTATTTTTCCGATAACCCAAGTGATTTTTGCACTGGGGTATTGTCGTTGAATGGCTTGTACACTCGCTACAGCATGACAAACATCACCTATTGCGGATAAACGTAAAATACAAATAGATTGAATATGGGGGCTCGAACTCATTATGATTTGCTTGCCTTAAAAATACGCAGTGCGTTTTATAAAATTATCCAACAGAATTTTGCCATAAGTTAAGCTAATCGCAAAACGCTTAGCAACTTTGTTCGCATTTAGCACGGGTTTGAGTATACTTGGCAAAAAAATTATCGTTAAACAGGTAAGAGCATATCCTTTGCCAAAAATCAGCCAATTCACAAATAAACAATTTTTAATCACTCCTGAAAAAAGTGATTTACCCATCCAACCCGATTGGTTTAATGCCCAATACTGGAAACAAAAAAATGCAATCAGCGGCCAATCTGTTGGTCGTAATACCACTTATTTTTTTGATTATAATCACCAATCGTACGTTTTAAGGCATTATTACCGAGGTGGTTTAATTGGTAAAATAGCCAACGATGGCTACTTTTATTTTGGCTTAAAACGGAGCCGAGTTTACCGCGAGTTTGCGTTATTAGAACAAATGAAAGCACTTGATTTACCTGTACCAACCCCTATAGCGGCTAGGTTAACTCGTTGCGCACATTTATACTCTGCTGACATCATCATGCACCAAATTGCTGATGCGACCGATGTTTTTCACTTATTAAAAACAGTGCCGCTAGATAATTTAACTTGGCAAAATATTGGCAAAACCATTGCCCAATTTCACCAAGCTGGCGTGTTTCATGCTGATTTAAACATACACAATATTATGTTGGACAAGACAAGCAAAGTTTGGATTATCGATTTTGACCGAGGACACTTTAAAGCACCTGCAAAAGCTTGGCAGCAAAATAATTTAAATCGTTTATTAGTTTCGCTCAAAAAAGAAGTTGAAAAACAAACTCACTTTTATTTTAAACAGGATAACTGGCAAGCTTTATTAAAAGGCTATCAAGCATATCAATGCTGATAGCCTTTGCTGTTACTTACAAAGAATTGCTATAGTGCTTCAAATTCACATTCATATGAGGTGAATTTACGAATGTTAATTACGCCATTATCAAAAATTAAATATTGGCCTTTAATTCCCTCTAACACTCCAGTCACGACAGGGTCTTTATCAAAATTAAAAGACTTAATTTTAGTTGGATACTCAGTGACTGGAAAACTCAATTCAATCGTTTTTTGATTCAGTTCCTCAACCGCGTCTTCACCGAATTTTAGCTTAATGTCTGCCAGTTTTTGGGCAATTAATGGTTTTAGCTCAGCCGCTTTATCTTGCAAGTTAATATCTTGATTTTCACCTTTTAACAAAGCTCGCCAATTGGTTTTATCTGCAATAAATTCTGCCAATGCAATTTCAACTAAACCAGATATTAATCGTGTTTTTACTCTGAAGATAGGCAATGCTTGAGTTGCGCCTTGGTCTATCCACCTTGTTGGGATTTGAGTGTGGCGAGTAATCCCCACTTTTAAACCTGAGGTATTGGCCAAATAAACATAATGATCAATCATGCAATTGTCTTCACCCCACTGAGGTTCGCGGCAAGTGCCCAAATGATGGTGACAAGTTTCGGGTTTCATAATACACATATCACATGCAGCTAATTTACGCATGCATCCAAAACAATACCCTTGTGAAAAGCTTTTTTTCGTTTTTTTACTGCAATTTAAGCAATAAATATTACCCGTGTGAATTAGTTTTATTGGTTTGCCAATATATTGATTCAAATCAACCAACTGCTCACCCAGCGGCAACTGATATTGGATAGGAGCGGTTAACTCTGATTTTAATTTTTTAATACAACCTTGCATACAGACACTTTCAACAATACGAAAAGCACTATTCTAACATAAGCTCCGAACTGACAAAGTTAAAATAACGAGTCGATAGGTTTAATTATATATAGACTAATATCAATTTAGTGTTTAAGCAGAGCCTTCAGTGCAGTCATGGTTTTTAACGTCGCGCCCTGATTTTCCATCACCACCAAATTAGCGCCTACTGCAGCAGCTTGATACAAATTAGGCTCTTGCCATAAACGCATTAGCGCATGTGTTAACTGCTCGGCATTTTCAATTGTCCCTAACGCTCTATGCTGTTGAAGTGCATGACAAGTTTCTAAACAATTTATTTGATAAGGCCCCATTAAAATAGGCTTACCCAAGGCTGCGGGCTCAAGTGGGTTATGTCCCCCTCTATCAACTAAACTTCCACCAACAAATGCAATATCGGCCAATGCATAAAACTCAAGTAACTCTCCTAAACTATCAATTAACCAAACGGCGTGTTGATCAGTGACTTGAGCTTGGCTAGAGCGTGTGACAAAAGGTGTTTTCTGCGCAGATAAATAATCTGCGACCGCCGTAAATTGTTCAGGATGTCTGGGGACCAAAATTAACAAGCAATCTTTTTTATCTTGAATAATAGACAAATGGCTCGTTAGTATTTGTTGATATTCATCAGGGTGTACACTGGCAGCAATCCAAGTTGGGCGTTTGTTTTTAAGTAAACCTTGCAACTGCTCCATCCGTTGTAATAAATCAGGTTGTAACTGAATATCGAATTTTAAGTTCCCTGTCACCTGAGCTGAGGGGGCATTCAGTGCTAAATAACGGTCAGCTACTTCACGGCTTTGGCAGCCGATCCAGCTAAAGCTAGCAATACTGGTACTAAATAAGCTGGCCCATTTTTGATAGCGATTAAACGAGCGTTCAGACAAACGAGCGTTAACCATGGCCAAACTCACACCTCGTTTTTGCAAAATGTGAATCCAATTAGGCCAAATTTCAACTTCAGTAAACAAAGATACAGTCGGGTTCAATCTGCGACTAAATCGACGACTTGCGCCCCAAGTATCAATAGGAGCCATCACCTGAACTACTTTATCGCCAAATAAATTTTTAACCTGCAAAGCACCAGTCGGTGTTGAGTTGCTCACAACTATTGTTTTTTGAGAATAAGATTTAATTAGCTGGTTGATTAAAGTTTTAACCGCATTGACTTCACCCAGCGATGCGCAGTGGATATGGATACAACCAGTATAAGATTTAGAAATATAACCTAAACGCTGCCAAAATCCACGCCGATAATCTTCGCTTTTTAGCATCCGACGAGCTAAATACAACACGACAAATGGCAGTAATAAGTAACCTGCCACTGAATACAAAAATAAACTTAATTTAGCTTTAAATGAAATGCGTTTATTCAAAATAATTTTTAGCCTTAACAGTCATAAGATGAAATGTTGAGTTCTCCAGAAAAAGTAAAATGCCATTTAAAGCATCTGCTGACCTAAGGTAAAATTAACCGCGAATTTTGTTAATCACATTGGTAGTTGAACAACCATCTACAAAATCAATCACAACGACATCACCTCCGTTTTGCTGAACAAATTCAGCTCCCACGATCGTCTCTATTGTATAATCGCCGCCTTTAACTAATACGTCCGGCTTAACTGATTTAATTAGCTTTAACGGTGTGTCATCGCCCGCTTCGCCAAACGGAATCACCCAATCAACCGACTTGAGTGCGGTCATCACAATTGCTCGTTGTTCCAACGGGTTAACCGGTCTGTCAGCTCCTTTTAATCGACTAATACTGTCATCAGAATTTAAACCTAATACCAGTCTATGACCTAATGCTTTGGCTTTTTCTAAATAGGCGACATGACCTGCATGCAAAATATCAAAACAGCCATTGGTAAAAACAATTTTTTCACCTGCTTGTTTGGCAAATTCAATATGTTGTAACACATCATCAAATGGGCATTGATAATGTGTACCTTGAGTTAATAATTGCTGATTAAATTTAGCGGCTAGCTCTTCAGGTTTTACCGTAGCAGCGCCCAGTTTAGCAACCACAATGCCAGCTGCGAAATTAGCCATTTTAGCCGCGTCAGCTAACGATAACCCAGCCGTTAACATAACAGCCAAAGTAGCAATAACAGTATCACCGGCACCGGTAACATCACTTACTTCAAGCACTTGGGCTGGCATATCGATTTTTTCGTTAGCATCAATCGCCGACATTCCCTGTTCGCTGCGAGTTAATAAAATAGAATCAATCCCGGCGTTAGCAATTAAACGACGTGCAGAGTCAGCAATACTAGTCTCATCAGTTGCATCACCACCGGCCAATTTAAATTCACCTAAATTAGGGGTAATAACAGTCGCGCCGCGGTATAAAGTTAAATCACTTTGTTTAGGATCAACTAAAATAATTTTTCCGGCTTGCTTTGCCGTTTGAATCATTTTTGAAATGTGCGCCAATGAGCCTTTATTATAGTCAGAAAAAATAACAGCTTGATAATCCGCTAAAACAGCTTCAAATTTAGCTTGTAGCTCGGTTGCTTGCTGTAGATTAAACGTTTCTTCAAAATCTAACCGAACAACTTGTTGATGCCGGCTAACGACTCTTAATTTAGTAATAGTGGGTTTGGCATTTTGCTCAACTAACTCTGAATGAATGTTTTCATGTTTTAATAGTTCGGTCAGCCTAGCACCATTTTCATCTTGACCAACAATCCCAAGCAAACCGACCTGTCCGTCTAAATGTGCGATATTGCGAGCAACGTTTGCTGCGCCCCCCACTTTATCATCGGTTTGATTAATTTTAACCACAGGCACAGGCGCTTCAGGCGAAATACGCTGTGAATCACCAATAAAATAACGGTCTAACATCACATCGCCAACCACTAAAACTTTAACTTGCGATAACCGAGAAAACACAGATAAATCAATAGCCACTATTATTTAGTCCTCAATTAATAGATCAAACGCTTCACACACCCAATGTCCCATAAATAAATGCGCTTCTTGAATGCGCGCCGTTTCAGGGTGTTTTACTATAATAGGTAAATTTGCAATCTCTTTTACTTTACCGCCATCTCGACCTGTAAAAGCAACGGTATAAGCACCCACTTCATTGGCAGCCTCTAACGCCAAATTAATATTAGGACTCGTACCAGAGGTAGTTAACCCAATAACCACATCTTTTTCACTGCAAAGCGCTTCTACCTGCCGGCTAAATACCGTATCAAACCCAAAATCATTGGCATGAGCAGTTAAGATTGACGTATCTGTCGTTAACGCAATTGAAGCTAAAGGACGTCGGTTTTTTTTGAATCTTACGACAAACTCAGCGGCTAAGTGCTGGCTATCAGCAGCACTGCCACCATTACCACAAAATACAATTTTGCCGCCGTTTGCCAGAGCTTGCTGACATTTTTCGACCAAAGTTAATAATTCATCTTGATGTACCGAAAGGGTTTTAAACAATTCAAGATGACTAGCAAGGTTTTGCTCAAAGCTTTTTTTCAGAATAGATGTAGACATAGGCAACGACGCTCTTGCAGTTTAAATTAAGATAAGGCATTTAGAATACACTGGTTTGTTATTCGATTGTAGTCATTGCTTTTAAATCTGCACCTCAATTCAATTTTTTGTTTAAAAAACAAGCTTAACTATGAATTAAAAGCGGCTTTGCATTAAGGATAAGCTATGGCATTATGTCGGCCTCAGCGGAAAGAGCAGTCAATAAATATGAAAAAGTACCTATTTTTTATCGCCCAGAATTATTCATTCGAGATCTTAAGACCCCTTCAGCAGCAAATTAAATTAAACGGGGATCAAGTCCTTTGGTTTATTTATGGAAATGAAGTTAATAAAGATTTGTTTAACAAAGACGAAGCTTTTACAGCTAACGCTAGCGAAGCGGTAAACTACCACCCTATCGCCTCGTTTGTTCCTGGAAATATTATTCCCCGTTTTATTCCCGGTATAAAAGTACAAGTATTTCACGGTTTTGAGTGGAAGAAAAAAGGTCACTTTGTGATTAGAGATTGCTTTGATTTATATTGTACACAAGGACCGTTATTTACTAATAAATTTAATCAACTAGCCAAAAAACATCCGTACTTTGATGTAGTTGAAACTGGTTGGCCTAAGCTAGATCCTTTGTTTAAAACATCGCCTTTACCAGTTAATAACCCAGAATTACCTTGCATTTTATACGCGCCTACCTTTTCACCGGCACTCACCAGCGCGCCAGATTTATTTGAAGAAATAATCCAGTTAAGCCATACCCAAAATTGGCAATGGATTGTTAAATTTCACCCAAAAATGGATAAAAATTGGATTGAAAAATTTACCGCCGCAGCACATGATAAACTGCAAATAATAGAAACAGCTGAAATAGCACCGGTGTTACATGCAGCCGATGTTATTTTATCTGACACATCCTCTATCATTACTGAGTTTATGTTACTGAGCAAACCAGCTGTGACCTATAAAAATGCTCAACCCGAACCTGAATTAATGGATTTTACTGAGCCAAAACAGTTAAAAAGCGAACTCAGCCAAGCGTTAGAGCCAAATGCACAACTTATTGAACAAATTAATCAATACACAGCGCAAATGCATCCGTATCAAGATGGTTTATCGTCACAAAGAATCTTAACCGCAGTGGATGACATTGTAGAAAAAGGTAAACGAGCCCGCAAAAAATTACCCCTTAATTTAGTCCGTAATTTTAAAATGCGCAAAAAGATGAAATATTGGAAGTAAAAGTTAATTTAGAAATGGGTATTAAGATTTAGCATGTTTCATGTTTAATTATCATTTTAGTGGCGAAAACATGTGCATTTAGTAAGGAAACCAATAACGAGACTGTGCTTTCTAAGCTACGCCCATTTTGCTTTGTTAACCGTTTAAATAGCCCAGTGCTTAAAAATGAGATAAAAATCCCCCAAAAACGGGCATTGCTAAAACTGCTAAAACTGCAAAAAACATAAAAAAGCCAAACACCAAATAAAATCGGTACTCGGTCGTTATGAATTATGTCTTGTTTATTCTGGGCGAGATTTCACAACTTCAATAATTTCAGTGGTGGAAATTGAAGGCGTACGAGGCAAATAAACCACTTCACACACATCTTTAAAGCAGTCAAATTTACCTGCCCAATCGTCTCCCATCACTAACACATCAGCTTTGTGCTCAATTAAATATTCACGCTTTAAATCAAGCGAGTGCTCGGCAAAAACCTGATCAACACATTTAAGTGAACTGATAATTTTCATCCTGTCTGCTTCACTATACACAGGATAGCGCTGTTTTTTAGAATAATTTAAAGCATCGGTCGATACACCAACTATTAAATAATTACCAAGCTTTGCAGCTCTTTCTAAAATATTAATATGGCCAACGTGAAAGACATCAAATGTGCCAAAAGTTATGATACGCTTTTGCAAGAGAACTCCGTTCTTCAACCTAAATGAAAGAAAACATTCAAAGTAGTTTCAATACCAACTATCTGGTATTATTTATGCTTATGTTTTTTCAACAAAAAGAAAACGAGCGAACTATAGCACTGTTCTAAAGCAAACCCAAAGCTCACGGTTGCTATACGTAAATAAATAATAATGATAGGTTTAAATTTGAACAAGCTAATTGGATATACAACAGGGGTATTTGACCTGTTTCATATTGGACACTTAAATGTATTACGCCGCGCAAAAATGGAATGCGACTACTTAATCGTTGGGGTAACAACCGATGAGCTATCATTTTCGCGAAAAAATAAAAAACCGATAGTTCCGTTTGAAGAAAGAATGTCGATAGTAGAATCAATTCGGTTTGTAGACGAAGTTGTACCACAAACACATATGGACAAAATTCAAGCATGGAATAACTTAAAATTTGATCGCATGTTTGTGGGTAGTGATTGGAAAGGCAGTGATTCATGGAACAAACTTGAGGCTGAATTTGCCACCAGAGGCGTTGAAATCGTTTATTTCCCTTATACTGATCATACCTCAAGCACTTTTCTGCGTTCAGTTTTAGAAAAAATCTAACAGGAAAAACATGGCCGGACATCATAAATTGGTTGGAAAAGTAGCCGAAGACGCCTTAAAAATGCTTTCAAATGTTGGTAGCGTATTTAACCAAAATAAAGTGGATTATTGCTTAGAAGGTGGAACGTTATTAGGTATCGTAAGAGAAAATAGGTTGCTGCCTTGGGATGACGATATGGATCTCACTATTACAGAGCATCAAATCCCTAACTTAAAGCAAGCGCTTAAAGCATTGCCTAAAAAATACCGAGTTCGTAAACGATATTATTTTACCAACTACAAAGCCATCAAAGAAGGAAACTTACGCCTTATTCGAATCAGCAATCGAAAATGGTTCTTTTTCAAAGGTAAAGTTCGTATGGATATTTTTGTAAAATACAGCGATCAAGAAAATTATTACTGGACTGTTGGCGGCAAAAATAACTTTGTAATAAAAAGTATCCCAAAGCGTTTTTATGATAAAACTGAAGCTTATGAATTTAATAAGCAGAAATATTTGGTGCCGCAAAACTATACTCAATATTTAACCTTGAGATATGGTGACTGGCAAAAACCAGTAAAAGAATGGGATTGCTTAAATGATGATAATGCTAAAATAAATTAGCTGGTTGAGACCGTATCAAAGGTTTATATTTAAGATCCCTAATCAACCAACAGGCTTTAAGATTTAACAAACAAGAATAAATACCAAATGAAAATCATTTTTGACACGCTTAACATATACTACCTTCCTCAGTATTTGCCTATATGCGATGTGCTCACTAAAAAAGGGCATAAATGTATTTTTGTTTGTTATCGGAGCAAAAATAGCGAAAAGGACTTTAGTCAATCACTCAACTTGCCAATTAAATGGGTGAATGATACATCCGAAGCCCGGGATTTTTATGTTTCGGAAAAAGCTGACTGGATCTTTTTTGGTAACGCCTTTAGCCATTTAGAACAAATTCATGCTGTGTCAAAAACAGTTCAACTCGGTCATGGGGTAGGACCTAAACCAAGTTATTATCATAAGTCCAGAACCCCAATGACCGTTAGGTTTATTGAAGGCGCAATGCGACTGGAAAAAATCAAAAAATTATATCCTAAGGATAATTTTGTTCAAGTGGGGTTTTCTAAACTTGACCCTTTGTTTACTGGAGCCGAAACCGGCTTAGATATCGCAAAGCTAGGCTTAGACTCTAGTAAACAAACAATATTATATGCTCCAACTTTTAACCCTAGTTCACTCGAACGCTTTCCCGATAATTGGCCAAAAGACTTTCAACAATACAATATTCTGATAAAGCCTCACACTTTTACCTATACAAAAAAATACTATAAAAAACAGCGCCAAAAACTTGCTAAATGGGATAAATTTACTAATACCTATGTTGCACAGCCATCTGATATTTCACTCCTGCCTTTTATGGCGAGCGCGGATATATTGCTAAGTGAAGCCTCTTCTACCCTATTTGAGTTTGTAGCGCTAGATAAGCCTGTTATTGTATGTGATTTTTATAAACTAAAATGGTCATATAGAGGCATTTTCAAATATAGGTTTGAACGCAGATTTGGCAAAGATAACGTTATCTATAAGGACATAGGAACACATGCTCAATCCTATAAAGCGTTAAAAAATGCAATTCCGCACGAGCTAAAAAATCCAGAACTTTGCAGAGCTCAGCGAAAACAGTATACCGCTGAACATGTAGGACCTACTGATGGCTTAACATCAGAGCGTATCGTTGATTACCTCGAAAAATTTAGCGACCCTCAACCCTGAAAATATTTAATTTACTAACTGATAAAAATCTAACCCAGATGTCATTCGTTTGTCATATTGTTTAGGCAAATTAATACCATTTCTGGGTATAACATTGATTTATGCACATTGCGGTTTGTATTAATACGTTGTCTGTTGGTGGTGCTGAAAAAGCTGCTATCAATTTAGTTGAATCTTTACTTAAAGCTGGTCATCAAGCTCATTTAATTGTGTTGCACAAACATGGTCAGTATCAGTTACCAAAAAACTTTCCAGTCACTTTTATCCATCATAAAAAAAGATTAAAACTTCCACTATTTCGACGCCAGCGAATGGCAAAAAAATTAACCCGCACATTAAAAAAGCTAGCAATTTCTTTTGATTTAATTTTATCCAATTTACATCATTGCAATCAGGTTTTGTCTAAAACTAAATTGGATAATATCTGGTATATCATTCATAGCCCGCTATCGCGTGAACTTAAATACTCAACCCAACCTGAAAAACATTTAAAACAAAAAATAAAAATTTATGATGGGCAAAAATTAATTGCAGTCAGCCACTCTATTGCCGATGACATACGCGACAATGCACTGATTGCGCCACAGCAACTCACCGTTATTCACAACGCATATGATATAGATAAAATTACTCAGCTCGCGACAGCGGCCCCTGACAATTTGCCCCAAACCCCTTATTATTTGTTTGTTGCTCGCTTTTCACCTGAAAAACGTTTTGATATTGCGTTTAGTGCATTTTCACAATTTCAGTCAAATGTGAAATTAGTGGTTTTGACCAATGATCAACAAGCTGTATTAACAATGGCTGCACAGTACCAATTGACTGAACGCATTATTTGTCCTGGTTTTACCCAAAACCCTTACCCATGGTTCAAACAAGCTAAACTGCTATTTAATTGCTCTGATTATGAAGGCTTTCCAAACACCTTTGTAGAAGCACTCATTTTAAATACCCCAGTCATCAGTTTTAAATTTGATAACAAAATACCTGAGGCCTTAACTGGTAAATTAGAAAACTGGGTGGTTGCAAGTAATACAGCACAAGCCTTAACCGAAAAATTCTATCAAGCAGAGCAGCACCAATTTAGCAATATTAACGCTGATATTTTGCCCAAGGTGTGTGCTGAATATGTCATTAAACAAATAGAATCACTTAAATCGTCATAATATGAAACCGACCCAATTTTATTTTGCATCAACACCACTGAATATTTTATTAGCTTGTTCAATCGCAAAAGCGAATCAAGTGCCAAATCGCCAAGCCGTTTTATTGTTAATAGATCAAACCTTAAATGAAACGCAAAACCTATATTATCAGGCCATTTTAAAATGGCCTGATTCACCATTCACACAGGTGTTTATTCTTTCGTTTAAACAAAAATCTTTATTAAACAAAATAGCCTACCGAAAACAAGTATTACAGCAAATTAATACGTTAATTTTACAATATCAACCTTGTCAGCTATTCACGGGTAATGATCGTCGTATCGAGTTTCAGTATGCGCATAGTTTAATGTTGAAAAAAAAGCCTCAAGCTTTTTCAACTTATTATGAAGATGGCTTGTTTAGCTATTTACCACGCAAAGCTAAATGGATAGAAAATTGGATAAGCAGACCGGTTAACCGTTTAGTCTACGGCAATTGGCGAGAGTTACCTGAAAGTGCAGGTTTTTCAAGCAAAATAAATCAAGTCTACGCGGCATTTCCTGACCTGATATGTTCAGAACTAAAACAAAAAAAAGTAGTTAAATTACCTAATAACTTTGCCTCTAAGCCGATGCAGGCGCTTGCTTGTCAGTTATTAAATTTAAATCAGCACATGAGCCAAGCCATCGAATTACAAGATTGCGCTATGGTGCTTATATTGCCACACGAATCTAATTACCAAAATATTGACCGTTATAAACAAAAAATAATGGCATTATTGCCAGCAAAACATAAGCCTGTACTCATCAAATATCATCCCAGAAATACCACCACAGATGCACTAAATTTGGCCCAATTACCTCAAATCACCTTGTTAAATCCGCTGATTCCATTTGAGTTTTACCTGCCTTATTTTAAACAAACAAAAATTGTAGGCGACCTGTCGGCAGCATTACTCACTAGTAAATGGTTAAGACCCGAACTTGAAGTAGCCTGTATAACACCGGCAAAAGATGACCGGCGTAGTCAACTTTATAAACAGTTAGGCATCCAATTTTTGGTATAAATTAAGATATTGATTCGCCATCGCCTGAATTGAAAACTCATTCAACATTTTTTCTCTTGCCTGTTTAGCCAGTTGAAGCCTTAAATTAGGATTACAAATTAATGTTTCGATGGCACTTTGCAGCGCTTGGACATCCCCAGCAGGTACAAGCAAGCCATTAACCTTGTCTTTTATGGCCTCCGGAATACCACCTACCGCGCTGGCAATAACAGGCGTTTCACACGCACAAGCCTGTAATAAAGAAACGCCTAAACCTTCCATATAAGCTGGATGAACCAGTACATCTAAATTGGGTAATACCTGCTCAAGATCAGCTCTAAATCCTGAAAAATAAACGGCTTGTTGTAAATCTAACTCAGCTACTTTATTTTTTAAATGCTGGGCTTGAGGGCCGCGTCCCAACACCAAAACTTTAATCTGCGGGTAGCTTTTGAGCAATTCTTTCAGCGCATTAAATAAAACTAAGTGACCTTTACGTTCGATGAGCTGCGCCACAATACCTATTACAAAATGCTCAGCTTGAACATTAAATGTATCTGTAAACCACGCAGAATTTTGAATAGGTTGATAGTGCTCTGTATCAACTACGCTACGAACTGTTTTAACTTGATTAGGACTCAACCCTTGGTTTAATAAAACTTGGCGTATACCATCCGATATTGCAACGGTTTGATTAAATAGCCTGTATTTAATTTTACACCACCAGCGAGATTCTGGATTATCGACCCGCCGGGTTAAAATACTGGGAATGTTTAGCATTTTCGCAGCTAAACCGCCATAAATATCCGCTCCGCGGCGGCTATGAATATGTAATATATCGGCTTTTTCTTGCGCTAAAATCCGCTTCACTTTCCACGTTAAACCAATATCCAAATCGCCTTTCATTTTAATTGGAATTATCTTGCACCCGTTATGTTTAGAAAAATGCTCTGCAACTTCTGAACCCAGCGGGCAAATCACAATATTATTAACATTTACATTGTTTTTTAGCGCACCCAATAAATAAGCGACTTGCAGCGCCCCACCATACAAATGACGCCCTGCTTCAATATGCACCACGGTTATTTTTTTCATGACACTTTTTCTTTTATCACATACTTAGCTTGTTGCCATACCATGTCTGGTGTCACTTGCCACATACAAGTAAAAGCGCCATCACAAATTGGGGTTCTTCTGCATGGCGCACAAGCTTGCTTTTTATAAACAACTTTTGCCGTTTCACATTGGGTATCTGTATATGGAAACGTAGACCCAAAAATTGCCAAAGTAGGCGTTTTTTGGGCAATTCCCATATGTGTTAAGCCAGTATCAACTCCTATTAATAGATTTGCTTGTTTAATAACGCTAGCGGCTTGTTTAAGCGAAGTTTTACCAGTTAAGTTTAGCACTGTATTGGTGTGGCTAATTTGTCTGGATAAACGCTCAGCGTGAGCTGCATCGCTTGGTCCGCCTAAAATAACAACAGGCCAATTTAATTCAGCAAAACGTTTTGCCAATGCCAGCCAATATTGATCAATCCAATGCTTTTGTGCTCGAGTGGTAAAAGGACAAAAAACAACAAATTTTTGCTGATTTTCATATCCTTGAGCTTGCAATATTGAGTTAGCTGCCTCTGATTCTGATTCAGAAACCGGCATCGACATTTCAAAATTTTGAGTATATAAACCCAAGTACTCCGCCATGTCCTGATATTCAGAACACATTCTGGGATCATCCGCTACTCGCTTAACGCATTCTGTCATTAACCATTGACTTGCTTCTTTAGAGCCTAATCCTATTCTGCGTTTAGCTCGACTCAGCCATGCCCAAATGCCACTTTTTAATAATCCTTGTAAATCAATTGCCCAATCGATTTTTTGCTGTTTAAGCTCGCGAATAAACAAATTAACGGCTTGGTATAAAGCCCTATATTGTTTTTGTTGCTTTAACGCCCGCCATTGCGCCCTAGGTAAAATGATTAACTTATCAATTAATGGGTGATCGCTTAATAAACTAGCGGCAGCTGGCTCAGCAAGCCAAACTAATCTGCTATTTGGATATTTTGATTTAAGCGCAGGCAAAATAGCTGATGCCATAATCACATCACCTATCGCGCTTAAACGAATAATTAAAATGGTATTGGGCATAGTATTAGCCGCGGCTTGTGTTGATTCCATTTTCGGCTTTTGATTTAAATGACAATGTCGTCAAAAATACTTCATCTTTATTTCACCTAAATGACACCCAGCCCGAATAAATTGGCTTTAATCAAATACAAAAGCTAAATAACGGGCGAAATAATGACTCATTTTATTTACAACCAACTGATGCGAATTTTATTGCCGTTAATGCTATTAAGGTTAAAACGAAAATCACGTAAACAAGCCGAATACGGTTTTAGGTGGGATGAAAGGCTAGCCAAAAAAACACTTAAAGTAGAAGCTCACGGTGTGTTGTTTCATTTAGCGTCGCTGGGTGAAACTATTGCCGCTACCCCTGTAATTAAAGCCTTTATTAAGCGTCATCCTAATGTGCCAATTACTATTACCAGCACAACCCCCACAGGCTCTGAGCAAATACAAAAAACATTCCGTCATAATGTCACTCATTGCTATATGCCATTTGACTTACCTATTATTCAACGCCGTTTTATTCAGCAAATTAAACCCAGTTTACTTGTGTTAATGGAAACAGAACTTTGGCCTAATTTAATTCATCATACAAAAAAGCAAAATGGCAGAGTACTTGTTATGAATGCGCGTTTATCTGAGCGCAGTGCAAAAGGTTATCAAAAACTGGCAAAGCTTAGCCAAGCTATGATGCAAAATATCGATTTAGTTTGCGCTCAATTTAACGCCGATGCTGAACGATTTAAACAACTTGGCTGTACCGATACAAAGATAAAAATAACAGGTAATATTAAGTTTGATACACAAGCAAAACCGCAATTGGTAAAGATAGCTCAAACATTAAAGCTTAGTTGGCAACTGACAGAGAGACCTGTTTATTTAGCAGCCAGTACCCATCAAGGGGAAGAGTCGCAAATTTTAGCCGCTCACCAACAAGTGTTATTGACCCACCCCAACGCGTTATTAATTTTAGTACCGCGTCATCCGGAGCGGTTTGAACTTGTTGCCAATGACACTCGCTTGCAATTTAATATTGAAAAACGGAGCGAATTATCAAACACACAAGCTATTAAAACCAATACACAGGTTTTAATAGGTGATACTTTAGGTGAAATGGATTTATACATTGGCTTGGCAAACTTTGTATTTATTGGCGGCAGTTTAGTGGCGCGAGGCGGGCATAATCCGTTTGAAGCCGCTTGTCAGCATAAAGCGATTATCACCGGTGATCAGGTGTTTAATTTTGCGGATAGCTACAAATGCTTATTTGAACAAAAAGCAGCGGTATTGGTTCAACATAGCCATGATTTAGCGGTTCAAATTGATCGCTTAATAACAGACAAAACTTATAAACAAACCTTGGCAGACAATGCATATCAATGCCAAAAGCAATTCCAAGGTGCTCAACAACTCAGCCTTAATTTACTCAGTCAGCAATTTACTTTAGCGCTGCAAAGTAAAAATACATCTGCTGCCTACCCGTTAGGCTATAGCAGTCCGGTGTAATTTATTACCTCGCTGAGAATAAGATTTTAATCGCCATTTAGTACTCTCTTATCTAGTACTCTCTCATCTAATATGCAATGTATGTAGCTCGGTTTACTAAAGTATTAACCGGGCTAGCGCATTAGCTGGGTTATGGGCCAAATGGGCATAAGCTAAAATACATATCAGAAAGCGCTTTAATTACAATGGCAACCTAAGCTTAAACTCACTGCCCTCACCCAATTCACTAACAACAGTAATTTCGCCACCTAGCAACAGAGCAAATTTTTGACTAATAGCTAAACCAAGGCCTGTTCCATCTTTTGTTTTATCTTTATCGTCATGAATTTTTGAACGGGTCACTTGTCTAAATTCATCAAAAATATCATTGAGTTTAGTTTTATTAATGCCACAACCCGTATCTATAACTTCAAGATAAAAATTTGTTTGGTCACAGTAATAATCAATACTAATAGTGCCTTGTTTGGTAAATTTACAAGCATTACTTAATAAATTAATCACAATTTGAACTAGCATGTTTTGATCTGTTTCAATAAATAATTCGGTTTGATTTTGAGGGCCTACTAATAAATTTTGATGTTTACCCGTTAATGGCGCAATCGCATCTATCGCCGATTGAATAATGGGTTTAACTTCAACGACGCCCAAGTTAATGTCCATACGGCCCGCTTCTACTTTCGAAATATCTAAAATATCATTAATTAACAAAAGTAACCGTTCTGAGCTTTGCTGGGCTTTATTTAAATCAACCAAATAATCATTTTCGCCATCCAGTTCTAACTCCTCCTTTACCAAATCAATATAACCAATGATCGACTGCATAGGGGTTCTTAATTCATGCGTTACGTTGGCTAAGAAAGTCGATTTGTGCCGAGAGGCAGTTAACGCCGCATCGCGTGCACGCTCTAAAGCCTGAGTTCGCGATACTACTTCTTGTTCAAGTTGTTCACTATAGGTTCGAAGCGTCTCTTCTTGAAGATCTTGTGCGGTGATCATTGCATTATAGGCTTTTGCCATTTTTCTAATTTCTAGCGGCCCTTCTTCGGTCGACAATAAATGCATGCCTGTTTGCTTAGATTCCACCATTAAATCTGATAAGCGATCAATGGGTTTGATGAGCCGGTTCACGGTAATATTAATCAACCCAATTAAAAAAATTGATGTAATAGAACCAATTGAAAAAGTCGCTAAAAAAATGTCAATTCGGGTATCGATTAAGCTTTGTTTGCTAATTTTTAATACCACCCGACCCACTATTTTTTCTGGACGAGCGGTATTATCAAGCTCAATTTGTTGATCAAATTGATTAACAGCTTGCCAATATAAAAAATGATTTGGAGTTTCGAGCATTTGGACTTTATGAATCGATGGTTCGTCTAACACATGTTGAAAAATAAAATTAGATTCAATATTTTGGTTAGCTAAAGTTTGACCATCACCATTAATAATAGCGCCCCCAATAATAGACCCATTACCAATTAATTGTTGAATTACATTTTTGGCATCTTGGTGATTACGGGTTGATAACGCTAAAGCGGCTAACTCAGATAATGCTTGGAGCTCTTCGACTGCGTCGGTCGTGATAATTTGCTTTACTTTATAATTGGTTACCCAAGCTGTTAGCAAACTTCCAAATAAACTTAAAAGGATAATACCAATGATCGTCGTGCTAAGTATTTGCCGACGAATACTGGCTGTAGAGCCAAAAACAGAATTAACAAATAACCTTTTCATAGGCTGCTTAGCCCAACTCAATACAAGCAACCACTATACAAACCTTTCTCTGTATTGAGTGGGTGTTAGCTGAGTTTGCTTTTTAAATACCATAATCATGTATTGCACTGTGTTATAGCCAGTTTTTTCAGAAATATCACTCAAGGTTAAATTGGTTTGCAACAATAGCTGTTTTACCTTCGCTAATTGCACTTTAACAATCTCTTGATGGATAGAGCTATTTAAGTGTGCTCTAAAGCGGTTTTCTACATTGGCCCGAGACAACTTTAAATGGCGTAAAACATGAGTCGCTTGAATGCCATCACAAGCATGCTGTTTAATATAACTGATAGCATCTTTAACCACTTGATCAGATACCGCAAAATGATCGGTTGAAGCATTCTGTACAATCCCAATGGGTTCAACCACCTGCACCATAGGCTCAACGGTTTTGTTATTGAACTGTTGATCTAATAATTGCGCTGCTAAAAATCCCATGTATTCAGAGCCTTGACGAACACTACTTAACCTATGTCCGGTTAATACGTTAACGATGTCATCGTCATCAACTCCCAAAATGGCCACTTGATCGGGAATTTTAAGCTCAGCGGAACGACAAGCTTCAATTAATTGCCGGGCTCGGGTGTCGGTAGCCGCAAAAATAGCAACCGGCTTAGGTAGCTCTACCAACCATTCTTCAAGCTGGTTCATCGCTTTTGTCCAATTTCGATAGCTACTTAGAAAGCCATGGTAAATATGAGGCGCGGGTGTCTCTTTTGCTAGCTCGTTGTGCCAATGAATAAAAGACGATTCACGCTCTCGTGACCAATGATTGTCTGGCCGGTCAGGCACACCGTAAAATGCCATATTATGATAACCAAGTGATAAAAAGTGCTCTACCGCCAATTTTGAGATCAAATGATTATTAGTCGCGACATAAGGAATATTATTTGGATACAGGCTAGCATCTTGATAAGAGCCACCAATCCCAACCGCTTTAACTGACTGATTTTTTACATACTCGATAATGTTTGGATCATCAAAGTCAGCAATAATGCCATCCCCTTGCCAATATTTAATTTTTTCTAGATGGATTAGGTAATCTTCTTCTAAATAAAGATCCCATTCAATTCCTTGCTGCATATAACGTGCAATCCCTGAAATGATCTTGCGATCATAGGCCTTGCTTGCATTAAATAGTATGGCTATTCTTTTTTTTTGTTTCATTAGATTCCACTAATAGGGACTATTGATTGGCAGCCTGGTTTGTTGGCTAGCATATAAATATAACAACACACTAAGCAACTTACTTTAATATACTATAACAAGATTATAAAATAGCATAAAAATATTACCAAGTTTTGTCGCCAACCTGAAGTTCAGATAAAGAATTAGTTAAGATATTAGGGATATAGGCTTGGCTTATATAGAGGGCAATTGTGCCTCAACAATCAAGACGCTATTTATTATCCAAACCTCAATGTGTTTAACTTATCTATAAAAATCTACAAAAACAAAAAAGCAGCTTATAAAGTAACGCCATTAAATGAAATCACCCTAAAGCTGCTTTTATCGTTTTATTTTAGGTTATAAAGTAAAAATAGAAGTTAACATGTCTAGCCTAAATTTACGTTAACTAATCTTATAGCTCTACGTCCCCATCCATGGGGTTGTATGCAAGTGAATTTAGCTCAGTCCCCGTGAAAAAGGGCCGTTTGAAACATATTCATTAAATCGAGTTGAGGTTAACTGCCAAATAAGCCTTTTAGTTTATCTTTTACTTTGTCTTTGGCTTTATCTTTCGCTTTTTCTTTTTCTTGCTCAACAACTGATTTTAACTGCGTATCCAGTAAATTATTGAGCGTACCATCAGCATCATTTAACCAGTCATCCAAGTTAGCGATTTGGCTCGCTTGGTCATCCGATAACTTTAAGGTAGTCGCCACCTTTTCGTTTAGCTTAGTTTGTAACTCGGCTTTTAATTCAGTCACTTTTTCATCAACTTGCTGAGTAACACTACCTTTAATTATATCATCAACTTGTGAGCTAATATGCCATTTAGGCAATAGCACATTGCCGACTAAATCAATTTCAGCTGGGATTGTGCCAGCATCATTTAATGCCTGTACAATTTTTCTCTGCCAGCTTTTAGACGCATCCGTTACGAAAACAGGGTTAAGTAAATCTAATTTAATCACAGCATCAAGATCAAAATTATTCAATTTAAATTTACCGTCAGCCATTAATTTAGCCGCAGCCAAAGCAAGCGCCGATTTGGCGTTTTCTGCTAACGCTGTTTCATCCACTTGCTCAGCCCCAATTTGAAATTGCTCTAATAGCCATTGGCCTTCACTTAGTAAGTTGCCATCTTTAGCTTTGAAAAAATCAACTTTACCGCTAATTTGGCCATCACCTCGCAACTGGTTTGAGCTAACTTCAATTAAACTCGGTTGATTGCGTTTCCAGTGCTGAGTGTTAATTTCAGACAAATCTAAACTAAATTGGCCCTGGGGAGTATTTACACTCACTAAACCGGTTTTGATTAACCAATCGGGTTGTGGATCTTGCTCAGAAAAATGAATATATTGACCTAAATCAACAATAGCTTCGTCTTCCCCTTTTGGCTCTGACTGTAAAAATGGCTTGAGCATTTGATATATATCCATACCTTGGTTGTAATACTCTCGGCCTTTTTCACCAAAAATAATATGGGCAACATCTTCAGCTTCAAAAGTATCTAACTGATATTTAGTTTTAACCGCTTGCCAATCTTGATCAGGTGCTTGTTTTAGCTCTGTCACTGCTAAATCGATATTGTCTTTACTATTTTTAAGGGTATCTTTTGCATTTTCAATTTGCTGCTTATCCGCTTTAATTTGCTTTTTCAGTTCATCTAAACGCGCTTTAAGTTTGACTAAATCTTCTGCATTTTCAATTTTGGTATCTTGAATTTCTTTAACTTTAGTTTTGTAAAAATCCAGTTTTTCTTCATCTGGTAAATTGTCTTTAAGCTCAGTTAACTGCGCTTTTTCGGCATTATAAACTTGTTGAAGCTGCTCCGCTTTTTCAACAGTAATTAAATTAGAATCTTCTAATAACTGCTTTATATCTGGCATTTCAACTTCTTTAACCTGTTGAACTGTCTCATCTAACGAGCCTTTACCGTCTTCAGCAGAGCGATAAACTTCGCCAACGCTTTCACGTTTAGCACCAAATTCTAATTCAGCTAGCCTAATATCTTCGATGATCACTTTACCCAACATATATTGCCAAAGGTTAAGCTCAGCTTTAGCTTGCTTAAATTGCATTGCATTGTATTCAGGTTCATTTGGGTCTGTTGCCTGAAAGCCAACAATATCTAAAGTAAAAGGTGACCAATTAACGTTTACTTCTTCCACGTTCACTTCGGCGCCCATATACCAGCCACCGCCTTGCTCTATACCAGTTTTAATTAACCAGCCGGCTAATATATAAATGAAACCAGCAATTAAAGCTAAAAACGCAATCAGTCCTAACAACCCTTGCCAACGTAAATACTTCTTCATCATTAAGCTCCTTGCAGTGAGTTGTAAATTTTATAAACTTTTGAGGCTTTCAACATTTGCACTAATCTAAGTTTCAAAATAAAAGCCATAATGTGAGTTCGATACTCAGCAATTAAAAAGTTAAGAATAAAAACGAGGGGGAAAAATAACACCAGCGAAACCAACAAAGCCCCTAAAGTAGTAGTATGGTGAAAATGAGCCAAACGCATAAAGCTAAATTGATACAACGCATCCCAAGTGCTTTCTAAAGCTGGCAAGGTTAATAAGTATTGACCTAGACTTGCAAATAAGGGGGCGAATAATAAACCTAAAATACTAAACAGAGTCCAGCCGACAAAAAATGATCCTAAATGTACTCTAACTAAAAACGCTATTAGCAAAATCAATAAGTTATGCAAGCTAAGTAGCGGCGTTAAACCAATAATCATACCCAACGCAATGGCGTAGCTGATTTGTTTAGGGGAGTCTTCGGAGTTGAGCGCAATAAAGAGTTTGGCTATTAAAGTAAACATATTAAATTCCCTTACATTTTTACGTGTTAATTCGTTACGTGTTAATCATCTTCAGACAAATCAATTATACGTTAGTCTACATGATTTGCTGAGATGCACTTCAATAAATCGGCAAAGCCGTTGATTTTACTGGTGACTTTAAAACAAATGATGAATGCACGCCACTTACCCCTTCAATACGAGTGAGTTTATTTAATAAAAATTGCTGAAAATCGTCCATATCTTTCACGATCACTTTTAATAAATAATCAGCACTTTGCCCAGTAATTAAATGGCATTCTAATACCTGCGGAAACTCAGCAACTATTTTTTCAAAGCTGGCAAACCGTTCAGGCGTATGTTTATCCATACTAATTTGAATAAAAGATAATAAGGTTAACCCTAACTCACGCGCATTTACTAATGCAACATAACCATCAATTAATCCCGCGTCTTCTAACTGCCGAACGCGTCGCAAGCATGGTGAAGGCGACAAATTAATGGCTTCTGCCAACTCTTGATTTGAAATCCGTCCCTGGCGTTGAATTGTTTGTAAAATCAGTTTATCGTATTTATCTAGTATCATTTCACCACTTAAAGAAATTTTATGCTCTTAAATAGATTATATATGAAATTATATTGCGTTAAAGTACTAAATTAATCCTATCTTAGCAATCATTCACCTGCTATTTTGCGTATCATAAACAATATTAAAAATTTAAAATTCAATTTTATCGCTTGGAGCCACATATGATTAATAATCCATCTAGCAAGTACCAAAGATTTGTTGGGGTTAGCTTGCCCGATCGCCAATGGCCAAACAACTTTATTGAAAAGCCACCTATTTGGATGAGCACTGATTTACGTGATGGCAACCAAGCTTTAATCGACCCTATGTCAATTGAAACCAAACTACGCTTTTTTAAAGAATTGGTTGCAATGGGCTTTAAAGAAATTGAAATAGGCTTTCCGTCAGCTTCACAAATTGATTTTGATTTTACCCGTTTGCTAATTGAAGAAAACCACATTCCAGACGACGTAACAATTGAGGTATTAGTGCAAGCGCGTCGTGATTTAATTGAGCGCACCGTTGAGAGTTTGCGCGGCGCTAAACAAGCAATTTTGCATATGTATAATCCACTTGCACCCGCCTTTAGAGAAATTGTCTATCGTACTGACAAAGCGGGTGTTAAAAATATTGCTATTCAAGGCACTCAATGGGTTAAAGAACTCACTGCCAATGCGCCTGAAGTTAATTGGACTTATCAATACTCGCCAGAAGTTTTTTCAAGCACTGAAATAGAACTCGCTAAAGAAGTTTGTGATGCAGTAAACGATGTTTGGCAACCAACGGTTGATAATAAAATGATTATTAACTTACCGGCTACAGTGGAAATGAATACACCAAATACCTATGCCGACCAAATTGAGTGGATGCACAGAAACCTAAATAACCGCGAAGCCATCATTTTAAGTGTGCATCCGCATAACGACAGAGGCACTGCTGTTGCTGCGGCTGAACTTGCTGTCATGGCTGGTGCGGACCGTGTTGAGGGTTGCTTGTTTGGCAATGGTGAACGCACTGGCAATGTTGATTTAGTGACGTTGGCACTTAACTTATATTCTCAAGGGGTTAACCCTGGATTGGATTTTTCTGACATTGATAAAGTCATTAAATTAGTTGAAGAGTGTAACCAAATTCCGGTCCACCCACGTCATCCTTATGCAGGTGAACTTGTATTTACTGCGTTTTCTGGCTCACATCAAGACGCGATTAAAAAAGGGTTGGCCGTGCAAGATAAAGATGCATTGTGGCAAGTCCCTTACCTACCCATAGATCCAGCAGATTTAAACCGAAGCTATGATGCTGTGGTGCGTGTAAACAGTCAATCTGGTAAAGGTGGCGTTAGCTTTTTATTAGAACAGCAAGCTGGTATTAAACTACCGCGTAAATTGCAAATTGAATTTAGTAAAATGGTGCAACAGGTTAACGATAGCCGAGGTAAAGAAATTACAGGCAACGAAATCGTTGAATTGTTTAATCAAGCGTATTTAGCAAAAGCTGCGCCGATTGAATACAAAAGTAATCATGTAACTGACTATTCAGACAACCAACAGCAAGTAGAAATTGCATTTGAATATCAGGCTAAATCAGTAGAAGTGATTGGGTTAGGTAACGGTCCAATTGATGCAGCTGCGCAGGCGTTAAGCCAATACTATAACTTGCCAATTGAAGTCATTGATTACCACGAACATTCAATTGGTTCTGGTTCAAAAGTAAAAGCAATTTGTTATATTGAACTAAAAATTGGTGGCCGACAAACACACTTTGGCGTCGCTCAGCATAGCAATATTACCACGGCAGCAATTCAAGCGCTTATTAATGGATTAAATCGCACTTTAGAAAAGTCGAAACAATTACGAGCTGAAGCAACAGAAATTTAAAGCATTAAGCTAATACCTTAAATTAATGCCTTAAATTTAGCATTTGTACAAGCCTATAAAAAGCCCGCTAATACGTACATATTAGCGGGCTTTTTATATTCAAAAATGATTACTTTATGGAAAAACCAATCGAGAACTCTCATTAGAAAGCGATAATTTAGGCACTATCACTTGACCGTTTTCAGGCCACAATTAGTAAAGATTAATTTTCCCAAGTATTAGGTGGAATTCGTTTTATATGAATATGACTCGATAATCGAATCGCTGGGCGAAGCAAAAACTGAAAACTGGCGAATATAAATAACCATATCGCTGCTTTTTCATATTCAGGAAACAAAAATAAAATGCTACCAACCAAAAATAATATGGCGACAACAAAATCGTTAATAATACTCAGTACTTCGTAGCGGCGGC
The DNA here is from genome assembly GCF_026725475.1 of Catenovulum adriaticum. NCBI lineage: Bacteria > Pseudomonadati > Pseudomonadota > Gammaproteobacteria > Alteromonadales > Alteromonadaceae > Catenovulum > Catenovulum adriaticum. Next base: position 2,534,014 of record NZ_CP109965.1, read on the forward strand.
GAATAATGAGCTCTTCATGACCCATTTTTAAAGTTAAAGGGTTATTCAATTTATCTTCTGCCATACGCCTTCCTTTTTAGTATTTAAACACCAATTCTACTCTTACTTACCATAAACATAATGAAAACTGATAAACCCAACAGCCAATTTATAATGATATAAGTGGCTCCTAAACATCACAAATCAAGTTTATTTCTAGACAATTGGTTCATATAAAACAAAAAAGCCAGCTAAGATGAAACTTAGCTGGCTTTTATGAGAATTAATTTAAAGTGAAGATTAAACTTCTTTGGTTTTTAAATATTCTTCATAAGTGCCGGCAAAATCAATGATGCCGTTATCTGTTACTTCTAAAATACGAGTGGCTATAGATGATACGAATTCTCTGTCGTGACTAACAAAAAACAAAGTGCCTTCATAATTTTCAAGCGCCAAGTTAAGCGATTCGATTGATTCCATATCCAAGTGATTGGTTGGTTCATCCATTAAAATAACATTGGGTTTATCCATCATTATTTTACCAAACAACATACGACCCTGTTCACCACCTGAAATCACTTTGACTGATTTTTTAATATCATCTGCAGAAAACAATAAACGGCCTAAATAACCGCGTACCGCTTGTTCATCGTCGCCTTCTTTTTTCCATTGACTCATCCAATCAAACAAGTCCATATCTTGTTCAAAATCAGCTGAGTGATCTTGCGCATAATAGCCAAAATTCACATTTTCTGACCATTTAACCGTACCACTAGTTGGGGTTAGCTCATTTAATAAAGTACGGATTAACGTGGTTTTACCAGCACCATTTTGACCAATAATAGCGACTCGTTCACCTACTTCAACCATAAAATTAACGTTTTTAAATACAGGGGTATCGTCAAACGATTTACTCAGATTTTCAACTTCTAATGCGTTGCGATAAAGCTTTTTACTTTCCGTAAATCGAATAAATGGATTAACTCGACTAGAGGCTTTTACTTCTGCCAATTCAATCTTTTCAAGCTGTTTAGCACGTGAGGTGGCTTGTTTTGCTTTAGATGCGTTAGCCGAGAAGCGACTTACGAAAGTTTGTAACTCAGCAATTTGGGCTTTTTTCTTCGCATTGTCCGCCATTAAACGTTCGCGGGCCTGCGTTGCCGCTGTCATATATTCATCATAGTTACCTGGATAAACACGCAATTCACCGTAATCTAAATCAGCCATATGTGTACAGACCGAGTTTAAAAAATGGCGGTCATGCGAGATGATAACCATGGTCGATTTACGCGCATTTAAGGTATCTTCCAACCAGCGAATGGTGTCTATATCCAAGTTATTGGTTGGTTCGTCAAGTAATAAAATATCTGGGTCAGAAAACAATGCTTGCGCTAATAATACCCTGAGTTTCCAACCTGGGGCTACTTCTGACATTAAGCCAAAATGCTGCTCAACCGGAATGCCAACCGCTAATAATAATTCTCCTGCTTTAGATTCAGCTGAATAGCCATCCATTTCCATAAATTCAGTTTCTAAATCAGCGACTTTCATACCATCTTCTTCGCTCATTTCTGGCAAACTGTAAATACGGTCACGCTCAGATTTAATATCCCAAAGCTCTTTATGACCCATCACAACGGTGTCGATAACTGAATATTGTTCAAAAGCGAATTGATCCTGGCTTAATTTGCCTAAACGCTCATCCACATCTAAAGAGACATTACCGGCACTTGGCTCTAATTCGCCACTTAAAATTTTCATAAAAGTTGACTTGCCACAACCATTTGCGCCAATCAAACCATAACGGTTACCATTACCAAATTTTACAGATATATTTTCAAATAAAGGCTTAGCACCAAATTGCATGGTGATATTTGCGGTTGTAATCAAAGCGAACTCTCTTTTGGATAAATTTAGAATATGTAGGATCTAAGACCCTACAAAAGTTAGCGCGAATTCTACAGATACCTAGCCCAGATTACCAATACTTACGCTTGTATTGCGTTAAACCTGCCAATGTTCGCTAAGGGAAATACTCGCTCTTAAATAGTCTAGCGTTTGTAAGCAGCAATCACTGCGCGTGCCTTTTCGGTAGAGCAAATAGATTGGATATGAAAATTCAGGGGCGCCCGTTACTTTTTCAAGTAAACCTTGTGCTAAATAATGCGCAACGACTCGCGTTCTAAAGTAGCCATTGCCACCGTTTTTAAGCATCACTTTTAACGCTAACGGGCCTAAGTTAAACGTCATTGCGGCTTGACGTTTTTGCGGTAAAGTGGCATCAAAATGTCGTTTAAATTCACTGCCCCAGTCAATAAATAAATCGGGTTTAGGCTGGTTAGGAACTTGCACATGAATTAGCTTTTCTTCTACTAATTGTTCAACCACAAAACCTGAGTAATAATTTGGCCTGTGTACCAAAATGGCATCTAGCTGATTTTGCTCAAGCGAGACGATTAACTTTTCAACATCTGCGACTTCACTTTGGATGTGGATATTATCGGTATTTGACTGAATGGTATTAATCCAGTCAACCATCAACGGATTCCATAAACTCTGCTCTGCGCCAATTCGTATACTTTGGCGCTGCTGAGCCGGCAAATTCAGTTGTTGTTTGGCTTGCTCCCAAGTTTGCACCAAACTGAGCGCGTAACCTGCAAAACGCTCACCATCTTGGGTCAATTTAGCACCCGCTCTATTACGAATAAATAATTGCTTTCCTAGAGCCTTTTCTAACGCTCTAACCCTTGCCGTTACTGTGGTTTGAGTCACATTTAAACGCTCAGCGGCTTCATTAAAAGTGCCTACACTCATAATCTCTAAAAAAGTTTTAGCCAGTTCTATATCCATACCGCCCCATTTAAGTGCAAAATTATTGCACTTAAATATCATTATTATTCATTATACACAAATATAAATCCCTTCTATTATCTTTGGCCGTTTTCACAGCTTGAGTTACCTGTTCAATAAATGCCTGTTAATCATATAAAAATCAAAACTAAGCACTTTTTTAGTGAAGCTAGGCTTTTATTAGGCTTAGCGCCAGACGCCACTTCACATACCGAAAAAATAATCTCAGGTATTGGCGCGATTGTTGGCATTTTATTCACGTTAAAAATATCGTTAAGTCAGTTTGATCCTAATTCGGCATTATTATTAGTCGGCTCTATGGGGGCGACTGCGGTATTGGTGTTTGGCTTACCTCACGGGGCTTTATCTCAGCCTTGGAATGTATTTGCAGGACATATACTATCAGCCATTATTGGGATCATAGCTCAGCAATATATTCAGCATCCGTTTCTGGCAAGTGCTATAGCAGTGGGCGCTGCTATTTGTGCTATGCATTATTGCCGCTGTTTGCATCCGCCCGGCGGCGCTACCGCTTTATTTTGTGTAATGGGCGGCGAACAGATACACCAATTAGGCTTTAGCTTTATTATTAGCCCACTGTTGCTCAATTTAACAGGGTTAATGCTGATTGCTTTTGCCTTTAACTTTTGTTTTTACTGGCGACGTTATCCTGCACACTTAAACTTTACCGCTAAATCGTCGGCTCCCAGCAGTTATCAGCTCAGCCAAGAAGATTTTATGGCAGCCCTTCGCCAGCAAAATTCTTATATTGATGTGAGCTCAGAAGAACTCGCCGAAATTTTCAGCAAAGCGATGGCGCACGCTCAACAAAATCGCCCCCAAAAACGCCTTAGTATCACACTCAATCATTGTTACAGTAATGCAGGACTAGGAGAGTACTGGAGTGTCAGGCAAGTCATTGAAATTCGCAGAACGCAGCTTAAATACAAAGTAGTAGCTGGCAGTGAAGCAGGCACAACCGGTGAAACTTATATCAAAAATTTTAAAAAATGGGCCAAACATGAAGTGCATACCGTCGATAGACACTGGATGAAACTCAGTGCAAAATCAAAATAAATGAGCCGCATAAGCGCCCGTTCGCTGAATCATGCTTATTTTATATAAAGAGCTTTATCCACAGAACTTTATAGCAAGAGCCTTATTCAAAGAACTTATACAAATAGCACTCAAAGGTGATTCAGGCCAGCAATGGAAATTGGCCATCCACCATAAAATCATTCACTGAAAAACGGTATACAGCTTCATTTCTACTGTAAAAGCTCACTTCACTTTCAGATGACTGACATAACCAATTAACCATTTGTTCGGGCTCTGTTGAACAGATAACTTTAGCCTGAGCAATGGCTAGATTGATTCGATTAGTATCACTCAATTTATCCCTCGCAGAATAAAATCGAATTAACTCAACCTGTTTTTGTGCTGTTAAGTGCTCACCTAATTTTTGACTAAAACGATAATCAACTGGGTCGGTTAATATCGGTATAAATTCAGTTAATGAATGAGTTGTTAAATCGACCGCTTTTTTTGATTTAACATTGACTGAAAACATTAAATGCTCGGATTTAACTGCTTGATTATAAGGTTTTTGCATCGCTAATAAAAAAGCAAAACGATAAAACGCGGCTTCGGCTAATGCGGTTAATTTATCTTCGCTGGCATAAAAAAAGCTTGGCATAAATTGATGGCCAAATCTTGAACCATGGGTTAAAGGAGGATAACGAAAAGGGGTAGATATCAAATAATGTAACGGCTGGTACTCAGCTTCTAATTTAGGTTTATTTTGTTCTAGTAAGTCTTCTAACAAAGCTTGTTCGTCTAAGTTATCAACCAAACTTGTCGTAGCCACCTGCTCCTGACTTTCAACAAAACGATAAACCTGTGCCTGATATAGACTATAAAACTCAATTTTTTCGACGCATTGATTTAATAAATCCATTTAGTTAACCCATTGAATCTAAGTTTATACCTTGCCACGCATTGCATCTAAATAGCCATTTGTTTTAAGCAAACCATCAATTTTTAAACAAAGTTCATTTGGCGTACCTTTCAGCACTTTGTTATAAGTTGAAAACCAATGCTGCATAAACTCAGTGTCGCCCCCCCCTAACGCATAAAGTGAGCGATAGAGACGAATAAAATGCATTTGCAGCTCTGCTTGTTTAGAATCTACAGCAAAGCCTTTATTTGATTTGCGCGATAAAGTAGAAGGGTCAACACCTATAATTTTACTGGCCTGATGTGAAGGTACAGCTAAAGCTTTGTAGGCATTAACATAGGCTTTCATTAATATTTGAGCGGCATCTGGTTGGATAACAGCTGACATAAAACCTCCATTGATTAAAAATCAATCTATGATTTATGATAACTCAATTTATTGCATTTGCAATAAATACCAGCTAAAAATTGCATATAGAGATAGCAATGTTAAGTTGCATTTATAAGAATATATGGTTTAGCATAATGAAAAAAAACAACGATGAATTTAAAAATCGGAGATGACTTTTCCTTAAAGCAGAATAAAAACAAAAAAGCCTGAGTTAATTGCTTAACTCAGGCTTTTTTATTAATTTGATTGTTTTAAGCAAAATGTATTTTTCAGGGATGAAAAATCCAAGCTTACATGGACGTATTCACCGCGTTTTTGCGAAAACAACCAAGATTAATATTCGTTAAATTACTTTTTCTTTTTTGCTTTTTTGTTCGGTAAATCCGTGATTGAGCCTTCATAAATTTCAGACGCTAAACCAACAGATTCATGCAAGGTTGGATGCGCGTGAATAGTTAACGCGATATCTTCCGCATCTGCACCCATTTCAATTGCCAAACAAACTTCACCTAGTAACTCACCTGCATTGCTACCTACCATAGCGCCGCCTAATAAACGGTGATCATCTTTATCAAAGATCATTTTAGTGAAACCGTCTGTTGCGTTTGAAGCAATCGCACGACCTGAAGCCGCCCAAGGGAAAACAGCAACTTCGTAGTTTAAACCTTGCTCTTTTGCTTCTTTTTCAGTTAAGCCTGCCCAAGCCACTTCTGGGTCAGTATACGCAATTGATGGAATGACTTTAGGTTCAAAGTAATGCTTTTTGCCAGCAATCACTTCTGCAGCCACATGCGCTTCATGTACGGCTTTATGAGCAAGCATAGGCTGACCCACTAAATCACCAATTGCATGTATGTGCGGTACGTTAGTACGCAGTTGGTTATCAACATTAATGAAACCGCGATCTGTTACTTCAACGCCTGCTTTTTCAGCGTCTAGTAACGCACCATTTGGCGCACGACCAACAGCCACTAATACGGCATCATATTTAACTGGCTCTGCTGGTGCTTTTTTACCTTCAAAGCTGACATAAATACCGTCTTCTTTGGCTTCAACAGCAGTTACTTTGGTTTCTAACATAATGTCATTAAACTTTTTACCAATTGATTTGGTAAAAGTTTTAATGATGTCTTTGTCTGCTGCTGGAATTAATTGATCCATAAATTCAACAACATCAATTTTTGAACCTAATGCGCTATAAACCGAGCCCATTTCCAGACCGATAATGCCGCCACCCAAAATCAACATTTTACCTGGTACAAACGGCATTTCTAATGCATCGGTTGAATCCCAAACACGTGAATCATCATGTGGAATAAAAGGCAATTTTACTGGGCGTGAACCCGCTGCGATAATCGCATTGTCAAAGTTAACAGTGGTAACTGAACCATCTTCAGCTTCAACCGCTAGGCTGTTAGCACCGGTAAATTTACCGTAGCCATTCACCACTTTAACTTTACGCATTTTAGCCATGCCATCTAAGCCGCCAGTCAACTGACCCACAACTTTATTTTTGTGCTCACGTAATTTATCTAAGTCGATTTCAGGTTTACCAAAAGTAACCCCTTCGTGTTCCATGTTTTGTGCATCCACTAAATGTTTTGAAACATGTAATAATGCTTTTGATGGAATACAACCTACATTTAAACAAACGCCACCTAAACTGCTATAACGCTCAACTAAGACAACTTCTAAACCAAGATCGGCTGCACGAAAAGCGGCAGAATAACCGCCAGGGCCTGAACCTAATACAACGACCTGAGTTTTGACTTCATTACTCATAAAAATCCCCAGTTTTTATTAATTTAGGGTAAAGCCTGACTTTACCCTAATTTGTCTATGAGAAGTTCAGCGCAGCTTAAAGCACTAAACGACGAATGTCTGATAAATTAGCCGCTAAATCAACCGAGAATTTAGCACCTAAAGCACCATCAATTACACGGTGATCGTAAGATAAACTTAACGGACACATTAATTTAGGAACAAACTCACTACCATTCCATTTAGGTTTCATTTCAGCTTTTGAAACCCCTAAAATAGCAACTTCTGGCCAGTTCACAATTGGGGTAAACGCAGTACCACCAATGCCACCTAAACTTGAAATAGTAAAACAACCACCTTGCATATCAGCTGATTTTAACTTGCCATCACGCGCTTTTTTACTAACTTCAATTAACTCTCGTGATAATTCTTCAATGCCTTTTTTATCCACATCTTTAATCACAGGAACAACCAAGCCATTTGGTGTATCTACCGCAATACCTATGTTGATAAATTTCTTAAGAATTAAGTTTTCGCCATCTGAAGATAGTGAAGAATTAAAAGTTGGGAATTTAGTTAAAGATTTGGCCGCTGCCTTCATTACAAAAACAAGTGGCGTAATTTTTAAGCCGCTTTGCACTTTTGCATGATATGCATTTTGCTCTTTACGAAACTCTTCAACCGCTGTGATATCTGCTTCATCAAATTGAGTAACATGTGGAATGGTTACCCAGTTACGGTGTAAGTTTTTACCCGAGATTTTTTGAATGCGTGATAATGGTTTTTCTTCAATTTCACCAAATTTGCTGAAATCAATTTTTGGTGCTGCAAGCACTTCAAAACCACCATTGCCAGCCGAATCACCAGATGACTTAGGCTTAGCTAATTCAGCTTTCACCCATTTTTGAACGTCTTCTTTTAAGATTCGACCTTTAGGACCTGTTGCCGGTACTAATGCTAAATCAACCCCAAATTCACGCGCTGTACGGCGAACAGATGGCGAAGCATGTACTTTTTTACCGTTTGCAGCGGCTGGTACGTTAGCTGTTGGTTCTGATTTTGGCGCTTCAGATTTTTTCTCTGGCGCTGACTTAGCAGCCGGTGCTGATTTTTCAGCTGGCTTAGAGTCTGCTTTTGCTGTTGGTGCTTCGCCTTTGGTTTCTACCATGGCAATTAAGCTACCTTCAGAAACTTTATCGCCTACGGCAACTTTAAGCTCTTTAACGGTACCTGAAAATGGCGCAGGTACATCCATTGTCGCTTTGTCGGTTTCTAAGGTAATTAAACCATCTTCAGCGTTTACTTCGTCACCAACGGCTACCAATAATTCAATAATATCAACGTTCTCGTCGCCGCCAATATCAGGTACTTTAACTTCTTTTAATTCAGTTGCACCAGAAGCTGCAGGTTCAGACTCAGGCGCTGCTTGTGCTGGCGCACTTTCGTTGTCGCCGTCTGAAGCAGAAGCTTCATCGCCACCTTCAGTTTCAAGAATTAACACTAATGTGCCTTCAGAAGCTTTATCGCCTACTGAAATTTTTAATTCTTTAACTGTACCAGCTTGTGGGCAAGGTACGTCCATAGTAGCTTTATCAGTTTCTAGGGTAATTAAGCCTTCTTCAGCTTCAACCTTATCGCCTTGAGCGACTAATACTTCAATGACTTCAACATCAGTATCGCCACCAATATCAGGCACTTTTACTTCCACAGTCGACGTTGAACCCGATGATTGGCTTTTTGCCGGAGCGTCTTCTTGTTTAGTCGACGCTTCCTGTTTGGCTTCTTCTTGTTTTGGTTGCTCTGCAGCTTCTGAGCTAGCATCTTCAACCGTTACAATTAAAGTACCTTCAGATACTTTATCGCCAACCGCAGTTTTAATTTCTTTTACGGTTCCAGCAAAAGGTGCTGGAATATCCATTGAAGCTTTGTCGCTTTCTACTGTAATCAGTGAATCTTCAGCTTCAACCGTGTCACCCGGAGCAACACAAAGCTCAATTACTTCAACTTCTTCGCCGCCCACATCAGGGACTAAAACATCTTTAATTGCCATTGTTACTATCCCCTAATTAAGCGTAAAGTGGGTTAAGTTTTTCTGGATCAATATTGAATTTAGCAATCGCCTCGGCAACAACTTTCTTTTCAATCTCGCCACGTTTTGCTAATTCATACAATGATGCAACTACAATGTAGTGCTCATTGATTTCAAAGTGAGTACGTAAGTTTTCACGGCTGTCTGAACGGCCAAAACCGTCAGTCCCTAAAACTCGGTAATCAGTCGGAACAAAACCACGAATTTGATCGGCATATTGTTTCATGTAATCAGTTACAGCAATGGTTGGACCTTTGCTATCTTGTAGCAGCTGAGTTACGTAAGCGACTTTTTCGTCTGCTTCAGGATGTAACATATTCCAACGCTCACAATCTAAACCGTCACGCGCTAGCTCATTAAATGAAGTTGCTGAATAAACGTCTGATGCAATGTTGTAATCGTCAGCTAAAATTTTAGCCGCTGCACGTGCACGTTCTAAAATAACACCTGAAGATAATAAATTAACCTTTGCTTTCGCTTTTTTAACATCAACGGTTTCTAACTTATACATACCTTTGCGAATGCCGTCTTCAACCCCTTCAGGCATAGGTAACTGAACGTAGTTTTCGTTCATCACAGTTAGGTAATAGAACACATTTTCGTTGTCACCATACATGCGTTTAATACCGTCTTGAACGATGACCGCAATTTCGTAACCGTACGTTGGATCGTAAGAAATACAGTTAGGTACAGTACCAAAATGTAAATGTGAATGACCGTCTTCGTGCTGTAAACCTTCACCATTTAATGTTGTACGACCGGCTGTACCACCAATTAAGAAGCCTCGTGCTTGTAAATCACCAGCCGCCCAAACTAAATCACCTACTCGTTGGAAACCAAACATTGAGTAGTAGATATAAAAAGGAATCATAGGTAAATCAGCATGCGAGTATGATGTCGCAGCAGAAACCCAAGAAGCCATTGAACCTAACTCGTTAATACCTTCTTGTAAAACTTGACCTTTTTTATCTTCACGGTAGTAAGCAACTTGGTCAGCATCTTGTGGGGTATATTTTTGGCCTTCGTGTGCATAAATACCCACTTGGCGGAACAAACCTTCCATCCCGAAGGTACGAGCTTCATCGGGAATAATTGGCACTATGTTTTTGCCAATTTTTTTGTCTTTTAATAAAGCAGTTAATACACGTACAAACGCCATAGTTGACGAAATTTCACGGTCTTTAGAACCAGCAGTAGTCGCTTTAAACGCCTCTAACTCAGGTACTTCTAACTGGATTGATGAATTTTCACGACGCTTAGGCATAGTACCGCCTAATGCTTCACGGCGGCTCATCATATATTTATATTCAGGGCTGTTCTCTGGGAAACGATAGTAAGGTAATGTTTCTAAGTCTTCGTCTGAAACCGGTACGTTAAAACGATCTCGCATATGGCGAATCGCATCCAAGTCCATTTTCTTCACACCGTGAGCAATATTTTTACCTTCAGCTGCTTCACCCATGCCATAACCTTTTACGGTTTTGGCTAAGATCACTGATGGACGACCTTTAGTCGCTTTTGCTTTTGCATAGGCTGCATAAACTTTAACTGGATCATGACCACCACGGTTTAAGCGCCAAATGTCATCATCTGACATGTTCGCAACCATTTCTTTTAATTCAGGATATTTACCAAAGAAATGTTCACGCGTAAAGGCACCGCCTTTAGCTTTAAAGTTCTGGTATTCACCGTCTACGGTTTCATCCATTAACTTTTGCATTAAGCCATCGTGATCTTTTTGGAATAATGGATCCCAGTAACGACCCCAAACGACTTTAGTTACATCCCAACCTGCGCCGCGGAATGTACCTTCTAATTCTTGAATAATTTTGCCGTTACCACGAACAGGACCATCTAAACGCTGTAAGTTACAGTTAACAACAAAAACTAAGTTGTCTAATTCTTCACGTGAAGCAAGGCCGATAGCACCTAATGATTCTGGCTCATCAATTTCACCGTCACCTAAATAACAATAAACAGTTTGCTCTGAACAGTCTTTTAAACCGCGATCTGTTAAGTATTTTAAGAAGCGAGCCATGTAAATAGCCTGCATTGGACCTAAGCCCATAGATACTGTCGGGAACTGCCAATAATCAGGCATTAATTTAGGATGCGGGTATGAAGATAAACCGTCGGCAAATGCTTCTTGACGGAAGTTGTCTAATTGAGATTCAGATAAACGGCCTTCAACAAATGAACGCGCATAAATACCCGGAGAGATATGACCTTGGAAATAAACTAAATCACCACCGTCTTTATCATTTGGCGCTCGGAAAAAGTGGTTAAAGCCTACATCATATAACATAGCTGATGATTGGAAACTTGAGATATGGCCACCTAGCTCTAAATCTTTTTTAGAAGCACGTACCACCATCATCATTGAGTTCCAGCGAATAACAGCTCGAATTCTCGCTTCTAGCTCAGGATCACCTGGCATAGCGGGTTCTTGCCCTGCTGGAATTGTGTTTTTATATGCTGTCGTAGCATCAAACGGTAAGTGAGCACCATTTCGGCGAGATGTTTCGATCATCTGCTCGATTAAATAATGTGCTCGTTCTGGGCCTTCATTTTCAAGTACAGATTCAATCGAATCAATCCAATCATGTGTTTCGATTGGATCTACATCGTGATTAAGGACGTCAGACATATAGTTTTCCTTTATCGTTAGGCTCGCAAAGCTAAAACCGCTTTTGCTTCATCTTAGCCAATCTAGTGTTTTAGTTCTTTTTGCACACGGCGCATAGCTCGTTGCAATCGGTTTTCTTCTTGCCCTAACTGAAGTAACGACTCTTCAATAAAGGACAAATGATGATGTGATGCCATACGAGCTGCTTCAGGATCTCTAGCTAATATTGCAACCATCAGTGAATCTCTGTGTTTATCTAAACTTGGCAATATTTCAGGCTTAGCTGATAATATTTCTATATTTTGCGCGATATTCTTCTTAATTAAAACCGCCATGCCCTGCACTAAATGTACAATAACCAAGTTGTGCGACGCTTCTGCAATCGCTAAATAAAATTCATATAAAGCTTCTACCTGCTCAACAATCTGTGACTGAGCTTTCTCTTGAGTTAACTTAAAGCCTTGCTGTATTTGCTTAAAATCAGCTTCAGTACCTCTTAACGCAGCATAATACGCTGAAATGCCTTCTAATGCATGACGAAACTCAAGCAAGTCAAACTGAGTTTCTGGTTTGGAAGATATTAACTGGAAAAGTGGATCGGCCAGCGCACTTTGCAACTGATTATGAACATAAGTGCCACCGCCCTGACGACGATATACCAAACCTTTAGCTTCTAATTTTTGAATTGCTTCACGCAAAGACGGCCGTGACACCTCGAACTGTTTAGCCAGTTCTCGCTCAGGCGGCAACTTTTGCCCCGGCAACAAACTACCTTCCAGAATCATGGTTTCTAACTGTTGTAAAATTGCATCAGCTAATTTTGGCTGGCGAACCTTATGATAATTCATTCACTTCCATCTTAGGATAATTGGTAATACCAATTCATTTGACGCAATACCTTACCAGAACCTAGTTACTCTGTAAATTAACTAAGCTTGTTTTATATCAAGACTAAGCCGCTTTTTTCATGCAAAGCGGCTGTTTTAGCGCATTAACTAGTATTATTTCAAATATAAATAATTATAAGTAATTTGCGTGATATTTTAATTATTGGTTTGCGCAACGCCTGCTTGTAAACCTCTTTCTAATTCAGCCATACCAGTAGGCAAATCAATTTGCCCCCCTAAATCACGAATAGAACAACCAAATGCATGCAAAGTTCTAAATAAATGATGCGCCCGACTTTGCTCACCCATTTGCCCTATTCTAACAATATTAAGCCCAAACGAGCCCGCGATTTCAACCCTATATTGATTTGAAATATGATGACATAAAGCTTTTTGTTCAATGCCTTCAGGGACATTAATTCCAATGACTGAGTTTAATCTTGCTTGCTCAGGAACATACAGTGATAAACCTAAAGCTTCAATACCTCGTTGCAATGCAAGTGAGCATCGTAAATGTCGAGCGAAGCGGCTTTCTAATGTTTCTTTACAAATCAAAGCTAGCGCTTCATGAATCGCCAAAATGCCAGAAACTGGCGCTGTGTAATGATACGAACCATGATGCCAAAACTGCTCAGCAAGTTGTGCATCTAAACACCACTGTGGGCATTTGGATGGTCTTGCATGCATTCGTTGATAAGCACGCTCAGAAAATGCAATTAAAGAAACGCCAGGTATTGAAGACAACCCTTTTTGACCACCTGTTATCACAGCATCAATTTTCCACTCATCCATTTTTAATGGCATAGTACTTAACGTACAAACGGCATCTACAATCACGTAGCAATCATATTGATGCGCTAATTGGCTAATTTCAGCTAAGTTTTTATTACACACAGTATTAGATGTTTCACCTTGGACAAGCGTTAATACCTCTGGCTTAAAGGTGTCTAAAATTTGTTTAATTTGTGCTAGATCGGGAATTTTAGTTTCTTCAACCTGAAGAGTTTTAACATCAGCCCCCACTCGCGATGCCATTTCAGCTAACCGACTGCTAAAAAAGCCGTTGCTAATACTCAGTACTCGCGTATTTTGCCAAACTAAATTAGTTACCGCCATTTCCATTGCTGCGGAACCCGGTCCTGCAACCCCTAAAATCCATGGTGATTGCGTTTGAAATACATAACGAGACATTTGTTTTACCTGATCAATAATCTTGGCCATTGTCTCGCCAAGGTGATTAATCACAATTGAGTTCGCTTTAGCCACTTGCTCGGGGATAGGTACAGGCCCTGCCCCCATCATTAATAATGGTTCGTTCGGCAAAATTTCGTCAAGTGAAATCAATTCGGGAGAGGGTATGAGCATAGTGGATTAAAAAACCTCAATAATCAGTGCGCTTTTAGCAAACGTTTTGGATAATAAGCTGATTAAGATAGCAATAATTTCATTAAGCTGTCATTAATATTTTAATCATTAAAGCGTAAATATCAGGCATTTTATAAAAATATGCACGTTTTTGTATCTTCAGATCATACACAAATAGGCCCGCAAGGCATTTGTCTCGTTGAATAGACCGCGACTGCCCTTTCCGCCAAAATAAACACGATAAAAAATCAGGTTAATTGGCAATTCATGTAGGGATGGGCAAATTAGGCCAATCGACTTTTATCTCGACGACAACGAATAAAAAGAGCCACCAAACAAGATAAAAGTAACATATTTGTATTTGGTTCAGATATCGCTGTCGGCTGAGTCGTTCGCACCAAAGCAATTCCAGTATCTGGCAAGCTATCGTAAGGATTCAATTCATCCTTTAACAACATGACTCTACCGTTTAAATATTCGTATAAAAACCCATCAAATCGATTATATTCATCTCGAACCCTAGTATAAGTATAATCTTGGTCAGCATCGGTATCTTCTCCAATCCAAGCTGCCGCCATTTGAACAGGGTCGCCGACATCATAATATTTGCCAGCAGCAGCGTAAGTATCACCAAACAAATAAATAAAAACGCTAGCTGCATCGGTCGTTGAATTTAAAGGCGTGAGTAGTGACAAAGATTGTGTTGTATTTTCGTCGGTGTCCCACTGTGTCGCAGAAAAAAAGGTATTATATAAATCGCTAACTTCAACGTGAGTTGCTAAACGCCAGCCTTGTTCAAAATACGCATTATTGTTTCCTAGAATAATATCCGCCACAGATAAACCAATTGTTTCATCCCATTGTAGCCACTCGAGCCCAGTTTCTTTGTTAACAACAACGTTAGTCGGTTCATCTAATGAATAGTCGGTAATCATTCCACCAAAAACAGGCTTAATAGATAACATTAAAAAAGCTAAAATAAAGTTTACATGTTTCATCCTAAAATCCTTGAGTTTAAATTCCAAACCGATGTAAAACTCGCTCACCAGCCCTAATTTTCATGGCTAGCGTGATCGTGCGAAATTCAAGCCAGATTCATTATTAGGCGTTAAATCATACACTTGCTTGGATCAACATTATTCGAAAATCACCAAGTGTAAAATGTTCGGACAATCTTGAATTTTAGATATAAAAAAAGCCACTACAAAGTGGCCTTTTAAAATAATGTTTATTCAGCGCTTTTTACAAACCAGCTGCCGCTTTTAAATCGTCTGCTTTATCGGTTTTTTCCCATGGGAACTCTTCGCGGCCAAAATGACCGTAAGCCGCTGTCGCTTGATAAATAGGGCGTTCTAAATCTAACATTTTGATTAAGCCATAAGGGCGTAAATCAAAATTGTCACGTACAATATCAACCAAACGGTCTTCAGCTACTTTACCTGTACCAAATGTATCAATGCTAATCGAGGTTGGTTCTGCAACCCCAATCGCGTATGAAACTTGTATTTCGCAACGGTCAGCTAAACCCGCCGCAACAATATTTTTAGCGACATAACGACCCGCGTAAGCTGCGCTGCGGTCTACTTTTGACGGATCTTTACCTGAAAACGCACCGCCACCGTGACGAGCCATACCGCCATAAGTATCAACAATAATTTTACGCCCGGTTAAACCACAATCGCCCATTGGGCCACCAATCACAAAACGGCCTGTTGGGTTAATAAAAAACTTAGTGCTGGCTGATAACCATTCAGATGGTAAAACTGGCTTGATAATTTCTTCCATTACCGCTTCGCGTAACGCTTCAGTTGAAATACTGTCACAGTGCTGAGTTGATAAAACAACCGCATCAACCCCAACTGGCTTGCCATTTTCATAAGCAAACGTCACCTGACTTTTTGCATCTGGGCGTAACCAAGGCAAAGTACCGTTTTTACGAACTTCTGCTTGTCGTTTAACTAAACGGTGCGAATAGGTAATAGGCGCAGGCATTAAAACATCCGTTTCATTGCTAGCGTAGCCAAACATTAAACCTTGGTCGCCGGCACCTTGCTCTTCAGGGCGAGCACGATCAACCCCTTGATTAATATCGGGCGATTGCTTGCCTATCGTATTTAAAATTGCACAAGAGTCTGCATCAAAACCCATATCTGAATGAGTGTAACCAATTTCACGAATGGTTTTACGAGTCAATTCTTCAATATCAACCCAAGCAGAAGTGGTGACTTCACCGCCCACCATCACCATGCCTGTTTTAACATAAGTTTCGCAAGCAACACGCGCATGGGCATCTTGTTCTAAAATGGCATCTAGTACCGCATCTGAAATTTGATCCGCTATTTTATCCGGATGACCTTCTGATACAGATTCAGAAGTAAAAACATGTTTAGCCATTTATATGACTCCTATTAACACAGCAATAAACTATTAAATCTCATTATAAGCAAATACAGCTTGACCCTGCGCAACTTCAAATTATGCGAATATTAGATGCATTTGTATTGGAGATTATCGTTTGCCTGCCTAACGAATAAACTAACGGCAAGACGAAATACAGACAATTTGGCAACAAGTGTAGTGATTATTTATTTTTTTGCAAGTCTTTACGTCTAGACGTCTAAACACCCAAAATATACTTTATTGTAATAAGGTAAGTTGATTAACAGTTAGCTCGCCAGCCTTGTAGGCATCTAGTTCAGCCAGTGGAATTAAATACAATTGATTTAAACTACTTTTATCGTGCCGCATATATTTGCCTTTTAAACTGACGCGTCTGTGGTAAGTGCGCTGTAAAACTTGCAATGAGGCCCCCTGAATTCGTACCAAATGATACTTAGCCTGTGTTTTTATCTTTTCAGACGTCCGGCTTCTAGGTGTCGCCCCTAACTTAATCGCCCATTGACGCCAAACGCTGCCATGCCCTCGGTCCCCTTGTGCAAAAGCTAATGCATGTGCGCACTCATGTTTAAGGGTATCAATTTGAATCTCGATATCATTATTAGCCAAGATATGCTGTGAGATTGAAATTTGCTTTTTACCATAATGGCAACTGCCTAACTGGGTTTTAGTTTGCGTAAATACCAGTTTATATTGCTGTAAAATCGCAGAGTATGGAGCGTCGCTACGTTGAAGCTGAGTAAATAAATCAAGAATGATTTGTTTTTTAGCGGTTAAGTCCATCAGATATTATCAAAGCTCTTAATCAGAATTAATCGCAGTGTAATGAATGTGGTGGCTAAATCAATATGAATTAAAAAATGGAATGAGATTAAAACTAAGTTAAAACAAAACAAGAAAGCCGAGGCATCGGCTTTCAGATAAATGCCCAAGATACTTGGGCATTTAAGTAATTATGCAGCAGCTTGTTGCTGTAAACGGAATAAATTATCCATTTGCTGCATTGACGTTAAAATAGCATAACAAACAGCTAAATAGCCGCGTTTACGCATTTCTAAAAATTCTTCATCTGATAATTGATTGAATTTTTCTTCGTCAAAGGCAAAAAAACTACCTATGTTGACACGCTCGCCATCAGATTTTGTATAACCAACGGTTCTTGGCACTAATAAATCTTTTTCTGCAATATATTTAACAAACGCACGGCTTGAAGCTTCACGCTCCAAGAAAGAATTCATAAACTCTTTCACTTGTTCAATAATTTTGCTTTCGCTGCCATCTTCGTTAAATAAAGCATCGCCGTCATCTTTGTTAAACATTTCGGCTTCTTCGTCTAAACAAACAACCATGTTGTCGTCATCACCATTCACTGATGCTGCCGCAAAAGGGTAACGACGGATCGCGGCTGGTACATAAGTTGCTGTCCAACGGCCATCTTGAATAATTAAATTTTCTTCTTTTTTCAAGCCCAACAAAGCCAACGGGTGAAATTCACCTTTTTCGTCATTTTTATGAAAAATAATTGGAAAGCTAGAAGATGCTTGAGGAAATTCATGCGCAAGCAAAGGAGCAACATGTACATTTTTTGCAAAATTGTAATTTGGTGCGCGTTTTAATTTAAGGTCTTTATGTGTGCTTGAGTTAACTGGAACCAGTTTCTTAAACATTAGGGTTCTCCGGATATCTAATTATATTCTTTGACTGTGTGTCCGATTTCACCCCAACTGTAAACCAATTGAGATAAAAGTAACATCAAAGATATGCATTGCGGCAAACAAATCAAGTACTAATTGAATAAAAAGTAAATTTAACGTAAACGACAGCATGTTTTTTAGCCAATCCGAACAAAATACCCCCACAATGTATAAATTGTTACCAACCAAGCTTATACAATTGAACCTGAATAGCATTCATAATTATCGATGGTAGAATAGCGAATAATTTTATATTGTGAATAATTTGCCGTGTCTATAACTTCAGATTTAATGATTTGCCCAATGGATGGTTCAATACTCAAGCGTGTTGAAAATAGCCTGCATTGCCAACATAACCATCAATTTGATATTGCCCGCCAAGGTTATGTCAATTTATTACCTGTTCAATTTAAACGTTCAAGGTCACCGGGTGATACGAAAGAAATGGTTCAAGCAAGACGTGATTTTTTAACCACTACCGCTTATCAGGGCATTAGCGATCATTTAAATCAATTAGTTTTGGCTGAATCAAATGTAAACATAACCGATACCTCAGCGCCATTTAACCTATTAGACGCCGGGTGTGGTGAAGGTTATTATTTAGCTCGGTTAAATCAAGCGCTTACCAATGCTCATAACAATGTGCAAACTTTCGGTGTCGACATTGCTAAATTTGCTATTTTAGCGGCCGCAAAATCAGACAAAAAAAGTCAATATATAGTAGCCTCGAATAAACATTTACCGCTTTTAGACGCGCATTTTGATATTATTGTCTGTGCTTTTGGGTTTCCTTGTTTTGCTGAGTTTGCCAAAAAATTAAAACCAAATGGCAAACTCATTTTAGTTGAAAGCGGCGAAAAACATCTAATCGAATTAAGAAACAAAATTTATCCCAGTCTTAAAGCTTACCAACAAAACCCTTATCCTGACGCTATCGAAGCCGGTTTAAGTTGGTATAAACAAGATAATATTTGTTATGAACAATTACTAGACAAGTCAGCACTTGCAAACCTGCTATTAATGACACCGCATATACATAAAGCCAGTCATGAGAAAAAAAAAGCACTTGAAAATTTATCTGAACTTAATATCACAATAGATATTAATTACCGAATTTTAACAAAAAACTCAGCTGAATAAATAGATCAACCTGATGAAATTAATAAGCGACCACGCCCCTAAAACTGAAGCTGAACTGATGGATAGAGCCATGCAAATGGCTGGTTTAAATTTAGCTCAATTAGCTGAAGCTGCGACTGTCGAAGTACCCAAAAATTTAAATCATGATAAAGGTTGGACAGGTCAATTATTAGAATGGCATTTGGGCGCTACAGCTGGTTCAAAACCTGTCCCCGACTTTGAGCATTTGGGTATAGAACTAAAAACCATTCCAATTGATAGTAAAGGCCAGCCGCTTGAAACCACCTACGTTTGTGTTGCTCCCTTAACTAATTGTGCAGGCCAACAATGGCAACAAAGCCCGATTAGAATTAAACTAAACCGAGTTTTGTGGATCCCTATTTTGGCTGAAAGACAAATCCCCATCGCTCAACGATTGATTGGCTATCCTATTTTGTGGTCACCCAGCGAAGCGCAAGACCAAGCATTAAAAGCCGACTGGGAAGAATTAATGGATATGATAGTGTTGGGGAAAGTAAGCCAAATTACCGCTCAGACCGGAGAGTTTTTGCAAATTAGACCCAAAGCGGCAAATAGTCGGGTCAGAACCAAAGGAATTGGCGAAGATGGCCAGCCAATTGAAACCTTACCACGTGGGTTTTATCTAAAAAAGAATTTTACCAAACAGATTTTACAAAGCATTGTAGATGACACTTAGCACAAGCGTAAAATAAGTTAATCTTGCTGAACCAAACGTAAATTTAACCTAACCAAGCTTAATTTGTTTAGTTGAACCACATCAGAGCTGCTAAGTCCGTTTTCTTTAAAAAAGATTTTAGCTTCATGTTTTGCAATTAGACCATGGCGCTGTAAAATTTTATATCGAGCGTAACAAATACCTTTTTGTAAAATTTGTACCATAGCTACATGGCTGGCGTTAGCGCCATGACTATCATCTGAATCGCCGTGAACATAAGCTCTTAAAGGCGAAGCTAAATTAAGCCTTTTAAGCTTAAAGCACTCCACTAAGCGCACACTTAAATCGGCTGAATGCGCTAACATTAAATCACGTAAGGTGTTGGGGTCTGGCTCCAGATCTACCAGAGCATCATGGAGTGACTTTTGTCTTTGATCGCGTGCCGCTTTAAGTTGTCGTTTCCATTCGGTATCAAAGGTATGTAAATAAAGTCGAGCTATCGCCGATTTGCCCAAGTCATGAAACGCACCCAACGCAAAAGCCACACCGGGATCTTGATCATACATTTGGGCAAGTCGCTTGCAGGCAATACCAGCCCCTAGCGACGATTCCCAAAGTTTACGTTTCATTAATCGAAACGGCTCAGTACTATGTGGTATCCATTTGCGTAACGCAAAACTTGGAATCACCATTTTTAAATTATCAAGACCAATGTAACTCAATGCTGTTTTGCTGCGATCAACTCGAATTGGTTTTTCGCCATGCACTTGTTTGCGATAAACAGGTAAATTAACCAGCTTAATCAAATCAAGTGATAACCAAGGTAAATTTGAGACTAAGGGATCAATTCGGCCAATTGAAGCCGCACGAACCGATAAAATATCCAAAATGGTGGGAATCGCATCTTGAATTTGCAATACCTCATTAAAAATAAAAGTCGTATCTTGGAGTTTTTCTGACACTAATTGGGCGACTGTTTGATTCAAAATAACAGATTGTTGTGCTTGATTCTGTATTTTAGTTTGCTCAGCGTTGTCTCTTTCCAGTTTAGCTTGTTGTTCAACTTCTAATAACTCGCGAGCTTGCGGATCGCCATCCAGTTCAATTTCTTCATCAAAATTTAAATCCAAACCATTATGATTACGTGCAAAGTCATAACTAATTAATAAGTCATGAAATCTAATATGTAATAAGTCAGAATAAGATTGTTTAGACATTCAATACCGCGACAAACCTAAATCTAGAAAGTAACCTTGTAAAGTCGTCATTAAGCCTAGCAAATTATTTCCTATTATAACCTTTAGCTATTTAAAAAGTTTCTTAATATATGGTGACCAAATTCCGACATAACAGATTCGGGATGAAATTGAACGCCAAATACCGGATATTGAATATGCTCAATGCCCATAATAAGCTTATCGCTAATTTCGTTAGACCAAGCGGTCGGCTTTAAAAAACTAGGCAAAGAGTCTGGCTGAATCGTTAACGAGTGATAACGGGTAACCAAAAAATCTCGATCAATGCCTTTAAATAGCCCTTGGCTATTATGCTCCACTAGCGAAGTTTTTCCGTGCATCACTTTATTTGCTTTTACCACTTTAGCGCCAAATACCTGAGCGATACATTGATGACCCAAACAAACCCCTAAAATAGGCAGTTTTCCCGTGAAATGTTTAATAACCGCTAATGAAATACCTGACTCATTAGGCGTACAAGGACCAGGCGAAATACATATGTGGCTTGGTTTTAACTGCTCTATTTCATCAAGGCTAATTGCATCATTACGAACCACTTTTACTTTAATGTTTAACTCCTGAAAATAATGCGCCAAATTGTAAGTAAAAGAATCATAATTATCGATTATCAACAGCATTAAAGTATTACCTTATTTATTTTTTACGCTATAAATAATAACACTTTAGATTACATCGAGATAGATAACTTTGTTATTTCGAACAAAGGACTCTCTTATCGAATTTATTCTTACTGTTGAAAGGCTACCGAATAAATTTTGTCGGTTATAAATATACGCTTTTACGATTATTTCATTTGAATATTTTTTGACGAACTAAAAATACATTAGACAATTAAAATGTTACATTATAACATTAAGTAAAGTTAGCTAATGTCAATTTTTAAGGGAGCTATTTTTTAATGACACAAAAATTACCCCTCACTGTTCTGTCCGGCTTTCTAGGCGCTGGTAAAACCACAGTTCTCAGCCATATCTTAAATAATCGGCAAGGCAAAAAAGTCGCCGTTATTGTAAATGATATGAGCGAAATAAACGTTGATGCGGCTATGGTCAAAAACGAAGTATCACTTAACTACAGCGAAGAAAAGTTAGTAGAAATGAGCAATGGCTGTATTTGCTGCACATTACGCGAAGACTTGTTGTTAGAAATCAATAAACTGGCACAAAACGGCCTATTTGATTATTTGGTGATTGAGTCGACTGGTATTTCAGAGCCATTGCCAGTTGCAGAAACCTTTACCTTTGCAAATGAAGATGATGTGTCTTTAGGAGATGTTGCTACCTTAGATACCATGGTCACTGTAGTTGACGCAGTTAACTTCTTAAAAGATTACGACGAAGCAAAAGACTTACAAGCCGCAGGCGAATCGCTCGGGGAAGATGATGAACGCAGCGTTGCTGATTTATTGGTTGAACAAGTTGAGTTTGCCGATGTATTGCTTATTAGCAAAATAGATTTAGCAAGCAAGGCAGAAGTAAAGCGGTTAACCGCCATTCTTAAAACCCTTAATACACATGCTCGCATCATCCCTATTAGTCAAGGACAGGTGCCCATTAATGAAGTTTTGGCAACTGGGTTATTTAATTTTGAACGCGCACAGCAAGCCCCTGGCTGGTTAAAAGAAATGCGTGCCGAGCACCTACCAGAAACAGACGAATACAATATTAGTAGCTTTAGTTATACCGCGCGTCGCCCGTTCCACCCAGAAAAATTCCACCAATTTTTACATGGCACTGAAAAATTTGGCAAATTAATCCGATCTAAAGGTTATTTTTGGCTGGCATCTCGCCCGCAATTTGTCGGACAGTGGAACCAAGCTGGTGGTATTGCCCGCTATGGTTTTGCGGGCATGTTCTGGAAAGCTGTTCCACAAGACAGCTGGCCAACGGATGAAGAATCACTTAAAGAAATACGAAAAACTTGGGTTGAACCCTTTGGTGATATGCGTCAAGAATTAGTGTTTATTGGCCAAGGCCTTAACCAAAATGCGATAAGCCAAGCGCTTGATAACTGTCTGCTATCTGAAAACGAATTACTTAAAGGTAAAGCATACTGGCTCACGTTAAACGACCCGTTTCAAACATGGGAAGCAGAAAATTCTTCACAAGCAATGGGAGAAACCGCATGAGTGCAGTAGCGACAATAGCTGAAAATCCCATAACCACAGCTCAATCGAAGCAAGCAATACAAGACAATCAACCAGAGATATTAACCAGTGTATATCAAGAAAATACCAACATGGTTATTTGGCAGCGTACACTTAATAGTCAGCTTCAACAAGCAGTGGACGAAATACTGCTAAATAGGCCGACACTAAAATTATCTATGGTAGTTGCCCCACAAGATACCAGAGCGGCTATAAAAGAAGCTCTTTGCACATCGCCTTCACCGGCTACCGATATATTGAGCGATGATATTACATTGCTAGTGGATATGTTTTGCTGTTTGTTTGAGCTCAACCATGCGGGATTAAGAATAACCGCATTAGATCGTGCCATGTGTCCAAAATTTCATGTTGATAAAGTACCTTGTCGTTTAGTTTCTACATACAAAGGCATTGCGACTGAATGGCTTCCTCATCATCTTGCTAATCGCAGCCGTTTGGGGGCTGCTAGCATAGGCAAGTCTGATGAACAATCGGGATTATATAAACATCAAACTGATATTAAACAAATGACGGCTGGTGATGTTGCATTACTAAAAGGTGAGCTTTGGCAAAACAACGAAGGCGCGGGTCTAATTCATCGTTCACCACAAATAACGAGTGATAACCGTCGATTGATATTAACGCTTGATTTTATTAATGATTAATTAAATTAAAGAGAAAAATATGCGTCAGTTGCTAAATGCTAAAAACCTATTCATTGCGATAAAACTTATTTTAAAAATTAGTTTTATCGCAACCTTGCTAGCCCCTACTCACGCTACAGCCTCAACCGATGCGGCACATGTTCATGGCTTGGCTGAATTAATGCTGGTACTAGAAGAAGATCATTTAGCAATTCAATTTAGTTCACCAACCATTAATTTGGTGGGCTTTGAACATAAAGCCACAAATGCAAAAGACATTGCCAAAATCGAAAACCTAAGCAAAGTCTTAAATCAACCTGAAAAACTTTTTGCATTTGCAGGTGCTCGTTGCACACCGATTGATAATCATGTCGATGTCTCAAGCTTAATCGACACTCAAGACAAAGCGCATGGCCACGATAAACGACATCACAATGACAGTCATAGCGAAGTGATCGTAGAGTATCGATTTAAGTGTGAGAATCTAACCCATTTATCATCCATTCAGCTTGGTTTATTTAAAACTTTTTCTGGTATTGAGCAAATCCAAGCCATGTGGGTAACACAAACAAAACAAGGGGCATCACAACTTAATGCAGATAACTCAACCCTTATGTTTAGGTAATTTCAGTGACAGACCTAAAGGACACAATTGAGCACGCAGAGCAACATTGCCAATCCCACAGCACCCGTTTAACTGATAAAAGAAAACAGGTACTTGCAGGTTTAATTGAGTCTGAGCTTATTCAGGCTAAGCTACAAATGCAGTTTTAATGAGTTGCCGCGTATAACTATGCTCAGGACTCGTAAATACTTTTTCGCAACTACCCGCTTCTACTATTTTCCCCGCTTTCATCACCACAACCTCCTCACATAACGCTTTAACAACTTTAAGATCATGGCTGATAAATAAATAAGTTAAATCGTGAGTTTGCTGTAATTTTTTTAATAATTGTAAAACCTGAAATTGAACCGTGCGATCCAATGATGAAGTCGGCTCATCTAAAATAATAAATTTAGGTTTCATCACCAAAGCACGAGCTAAAGCAATACGTTGGCGTTGCCCACCTGAAAACTCATGCGGGTATCTGTGCCTGATATTCGGATCGAGTTCTACTTGTCGCATCGCCTCAATAATCATTTGTTCATGTTCTTGTGGCGTTGCAATATTATTAATCGTTAAACCTTCTCCAATAATTTCACTCACCAGCATTCGCGGACTTAAACTACCGTAAGGGTCTTGAAAGACAAATTGCATGTCGCGACGGAGTGCTGTTAGCTGCTGTTTATTTAATTGATTAATCGACTGACCATTAAAAGTAAAATCACCTTGGCTTTTAATTAATCTCAACAAAGCTTTAGATAAGGTTGTTTTGCCACTTCCGCTTTCTCCCACTACGGCTAAAGCACTGCCTTTTTTTATCGAAAAGCTCACCCCATCAACCGCCTTAACGTGACCCTCTACCTTTCTAAAAATCCCTTTTTGAATAGCAAACCAAACTTTTAGTTGGTTCACTTCCAATAAATTGTTGGCTTTTGGGTCTGCAATACAAAATTGATTAGGTGGCTCAGCATTAATTAATTTTTGAGTGTAAGCGTGTTCCGGGTTTAAAAATAAAGACTGGCAGTCGTTTATTTCAACCAAGCGACCTTGCTCCATTACAGCTACGCGATCAGCCAATTGCTTAACCACACCTAAATCATGGCTAATAAATAATACAGCCATATTGAGTTCGCTTTGCAGCTGTTTAATCAAATTTAATATTTGCGCTTGTACCGTTACATCCAATGCGGTTGTGGGCTCATCGGCGATGAGTAATTCAGGCTCATTAATAAGCGCCATTGCAATCATAATGCGCTGTTTTTCGCCACCTGAAAACTGATGAGGAAAATCCTTTAATCGGTTTTTAGCATCTCTAAGGCCCACTTTATTTAACCATTCAATAATTTTAGGTCGACTTTGTTTTGCTGTTAACCCTTGATGGATAAATAAAGTTTCTCCCAGCTGCTTTTCAATGGTATGCAGTGGATTTAATGACATCATAGGCTCTTGAAAGATCACTCCTACTTTGTCGCCACGCCAACGTCTTAACTGCGAATCTGAAGCTTTTAAAACGGACTCTCCCGATAAATAAATATCGCCAGAGCTATATTCAACGGGTGGCTCATTTAATAAGCGTAATATCGACATGGCAGTGACAGATTTACCACTGCCACTTTCGCCGACCAATGCCAAAACTTCGCCTTTTTGAATACCAAAAGAAATTTGATGCACCACTTGCCGAGTTTGGCCTGATTGGTTAAACCCAACGCTTAATTCTTTTACTTCTACTAAATGACTCAACCTACACTCCTAATGACTTTTTCTTGGGTCATAAGCATCTCGAATCCCCTCGCCAATAAACACCAGCAACATCAAAATAATGCCAAGCGAGAAAAATGCAGTAAAACCTAACCAAGGTGCTTGAATATTCGCTTTGCCTTGAGCCAATAATTCACCCAGTGATGGCTCCCCGGGTGGTAAACCAAAGCCTAAAAAGTCTAACGAAGTTAAAATAGTAACCGAGCCTGACAAAGCAAATGGCATCATTGCCATGGTTGCGACCATAGCGTTGGGCAAAATATGTTTAAACATGAGCCTTGAATCAGACATTCCCATTGCTTTTGCAGCCATCACATATTCAAAATTTCGGCAACGCAAAAACTCGGCGCGCACTACACCCACAAAGCCCATCCAACCAAATAAAGTGGTAATGAGCACCAGCCAAGCCACATTAGGAGTAATAAAGTTAACTAAAATAATCAACATAAATAGCTGAGGTAAACCGCCCCAAATTTCCATAAAACGCTGTAAACTTAAATCAACCCAACCACCGTAAAATCCTTGCACGGCGCCGAGTCCAATTCCAATTAAAGCTGACGCTATAGTCACCGCAAAACCAAATAACACACTTAACCTGAATCCATAAATAACTCTGGCAACGACATCCCGTCCTTTATCGTCTGTTCCCAACCAATTTTCGTCTGATGGCGCACTCGGCGCTGGGGTTGGTAAATCATAATTAATGGTTGAATAGCTATATCGAATTAACGGCCACACTATCCAGCCATCAGCTTCTATGAGCTCTTTCATATAAGGGTCTCGATAGTCAGCCGCGAGCTCAAATTCACCACCAAAATCGGTTTCTGAATATTCAGTTATCAACGGAAAATATAGTGAGTCCTGATATTTAATGAGTAAGGGTTTGTCGTTTGCAATTATTTCAGCAAATAAGCAAAGCCCAAATAAAATCGAAAACAACCATAACGAATAGTAGCTTTTTCGGTTATTTTTAAATTTAGTCCAACGTTTTTGGTTTAATTGGCTCAAAGCCATCATTCGGGGTGCCATAAAACAACTTACCTCGACTCAAAGTCAATTCTTGGATCGATAATCATGTACATCACATCACTTAAGATATTTAAAATTAACCCAACTAGCGTAAATACATACAAAGTGGCAAATATCACGGGGTAATCACGCTGCACTGTGGTTTCATAAAACAACAGCCCCAAGCCATCAAGTGAGAATATAATTTCAATAATGAGTGAGCTGCCAAAAAAGACCCCAATAATCGCCGCCGGAAAACCTGAAACAATCAGCAACATCGCATTTCTAAACACATGTTTATACAAAATAGCATTTTCAGTTAAGCCTTTGGCTCTTGCTGTTATGACATATTGGCGGTTTATTTCATCTAAAAATAAATTTTTAGTGAGCATAGTCAAACCGGCAAATGAACCAATCACTGTGGCTAAAATAGGTAAGGTCATGTGCCAAAAATAATCCGTAATTTTCCCCCAAACAGATAATGATTCCCAATTATTTGACGTTAAACCACGAAGCGGAAACCAGTCAAAAAACGAGCCACCTGCAAATAAAATCACTAATAAAACCGCAAACAAAAAAGCCGGTATGGCACTAGCCGCCAAAATAACAGTGGTTGTCCAGCCATCAAACTGTGAGCCATTGGTGATGGCTTTTCGTATCCCCAATGGTACAGAAATAGCGTATACAATTAATAACGACCAAAGCCCCAATGAGATAGAAACAGGCAAACGCTCAACTATCAGCTCAAATACCCCTTTGCCTCGAAATAAGCTTTCACCAAAATCAAATTGCAAATAGTTTTTTAGCATCTCCCAAAAGCGCTCACCAATGGGTTTATCAAACCCAAACCGCTTTTCAATCTCGGCGATTTCTTCTTTAGTTAAGCCACCTGCACCGCGATATCCACTCGCTTCTTGCGCACTAATATCTCGCGCTTGATTGACTTCACTGCCACTAGCCGCCAAGCGCTCTTGCATTACGCTCGTTGCCGCTAAACCAGACTGAGCCGCAATATATTGGTCAACCGGCCCACCGGGGGCTAATTGAATAATAAAAAAATTAATTGCAATAATTGCAAAAAAGGTGGGTATAATGAGCAACAAGCGCCGGATGATATAAGCGATCATTTAAATATTTTAGTTCCTGATTTGGGTTATCAATTGGACAATTTTAATATTGAGTACAAGTTATTAACTGACGCGATTTAAACTTGCACTCAATCATAGCTATTACCATAGCCATCATATTAGCGATTTAATTTCTGTGTTGTTTTGGCAGTTTGGCTGCTTTTTGTGCATCGAACCACCAAGTATCTTGTCCTAAATCATACTTTGGTATTTGTTTAGGTCGCTGATATTTATTCCAATACGCCACTCTATATTTGGATAAATGCCACTGCGGGATAGAGTAATAATTCCACAGTAAAACGCGATCAAATGCTTTTGCATAAGCCATTAACTCAGTTTGGTTTTCCTGATTTTCAGCAATTTTAGTCACCAAATAATCAACCACTTCATCATTGGGTCCAACCCAGTTGTAAGATGAGTTTAAATAATCTGAGTGCCATTGAATTTTAAGCGTTTCACTTGGAAACCCTGAAAAAGCGCGGCTAATCATATCAAACTCACGTTCGCGTACTCGGTTAATATATTGCGATGCATCCGACACTAAACGTATGTTCATTTTGGCGCCAATGCGCTCAATATTTTTTTGAAATGGAATTGAATACCGCTCTTCTGACGGACGATAAATCAGCAACTCAAATTCAAATTGTTTACCCTTTTGATCAACCAATTTATTATCAACTAGCTTATAACCTGCT
Organism: Catenovulum adriaticum; assembly: GCF_026725475.1. Classification (NCBI taxonomy): domain Bacteria; kingdom Pseudomonadati; phylum Pseudomonadota; class Gammaproteobacteria; order Alteromonadales; family Alteromonadaceae; genus Catenovulum; species Catenovulum adriaticum. Next base: position 2,563,063 of record NZ_CP109965.1, read on the forward strand.
TGCTTAAACAAGCTTAAGGCTTGTCGTATCTCACGGCGAATATTCCCGCTGCCATCGGTTTTATTCAGTTTGAAGGGTTTGTTAAAAACGGCTTCTGGTAACTGATCTTTAAATTGGTTTAAAATTTCAAGCTCACGACCCGTCGGCAAGCCAGATGAACCATATTCCGAGTTCATAAAATAACTATCGTTTCTTTGATAGTCGCCATAAAAAAAGTTTTTATTGGTCCATTCAAAATCAAATAGTAAATTAAGCGCTTGTCTCACTTTACGGTCTGAAAATTGAGGTTTTTGCACATTAAACACAAAAGCACTATTACCCGTTGGAGTTTGGTGCGCTATTTCTTCTTTAACAATATAACCTTTATCAAAATTTTCACCCGTGTATTGAGTCGCCCAGTTTTTTGCTATGCTTTCTAACCTAAAGTCATATTCACCTTTTTTAAAGGCCTCCATTAATACAGTTTCATCTAAATAATAATCAATGCGAATTTGCTCAAAATTATAACGACCCACTTTGGTAGGATGCTCAGCGGCCCAATATTTAGGGTCTCGCTGGTAAATAATATGTTGCCCCATTTCGTAGCTTTTTACTTTATAAGGGCCACTACCTAATGGCGGTTTATCAAAAGGTTCTGAGAATTTTTTATCTTTATAATAATGAGCTGGCAATATTGTTAAATCGCAAAGACTCAACATTAAAGCTTTATCTGGCCGCGCTAATTTAAATTTAACTTTATTTGGCGCCACAACCTCAACAGTCACTCCGGCAAAGTACTTTTTAAACTGGGGAACGCCTTGCTCAAAAAACAAATTGTAACTAAAAGCAACGTCTTTGGCAGTAATTGCCTTACCATCTGAAAATTGAGCTTTTGGATCAATATGAAATATCACCCAAGCATGATCGCTTGGGTATTCGATTTTCTCCGCTATCAAGGGATAATAAACAGAAATTTCATCTAGGTTTGAAGCCATTAAGCTATCGTAAAGAATATCTTCAATCATAGCGGGCGATGTACCACGCTGAGCATAACGATTAAAGTTATCGAAGGTACCTTGCATACCATATGTTATTTGACCGCCTTTAGGGGCCTCTGGATTCACATAATCCCAGTGTTTAAACTGAGCAGTGTCATATTGTGGTTGACCTCTTAATGCAACAGATGATGAGATAATAGTTTTAACAGACGCACTGGTTTTCCCGCTATTATCTTCGTTAGAAAAACTGGAAAAACTACAAAGTGTAAAACCGATCGCGCAAATAAACTTTGGCATATTTTTCATTGTTATTTTATCCCCTGAAATCACAAAAATTAAGCCGATACAAACTGCTCATTTTTAATTTTTTATCAATATTAACAATACAATATATTGCATTAAAGCATAAAAGAGGCGTATTCTTCTAGCGAATCGAGTGCTATACTTTTAAACAAATTTAGCTTTGTCTATTAGATTAGCTTTAAATAACAAACTAACACCTAGTCAATCTGCTTTTATTATTGACATTTTTGAGCTTAAAAAGTTGCAGCATCATTATGAAAATCAATGTAAAATTAACGATTTATGTTGGAATTATCGCCTCAATTGCAACCCTTATTTTATCCTACACATCTTACGACAATATTCTTGAATCGAGCAATCAAGATAGCGACCGTATTATTCAATCTTTAGCGGCAACCGTTTATGATACGGCGGCGATCTCAGCTTATTTAAATAATGAAGCTTTAGCAAATGATGTGATAACGGGTTTACTCAAAAATAAAAGAGTTGTCTGCGCTGCCATTATAACCGATAAAATGCAAACAACAGGCGGAGCCTGCCAAAAAGCACATAAATACACCAAAACCTTATATTCACCGTTTTCTCAAGATGAGAAAATTGGTCAACTCGAAATTGTAAAAAACCATGTGCTAGTTCAAAATATCGCCTCTTCAATTGCAGATAATAAAATCCAAGGCGTCATCGTAGTTGTTACTATTAGTATTCTTTTTACCCTAATCACGACTTACTTGCTGGTATCACACCCTATAGAAAAACTTGCCTCTTGGCTGGATACAGTCAAACTAGATACCGAACAAACAATGCGCTATCCACATACTGGCCGACGTGATGAAATTGGTCGCATTGGTTATAAAATCAACCAACTTTTAAATAAATTAGATGAGCGCTTAAATAAAGAAAGAGCGCTGACAAATCAAACTCAAAAACTCTCAGAAAACTTAACCATGATTTGTAACTTATCCAAAAATGCACTCGTGGTAACAGACACTGAACTTAACTTGTTGTCCCATAATCCAGAATTTGAGTCAGTGTGGAGTAACAATGTTTCACAAGAAAACATTACAACTAACCACCAGTGGGTCAATTTATTATTTGAAAATGCAGATACAATTAAACAGAAAATCATTCAAAGCGAGCAACTCAAAACAGCTACCACAATTGAAGTGGAGACTAAACATAGCCCTGAACAAAAAAATAGTGAAAACCTTTGGTTTGACTTAACTTTTGCTAAGGCAGAAAACGCGCAAGGCGAACTCAATACATTTATATTTATCAGTGATGTAACAGCAAAACGACAACAATTATTACAATCGGAATTTGAAGCTGACCACGATTTGTTAACACACCTTAAAAACCGACGTTCGGCTAGGCGACTATTAAATCATATGATGAAAACACCCGATCACAGCTCTAAGATTGCATTATTATTGATTGATTTAGACGGCTTTAAAGAAGTAAATGATACTTATGGACATGATGCTGGCGATGTTGCCCTAGTTGAAATAGCAAAACGTTTATCACATTTAACCAGACGCTCAGATATTCTGGCGCGCTGGGGGGGTGATGAATTTATTATCGCGCTTAACTACAGCCAAGTTGATGAAGCAAAAACACTAGCCAATAAAATTATTCATGCGGTATCTGTGCCTATAAATGTCTCTTCGGAAGATAATGTAAATTTAGGTGCGAGTATAGGCATTGCCATATACCCGGATTCAGCGGAAGACTTTGATGAATTATTTGAAAAAGCAGATATCGCTATGTATCAAATTAAAAAGCAAGGTAAAAATAGCTATCAAGTTCATAGTTAAATAACAATGCTTTTTAAATAACCTTAACTCGGGTTAAGGTGTATTCTAACTAATTGAACGATTTAATCTTATCGCTCTGCATGGTTTCTAACGAGATTTTTTGCATGAATTTAACGCAGTGCTCGTCAAAAAAGACCACTTGAAACATATTCATAAAACCGAATTGAGGTTAAATATATCATTTCGCCTAGTTCATTGTATTTAAATTGATTTTAATCGGTAAACAACTTTAACATCATCGGTTAACCAAGCTTCATCAATATACCCAACCGCATATAAATTTTCACTTACAAAAGCGATAACTTCACTGGGTGGATCAAGCACAACAGGTGGGCTATAACGGCCAGTAAACAACAACTTAGCCCAATAACTACTCATCTGCGATAAGCTTTTTCCCATTAACTGCTGATAAAAATCTGCTTTGATTTGGGTTTCATTTGATAAATCGACGGGCAAAGCTGTCGTGCCGCCAGGAAAAGCCACCAACCGACCGGTATAAATATCTAATACGTTGCCACTAGATAACTGTTGTGTCGGGTTGTCCGGATGCACTATAACTAAAATATCCCCAGCAAAAGCACATTTGCTCATTAACCCTAAACTAATAAACAATACACTATAAAAAAAACGAGGTAGTCGCATCTTAAAACATCCTGTCATAACTAACTAAAAAAACATCCACTTGTTCTGCTTGGGTTTGACTAAATTGGTTTACACGCCATAAACCTGCACTATTTTTATCCACCCACTTTCGTTCAAATTGCACTTTTACAGCCTGTTGTTGCGCAAAATCCCAGCGCATTCCTAAAGTTGCACTTTTTTGCTTATAAACGGGTTCTAAAAAGCCATTGATAACAGTTAACGTAACTCGAGAATCTATACCTAGAACTTGGTCGACCTGATCTAATAAATCACCGCTTGGCTGAGTGCTAAATGGTTTATCTTTATCTGAGTTAATAAAAGAAAGCGTCGCAAAAGGAGTGACTTCACCATGTGTATACGCAAAGTTAACATAACCTGAGTCCGTATCTGGTAATAAAAAACTGCCAGAAGACAAGTGCGCTAATTCTGCTCTCACTCTGAGAGCACCTTTATTGTGTTCAGACGCTAAAGTATAATACTTAAAAACACCATCTTTGGCTTTGTCACTTTGAAGAAACGCGGCACCTTCAGCCCAAGGCATAAATTGCGTTTTTGTTTGTAATAGTGCAGGGTGAGCTAATAGTGTAAAAAAATCTTCAATTTCATCAATAATACCCCAGCCCTCAATTTGCTCCACTTGTGAATAGGCGGCTCTTAGCAACCAATTCCGGCTTTCATATTCAAGGTTAGCACCCACTAAATTTTTAAATTCGCTTGTCACAGGTTCATCACCGCCTAAGTCTACAGTGATATTCGTTTCGCCAAAATACAGGTTCGCGCTAAATAAACCAAAATCAGTTCGCTGAGTATAAGTGGCGTCTATACCATCAACATAAGGTAACGGAAGCTGAGCGTAAAAATCTTGTACTGGTAAGACTTGATTATGAGCATAACCTATCAGCCTAGTTTCGCTGATTAAATAGCCTCGTGGGTAAAAACGACCTGCTCGAAATAGCCAGGCTGAACTCGGGCGGTAATTTAAAGTTGCTATTTTTATTCGATCAAAATCAGTATCTACTAGTTCATTTTTTAAAACGGCCTGACCTACAAGCTGCCATTGGTCATTAACGCTATAGTTAATTTGTCCGCCCAATAAACTTAAGTCATCAAATACCCACTCTCCGCGGTGACTCGCCTGTTCGCCTAAAATAGAAGATTTATAGCCAATTTGATTACTTGAGCCATGGTATCCAGCTACGGTTAAAAAACCATTAAAATGAAAATCATTCGGCTGTGCATACACAAAGCTTGATGCCAAACTACTACAAAGCATTAACGCTACTTTCATTAACTTATTTTGCATTTTAAAGGCTAGATTACGCCTAATACTCATATCATAGCTCCTAAGTTTTTAACCTAAATACCAGCCACTTACACGACAATTATAGTTGCCAATTGGTTATGCTGCACGATATTAACCGGGGGCTATTAGATTTCCCCGCTGGTTAATATGCCTCAAACTTAAGCTTTAGGTCTAGGTATAAAACCAATGGCCTCAGATACTTTATCTAACACAACTTGAGCTCGCTCTTGGGCTTTATCTGCGCCCATTAGCATTATTTTCTCTAACTCGGCTTGCTCTTGTCTTAGCGCTTTAAAGCGTGTTTGAATTGGCTCTAATAAAGTCACAATAGCTTCTGCTGTATCACCTTTTAAATGGCCATACATTTTATCTTCATACTCTGGCACTAAAGTTTCAACACTTTTACCGGTCGCACAAGATAATAAGGTTAATAAGTTTGAAACACCTGGTTTTTCTGTGGTATCAAAGTAAATTCGAGCTTGCTCATCTGAGTCTGTCACCGCACGTTTTACTTTTTTGATAATTTTTTTCGGCTCTTCCAACAAACCAATAAAATTACCTGGGTTATCATCTGATTTAGACATTTTTTTGGTCGGCTCTAACAAGCTCATAATACGAGCGCCTGTTTCTGGAATATAAGGCTCAGGTACTGTAAACGTATTGCCGTAAGCATTGTTAAATCGTATTGCAATGTCACGACTTAGCTCTAAATGTTGCTTTTGATCGTTACCCACAGGCACTTGATTGGTGCCGTACAATAAAATGTCAGCAGCCATTAGTGCTGGGTAGGTGAATAAGCCAGCATTAATGTTATTTTCGTTTTTAGCTGATTTATCTTTAAACTGAGTCATTCGATTCAGCTCACCCATCTGGGTATAACAATTTAAAATCCAACCTAACTGGGCATGCTGCGGCACATGAGACTGAAGAAATACAATGCTTTTATTAGGGTCAATGCCACACGCTAAATATAAAGCCAAGCCGTCTAAGCAAGCATTTCTCAATTTTTCAGGATCTTGGCGAACCGTAATCGCATGTAAATCAACTAATGAAAACAAACATTGGTAATCGTCCTGCATATTGCCCCATTGGCGTAATGCACCCATATAGTTACCTATGCTTAATTCTCCACTAGGCTGTGCGCCGCTAAAAACGATGGGTTTGCTCATATTATCCTCAAAAAAATGTTTATGCTAAATTTAGCTGCAATGATCGCGATCTGGGGTGATAATTCAAGTAAAAATGTTAATATTCTTAAAATAAACACAAAAAAGGCAAGATATTATCTTGCCTTTAGGGCGTGTGAAGCTATGTGTTATTTTGAGCAATAGGCTGCTTTCATTATTTCCGCCTTACTTAAGACAATTTGTCTATCAGCTCAAAGTATCAACAAAAATAAATACGCCCTAATCAAACATGATTTTATTAATATTTAAACTGTTTAATTTGCTCTGATAAGTTATGTTCAACATCAATCATAGCTTGGGTGTTATGTTCTAATCCTTTGGTCTCATTAGTGAGCTTAGTGGCGCCATCTAACAAGTGCTCCATCCCTTGACTTACTTCTTTAGTTAATACAGATTGCTCTTCAGTTGCGCTCGCAATTTGAATAATCATATCATTAATATTGCTTAACTTATCTGAAATTGCAGCGAAAGCACCTACTGTTGTTTCTGTCGATTCTATCGTTTCACTCACTAACTCTTTACTACGGTAAGATGCTTGATAAGAATCATCAGCTTTGCTTTGTAACGATACTATAATAGATTCAATCTCTTCAGTAGATTGGCGTGTTTTGCTGGCAAGCGAGCGCACTTCGTCTGCCACCACCGCAAAACCTCGGCCCGTTTCACCCGCCCGAGCGGCTTCTATTGCTGCATTTAGTGCCAATAGATTTGTCTGCTCTGCAATCCCTTTAATCACATCTAACACACCCCCAATATTTTCACTGGCTGTTTTCAGGTCTGAGGCAACTTTTGCATTATTTTCTAATTCATCGACCAACTGCTGAACATGGGTTAAATTGGTTTGAACATCTGTTCTACTTTGTGCGGCTAAATCAAATGTTTCTGTGGTACTTGAAGCGGTTAACTCTGCATTTTGTGCAATTTCACCTGTTGCTTCTGACAACTGCTTTAAATAACTGAGCGAGTGTTCGGTTTGTTCTTTTTGTTCATGTGTATTAACTGTCGTTTTATGGCAAACAGAACTAATAGAAGATGATAAATCACTTAACCCATTGGCCCCTTGCGCAACATCCGCAATAATAGTTTGGATTTTTTCAATAAAATGATTAAAGTTTTGAGCTAAAGTACCAATTTCATCATTTGTTTTTACTGGAATTCGTTGGGTTAAATCACCGCCTCCTCGAGCTATGTCAGCTAATACTTGGCTAACATTAGTTAAAGGCCGCACCACCACTTTGTTAATTAACAAAATAAGTAATACACTCAGCGCCAGCAGTGAAACTGCCATTGAAATAAGCTTTTCGTACCATTGAGAAGCTAATCGGTTTTCAACGCCACTACGTGAAAATGCAATTTTAACCTTGCCAATCATGCTGCCATCGGCACCTGAAATTTCATACCACTGTGCTGTCCCGTCAAGCGCAACATCTTGCTTCATTTTGGTTTCAGCCATTGCTTTATCACGGTGATCTGTCACTTCTACTTGCGCAATAATAGGATCTGGCATGTAAGCGTCAATAATGTTTTTTATTAAAGGAAAATCATACGAAAAAACAGGATCTTGCAATATTACTTTAAGCTGTTTAACAATTGCTTCTTTATTGTTTTCATAGCGTTCATTTTCGCTACTGGTTTGCATTGACATAGTGCCAAATGCAACAAGTCCCAATACAGCTAAATTTACACACAATAAAACGACAAGCACTTTTCTGGCAATAGATTGCATTTTAAAATTTACCTCTAAACATACGACTGTCTGTTACAGCCCGTTTACAGCTGCACAGTACATATCATCATTAATGACTATAACTTTATTATTGACGCTTATTTTATATTAAGCAGAATCGAGTCTGCGAAAAATAAATAGTTTTTAACAGGGTTTTATCGTAATTTTAAATAATAATCAACAAAATAATCTAAAGCCAAATTCAAGCCTATATTCATACTCTTGAATTAATTTAGGTTATTCACCTTGCATAGTCACTAAGATTCGACGTTCACCGCCATAATCTCTGTGCTCGCCTAAGTAAATCCCTTGCCATGTACCCAGTCCAAACTGACCATTTTGAATAGGCAGCTGCAAGCTCACACCAAATAAACTGGATTTAATATGAGCAGGCATATCGTCATCGCCTTCGTAGGTATGGCGATAATAAGGCTGGTTTTCTGGCACCATTACGTTCACGTGAGATTCAAAGTCAGTGCGAACAGTGGGATCTGCATTTTCATTAATACTTAAACTGGCCGACGTATGTTGCAATAATAAGTGACATAAACCCACTTTAAACTGGTGAATTTCAGGTAATAATGATTCAATCTCTGATGTAACTAAATGAAAGCCACGAGCTTGAGGCGTTAAGCGAATTGTTTTTTGTAACCACATATAATTAACTTGCTACTTTATCAAAACAGATTTCAATGTGAACTTTTCCAGCTTCAGCTTCAAACGGCATAATAATGATAGTCCCGTCTGATTTATGATTTATGGTATGACCCTTTCCTGAAACCACGATTGGGGTTGCCATATCAAAATCGTAGCCTTTTTCAGCCAATAATTTTTTAGCACCACCTGTGACCATGTTGGTAATTTCCCCAACCATATCTGTTACTTCTTCATTGATAGCATCTGGTTTTTCACCCAGCATTCTCTGCATAATATCAAGCGCTAAACCTGCTTCAAATGAAACTGACAATGACCCTTTAGTTTGAGGACCAACCATACCAATTAGGCCAGACACATCGCCCCGAGCGACTTCGTCTTTTTTGACTCTTGGCTTTTGCGGCTTTAACTCAAGCATAGCCATGGTACTAACCACGTTGACCAATGAAGATAAAAACGGGTTAATGAATTCTACATTCATAAGAGTTCCTACTATGTATCCTTTTAAAAGCTAAATAAATTTTTAATCATACTGCCGATAATTAATAAAATTGTAAATGCAAATAATGATAATGATTTTGTGATCTGATACGCTTTAATGTTTATTGTACAAATTTCAAACGAATTAAACGCTTAAGATTGCAACTTAAGATCTAGTATAAATGATCAACGCATAAATATTTGAGCTTATTTAAAAAATAAATTCCAGTTAGCCAATTTCACTCTAGATAAAGTTTCGTTATATACTGTCTTTACTATCGCATGTATTCATTAAACAACAGCAGTGCTTAATGCAACAAACCAAACTTTTTGAAATAGACAATATAGAAAGCCCCTGCATTGGTATTTGTGAATCAGGCGCTAGAGGCTATTGCCGTGGTTGTTTGCGTAGCAGAGATGAAAGGTTTTACTGGGAAAAACTCTCATCCGAGCAAAAAATTAAAGTTATTTCATTATGCGAAATGAGAAAGAAAAAGCTTAAAAATAAAAAGCTTAAACAGCAAGAAGAAGCGCTACTGGCACAAATTAAAGCCGAACAACTTGATTTATTTTAAGAGATTATCTCAAAGCTATGGGTTATTTTAACATCTGCGGCTAATAACATTGCGGCCACTGAACAATATTTATCAACCGATAGCTCAACCGCTTGGGTTACAGCCTTAGTTGTTAGTTTTTCACCGCTAACTAAAAAGCGCAAATGAATTTGAGTAAATACCGCAGGGATCTGGTCCGCGCGCTGGGCTTCAATTTCAACTTCACACTGGCTAAGCCCTGTCCGCTTTTTTTCTAATATAGACACCACATCAAACGCTGAACAACCAGCTAAACCTAAAAGTACCATTTCCATAGGCCTGATACCTTGGTTTTCACCACCTGCCTCAATTGGACCATCTAATAAAACTTTTTTGCCATTACTGCCTGTGCCTTCAAATTGCCGCTTTTGACACCAACGTAGATTTAGTTTTTGTATTGACATATCTCATTTATATTTACACTCTTAGGGGATTGAATACTGACACACAATAAATCATGATGAAAGAAAAAGGTTTTACCACTCAAGTTGTACATGCCGAGCGTCTACAAAATATTGAATCAGGGGCAGTCCACCAGCCCTTGCACCAATCTGTTTTATTTGCTTATGAACAAGCCCAAGATTTAGTCAATGTTTTTCAGGGTAAAAGTAAGCATCACGCTTACGCGCGTCAATCAACGCCTAGTGTAAATGTGTTACAAAATACCTTAACCCAATTAGAAGGCGCTGTGTCTAGTTTAGTGTTTTCAAGTGGTATGGCCGCGTTAAGTAATACCTTGCTTACTTTGTTAAAAGCAGGCGACCACTTAATAATGAGCCAGTTTGTGTTTGGCAATACCAGCAGTTTTGCCAAAACGCTCATTCAATTCGGAATAGAAGTCGATTTTGTTGATATCACCAATCACACTCAAATTAAGCAAAGTATTAAGCCTAATACCCGAATGCTATTTTGCGAAACCATCGCAAACCCGGTAACCCAAGTCGCGGATATTAAAGCCATAAAAAACATATGCCAACCACAAAATATAGTGTTAACCGTCGATAATACCATGACCCCATGTTACCTTTTTAATGGCATACAGGCTGGTGCTGATTTATTAATTTGTTCACTAACCAAATATTTTGGTGGGCATGCCAATGCACTTGGCGGTGCAGTCATTGATACCGGTAATTATAATTGGCAAAATTACCCTAATATTCTAAAAACCTATCAACAAGGTGATTCAAAAACTTGGGCTATCACCCAAATTAAGAAAAAAGGGTTGCGTGATATGGGGGCTTGTTTAAGTTCAGACGCAATACACTTATTAAGTGTTGGCGCTGAAACACTTGCACTTAGAATGGATAAAAGTTGTCATTCTGCCTTGCAAATTGCCACTTTTTTAAACCAACATCATAAAATTAAAACGGTATATTACCCAGGGCTGGCCACTCACCCTGAACATGCAATTGCACAACGGCAATTTAAATACCCAGGTGCCATTTTAAGCTTTGATTTAATTGACTCAATTGACTGCTTAGATTTTATTGATCAACTTAAATTAATTTTATGTTCAACTCATTTAGGCGATAACCGCAGCTTAGCTATTCCTGTCGCCCCCACAATTTATTATGAAATGGGAATAGAAAATCGCAAAAAAATGGGAATCAGCGAAGGCATGATTAGATTATCAGTAGGAATTGAAGACACCCAAGATATTATCAATGATTTAACTCAAGCTTTAAGCTTTTTTAACTAACTTAAACTCTGGATAAAAAGTTGGCTGAAATATAAGTTTATTTAATTTAAATGAGAGTCGATATCACACTATAAAGCAATTTATTAACCTGAATTCAGGTTAATAAATACCGCTTCACGTCTACCACTTTAAGTCGCGATCATAATGAAAGATTCAAAAATGGCGACTTAACTTTGAATATTAATTTAACCAAGTTGAGGTTAATCTAATACATTAACGAAGCAAATGGATTTAATAAACGTGCAGCACCTTGGGTAAATTGTACAGGTGCATCCATCACAGCTAAACACAAACAAGACTGATTAGGCCGAGTTGTTGGCATATGAGTCACGTTATTATCCAGAACAATAAAGTCTCCGGGCTGATAGTGTCCTTGTTCATCACATAAATCACCCGCAAGCACTATGGTAATCTCTAAACTTTTATGAGTATGTTTAGGCACCTGAGTATCCGCTTCGATATAAATTAAACTAGACCTAAAGTCATCAAACGCGCCTAACTTGTTGCTATGTACACCACCAAATTTACGCCACCGTCCGTCTGATGAATAAAAGTGACTTAGCGTTTGCGGCAGCACAAATTTTTGCTCATTTACTTTAATAAAAGACGTTTGTGTTTTATCTATCGCTTTGCCTGTTTTTTCTGGGGGCTCACTCTGTAAAATATCATCCAACATAGTATCGAATGCTGGCATATCTTCACTGGCGGCCTCTAGTTCGAGCAAGTCATCAGCGGCTGCTTGTTCAAACTCAGCCACACTAGCACGACATATAGAACAATAATCCAAATGTGTTGCCACCGCTAAGCTCAAACCTGCCGACAAATCAGCGCGAGCATAGCGAGCTAAAAGTTCATCTGAGGGATGGAAATTAATCATACATCTTGCTCCATCGCTTGTTTCAATTTAGCTAACCCTAAACGGATCCGCGATTTAACCGTACCAAGCGGAATTAATAAATTATCAGAAACCTCTTGATGTGATTTTTCGTCTAAATAGACTTGTCGAATAACATCGAGCTGGGGCGCTGATAAATGCTGATAAAAATGTTCTAGCTGCCCTTGCAATAATAAATTTTCCAATTGAGTAAACTCGTTAAAAGGCTCATCATGTTCAACAATAACGGGCCATAATTCATCGGCAATATTATCTTCTTTTTTTTGCGATATTTTACGTAAAATATCATATCTTACATTACGTGCTATCGTGTAAATCCAAGTCGAAGCTGCCCCTTTATCAGGGTTAAATAAATGCGCTTTAAGCCAAACATTCAGCATCGTATCTTGAACCATCTCTAAGGCTAACGCGTCTTGCTTTAATAATTTTAACCCGAATGACTTTAATCTCGGGGCAAAATAATTAAATATCAAAGTGTAAGCTCGTCTATCACGATGTTCCGCAACTTGTTGCAACAAAGCTGCCCAGTTAGGTGATTCTGACGATGATCCAGATTTTGCCATCTCTGTCCGTGTATAATTAACTTGCGTTGATGATTGCAAGCTATCTTGACCGAGTATATCCATTTGAATCAACTCTTTTTACAATTATTTTTAATAAATACGTTAAGCAATTCTGTTTGGATCACCTACAATAAAAACAAGTCACTTATCAATATGTAAAGGGAAAGGCACCATGAAATTAGATAACGATATTCATAATTATTACGAAAAATTAGTGATTGATAAATTAACCAGCATGGACATAACCGAAGCCACTTCAACCCCTAATTATTTAGCCGATTTATGTTGTTTAGTGTTAAACCAGCTACCTCCGCGGTACATACGTTATGAAGTTGACATGGCTTTTTATTTAGCACCAGCAGAACGCTTACAAATGGAAATGAATGTAGCAAACGCCATTCAAACCTCGATCAAATTTTTAGCAGATACTCAACAACAGAACGCATCGGCTAAAACCTCAACCGATTAAGGTTTTAGTGTTAACTCACTAATAAAAGTTAAGGTCTAAAACTAAAAACTGGCGTTCATTTTGGGTTGCCAAGGTTGCTCGCCCTTTATAATAAATTTAAATGTTAATCATTCAGGTTTGGGATTACATATAATTACGCATATAATGAGGCTAAATTAATAAGCTTAATAATAGGTTAGACAAAATGTCGCTAAAAGAGGCGCCAACACATGTTCAAGTTGCAGTCGATCTGATCATGTTGTTAGAGGACAATAACGTAGACCCAAACGATGTCTTAAAAGCAATCAAAATCGTTGAGCAAGATTACCTTAACAAATTAGGAAACAACATAAATAAAACGGAATCCTAAGCAATCTTAAAAAAATACACTAAACTGTAAAACTAGAGATTGCTTTTTAATAGGTTATTGGCCAATATACTGGTCAGCTAGCCATTTACAAATAAAAAACAATAAGTTAGGCCATGGACAATAAAAGATTATCTACCCAACTACTGACGGCTGGATTGCTCAGTTTAAGTTTAGGCACCGTCGCCAACGCTGCTGAAGATCTGTTTTCTCTGCCCATAGAACAGTTACTACAACTTAAAGTTGCCAGCGCCACCCTAACCAATGAAACCATGCTCACAGTGCCCTCCAGTGTTGCTGTATATGAAGCACAAGATATTCAACAAATAGGGCTGGATAGCCTTGATGAATTACTAAATTTTGTTACAGGCATTCAAAGTAATGCATCTGACCGAAATTCATTATTCAAACGTACTTCTTTTAGAGGTCGCTCTGCGGGTACTGGTGGCCGAGAAATTTTAATTTTATTAAATGGCCAACGTGTTAATAGTGAATATTCTGGCAATAGCGATTACACATTACCCAAAATCCCGCTCGCTATTGTAGAAAAAGTAGAAATAATCAAAGGTACAGGCTCAGCAATTTATGGCTCGAATGCGTTTTTAGGTGTAATTAACATTATAACCAAAAGCAATAACACGCCAGAACTTCATGTTGCTGCAGGCAATATGGGCAGCGTAGAGTTATCAGCTTCAGGTGGCACAACAATAGGTAAGGTTAATATTCATGCCTCCGCCGCTTACGGTAAAACAGACGGCGACCACTACTCAAACGTTAAAGATAGTTACAATCCTGATCTTACACTGGATATTTCAGATCCTAACCGCCATGCTGAGGTCATTTTAAATATCAGCTCTGGTGAGACCGCCCTTAACATTGCTTACAGTGAGCAAAAGTCAGAGGACTATTATGTACAAGGGCATATTAGTAAAGGTTTTAACCAAACAGATACCGAAAGCTTATTTTCAACCTTAAATCACAATTTCATCTGGAATGATAAATTTAATAGTGATTTATGGTTAGATTATCGAAGAACCCGCTCAAATCACTATATACAGGGTACACCACCCTTCACTTTTGCCGAGATTACCACACCGCCAACAACCGAACCTTTATTAGCCAAAACTCCATTTAATGAAGATGCGCACGGTATTAGATTAAATAATTTTTATCATTTAAATGAACAAGTAGATTTAAGTGTGGGCTTTGAATACCGTCATAGTGAATTAACTGAAAATCGTTCATATACTAATTTAGACTACGAAAAGTGCTTAACAAACGTCCCTTGTTTAACATACCTTGAATCTGGCGGACAAATTAAACCAGACGAACACCCTAACATTGGTTATTTTGGCGGTGAATATAAAGCAAACGCTGAATTTGTAGCAGCAACAAACCGAGATATTTGGGGTACTTTTATACAGTCTCAAATAGAAATTACAGATGATACCGAGCTCACCGTTGCCGTTCGGTACGATGATTACAATGATATTGGACAAAATACCAGTCCAAGAGTCAGTTTGGTTAGCCGGGTGGACCAAAAAAATACGGTAAAAGTAAATTATGGTGAAGCGTACAGAGCCCCGCAATTTAACGAAATTGGATTAATCAATACTCCGTTATTTGAAGGCAATCCTAATTTAAAACCAGAAACCATTAAATCACTCGATGTTATTTGGTTAAGCCAACATAATTATTGGAATTTTTCGACCACTTATTTTGTTCATACCATTGAAGATGCGATTATCGATTTGGTTGTAGATAACATAGTTAGACTCACTAATAATACCCAAGAGAGCCAACGCACCCAAGGGATGGAGCTTGAAGTTGCTTACGCGCCAAGCAATCATTTTCACTTACGGTTTGGAGCCACTCACTTTTTTGATTTAGCAGAAGACCAATTTAAAGCATCTGACACACTAGCCTATTTAATTGCAAATTATCACCATAACCAGTGGAATTATAATCTTTCGCTTAATTACCAAAGCGAAAAAGAAACAGTCACGTATGGCGGGCAATTTAGTGACAGAGTTAAATTAGATGGTTTTGTATTAGTTAACTCAAAAATAAGCTACCAGCTATCGCCTAAAATCAATTTGTTTGCTAAAGCAAAAAATTTATTAGATAAAAATTTCACAACACCAGCCATTAGCAACACAACCGAAATGGGCGTGCCAAACCGAGGCCGTCAATGGTTTATTGGTAGTGAGTTTTATTTTTAGCGCTCGCTTCATGTTGCTCGTTTCATAAAGATAAAAAACAAAAAAGCCGAATATAAATTCGGCTTTTTATATCAATAATTGATTAAATTGACTATAACGCGATTGGCTTTTTAGAGCCGATTTTTTTAGATGAATTCGACTTAGACTTTTTAGATTTTACGTTAATTTTAGCTGTATTGCCCTTAACTGGTTTATCAAACCCTTGATTTGAGCTAAAACGAGTTAAGCCTTTTTGATAACGCCCATGGTCGGGTTGTCGCTTATGTTTGCCTTCAGGCGGCACTAAATGCATTGGACCATTGCCAATTAATTTAGATAATCCCATTTTTCGTAATGCTTCACGGATCATCGGCCAACCTTTTTCATCATGGTACCTTAACAAAGCTTTGTGTAACCGTCGTTGTCTGTCTCCACGTGGAACAAATACTTTTTCACCTTTATGCGTTACTTTATGTATCGGATTCGCTTCTGAGTGATACATAGTGGTTGCATTCGCCATAGGAGACGGATAAAAATTTTGTACCTGATCCAATTTAAACTTTTGGTTTTTAAGCCAAATAGCCAAATTAACCATATCTTTATCGGTTGTACCTGGATGCGATGAAATAAAGTACGGAATTAAATACTGTTCCTTGCCGGCTTCTTTCGAGTATTTATCAAATAGCTCTTTAAATTTATGATAAGTCCCCATGCCGGGTTTCATCATCTTACTTAATGGGCCTTCTTCGGTATGTTCAGGTGCAATTTTTAAATATCCACCCACATGATGGGTTGCTAGCTCTTTTACATATCGAGGATCTTCAACAGCTAAGTCATACCGCACACCTGACGCTATCAAAATCTTTTTAATACCTTTGATTTTACGAGCCTGACGGTACAAGTTAATAGTAGGGCTATGATCTGTATCCATATGGCCACAAATGTCAGGCCACACACAAGATAAACGGCGGCAAGTTTGCTCAGCTTTAGGATGCTTACACCGCAGCTTATACATATTTGCTGTTGGCCCACCCAAATCAGAAATAACGCCAGTAAAGCCAGGCACTTTATCTCTTATTTGTTCAATTTCATTTAAAATTGATTCTTCTGAGCGGCTTTGAATTATTCGTCCTTCGTGCTCGGTAATTGAGCAAAAGGTACACCCGCCAAAGCAACCACGCATAATATTAACTGAGGTTTTAATCATGTCATACGCTGGTATTTTTGCATTACCATAAGCTGGATGAGGAATGCGGGCGTATTTCATATCAAATACCGCATCCATTTCGTCGGTTTCTAACGGGAATGCGGGTGGGTTAATCCAAACAATTCTATCGCCATGACGCTGCACTAAAGCACGGGCACAACCTGGGTTTGTTTCTTTATGTAAAATTCGAGAGGCGTGTGCATAATATGTTTTTTCAGCGCGTACAACATCATAGGCAGGTAAAGTAACATAGGTCATTTCCCATGGTCGGCGTTTTTTAGCGGGTTGAACTAAAATAGGTTGGGCTGCTGTCTCTTCTACGGCATCTTTTTTGGAATCACAGCTTGACTCTTCAATCATCTCATAAGGGTTAGGAATTGGATCAATTTTGCCTAGAACATCTAAATCAGTTGAATCTACCCCAAACCAGCCTGGTAAAGCCTCTTTACGTAAAACAGCAGTACCGCGAATGTCCTGCATATCACTAATGTCATCACCATTTGCTAAACGATGCGCTACCTCAGCTAATGGCCGTTCAGCATTACCAAACACTAAAATATCTGCTTTTGAGTCAAATAAAACAGAGCGACGTACTTTATCTGACCAATAATCATAATGCGCTATGCGGCGTAAACTGGCTTCAATTCCACCAATAATCACAGGTACTTTGTAAGCTTCTTTACAGCGTTGAGTATAAACAGTTACCGCACGATCTGGCCTTTTTCCGCCCACATTACCCGCAGTGTAAGCATCATCGTGTCGTAATTTACGGTCTGCTGTATATCGGTTAATCATAGAATCCATGTTGCCAGCAGTCACCCCAAAAAATAAATTGGGCTGTCCTAGCTTCATAAAGTCTTTTTTATTGGTCCAGTCTGGTTGTGAAATAATCCCGACTCTAAAACCTTGAGCTTCCAACATACGACCAATCACCGCCATACCAAAACTTGGATGATCAACATAAGCATCGCCGGTCACAATAATAATGTCACAACTATCCCAACCTAATGCGGCCATTTCCTTTTTTGACATAGGTAAAAAGGGGGCGCTTTTGACTGGCCTTGCTTTAAAACTAGGGTAAGAAAATAACGCTTTGTCGGCTCGCATTCGCTCTGCTTGCATAATAACCTTGGGTGATTGAATAAAGGGCGCGCGATTCTAGCAAATTAGCTTACCGAAAGGAATCAAACAAGCCTAATTAGCCATCTTTATTTGTTTGTTTTTTATTCAAATGTACAGGTTAGTTAACCCAGCACTTAAACCAACAAGATAAAAGCGGCAAACGTTAGATAAGCGCATATATTCGATAAAAACTTTTACCCTTTCGTATAATAAATGTTAATTATAAACTACAATTTTAATCTGACACTCGCCTAGTTAATTTAGCAGGCTTATTAACACAGAGAACAAATTATGAAGTTATTTTCGCTTTTATTTGGTGCTTTATTAAGTTATAGCAGTTATGCACAAAATACCAATTGGCAGCCTATAACGCCCCAATTAATAAGCAATGCAAACTTAACCTCATCTGTACTTTTGCATGATAATGCAATTTTGATAAAGTCACTAAATACACGGTTTAAAAATGACTTAAAACAAATTGCTAAAACAGGCATTAAATACGAGCTGAGCTTGCCACAACATAATGATAAACAGCTCATCTATATTGTTCAATACTCTCCCATTATGGCGAATGAGCTTGCAGCAAAACACGCGGATATTTTAACGTTTAAAGGCCATAAAAAAGGTGATAAAAGCCAAAGAGGTCGCTTTGATTTAGGCCCAAATGGCTTTTATGCAAGCTACCAAATCGACCAAGTTAGATATTATTTAGATGAACATACCAGCGATAATTTGTTTGAGTTATATCCCTATCAAAATAAAGCCCAAGTTAATGAAACCATATTAAATTACGCAAAGCCTCAACTATCACGTAAAGGCTCACTCGATATAGGCCAAAGAGAACTCACCACTTATCGACTTGCTGTTGCGACCACAGGCGAATATGCAAACTACTTTATCAACCGCCAGCAAAATGTGTTAAATGCAATAGTTACCACGATTAATAGAGTGAACGACATTTTTGCACGCGACTTAGCCATTCGGCTTGAGCTAGTCGCAAATAACGACGAGCTCATTTATACCAACCCCAACGAAGACCCCTTTACCAATTCGGATAGCGAAGCAGATTTAAATAGCACACAAACCACCGTAGACAATATAATTGGCAGCAATAATTACGACATAGGCCATTTATTTACAACCAACCCTGGCGGTATTGCGCAAGTTGGCTCTATCTGTTTTAACGGATTTAAAGCCCAAGGCACTTCAGGGAGTCCAAACCCAACAGGCGATGGATTTAATATTGATTTAGTCAGCCACGAAATCGGTCACCAATTTGGAGCCACCCATTCATTTAACGCCACCAGTGGTTTTTGTGGCGATAGCCGATCAAGCAACAATGCTTATGAATTAGGAAGCGGCGTCACTATTATGGGTTATGCCGGCATTTGCGACGATGAGAACATTGCCAATCGCACCATGGCGGTTTTTCACAGTAAAAACATAGAGCAGATATACAAAACGATTAACTCAAACCAAACCACCGGCAGCTGCGGTATAACACAAGCAGCCAATAACCAAGCACCAGTTGCAGATGCAGGAAAAAACTACACCATAGCGCAAAATACCCCTTTTGTATTAACGGGTTCGGCAACCGATATTGAAAACGATACACTCACCTATTCGTGGGAGCAAATAGATTTAGGCGATTCAACCAGCGCCCCCTCTGATTGGGCAAATAACGGCAATGGACCTTTGTTTCGAAACTGGCTACCAGACACCAGTCCGCAAAGATTCTTTCCTCGAATAGATGATCTAGCAAACAACCGAAACACCCCGGCCGAGCTCTTACCCACAACTAACCGAACCATGTTATTTAAGTTAGCTGTGCGAGATCAACAAGGCGGAATAGGCACCGACGATACCCAAATAACAGTTGATGCCAATGTAGGCCCTTTAACCGTAACCTCCCCCACCAATAACAGCTTATTTAGCGGACAAGAAAACATTAATATCAACTGGGAAGTCAATCAAACTCAAACTCTATGCCCACAAGTCAATATTTTATTGTCTGACGACAATGCCCAAACCTTTAAATACACATTAGCCAACGCCGTTGAAAACACCGGTTCGGCTCAAATAACCCTACCCAATATAGACACCTTATTAGCAAAAATAATGGTTATATGTAACGACAACATATTTTTTAACTTATCACCGGGCAACTTTGAAATAATCCCCGTAAGCAACACAGCACCCAGCGCCCAAAATGATGCATTTACCCTAAATACATCTAATAACGACACACTAATACTAGATGTATTAAATAACGACACAGATGCTGACAACGACATTTTGCTAATAACCCAAACAAACTACCAAGGCAATGGCAGTGTAATCATTAACGACAACCAAATAACCTACATGCCAGCCACTAATTTTACGGGTACAGAAACCTTTAGCTACACCATCTCCGACGGCCAAATAACTGATAACGCAAATATAAGCGTACAAGTAACAGCAACCACAGCAAACCCTGAACTTGAAATTGATATGAAAAAAGGCGGCGTTTTATATAAAAGCTCTATTTGTTTGATATTTTTATTAAATTTTGTTCGATTTCGCAAAAAACTCAAAAATAAACAAACTAGAGTCACTTGAATATAATATTTAAAGCGCGTATATTTAGAAACTTGAGATTGTGATAAAGACTTTGGGTTTGCACAAGGTTATGCTCATCGGGGCCGATTAGGATTCGACGAATTACACAAACTCTAAGGTGCATGCCGTGGGGCGGTTGGCCACGTAAAAAGCCGCAAAAAAATAGTCGCAAACGACGAAACTTACGCTTTAGCAGCTTAATAACCTGCTCTTAGCACTTCTGCCCTAGCTTCCGCCAGTAAGACGGGGATCAACAGAAGTTCAAACCCAAACTTGGATAGTGCGGATGCTCCCGCCTGAGAGCTGAACCACGAAATTTAATTCAGGATAGCTTAAGTGTGGCGTGTTTGTCCGCAGCATTTAAGTGAAATTAAAGACAAACTAAGCATGTAGTACCGAGGACGGCGGTACTTCGGACGGGGGTTCAAATCCCCCCGGCTCCACCACAAGCCTCAACCACACAGACCACTCTAGAGCCTTTAAGCCCAATGAAATCAATGGGTTAACGCTCAATCAGATTTCTCGTATTTTTGTCTCCACTAGGCTCAAATGGGCTTATTTATACCCATTTTTTGACGAAAATGACAATTTTCAACGAAAAAATCAGACCGATTTTACCCCACTTGAAGACCAGCTTTATCATGCTGTATTCAACGACTTACACCCGACTTTCAGCCATGAAATAAATAAAAAATATCAAAAAATACGCGATAACTTAGGCATTCAACACGCCAATTTAATGCTGAATAACATTGATAAGGCGTTAAGAATAGGTGATTTAAACCTTTCAGAATCACTGGATAATTTAAAAAATTTAGCCAGAGAAAAAGCAAGACTCGTAAAATTAGCGCAAGAATCAGCGCGAGCGCGAATTCTGAGCGGCTGCGCTGATGATGCGCTAATTTACGGTATTGAAAATATTCCATCCGATGAAACCGAACAACTTAAAAAATTTGGCTGCGATAGTTGGTGGTTTAAACAATTTAAAACGCTAAAAAAACGTAAACTTGAACAAATGGCCAGAGATTTAGAGCTTGTCCATAAACATAAATCAAGTTATGTCAGCAACTACACGAACAACCGCAGACAGCAAGAAAAATCACTTTCACGCCAATTTTTAGAATCTACCTATATCAATAATGAACTGGGTGACGAATTTTCGCTTGCCGAAGTTTACGATAAAAATGTGTCTAATCCGGCAATCAGACGTGCCGAGCTTATGGTTAGAGCAAAAGGCTTTGAAGAACTGGCTGAATACAACCATCACCAAGCTTTATTTATCACCTTAACCACTCCATCTCGTTTCCATCAAATTAAAGCCAATGGTACAGCTAACCCTAAATTTAATGGCGCTACACCGAGAGAAGCACACCATTTTTTAAATGACGAATGGAAGTTAATCCGCTCTGCTATTCATAAAAAACAAATTAATCCGTATGGCTTTAGAGTGGTTGAACCACATCACGACAGTACCCCGCACTGGCATTTATTATTATTCATTCATCCTGATGATACAAAAAGCCTGATTCAGACTTTTCAGCATTACGCATTGCAAGATGCAGACACCAACCAAAGCAATCTAAAACATAGAATAAAATGCGTAACCATAGATTCAGAAAAAGGTTCTGCCACTGGATATATCGCTAAATACATTTCTAAAAATATTGATGGTCATGGCTTAGATAAAGATTTAGACGGAAAGGACGCAAACGAATCAGCACAAAAAATTGAAGCTTGGGCGTCTAATTGGGGCATTCGTCAATTTCAGCAAATTGGTGGCGCTCCGGTAACAATCTGGCGAGAACTGAGAAAACTACGAGATCCAGTAGATAACCCGATAATTGAACAAGCCAGAAAAGCGGCTGATAGCAGTGATTGGGCGGCTTACAACCTATCTATGGGTGGCGTTAACTTGCCACGCTCTGCCCGACCTATCCAACCCTATTATGAAGAACAAGAAATAAATCTGGTTTTCAATACAGACACCGGAGAAGTTATAGACGAACCTAACATAGTTAAAAAATTAAAAGGCCTTTCAGCTGGTGATCACGTCACTATTACCCGCAAGCATAACTGGACAATATCAGGGTCGGTAAATTCGGTGAATTCGGGAACCGAAATCAATGAATTTGCCGAGCAGCTAGGCGGTAGCAGCAAGCACGGAGCCAGCGTGATGCACCGCGCTAGCATTCCAGACTTTGATGAAATTGCCAGTCAATTTGATGCTTACACAGATCAGCAAGAAAGATGGTTTCAATACTACGAAAGTTTGCATTATGACGGCCTGTAAAGGCCGTCCTTGGACTTGTGTAAATAACTGTACCGAACTTTTAAAAATTTAGAATCTAACTGAAAAACAGCAACTAAATAAGAGGGCCAAAAGATGCCAGTAAGCAAAAATACCAGACGCAAAAAAGCGAAAAAACAAACTAAACCAGTAAACCGACCAAGCAGCGGAAATGATTTTACATTTGATGATGAAACAGAGATTGCACCTAATGTATTTGCCTTTGGCTTTCCGCCAGAATTGGATACATTCAGCAACGAGGAAGCCTTTGGGCTGTTAAATAGTCATGCGGTATATGTCGAATTAGCCGAGTCAGGCAACTATCACACGGAAGATATTGCCATTGTCGTTGGTATGCTGGTTTTAAATGACGAAACCGAAATTATTCTAAAGACCAACGACAAAGGCTTATTACAACTCAGAAAATCCACATTTTTTAAAAACTTTGCTCTATTGAATATGGATTTTTAATTCGTTTCTTCGCTCTTTGAAAAATTGTGTACCCGATAATAGCCGTTACTGCGTAGCGGCACACCTTTTTTAGTCACGTGATCAAAGCTAAAAATATGCTCGTTTCCCGCTTCGTAACATTGGCCGATTAAACGCTTTTTGAATTCACCTTTACCTTTAACGACATCAACTTCGGCCCCGCAAATTGGACACTCACTTTGGTAAACTCTCATCTCGATTTTGCGGTGTTCCCCTTCAGCAATTGATACAAGCTGCGCTTCTCTAATTTTAAACGGCACCATCCAGCTAGGAGCAATTGCAACTCTCGAATTCGTGAGGCTAAAATAAGTTCTAAAAGGGAAAAATACGACTAAGTTGCATATGAATACCAGCAATGCAATGGATCCAAGAGCATACAAATGGAAGTGCATATATAAGGTTAAAGTCGCATAGGCTTCTATAAAAAGAAGCGCAGGAACACTAACGTACACCCACTTATTCCATCCAACTAAATTAATTGACGACAAGATTCTTGGTAACCACCATAATTTAGGAAGTTGGATTAATTGATACTCAATTTCTGTAATAGGATCGCCAATATTAAAACTCTCAATTTCGTTAATCGGCTTTAAAATTAAATAACGTAAACTGGCATTCCCGTTTCCCCCTTCGGTGTTGGAACTTTCGAATTTGAGATAATGCCTGCAACCTTGCCTTTTCAACCACACTAAATATTCATCCTTAAATTTAGGGTCGGTTAAAAATAAACTCAATAATTTTTCACAGTTCCGAATTTTCTTTTCGTACTCATCATCAGGAGAAAGATTTTTGTTTGGCTTTAAAGCGCTACAGTAAATTCCCCAACACTCAAGGTATGTAAACTTAATATCATCTAGTTTTTTATGATTTTTCTGGATTTCGTTTTTGGCGTATTCAACAAATTGAGCAAAATACTTTGCTCCATTTAGGTTATTTTTATCTACCCTCTCAATAAACGCAAGTGTTTGATTACAGACCAAATTAAATTCCGTTATATCTAATTGATTATCAGTCATTTAAAGTTTTACAGGTACAAACCCGTTTACTCCCTGTTTCAATGTTACTCAAAAGTAAATCATTAAGCCCAACACAGACAAACTAAACCTTTAAGGGCTAATTATGAAACCTAAATATATTTCAGTTAAAGCATTTGCACAACTAGGCGCTTATTCAGAACAAGCAATTCGTTCAAAAATTAAAAAAGGCCAATGGGTACTCAATCAACATTACCGCAAATCACCGGATGGGCGAATTCTGCTCGACTTTGAACAAATTAACCTTTGGATAGAATCAGCAAGCTAAGAGGCAAGCCACATGATAAATTTACCAACTTACGCAGGCATAAAGCCGAACAAGTCAAGCATTGCAATTGAGTTTACCTATAACAATGTGCGTTGCAGAGAAACCATAAAATGCACGCCAACTAAAACCCGTATGCAAGAACTAGCCAGAAAACGCGAGGCCATTTTGTATGAAATTTCATTAGGGATTTTTGATTACGCAAAGCATTTCCCGAATAGCAAAAAAGCAACTGAATTGAGCAGTAATAAAGCGAATGCAATTACCATAAAGCAGCTAATTACAGACTGGTTTGAACGCCAGCGTAAAGTTTGCCAACTAAGCACAATTCGCGGATATAAATCGGTAATTTACTATCATTTAATACCGCAATTTGGTCATTTAAAGTTGGCAGAGCTTAAACCAACTATGGTTACAGACTGGATGACTGATTTAATTTGTGATGGCACAAAACCGAAAAGAGTTAATAATATTTTAACCCCATTAAGAGATGCTTATAAACGCGCTTATTTGGATAGTGTCATTGATAAAAATCCAATGGATAGAGTGAAAAATTTAAAACTCGAACGACCTGATATTAAACCTTTTACCGAAAGCGAAATTAATTCAATTTTGTCATTTATACCGAATGAATCAGACCGTAATATGATTGAACTGGCGTTTTATACCGGATTAAGAACGTCAGAATATATGGCGCTAACATGGTCAGACGTGGATTTTAAAAACAAAAGACTCAACATTGATAAAGCACTGGTTTACAAACATCTAAAATCAACCAAAACCAAATCGGGAATCCGAACCATTGAACTGCATGACAGAGCTTTGCAAGCCCTACACAAGCAAAAAGCCTTAAATTTAAATATTGAAAATATCCTGTTTCCTGACTTAAAAAATAAAAGTCACTGGCATGATACATCAGCTATACGCAAACGAATCTGGATACCTGCACTTGAAAAAGCAGATCTTGAATACCGTAACCCATACCAAACCCGCCATACCTTTGCATCACAAATGCTTAGCCAAGGTAAAAACCCGCTTTGGGTGGCAAATCAAATGGGGCATATAGATTGGGGAATGATTATCAAAACCTATGGAAAGTGGATTAGAAATGATTGAATTAAAATACATACAATCAAAATACAAGTTAGCTGCTATAATTTAGAACATGCGCAGCCAATTAAAGTAACACATAAAAACGTTAGAATTCTTTTACCCTACTTCATAATTAATTTAATAAAGTAAAATATCTATACAAATACAAAATATATAAATTGAAAAGACTGAACTAATAGATCATAATATCGTCTAATAAAATGTCTAATTTTATGTCTAATGACGGAACTTAATAGATGTCAGTAAAATATGAAAAACCACCAGTAGTATATACAGTTGCTAAATTAAACTTCGGTAAGAGCATTGGTAATTATATTAATACAAAATATCAAAAATTATTAAGCTCTTTGGAAGATGTAGGCTTCAATAGCTATACTAAGAGTGAAGTTACCGGCATCCAGCTAAAGCAAGCTAATAACACTTTCACTGCGGTGCCATCAAATGTCGATCGCGTTGGCTATTTTTCTTCTGACAAAATGAAATGTGCCATAATCGATGAGAGTTCTATTGAATTTAGATTAAGTAAATATACAAATCACAGCTCGTTTTTAGATGAAGTTATTCTACTTCTTGATAAATGTAGAGAGTGTGAAGTAACATCTGGAAATCAATTGAAAGAAATAGAGTTGCACTATGTAGACCTTTTTGTACCAACAGGTTCAATTCAATTAGAACAGATGTTTAATGGCGTAGCACTGCCAAATGGGCAATTCTACAATGATAGCACTGACCGCTTAGTAGTAGGCTCAATCCAGTCTACACGAATATTAAAATCAGGAAAGACGAAAGTAAGTGTAAATTTAGAGCAGCTATCGGATTTAGATCTCAATAGAAGAAAATATCTTCCAGATGGGCTTATTGAACCCGATGAAAAATTATCTATGCCGCTTGATACTGAACGTTTTTTTCCAAATCAAGAGAGTAAATTGAATTATGCTATCGTACACACTTCATGTAGTACATTAGTGGGTAACGAGAGTGAAGATTTACGACAAGCGTTTGAGTTGCTATACAAACAGAGTAGACAAACATTTGATCACATGATCAAAAGCAACGTTTGTGAGTCTATCTGGAAAGTAAAAACAAAGGTATAAATATGGATTATTTAGATATGTATGCTGGTAGTACTAGCATAGCGCCTAGCGAAATTGTTATGTATGCTGATGTTGATTCTCGATGTTTACCTATTAGTATAGTGACAGACGAAGAAGAGTATTCACTATATGAGACATTTGGCTCTAACTCTTCTTCTATTGTATTAAAAAGGTCATGCCTTACTCAGTCTTTTACAACAGCCTCAGAAGACTCTACTTTTTCAGTAGATGATTGTGTCAAAAAATGCCAAGAGATATTAGGATTAAAGATAAACGAAATTGCCAAACTTGTTGGTGTTTCACGAGCATCGCTTGACCTACATAGAAAAGGAGCGAATCTAAAAAGTTTAACTAACTACGAGGAAGCCTATAATTTCGTCTTAAAAGTAGAAGCTAAATTTGGTAATGCAGCTAAATTTGGGCTAAGAAATATTTTAATTGAGCGCAAAACACTCGTACAGCATTTGATAAAAAACAAAGATAACTTAGAAGCCGTAACTCCATACATAGAGTATGCAGTTGAAAAATCTTCAAAAATAAAAATAGACAAGACACAAATTGACAACTCCAAGTCAAAGATACGACTTAGTGGAATTGGCCGGCTAGCTTAATGGAGTTTAAAGTTGGAAGAACTAATTGAATTAAACGTGCGACAGGGATGTATTTTAGCTACAAACTCAGAGGTGAAAGGTACTAATGCGCTTTTTGAGATTGTAAAAAGTGGTCGTTTAGGTGACATAAAAAATAAAGGTGTCCCCGATAACTGTAAATTCTTAGTTTTAACGCAAGATTGCAACATATCAAGCAAAAGCAACAAGTATATTGAGTTAGCTCAACTAAAGAAGGCAAAAGTAAAAGATGAAAGTAAGATAGAACACATCATACTTGGTAAAGACTACAACAAACTTATCTTGAAACAGGGTAGTGAATATTATGAGTTGTCGGAAATTTTAATTACCAAGGTAAAAAAAGACACTATTTCAGAGTATATTCGAAAGACCTCAATAATTATCGATACAAGCCTTGATCCAAGAACAAAAAAAATTGTGTTAGATTGGCGATTATTAACATATTTAAGGGAACCATTTCCGCATAATTTTAATACTGCACTTTGGAAGTATTTTACTGAATCTGACAATTGGTTTAATGGCTTCTTACTTAACAATCAAGATAATATTCACTCTATCCGGTTTTATGTAGAGCCTGAAGAAGAACAAGCTGCTCAATATGATTTTTCTATATGTGTACTGTTAACGGATGCTGGCGCAGCGCAACAGGATATAATAGAGAAAGAAGTTGATAAAATGGTTCGTCAATTTTCTGAGTATCCTGAAATTAATTGCTTACAAATCTCCGACGATGTCAATGGTTTAGATGAGCAAACATTCCCAGAAAATTTAATTTTATCTCTAACTTCCACTTTGGATGAATTTACATTCGCAAACGCATATGTAATGCCTGAGTTTAATTTTCAATATTTATGTTATTAATAAGGCACAAGTGATTGAAATGAAAAGATTAAATGGGGGTTCAAATCCCCCCGGCTCCACCACTGACCAATCCCAACCAATCCAAAATAATCTTTTTATCCCTTTAAAATCAACAATTTGACTATTTTCTAGTCCTAGCCCATCCTAGGCAATATTGTAAAATCCACGTTTTAATGTAACACTAAACTTAACACCAGCACATTAACACTAACTTGATGTTACATTGATATGGCAAATACAACGAAAGCCCTTACAAACACTCAGATAGAACGCGCTAAGACAAAGCCCAAAGAATATAATTTATCCGATGGACAAGGTTTAAGTTTAAGAATTAAACCAATCGGCTCTAAAAACTGGGTTTTTAACTATCTTAGCCCCCTAACACAAAAAAGAACTAACATAGGATTTGGACAATACCCAGATGTCACCTTAGCGCA
Organism: Catenovulum adriaticum; assembly: GCF_026725475.1. NCBI lineage: Bacteria > Pseudomonadati > Pseudomonadota > Gammaproteobacteria > Alteromonadales > Alteromonadaceae > Catenovulum > Catenovulum adriaticum. Next base: position 2,592,051 of record NZ_CP109965.1, read on the forward strand.
AGCAAGAGAAAAGCGCACAGAGGCAAGGGCTATTTTGGCTCAGGGTTATGACCCTAAAGCATATAAAAATCAAGAAACCAACCGAGTACAAGAACTTAAAAGCCAAACTTTAGAGCGGGTGGCGAGCCGATGGTTTGAAATAAAACAAACCCAAACAACAAAAGCTTATGCTGAGGATATTTGGCGTTCTCTTAATAATCATATATTCCCAACGGTAGGCGCTACTCCGCTACATGAACTAAAAGCCAAAAACGTAATAGCAGCACTTGAACCATTGGCAAGCCAAGGCAAGCTTGAGACCGTTAAACGAATATGCCAACGACTTAACGAGGTAATGACCTACGCTGTTAATTTAGGCATGTTAGAGCATAACCCCACCATAGGAATAAGAGCCGCCTTCAAACCACCCGAAAAAAAGCACATGCCAGCCATTAAGCCGGAAGAACTGCCGGAACTGATGCAAACAATAAGCATGGCCAGCATAAAAATAGTCACCCGATGCTTATTAGAATGGCAATTGCACACTATGAGCCGACCAAGTGAAGCTGCCGGGGCAAGGTGGGACGAAATAAACTGGGATGATAACACCTGGGTTATTCCACCCGAGCGCATGAAAAAGCGAAAAGAACATATAGTACCGCTTACCGAGCAAACCTTAGCCATACTCGAATACTTAAAGCCGATCAGTGGTAAACGTGATTATTTATTTCCTGCTGACCGTGACCCGAAAAGCCATACTAACGAGCAAACAGCTAACCGGGCATTAGAACGTATGGGCTACAAAGGCCGTTTAGTAGCGCATGGGTTTAGGTCAATCGCCAGTAGCGCCTTAAATCAGCATGGCTTTGATCCCGATGTAATAGAGGCCGCACTAGCCCACGTTGATAAAAACGAAGTAAGACGAGCATATAACCGCACAGATTATTTAGAGCGCAGACGGGTTTTAATGGCTTGGTGGTCTGAATATATCGTTAATGCCTCAACCGGGCATTTTACCCAAGGGGTAGCACGTAAAGCGCTAAGGGCTGTAAATAGTTAATTAACCGGAATAGATACGATGAATAAACTTTCAGATAACGAAATTAATGAACTGATGCTTGAACTAGAGTTAGCAATTAATTCAGGTAAAGTAACAATAGAAGAGGTTCGGGAGATAATGAGTATCCCCCCAAGAGAACTAGTGATTATGGTCAAGCAAAATGGCTAAGCGCGTTAAAGATCTGCCTGAGTGGTTTAATATGGGTAATTACTCAGAGTGTAACAAGCTAAGGTCAAATGACTGGAGTATCGAGCTAAGTTGGAGATATAGATATTTTGCTTCGCTAGATAGGTTATTTAAGCTGGCCGATATTGCAGCCAAGCCAGGAATATCTAAGGAAAAATTAGATACATTTAAACATGAGATTGAAAGCTTGCTCGAAGTCCTTGAGGTTTACGTGGGTAGTTACGTTGGGAATAACCCACGACAATTTAACATTGCGGATAATTCTAAAGATGAAACTTGCCATGGGATTAGTGAAATGTATTTTGATCAAGCAATAAGCTTAGGTAAATTTTGCGAAAATAAACTCCTAGAAAATGGTGATATGGTAGATTGCTTTGAACAAGTGGAGGAGGCTTTACATAAATCAATGCCTGAACTTGTTTTTGTTAAATCCTTATTGGGTACAGCAGTTGAGAGTAATCCTTTAAATTTACATGCGTTATCTGAAAATCCAGATAATGACCCCCTTGAACACTTGAATAAAAACGAACAGATATTTATTGTTGATTACACTTTGCCCGAAAGTGTTTTATTGGCTAGCTTCTCAAAAAAAATAAAAGCTCTCAAGGAAAAGCGAGGTGTACCAGAAAGCAATAAATTCAATATCCAAGCTTTATTAAAAGCTTGTGCTAAATACAAAGTTCTACCCTATATTGATCTGATGCTTCACGAAATCTTATATCAAGAAAAAATTCCAAGAAATTTGATTAACAATGCACTATTTACACAGCACGATGGCACGCAATACACCATTGAAAAACATACAATCCCACTTGTAAAAAAGATATTCAATAAACAATTTTTAGGGCAGCTATCAGATTTCAATGATTAGTTCAATCCTAATTTTTATGAAAAATATAAGGGTATTTTTAACCAACCTAAATAAATAACCTTTAAAGCGTCAATACGACTGAATCCGTTAGATACATATAGGACGCTTTAAGATGACCAAACCAGACACAATTCAATTTATCCGCAAAAACGAAGTATTAGCCCGTTTTGGCTATACCAATTCAACCTTATACGACCGTATTAAAAACAAGCTTATGCCCTGCTCTATTAACTTAGGTGGTAATGCTGTGGGATGGCTTAAACACGAAGTAGACAGCGTAGCCGCTGCGATTGTAGAGGGTAAATCAAACGATGAAATAAAAATCATTGTCAGTGAGTTAGAGGCCGACCGCAAAAACGCCAGTAAATGGCTTGAGCGTAACCCAACAGAAACAAATCAAGCGGCTTAGGGAGTTAATACCATGAATAAAAAAACAGACACCCAACCAAAGCCGAATGCCTGTACAAACACTAGTACTAAGTCTACCTCTATGGACGATATTATGCCAACTGCCCACCCGCTAAAAACCTTTGTAAACCGTTTTGCTGGTGGCGATAACATCCCTAAATTAAACTTACCCTTTGATTATAATCACTTACCTTATTTTATTTCTTTGCTGGAAAACAGCAAAGAAATGATAGAGCTAGGGTTAAACACAACATCATTCAACAATGAGGAAACCCCGAAAGCCAAAGCCTTATTTCAAAGCGTTTTAGATCAAATAAATGACGCTTTAGCTATTTTTAAAGTAAAAACAAATGAACTGGACGCTATGTATAAGATCTACATAAAAAGCGATTACAGATCATTTCTTGAATATATTAGCGTGCAAAATAAAGCAGGAGATAAAATAACCTCATGTTTAATAGACAGTGCGTATAACTCTACAAATGCTTTTTTGCATTTGGCTAGATCTGCAAATAATAGCCTAATACAAGTTAAACCACATATACAATCTCACGATAAGATAATTCAAACCCTTAGATTGATAGGAGATTGGGCAAGCATCCAAAAGACTGCTTGTGACGATATGATAAAAGCCGTTAAATTATTTGAGGGGTAAGTTATGAGCAATAACCTAAACATTGATGCCTCTAACGCTTCAATTGAGCTAATACACCCTAAGCGCATGAACAAAGTAGGCAGGGTTTTATATCACTTGTACCAAGGCGGCACATTAAACCGATTCGAAGCAGAAGAACAACTACATGATCACTGTTTAAATTCAACTATATCTAAGATTAGCAACGATTTAGGCGTGGTTATTGAACGAAAAACAGAAGTGGTCATTGGCTATCAAGGCCATAAAAGCCCATGCAAGCGTTATAGCATTAATAGCCATCCTAATAATATGTATATGGCTTGCAAACAATTGGTATGTTTATACGGTTTTAAGATACCGATGCCTGATTAACCCCTAATGGCCTGAATACAGGCCACCCATAAGCACATATAAATTAACCTTATACGCATGTAGGGCGGCTTTCTTATGCAAAAATTAAACTTTAAAGCAGTGAATGACGCTGCATTAGCAAGGGCTGAGCAAGTAGCGGCTCATTATGCCCCCAATGGAACACGGCAAGGCCATGAATGGTTAGCACTCAACCCAACACGGTCAGATAATAAAAAGGGAAGTTTTTCAATTAACTTAAATACGGGTGTTTGGGCTGACTTTTCAACCAGTGACAAAGGGGGCGATTTTATCGACCTGGTGGCTTATATTGAAAACACCGGAAAAGGCGCAGCCTGTAAGCGCTTAGCTGAATTTTTAGGTGTTAATAGTTCAGCTGGTGGTGTAAATAATAAAGCCCCAGCTAAACTACCGGCTAATAAACCTAATACACCCGCTTTTATTCCAGTGCCGCCACCCGCAAGCGCTGCGAACCTATGCCCGACCGAACATTATCAAAACGGTACACCGTCTAAAATCTGGAATTATACAAACGCTAAAGGCGTTTTAATTATCCGAGTTATGCGCTTTGATTCAGCAGATGGCAATAAAACCTATCGGCCATTAGCTTATGGCTCTAAAAAAGGACAAGCGCCAAAATGGCATTGGCAACAGTTGCCAGATAATCGCCCCTTGTACAATCTGCCAGCGGTAAGTAGCCAATGTGAAAACGTGGTATTAGTTGAAGGCGAAAAAGCCGCAGATGCCGCAAAAAGCTTATTTACTGATTATGTGGCTAGTACGTGGTCTGGCGCAGTTAAAGCCGTGGCTAAAACTGACTTTAGCCCGTTAGCGAGTAAAAACGTTTTATTCTGGCCGGACAATGATGAAGCCGGACAAGAGATAATCGACAAGCTAAAAGCCGTTTTAGAATCGGTTAAGGTTAAATCGTTTAACGTGGTTAACCTTGCCTTTTTTAGCAGCTATAAACCCACTGATAAAGGTTTATCTGCCGGTGGTGAATGGCCGGAAAAGGCAGACGCTTTTGAAGCCGTGCAAATGGGGTTTACCGCAAAGCATATTAGCGCAGCAATTAAAAAAGGGGTATTCATTCAGCCAGATGAAAACGAAGCTGTAGAAGCAATTGACGAAGATCAGCCCGAATGGATGCCCAAAGGCTTTAAGATAGATGATAATGGCCTGTATGCCTTTAACCCGCAAACGGAAAGCTACAGCTATATATCAAAACCTATTCATGTATTGGCCTTATCCCGCAACGCAAACGGAGATGGTTTAAACTGGGGTAAGCTGGTGGAGTTTAGCGACTTTGACGAACAGAGTAAGCAATGGAATATTCCCAACAAGCTGTTTAATGATAATGGCGGCCAAGCCATATTAAAAGAATTGTTAGACCGTGGTTTTGAGTTTGAACCAAGGCGCAATAGTAAAAAACAGGTACTGGAATATTTAGAGGCCAGCAAACCCACAAAACGAATGAAGCTGACCCAGTCGCGCGGGTGGCATGATAAATACCGTGCTTTTGTACTTCATGACAAAGTATTGGGCGATAACAAAGCTAACTTAATGTTTTACAGTGAACGCCCTTTTAAAACTGATTTAAGCAGTAAAGGGACACTGGAAGAATGGCGGGAAAATGTAAGCCGGTATTGCATCGGCAACCCGTTCTTAACGTTTTCGGTTAGCTTGGCTTTAGCTGCGCCACTGGTTGAACTCATGGGCTTTGAAACGATGGGCTTTCACTTATTTGGGGATTCAAGCTTAGGCAAATCAACATCGCTTAATATTGGTAATTCCGTTTATGGTGACCCAAAAAACTATGGCCGCACGTTCAGAGGCACAGACAACGGCCTTGAAATGTTAGCCGCTGACCGTAACAGCCTGTTTTTAACACTGGATGAAATACACGAAGCTGACCCAAACCAGCTAGGCGGCATCGTTTATATGCTTGGTAATGGTCAGGAAAAAACCAGAGCCGCAGCTTATGGGGCTGGCTCTAGTGATATTCGTAAATGGCATTTAGCGTTTTTATCCAGTGGTGAACATACTTTAGCCCAGCGCTTAGCCGAGATAGGCAAAAAAGCTACAGGTGGGCAAGCGCAAAGGCTTATAGAGTTACACGCTTGTTTACATGAAGATGAAACCATTAAAAAGAAAATGGGTTCATTAAACGAATTACACAACTTCGATCACGGCTCAAAACTGGCCGAATATTTAAGCGAACAAATGCGCCATTATCACGGCTGTGCGTTCCCTGCATTTATTGAGGCTTTACTTGCAAGTGATATTAATAAAATGCAGACCTATATAGCCGAATTTATCAAAGGCTTTACTGATCAGGTGGTGAGTGAACAAGCATCAGGCCAAGCTAAACGAGCAGCTAAAAAGTTTGCGCTGGTGGCTGCGGCTGGTGTATTAGCTAGTAACTTTAACATTACAGGCTGGACAAAAGAGCAAGCAATAGAATCGGCCTATACCCTATTTATGCATTGGCTTAATGCCCGTGGTGGTGAGGGTAACATGGAAGTCATCGAAATTATTAAGCATGTACGTTTGCAATTTGAACTAAACGGAGAGGCGCGCTTTACTCGTTGGGACGAGGTAAAAACCATGTCAGACGAACCCAGCACGGTGATTGATACCCACGTGCCCCGAACAAGTGAACAATGGGGCTTTAAACGTAGCATAGTGGAAAAAAGCACATTAGACGGTGATACGCTGGCCTTTGAATATTATGTTTACCCGACTGTATTTGAGCAGGTGGTTTGCCGTGGTTATGACCACAAGCGGGTGGCTCGTTTACTTAAAAACTTAGGCGCTTTGGTATTGACTGATAGTGAGCATAAAGAGGGACGCTTAAAAACAAAAACCAGAGTGCCGGGTTCAGGTAAAAAACGTATATCAGTATATAGGATAGATGGATCACAATTATCAGATGATGACGAACTAGCGAAAATAGCCGCTTAACCCAACCCCCACCACAAAATTAAACCAGCGATTCAGTAACCAAGGGGGCAGTTTGTCCCCAGTATTGGCTTTTGTCCCCAGTTGAAAAACCGCTATTTCAAAAACTGGGGACATAATAAAATCATTATAAAACAGAAGCTTAACCTAGGTTGTCCCCAGTGTCCCCAGTGTCCCCAGTAAAAATAAGGGGGTACTGGGTTTTAGCTAAAAATAAACATGAGTTTTCTAGGACAAATTACAACATCAAAACAGCGTACAGGACAGACGGGGCAAGGGATACAGAGTAATAAGCACCCTAATAATAAGTCTGAAAACTCGTAAAAATGCATACTTATTCATAAAAAAAGTTTTTAGTTTTGGCAGTTACACGAATTAAACTAGGGCGGCGGTACTAAGGCTTGAAAGGTATAGGGATTTAATACCCCCCCTAGGCTTATATAAATACAATACAAATAATACCTAACTTACTGATATATAAATATTATTATAACCCCCTCTAGGCTTATATCACTTGGGTTTTTGTGCGAGGCGCTTACCCGTGTATCAATAGGAATAGGGAAGAACCTAGTATATGGGGGTATAGAGTGGTTATACAGTACCAATACTGTATAACCTTGAGTTTATATTTATTCACTAATTATGCATAAATAAACATTTAAACCTTACCTATCTGGTGGTCATGGCTGGTCACAGCCGCTTAACCAACTGATGCTTAGGGAGTGGGTTTTATTAGTTCAAAACTCATATAAATTTATACCCTAATATTAGGGGGTAGCCTGTTTTTGACTGGGGACACTGGGGACACTGGGGACAAACCACGTAAACCATTGAATAATAATAAAAATAATCAAACCAACAGACTGGGACACAGACCCAAGCGACTGGGGACAAAAGCCAATACTGGGGACAAAACGGGCTTTTTTGATTAAATATTGGTCATTTATTAAAAATTACCATGTGTCAAAATCACCACTTTTTTACGAGTTTTGATATAAAACACAGTCCACACACCCTACAATTTAAGCCACCCGCTAAACAAATTTAGCACCAAGGTAGTTAAGCAAAGATTTGCATAAACATTCAGAGGAAAGGGCACGGTTTGAAGAACAGCACCGATTTGTGACAACCATCTAACAAATTGATGGTTATCGTGGATTGGTAAAGGTTTGTGTAAACCGTTTTAGAAAACGGTGCTCACCTTGGATTAGCAAAGATTTGTGCCAACCGTCTAACAAATTGATGGTTATCGTGGATGGGTATAGATTTGTGTGAATATAGACAGAAAGGGCAGCGCTTCAAACGCGATCCTTTAGCTGGTGGGCTATTTGAGTTTGGCAATACCGCATTTGAAATGTGGTATTGCCATCACTTGTCTAGTGGGCTACTTGGCAATGCCAAGGCATAATAAAAAGGCATCAAGCCAGCTTACCGCCTCTTTCAGCATCTTACTGGCCTTTTCACGGCCAACGTTTATTTGTTTGCTTAGTGATTCAAAAGATAAGCCAGCCAGATAATAAAGCTTTATTGTTTGGGCTAATTGCTCGTTTCTTTGTTCAAGTACTGTTACCGCCCGATCAACCGCTAACCCCAGGTCATCGGTTATATAAAAGGTACGTTTTATTTTTCGGGTGGCCGGTTGCGCCATATCGGCAATAGCCCCCATAACAGATGAATAACCGAGGTTATTTTTTGTTTTGCTCCAACTGCCCCAAGCGTCTAAAAGTCTTTCAGTATAAACAAAGCTCATATTCTGCCCCTTTATGTATTAACTACACGTTGAACGGTTGATAATGCACAGCCGCATTGATCCGCTATTTTACGAAGTGATAAACCACCCGCTTTAAGTTCAATAATCTTATCATGTAATTCTTTATTGTTTGGTCGGCCTTTATATTTACCTTTAGATTTAGCTTGCGCTATGCCCTCTAGTTGACGTTCTTTTAACATTGATCGCTCGAACTGGTACACACTGCCCAATAGACTAAGCATCAAATCTTGCATAGGGTTTGATTCCCCAGTAAATGCCAGATTCTCTTTATGAAAATGAATAGCTATACCTTTATCATTAACTGATTTAACAATATTCAATAAATCTTCAAGGTTACGAGCTAGGCGGCTTATATCGTGTACGTGTATTTCATCACCTGAACGCACGTAATCAAGTAATTGCTTTAATGCTGGGCGGTTTGTGTCTTTACCGCTGCATTTATCTTCAAATATTTTATCCAGTGTTAAACCTGCTAATTGACGGTCTGTGTTTTGCTCAACTGTCGAAACCCGAATATAACCAACCTTTGCCATTATGTGCCCCAAAGTGTACCGATTTAAGTCTAAGATGTTGTCATCTTAATGTACCGATAAATAAAAATCAAGTTAAATGAATACGGATAATGTAGGTTTTTGTACTCGTGCTTAGTGTACCGATTTGGGTATAGGTAAAACAGCACACCATAACTAACAACTAAAGTTTGTTTTCACAATGCAAAAAAAGCAGGCACTTAATACCGCATCTGAAATGTGGAATTAAAAATCCGGACGGGAGTTCAGTTCCCCATTGTAGGTTTTTAGAATAAAAAACCCCGTAGGCACACCAAAAGGTACACTAATAACATTATACCCTTAAATAACACAATTAAAACAATTGCATATAAAGCCCGTTTTAATTCCCCCGGCCCACCACCTACACTTCTCACAACATCCAATAAAGACAAAAAAAACCTTAAAAATCAATATAAACAGCACTTAGTCAGCCTTTTAAAGCTTTTTGAGGATTACTGACATCCAGTATTTTATGTAGTACAGTTTGTAGTACCCATTGGGACTACATGAATTGGTACTACATTATGGCGAAAGTAAAACCCCTAACAAACACTCAAATTAAACAAGCGAAGCCACAAGAAAAAGTTATTAAACTTGCCGATGGCGATGGTCTTCAATTGCGCATCCGACCTAACGGTACTAAAACTTGGTTGCTCGATTATATTAATCCAGAAACAAAAAAACGCACCTCAATTAGCTTAGGTTCATATCCAGAGCTTTCCTTATCAGAAGCAAGAGAACTACGAGCGCAAGCTAGAAAGCTGATTCAACAAAAAATAGATCCTAAACGTGCTAGAGAAACTCAAAATAACGAAAAACAACAGAAACTACAAAGCACTTTTGAGTTAGTGGCAATCAAATGGTTTGAAGTAAAAAAGACGACCATCACCAAGGATTATTCGGACGATATATGGAGATCACTAAAACTACATTTGCTGCCTAGCTTAGGTAAAGAACCTATAGATTTTATTACCGCGCAAAAAATGATAGAAACCTTGAAGCCAATCGAAGCCAAAGGTAATCTGGAAACCGTTAAAAGATTGTGCCAGCGTATCAATGAAATTATGACTTACGCGGTAAATACAGGGATTTTAAACCATAATCCAACAGCTGGAATTAAGGCCGCATTTCTAAAACCTAAAACTAAAAATATGGCTTCTATTACACCGGACGATTTACCAAACTTTTTGAAAACGCTTAATAGAGCCAGTATTAAGCAGGTCACCCGCTGCCTGATTGAATGGCAACTACATACAATGGTCCGTCCAGGTGAAGCAGTTAAAGCAAGATGGTCAGAAATTGATTTTGAAAATAAGCTATGGCATATCCCTTCAGAAACAATGAAAAAAAATCGTGCTCATATAGTTCCGCTAACTGAACAAGCTATAGAAATCCTAGAATTTTTAAAACCCATTAGCAGACATAGAGAGTTTTTATTTCCTGCCGATCGAGATCCCAAAAAACATGCCAACGAGCAAACAGCGAATGCGGCCATTAAACGAATGGGTTTTAAAGGTTTACTAGTTGCACATGGCTTGCGTTCTATCGCTAGTACAGCGCTAAATGAACAAGGATTTGATCCAGATGTCATTGAAGCCTGTTTAGCTCACGTTGACAAAAATGAAGTTCGACGGGCTTACAATAGAACAGATTATTTAGATCGCCGACGACCTGTTATGAAGTGGTGGTCTAAATTTATTGAACAATCCGAAAAAGGATTACCTGAAAACAGCTTAGAAGGATTAAAAGTCGTTAATGAATAATAAAAATCGCATTGTCCATTAAATTAATACTCCGTTAATGTGGCGACATAATTATTCAATAGCCGTAACTTATTTCAATCAACTATCTAAAATCCCACTGTTTAATATAATATTTAATTATAACTTATTCTACATTTATTTTTTTTGCCGGAATTTGCTGGAACTTGCTGAAACTTGCCTAATCCATTGTTTTAAAGAGCATTTGCTCATTTTAAAAAGTTGTGTAGATAATAATAGCGAGTCCATTAACCGATATTTGGAGGCTATTATGTCCATTCAAACACCAAACCGTTTTATAAAACAACCTGAAATTTTAGAGCGGTTTAACATTTCTAAATCCACTATGTATAACCGTATTAATTCCGGTCTATTTCCAAAACCTTGCTCACTTGGTGATCGAGCCGTTGCTTGGCTAGAGAGCGATTTAAATACTATTTTCAACGCCATCGTTGCTGGTAAAAGTAATGAAGAACTCAAAAATATAGTTACTGAGCTTCATTCAAGCCGCTCACATTAAGGGGTAAAACAATGACTGACGAACATATCCTTTCTCTTGGTCAACTAATTCAATTAGAATCAAATACAAATACTAAACATCCAACAAAACTTGAAAATTGTTTATTCGAATTGATCAAGCGTGGTAACGCAGGATTATTTGAGCTAGAAGCATTTAACACTTATGGTGAAACTTGCTTACACAGCACGATTAGCACTTTACATAACAGGTACGGATTAAATTTTATTCGAGATAAACACCACCACATGAGAGGCAATCAAGTTTTAGTAATATTCACTCGATATAAATTAATTGGAGATGCAAGAATTGAGGGGATTAAACTATTGATACAGCTAGCCAAAAGAAGAGGAAAACAATTACAACTCGAATATCAAAAACAAATTGAAATTTATTTGAAGAAACGGGAAATATTTCAAGATGATATATAAACAAAAAACGCTGCCCAGAAAATAGAAAGCCGCTTTAAATTTAGTTCAAAGCGGCCTGATTAAATCATGCTGGTGGAACAAGTTTGCCGACCTAACCCACCAGTATTCAAAAAGTAGCATATCATTATGAGCAAGAAAAATAAAAAACCACATCAGGTTAACTATTATTCACTAATAAATGGTGGTGTAGCAGTACTGCCAAACGCTGTTTTAGAAAACTATCGGTATTTAAAATTAACGCCTTGCGCAAAGGTATTGCTAAATTATCTTGCTGCGCAGTACCGTGGTTACAACAATGGGGATCTTTGCGCCACTTTATCTATATTGCGTAAAAAAGGGTTTAATAGCCAAGATACCATCACCCGTTCGATCAAAATGCTTGAAGAGCAAGAGCTCATCGTTCGTACCAAACAAGGTGGCAAACATTACCGGACCGGCCAGAACCTACCTAATTTATACGCCATTGCTTGGCAACCCATTGATGAGTGCGGAGGCAAGCTTGATGTAATGCCTACAATCAAACCTCATATCAACTTCTTAGCTGAATATAAAAATGTTGCTTGAACCGCTTGTCGGACGCTGGCTACACCGATGAACGGACGCTGGCGAATAAATTTCAATCAATTTAGTAAAGCCACACACCGATAATCGGTCAGCTATAGAGTGATAAAATGCCGACCAGAATCCGATAGTCGGACAGCTTTAATTATTACCATACAATCACATAATCCAAAAGCCTGCTAGCTGTTACTAGAAATCAATATTTAAGTATAGTGGTGGATATAATCATCAATCTTTTTCAGTAGCTCTGTTAAACTCGAAATGTCCAGCTTTTTGTCAAAGCGTTTAATTTCAGCTAGTAACGATAACCGAATTATCTTAAACGGTTTAATTGATTTCGCATTTCGGCCAGAAAACCTTCTGGAATTTTTAAAAGTCACCATGAGCCAACCATCCATCAACCTGAGATTATTGGCTTCATTTTCAAATTTTGCGGTTAATGAATTCAATATTTTTTCATAATCCGCTCGTTCAAACCGGTCAGCTGTATATGAAAAATCTTGATCGCTAGTGACTTCTTTATCTTCCCTATAAGCAGAAGTATTAAAATGTGACTTTTGATTGTCAGCTGGCTTATCGCTGTTTGCTCTGGCGCCAGAGTCATTTTCTTTTGGGGTATGAGCAAACTTTTCAGCTATACCGCCGGTGTGTTGTTTATAACGATAACCATCTTGCTCAGGTAACTTTTTCTGTTTAACACTTGTATCTGAATATGTTGAACTTTTCTCGCTTGAACCATATCGGTTATGTGTCTCTGACTGATCTTCTATCACGCTATCTTTACTTATAGTTTCATCAATATTGCAGATAATATTATCATTCAAGCTCTGTGAATAGCTTACTTCGTAAGGCGTAACTTCATTGACATAATATCTGCTTTTTTGACCATCCGGCGTGCTATTGTAACCATAGCGATAAGTTTGATATTTTTCGATGTACAAAGCTTCCAGTTCGTCTAATTCTTCGACATCACAACTTTTAATTAAATGGTATGTAAAAAAACGTTCAGCCCTGTCGTTCCAGTCCTTTTGCATTTGAGTATTATGATGCTTATTGCTTTTTAGCTCGTAAAAATGCTTTCTAACCCGCCCTCCAACATCAACTGATTGACCTATGTAAGTTGCAAACTCCTTTGAGTAAATACAATAAATTCCGCATACCCCGCGATTATCTTTGATAAATTTATCGAGCGACTTAGTTGCAAAAGCTTTATTGGTGATAGGGTGTTTTGCTTTATTATTGGCAGGTTTTAAAACTGGTGTTAAAGTTTTGGTTTGCCTAATAGGAGTTTTAGCTGAACGGGACGATTGTTGTGCCTTTGGTATCTCAATGGGGTTTATAGAGAGTTTAACTTCAACCTTTAGGTAAGGAAAAACACCTTCAACTTTATGAATAACACCATAAACAGTTTCACCTGTTGCTTCTTGACATGTGACCCAATCAATAGCTTCATCCGGTAAAAAGCCAATTAAAACCCGTCCAGAATTAGTTTTGATGTTTTTTAACAAACCATCGGTTTGATTTTCTACGATATAAACTCGAGTGCCTTTTTTGTACTTGGCTTTCAGGGTTTCAGTTTGAATTAGTTCTTTACTATAGCACCAGTCTATTCCGTCAATAGCAGCTTTAATTTCAATATCCATGACTAATCGATATGCCCCGCCAATAGCACTAACTTTCTATAGTCGTCCCAAAGCCAAATTTTGTAGTTATTCGGCTGATTATTAACCCCATCAAAAATTTTTTGAACTGAACGTTGTATTTCAGTGAGCACGGTTGCTGGATTGCTTTCAACTTTAAACCGGCAATATCCTAATTCTTCACAAATATCATCCAACTCATTACGTAAATCTCTAGTATGATAAACAGATACTTCATGGATGAACTGAATAATTTTAAAGAGATGTACGTTTTCATATCTATTCTCAACAATGGGGTTTTTCAATTTCATTGATTGCTCATAAATATTTGTCAGCTCGGTACTGTAAGTTTCAGCTTTATCATTAGTTCGGCTATAAAACTGAGGGATGGCTAGGTCATGTTCAATAATCGCTAACACCAAAGCGAAAGCATTCACAAGTGAATTTTTGTCTTTTGAGGGTTTATAAATATATCGCAAGCACGCATTGAGTTTTGCGATTATCTGGTCAGTATCACGTACACTCAAACCATAAGCCTCAAAACACCAAGTTAAAAATTTCACTAAGTCTTCTTTCTTAAAGTGATAGTTGAGCCCTGGGTAGAGTTTGACTGCCGTATTACTCAAATCGATTTCGATATGCTTAGTATTCAAATAATTTAGTATATCCGGTTCTGACAATTCCGCGGTGCGATTAAAAAAGCGTTTTAAATAAGTGGCAGAATCAAAGTCATTACCATACACGGCTCTAATGGATGTTTGTAATTGTTTGGTATCCGTTGCTACCACAAAAACAAAATTTGGCGTTGTGAAGAAATGCTTAATCACTTCAAGCATTTCTATCGCATAGCTGGGGCGGCAGCGATCAAGTTCATCCACCAGCACCATAACAGGGATACAGTTGTCATGAGAGCCTTCGGACAAAGATTTAGCCAATCTGGAAAGTGACTTTCTAATTTCAATTATCGCTGTAACTTGCTCTTCATGTCCTGATTTTACTTGGTTAAGAAAGCCTTCTGGCTCACTTTCAAACAAAATTTTCGCGACTTCCCTGCCTGTGCCAGCATCGTCCATTAACTCTTTAGTGATATAACCAGCACCGCCGACTACTGCCGCTTTTATAGCCTTGCCCAAGTAATGTTTAAGCATGTCTAAATCCCCCCCACTGACCTCGAGAAAACTTTTCACTTGAGTCAATAATTCACTCGCCACAACAGTTAGTGGTACTTGCGAAAAGTCACTTTCCCAAGCATCGATATATATGGTTGGGTGCTTTCGATTAACAAGCTCAGTGTACAAACGACGTAAAAACTCAGTTTTACCTGTTCCCCAAGCGCCATTTAAATTCAGTACAAAACCGTCATGCTCACCGGTAATATAATCTGCTAAAAACTTGCCATACTCTCCACGGTTCAATTTACAATTTTCAAATGTGTATTCGCTTAACCATGACGCATATTTGCTTTTATTATTACCCATAATTGTTCTTTTTTAGCCTTTTACATTCATTTATAAATAAAGAAAAACTTGATAAATCGGTAATTCGACCGTATGATCACATTATCTCATCTACCAGCGTTTACGTATAAGTGTAGAAGGAGTTACGGTTCCGCCTTCTTCGGAAGGCGAGACTAGCTTTCCCCTCCCCCTATTCAGCATTTATTCCTTTCCCAACGCTTGTTGTACTTTTTACGTTGGTGCTCATATTCAATATAAAAAGCAGTCCAGGGTAAAATAAAATCTTTTCTGTCATCGAGTACAACTAAATAGCCCTCAGCTTCAAACCAAATATGGATTCGTTGGCTACTACCGCGCTTTTCTGACCATACTTTGAGAGAAGGGTCAGTACTATTGTCAATAATTGGCTTTGGCCAGCAGATCCGCTCACAGCGGCGCATATCTGGTGTTCTTTCTGCTTCATTACTGCCTTCGCTCATCATATGCCAAAACGTTGCTGACTTGCCATCATACTCAGGGTGCCTTTTTAGCCCTAATCGCTTACCTCTATAAACAGGTTTAGTCAAAACAAAGTCTTTTTCAAAGCAATCATATATAAAATCAAAAAAGGCATTCCAGTCACCGTTAAAATCTTCTAATAAAATGAGATCTGGCAACCACTCTGGGAGTATATTAGCTGTCATGCTCTTGGCTCCCAAATTAACAAATTAAACTTGGTTTCCATTTGTAAGGTATTTTTTAACAGCGCATATCCGCTACGTTTTCGAATACGCTCAATAATGGCATTTTTGGCGGTGCTTTCGCTTAAGCCTCGGTGGAGGTATGACAAAGCGCCAATTAATAAATCTGCCAGCTGTAATTGCTCTGCTTCGTCTGAATGAACTTGTTGAATGCGCTCGACCATTTTCCGTGAATAATCGTAAGCGTTATTACAAAGTACATCATGTAACGTACTTATTTTTTCTGCGCCAAGTGTGTCCTTAATATCAATATAAACACGGTATTTTGATTGTGGTTTAAAAATCGCTTTTAACATTACAAAGTACATTTTGTAATACCAATCATCATGGCTTTGACCAAACTTACCATGTTCTAAAATATTTTTATCTGGCGCAACTACGCCTCTAAAATGTAGATCATCGTCATCAAAAAAATAGTCTATCACATCTAAATAAAACGCCAGTTTACTGGGGCTAACCTTAGTCCACTTAATCTCAAATTGTTTTGATAAGCCGTGTTTTTGTTTAATCTCACGAATGCGCTCAGCAACCTCTCGTCGCTTATCTGTAGCACACCATACTGCGCCCAGCACCATCGCTTTTTGTTTGTCATTTTCTAAGTGGCAAGACTCATCACAATAAACGTTATATGTTTGGCTCATAATGTCTCCTACTTACAATGCCTGTTCGACTATGGCGTCGGTTAAGTGAAGTTTAGTGGTTTGTGCGTCGGTTAAACGGGCTTTGAGTTGGTCACACAAGGCCATCAGCTCATCGACTTTAGCGACAATGCGGTGTTGTTCGGGTAGTGGTGGTAATTGTGTAACCTTCTTTTTTAAATCTCCTAGCAGCAGGTTATTAATAGCACTACCACCGGATTTTTTAAGCAAGTTAGGTGTTTCAGATTGTAGGAACAAAGCTATAAACTCATTATGAACATAGGTCTTTGCAACTTTGATTACAGCAACACTTTTTTGAAATGTTGTTTGTCTAGTAAATTGATTGTCTTCAACTAAAGCCATTTTGCCAACTGTAGCTCCAGTGTTAACCATACAAATATCCCCGCATTCAAGGTTCGTTCTTTGGTGTACTTCAGCAAACTCAGATGGCACTATTTGACGACCATGCTCATATACTAATTTACCATTTTGTATATCCTTGGCGGACAAAAAATAAAAACCTGAGTTATCAAGGTTGTTGCAGTCACCATGCTTACCGTCGGTAATTAATAAAGTAATATCTTGCAGTCTGCTCCAATCCCACCCACTCGGCAGTTCAAACGGTTTTTCTTCATCTGTTATTGCGGGTAGTGGCTTTTGCTTTTTAATTTTTTTATCTTTGATCAGTTGGGCTTTTTCTTTGGCGATTTTTTCGAGTAGTACGCTTGCGGGTTCGTCGCTTGGGTTTTGTGGGACGAGTTTGCCCATTACGGCGAGTTGTAAGATGGTTTGTTTTAGTTGTTCGATGCTCTGTTCGGTGGTGAACAGAATGTCGAAGTGCTCAGCAATACGCTGCCAGCTGGCTTGGAAGGAATTTGCTCCTGCAATTCCTTCATTTCCACCATCCATGGCGGTCAAATCACCAGCATCTTTACTGTCGGTTAAGGCTTTTAGTAATTCTTCAACCAAGGTTTGGTGTGCAGTTAAGCTTTGTTCGGTTTGTTGTTCTAACTGATCACACAATGCCATCAGTTCGTCGACTTTAGCGACGATTCGCTCCTGCTCTGCTATCGGGGCTAAAGCAACTGGAATAGACTCCCACCTTCCTTTGTTTATGATAGCTATAGTTGTACTTGAAGAAAGCTCCCAGGCTAAATTTTGAAAATATGCTGTTGATGTAACTTTATGTAAATATTTAATAATATTTACATAAGGGGTTATAGAATTAATTTGCTGGTTAAAAGCACAATCACGATCGATGTACGAGCATTTTCCTATGGTACCTATACAAACCATTAATAATGAATTCGCAGGGGCAATACGCCCTAAAGATTTTGCCCCAAGAAGTGAAAGCCCTTCATTTTTGTAACAAACCTTTCCTTCCAAAATATCACCTGGCTTTATAAATGGAACGTCACTTCCAAAAAGCTCAGGTTTATTCTTACTGGGGGTCCCTCCTGTTTGTGTATTGCCTAATTCACCTAATCTGACCCACTCCCAACCTTCAGATATTTCAAACGGCTTTTCATCCTCACTAATCTCTGGCAGTACTTTAGGCTTTTTGATTTTTTTATCTTTAATCAACTGCGCTTTTTCAGCACCTATACGCTCTAATAATACTGAGGCGGGTTCATCATTTGGATCTTGTGGCACTAACTTGCCACGCACTGCGAGCTCTAAAATAAGTTCACGCAGTTTTTTAATACCGTGAAGTGAAAACTTTTTAGATGAGCCGCGACCTGATGACGATTTTTGCTCGATGGCTATCGTCCAAATATCAAGGTGCTCGGTGATTAACTGATCAGCGTTTGTGTTTGATGTTTTAGTACCAGTCATTACTTGCCCTCAGTAGCTTTTGAAAGGGCTTCTGACAATATGCCTTTAAGCTGGTCACGTAGTGCTTGTATATCGGCTTGCTGCTTGGTGTAGTCGGCTAATAACTCTTGCGGGTCGTGGCTGATTACCTCCCCTACATGGGGGTTTTTAATGTCTAGGTTGTAATTACGGGCAATAATATCATCGATTGATACCTTCCACGCTTGCTCGGTCTCTGTACGGCTGGCAAAACCGTCTGCCTCATTGCCCCACCATTCAAGCTCCGTTTTAAATTCTTCAAACTTCATAGGTTTGGTTTTGTTGTAGTTTTTAACGCCTGCTGGGTAGGGGTGCTCGTAAAACCACACGTCTTTTGTTGGCGTGCCTTTAGTAAAAAACAGAATATTGGTTTTAATGCCGGTATACGGGTTAAACACACCATTGGGTAAGCGTACTATAGTATGTAAGTTACATTCCTCTACCAATAGCTTTTTAATTTTGGTTTTTACGCCTTCACCAAATAAAGTGCCGTCGGGCAATACAACTGCGGCGCGACCTTTCGTGTTGAGCACTTCTATAATGAGCTGTAAGAACAAATCGGCTGTTTCGCGAGTTTGCATGTCGCTTGGGAAGTTTTTTTCTATGCCGTCTTCTTCGGTGCCACCAAATGGTGGGTTGGTGATGATGACATCTACTTGGTCATCCCAGCTTGAAAGCGGTTTATTTAGGGTATTGCCGTGCTTAACTTGTACCGGTACCTCAATACCATGAAGCATCATATTAGTCGTACACAGTAAGTGCGGGAGTTGCTTTTTTTCTACACCGTGTATTTGCTTTTGCAGTATTTGGTAGTCGTCGCCCGATTTAACATAGTTTGCTTTTTCAGTGAAATAATTTTCAATGCTATTAAATTCAACACTGTAAAAATCTAACTCGACTAATTCACTATCAGTAAGTTGATTAGCTTTATATTTCAATTGGTTGTACATCCACATCGCTTGTTCGCCATAAAAAGATTTAAATTGCATATCCGAACTTTCTGCTCGATACGCAATCATCCAATCTTGCAGCTTTGGCCAAGCTAATCTTGGATGCTCAACTACTGAATTAAAATTATCATATTGATTTTCTACAGCTCCCAAGCTTTCAAATTCATTGCACTTATGTATAAGGAAATGGCAATGCGTGCAAACTTTGGTCGTACCAACATCAAAAAATGAAATGTAACCATCAGAAAAATGTTCACTCCAAATATCATTAATACTCATTATTCGACAGTATGTATGTTTCGCCTGGCAATTGGGGCAAGCTATGTTGTAAGGTTTTGATAATAGCATTTTGATTTAGCTAAAACCCCATATCAAACTTATTTCTTGATGCGTTATCACGCAGAAGAGCGGAAGCTATCTCATTTACCTCTGCTTGCACATAAGCCCAATACTCAGGGTTATCTAAAGTTCTTTCTTTAATTTTCTGAGGGATAAATCGGCTCATTTCCATATTAAAATCATCTTTTACTTCCGTATTTTGCATCAATTTATTTAGTTGAGTGCTTAATGCTTGACGAAAATCATCCAATGGTTTGTTTCTGGCGGCTAGTTTTTTTTCAACTAGCTCTCTTGATAAACTCATTCCGCGCTGTTTAATCCAAACAATATCCCAAATATCTCTGGGTTTAATTCGTCTTGAACGATAGGCTAATGCGATTAATTTATCTGCTAGAATCTCTTGTAGCGATTGTACTGGAACAAGTATGCCTTCTGTTGGCACCACAATATTATAGTGATTAAGCAATGGCCGTTTTTCAATATCAAAAGAAGGGATAGCACAAACATCTATATGCATTTTTTGCCTAGGTAAATCAGGCCGGTTAGCTTCTTTTTCAATACTTATTTTCCACGATGCAGTATTACCTTGATTATCTTCAGCTGGTTTGTTAACCCAAACATCGGTCTCATATTTTTTTTGAATGTACTTTTGGATTTCAATTTCTAAACCATCAAAATCAGACGGTTTAAAATCATGTCCACCATTAAAGTCAAGGTCTTCGGAAAGTCTGGCGCTGTTGTAACACATTCTTAATGAAGTACCGCCAATAAAGCTCAAGGTCTGCATTGCACCTTGTTTAATAAGTACATTCATAATGTCATGATGCAGTATTTCTTTTTCTATTACTGGAGTAATCGCGGCATATTCTGGATTAGCTTGGATTATTTGGCGTATTTGTTGTTTTAACATCTCACTTCCTTGTATTAAAGGTTCAGCATATGCAAATTGCGGTTACAATGTTTAAGGTCTTCTATCGCTTGTTTTGTTGTTGCTCGATACATTTTAATATCGGGATCAAAATATAAATTAGGGGCAATTTGTTCAATGGTTTTTTTAGTATGAGTAAATTCAATCAATCCATATGGTGTTGCAAACGTACCACTTCGTCCCTTGGTGATAACAGTCAATCTATCCATCACCACTTGTGAAATATCACCGGTATGACTTAACTGACTCTCCAAACTAATATAATTAAGAACATTGCTACGTAATTTAGTGATTATTTTATAAATAGCGCTCTCAGGCTCTGGTGGTGTAAGTGTGCTTTCATATAGTCCTTTCGCAACTCTTCTAAATTTTTCTTTTTTAACACCATCAGCCAACAATTTTAAAAATGCTGTATTGCAAGGTTCCCCGAGCATAAATGCCAACTCTGACGCAGTATGAATACCGCCACCTGTTTTAACTGAGCTAGCAAAAACGGAGAGAAGTTTGTCAGTTTTTGTCATGTTAGGTCTACAGTAAACAACCAATAAGGTTATTTATTGTAGACCTCTCCATAGATAATAGCAAAGTAAGTATACAAAAAATTACCTAATAAGTATTATTTTGTAGACCTTTATAAAACAGTGATGACGATCAATAGAGATAAAAGATTGAAGAAACTAATTTTAATTAAAGCATATACCAACAAAGTTAAGCAGCATTAAACGGCAACTAGTTGTTTGATACACCTTTAACTGGCATGTATTAAAATTTCAATCAAGCCTGATAAATACACGAGTATGTAACTGACAAGTAAACATCAACCATTATATATGCACAAAGAAACTCAGAAACGTGTGCATTGAAGTTATACGTGCACAGTAAAAAATATGACAATATCAAATATAAATGACTACTTTGGCGCGTCGCGAATAATACCACTAACTTAAATTGAATTAGCAAAGCGATTTTGCTCTAATTGTAAAATATGCCGAACATCGACATACAATTAAGATAATTATCGAACTAAATAACTAAAACTACTGATTTATATAAAATTAGCATAAATAGGTGGCATTATTTTTTAGTAACATCAGCAGTAACATCCAGAAAAACCAAACCAAAGTTTAATATTAAATATCAAAAGGTTAAAGCAAAAATTCAGACGCCCCCGGACCCACCAATATATTCCCTTTAAAATCAACAGCTTAAGAAAAACCAAAAATAAAATGGCAGCAAAGTGTGCACTGGTGTTAACACTTTTGAATTTGTCGGTATTTTTCCTTGACGCTCTACCTACAAAATATGATTGCTTTGAGCGTGATATAGCTGAGTAATCTGCACCAAACATTTTTCTCTCTACCAGTTGCTGCAACCTTCTTCGACCATAAGCTTGGCATATTCTAACTTTTGCTTTGCTCTCAATGTCACTTGTATTTTTTGGGTTATTTTTATACCTTTAAGGTCTCGCTCATTGTAAGCTATAAATCTCTCCCCCTTGAATTAGCTCATTGCAACGCTAGCGTACAAAAAACCATATCCAACCCACCACACCTTTGCGTCAAAAATGCTAAGCCAAGATGAAAATCTGCTATGGGTGGCAAATCAAATGGGGCACATTGATTGGTGAATAATTATCAAAACTAATGGGAAATGGATTATTCAATAGAGCGCAATATAATACACCTTTATAGCTAAAAACAAACAAAAAGCGTATTATAAAAAGCTTTTATGTTGGATTAGTATTTAAATGCATACTATAATGCGCAATGAGTGACTAACAAGGTTTAATGATGAGAACTGTAAATATTGAAATGTATCTAAACGGTACTTGGCAAGTCATTTGCCAAGTCGAGTTTACAGGCAATCAAAAAATCCTTAATTCAACGAATAAATTTTCATACTCGCCGCAGCATCAAGTTAACTGTTATGGCGATGTTTCTTCAAAAGCCTGTGGTGTAAATTATCCTGTTACTTTTGATATTTACAGCGAAGATAAAATATTTGGATTTATCGACGATATTATTCCAGCTGGCGCAGCTAGAAGAAAATGGCTAGAACAAGATGAAATCAAGCAAGCAGAAGATATTGAGTTTGCATTGTTAACACACGGGGCTATTTCACCTGTTGGTAACCTTAGAGTTAAATCAGCGGTTGAAAAGCTTGATTCTAATGTTGCAATTCAGTACTTCCCTGTAGAAGACATAATAAACCGTGATTCTGATTTTTTAAGCTATGCACACGAAAGAGGTGCGTTAACAGGCGGGGCGACTGGCGCAGGCGGCGAAGCACCTAAACTGCTATTAAGACAAAATGAAAGTAACCAAGTATGGATTGACTGTTTCCAAAATACACAATCAGCCGATCAAGCGTATTTAGTTAAATTCCCGAGTGGACAACGCACCGATATCGACAAAGATATATTGCGCGCAGAATATAGTTACTATCAAGTTCTAACTCAAGCTGGTTATAACACTATAGACACTAAACAGATGAAACTGGAAGAAGGCGTTAATACTCCCTCTTTATGGTTACCAAGATTCGATTTTATCTACGCTCATAATCAAGAAGTTCGTTATGGATTAGAAAGCATACTATCTGTTATTAAAGGCTCATCAGGTGTTCCGTTAAATCACTTTGACGTGATTAAGCAAACAATTAGTAATATTCAACAAGCAATAGAAGATACAGATACACAATTTGATCCCGCTTTATTTGTCTGCCACTGGTTTGAAAGAGATTTACTAAATGTCATATTCGGCAATGCAGATAATCATGCACGCAATAGCTCTTTATTAAAAATAAAAAATAAAATAGAACTCTCACCTATATATGATTTTGCGCCAATGAGAGTCGACCCTGAAGATATTAGGCGCACTATAACTTGGGGTAATCCATTCGAATTAGGTGGTGAGTATCAATGGCAGGCAATCATTGAAAACCTAGCTGAATATTGCGCACAGCAACAAATTGAATGCGATAAAACCCAGTTAACCTACATTTTTAAGAACGCGATGGAAAAGTTTGAAAATTTGCCTGAAATACTAGTACAAGCTGGATGCCCTGAAAGCATTATCAAGCATCCCAAAAACCATTTTAAACATTGGCAACTTAAACATGAAAAATGGAGTGCCAGTGTATGAGCAAGCAAATCGATTTAACACCCAGCCAACGCGAGGCAATACGAAGCCAGATATTACAACAGCTCGATAACAATCAAATCACTTTAGGTGAAGCGGTTGCACAATTTAGAAAGCAGCTTACAAACTTAACTCAAACCCAATACGCAAGTTTGATAAAAATTAGCCGCCGTAGCTTACAACAAATTGAAACCGATACGGGAAATCCATCATTGCAAACCATCAGCAAGGTATTAAAGCCTATGGGGATGAAAATGGGAATAAAACTTAAATAACGCCAAGTCGAAATAAAAGTAGAAAAGATAAAACTCGCTGGCATAACCTATCTGCAATAAATAAATGAGGTTGGGGGGATTACCGGGGTATCATCGCTTGAAAAATCCAATCTTGAATATAGCAACCCATACCAACCCAGCCATACCTTTGCATCACAAATGCTTAGCCAAAGCAAAACCCGCTTTGGATTATAAATAAAATAGGCCTATTGATTGGTGAGTGGTTATTAAAACTTACAAAAAATGTATTGAGTAGTCATAGTACTGTTCATATAGCTGCATGGTATTTTAAGCATTTACTTAGATATTTAAGCGGTTATGTAAAATTTAAATGGTTACTTTGATTATGCCAAGAAATTAAACCAAGAAGTATTACTCAATGGAGTTTTTCAAACAAAAAAAACACACCCAAACAACTGATGCGAATTGCATCAATTAGAACGCAGTGATACAGTTTGTGTAAATATTAAGCAAAGAGGTATCACCATGGCCACTTTAAGTGTTCGTTTAGACGAAGAGTTGGTAGAAAGGGCCAGTATAATGGCAAAAGCTTTAAGCCGCTCAACATCAAAGCAAGTTGAGCACTGGGCGAAAATTGGGGAAATAATGGAAGATAACCCGGATTTACCTTACGAATTTGTTAAACAAGCCCTAATTGCCAAAGCTGAAAAAGAAGCCGGTAAATTAGAGGCCTATGAGTTTGACTAAAACAACCCAAACGTTACAAACACCAACCTTTAAAAAGGCGGTTAAAAAGCTAAAGTCAAATCAAAAATCAGACTTGAACAAAGCCGTAAAAGCCTTGGTAAATGACCCATTATTGGGTCAACAAAAGAAAGGCGATTTGGCTTTTTTACGTGTTTATAAATTCAAA
This sequence comes from Catenovulum adriaticum, assembly GCF_026725475.1. Taxonomy (NCBI): domain Bacteria; kingdom Pseudomonadati; phylum Pseudomonadota; class Gammaproteobacteria; order Alteromonadales; family Alteromonadaceae; genus Catenovulum; species Catenovulum adriaticum. The sequence goes on from NZ_CP109965.1 coordinate 2,616,942, forward strand.
ATGGTTAAGCGACTTACTTTACTCGGCTATAGCTATGAAAATGGTTCGATTGTTTTAGAATTGATAACCTTAGGCTCACATGAAAACTTTATCGGGATTTGAAAGGTTAGCGTTTTATCTTTCTACCCCAACTGTTATGACGGATATTTACTCAAACAAGTAATTGCTATAGAAAAATTTGTAAAAATCTTTTCTATAGCAATGTGGCAGACTCAAAAACTTAATCTGTTTTTTCTAATTTACGAATATGGCTGTAATTTAATAGGGCGACAAATATACTTCCCCCAATGGCGTTGCCTATTAGCATAACCCCAATGGCTCTAATGATATTCATTAACTCAAATTGTTCTGTGGTCATATAAGCAACTGCAAGCTCAACGGTTCCGGCAATCGAGTGGTGCAAACCACCTAAACCAATAATAAAAGTAACGATATAAATGCATAACATTTGGCTGCTGGTTGAATGCGTTGATAAAGTTAACCATGCGCCTAAGGCCATTAGCCAGCCCGCTAAAATAGCGCTAATAAGTAAGGTTGCCGATGAAAATTGCACAATATGCTCGGCGATAATGGCATAACCTTCACTGGCGTGAATAGATGACTCAGCCATCGCCAGCATACTGGCGCTAATCATACCGCCCAGCAAGTTACCTATAATCACCACACCCCACAGACCAAACATACTTAAATAGCTATTTTTTCTGTCTAATACCGGATAAAAAGCGGTGGCGGTATGTTCAGTAAATAATTGTGAGCGGCTTAAAATAACCAAAATAAACCCTAGCGGGTAAACTAAAGCGATAAATACTTTATTAAACCCGGTTTTTAAATCGCCCGTTATAGACGCCATAATGCCAACCAACATCACGGTAAAGCAAATAATCATGCCGGCAGCAACCGATGATAACATTAAAGACAAATAAGGCCGTGCGTATTGCAATTGCCCTTCTTCAATCGCTTTTTGCAGTATGTCGTCTGGGTGTCTAAAGGTTTCATCGATGCGTTTAATAATGACAGAGGTATAATCGTGCGACTCTTGGGCTCGCTCTTTGCTGCGCTCTACTTGAGGGCCACTTTGTAAAATCTCGCCATCAGTTGAGACAATGTTTTTTTCAGAATCTGACTGTACGTTATCATGCTCGGGTATGTTATTCATATTATCTCACCAGATTTTAGGCCAGTTTAAGGTTTAAAATTAGCATTATGTTTAGCTTTGATACAATAAGATAACGCCAAACGACAACTATAAAAACTTACAGTTTATCGGGTTTACCTTGCCCTTTTCCTAAGCCCGCACTAATGGCTATTTGAATGGCTTCGGCAGGTTTAATATCAATAGGCTCTACGCAATCTATTGGCACTATAATCATATAACCACCTACGTTATAAGCCATCGGCAAAAATACTGATACATGATCATCTGGCATAACGCCTGTCAGTTTATCTTGTTTATTTGAATCTTGATCACGACGTTTAGTCACTATACCTATAAATTTCATTTGGCTGCCTGGCATGGTCACTAACACAACAGATTCGTCAGCAAAGTCTTTGCCTTGCATCATGTCGAATAAATCGTTTACGGTGCCATATAAATTTCGTAGTAACGGCATTTTATTCATAATTCTGCCGGGTAAACGCCAGATAAAATCAAGAAAATTCCAACGCGAGGTAAACCCTATTAGCACTGCGAGTATTAAAAAACTTAAAAAAGCGAGCCCGGGTACATAATATTGCTCACCTAACAGTGTTTTCCATACTGGGCTTAATAAAGCCTCAATCGTTACTAACAGCCAGTGCAACAACATAATAGTGACGATTACGGGTAATAAAATGGCAAGCCCTTTAAGTAAAGACTGAAATATAAATTTCATCTAATTTTTTACCTTATTCATTTATTTTTATGATTGAGTACTGTACTTGTTACTCCCACAATTTAGCTAACTCTGTGTTGTCTGAATAAGCATATGCGATTTGCGCTTGTAAAAGTTCAGCACAAGCTAAAGCGTCAGACAATGCATGATGTGGTTTATAGTAAGGCAAGTGATACCGATTTCTTGCATCGCCTAGCCTAAGCGAGATCGCTTCGCGTCCTAAAAATTTATCCCAAAAATTAAGTGGTTTATATTGGCTTATTTTTGCTTCTAGGTTCATGGTATCAATAACTGGAAATTGAATCCCTTCTTTTAACCTGTGTTGCAGCGCTTTATTTAAAAAAGATTTTTCAATTGAGGCACAGTGCGCAACAACTACTTTGCCGCTAATCGCCTGAAACAACTCAGCCATGATATGGCTAAAATCTTGCGCTTGTTCAATTTCAGAATGGGTAATGCCATGAATCACAATAGAGCTTTCATTTAATTGGCCTCTGGGCTTTACTACCCAGTACTTAGCTTGGCTTAAATAAATACGGCTCGCGCTAAAAGGCACAACCCCCACACTCACAATTGAGTTTCGCTGTGCATCTAAACCTGTGGTTTCTAAATCTAATGCAACTAAATTAGCCTGTTTTAGCTGCGTTGTTGGGGGATCAATTCCGGCTTGGTAATAAGCTTTAAGTATTTCGTTTTTACAAGTTTTTGCTTGTTCTTCATAAAATTTTGGCCAATGCTCTATTTTTTGATCGAGTTTGTTTTTTTCTAAATAAAACATGGGGTTTAGTTCGCTCTGCCGGGCTGATATTTAAACCGTAAAAATTTTTGTGCATCACTGACAATTTGAAAAGCATCTTTTAAATTTTTTCGCTCAAAGTCAGATAAGGATTCTGGCTCTATATTATTATCTGGCTCTATGGCTTTTTCTAAGTCACTGGCTTGGTATTTAATTCTGATAATTGAGATAAGCTCTAGCGCATCTCTTAAATCTTCGCCGCGCCCGTTTGGTAAAATTTTATGCTTTATAATATCGTCTAATCGTTCGAACGAGTTGTGCGATTTAGAGCCTATTGCCAGTGCATGAACCCGTATAATATCGGCCAGCGGTGCTGTGCCTCGGCGTTTTATATTGATAGAGTTTGATTGTTCACCGCTTTTTTCCATCACAAATTCCCGAAAAAATCCAAGTGGGGGCGTGCGTAGCAAAGCGTTGCGGGCTATACAAGCTAAAAAGCGCGTACTGTTTTTCGCTTTATGTCGTATTAACTGGTTGAGTTGTTTAGCGAAACCTGTTTTGCCATAAACTGGCTGTAAATCAAAAAAAATAGCTGAGTGTAATAAAGATTCAGGGTTAGGCTTATCAATCCATAACGTAAAATATTGTTTCCATTTCCTGAGTGGTTGTCGCCATTTAGGATTTGTTGCCATAATGCCGCCAGTGCAATAACTGTATCCGCAAGCGGCAAGTCCGTCACATACTATTTTAGCTAATTGCGCAAAATAATCGCCGTGTAGTGCTTCGTCGTAGCTATCATCTAGTACTAATGCGTTATCTTGGTCAGTAACTATTAGCTGTTCTTCGCGGGCCATAGAGCCCATTGCGATAAAACAGTAATCAATGGGTGGTGGCCCTAACGTTTCTTCTGCTAATTCAAGTAATCTTTGTTTAAAGCTGCGACCGATCACCGCCATTGCACCACCTATCATACGCGAGTTAGCATCTTCGCGTACCATGCGAACAAAGCTGGCACGAACCTCACTTTTTATTGCCATTAATTCGTCAATATTCTGAGCTTTAAAAATTCGCCCGACCACAAATAAACTATTTTGAGTTTCGTAACGAATAATATCGGGCAAGGTAATAATACCAATTGCAGCGTCGTGTTTAAGCACGGGCAAATGATGCACATTGTGTCGCAACATTAATAACATGGCTTCAAAAACTTGCTGTGTATGCTCAACAGAAAAAACTTGTGTCGACATTATCTCGGTAACTGGGGTGCTAAAAGGCAAACCCGGCGTTAATAAGCGATTGCGCAAATCAGTATTAGTCACAATGCCACACGTTTGTTGGTTTTGATTTAACACTAATAAACTGGAGCTGCTTGCCTCACTCATTTTAATTGATGCCTGATGCGCAGTTGCCGTATCGGGTAAGGTAATAGGGTCGCCACCAAGCAATACATCAACTTGTGCTGTCATTAATTGATTAGCATCTTCACGCCGGGAGTTGAGCTGGCGTAAACGGCTTTTATCTTCAACCTCAACTAAATCTGAAAAGGTATCAAACTGATCAAAATACTCACTAAAAATTGATTCTGGTAATAAATAAATTAAACAATCTTCCAGTGCAACAACCGGAAAGCGGCTGGGCCTGTGTTGTAATAAACTCAGTTCGCCAAAAAACCCACCTTCGCTTAATCTATTGTATAAAGCACCGCTTCGTCTAAATACCTCAACGGATCCGCTTCTAATAATATGCCAAGTATCAAGCTGCACGCCTAAATTTACAATTTGGGTTCCAGCTTTAAAATAAGCGACATCAATGGCTGATGCCGCTTTTTCTATTGCTGTATCTGGCAATTGTTCAAAAGGCGGTAGCTCACGCAGAAAGTTAATAATTTCAATTTTTTCTGCAGATTGCATTCACATTATCCTCTGGGCTCAGACATTAACCCTTTCACCATTGAAAAAGCCGCAATGAGTAAAATAATGGTAAAAGGAAAACCCGTTGAAACCGCCATCGCTTGAAGTGCAACTAAGCCCCCTCCAACAATTAACGCAATCGCAACCAAGCCTTCAAATACACACCAAAATACACGTTGTGGTGTAGGTGAATCTACCTTACCACCCGCTGCAATCACATCAATAACCAAAGAGCCTGAATCTGACGAAGTTACAAAAAATACTATCACCAAAATAATCGCAATAAATGATGTTATAGAAGCAAGAGGTAATACATCTAACATATTAAATAATTGCAAAGGTAACTCAGCGTCAACGACCGCTTGATAACCGTCAGATACCACTTGTTCAATTGCGGTGCCGCCAAATACGCTCATCCATAAAATACAGGCTGTTGACGGAATTAATAACACTGAAATAATGAACTCTCTTACGGTTCTACCACGAGAGACACGCGCAATAAACATGCCCACAAATGGACTCCAAGAGATCCACCAAGCCCAGTAAAATGCACTCCAGCCGGATGAATAATTAACATCTTCACGCCCTAGTGGGTTTGATAATGCGGGCAAATATTGTAAATAAGCAGCAAAGTTATCTACAAAACCCGTTAATATAATGAGTGTCGGGCCAACTAAGATCACAAAAAGAAGCAGTGCAACCGCAAGCATCATATTAATTTCAGATAATTTTTTAACACCTGCATCTAACCCCGCTACCACCGAAAATAACGCGATTGCGGTAATGCCACATACTAAAATAACCTGTGTTGTAGTGCCTTCTGGTACATCAAATAAATAATGTAAACCTGATGCAGCTTGAGATGCGCCGTAACCTAGCGACGTTGCCAAACCAAATAAAGTGGCCAGTACGGCTAATAAATCAATTAAATGGCCCGGCCACCCCCAAACTCGTTCACCTAATATAGGGTAAAAAACAGAACGAATAGTTAATGGTAAACCTTTATTAAATGAAAACAGCGCCAGTCCCAAGGCCATAACGGCGTATATTGCCCAAGGGTGTAACGCCCAATGATAAATAGTGGCCGCCATGCCTAAACGTTTAGCATTTTCAATATCGCCGCTGGCTCCGTCAAGTGGCGCCCAATCAACCCTAACACCGTCTTCTATATTTATTCCACCAAGTGAACTATTAAAGTGAGATAACGGCTCAGACACCCCAAAAAACATTAGCCCAATGCCCATCCCTGCGGCAAATAGCATAGAAAACCAACCAAGATAACTATAATCAGGTTTTGCCTGCGTACCGCCTAAACGTACCTTACCTAAAGGGGAGACAACCAAAACAAAACAGATTAAAACAAAAATGTTAGCCGATCCGATAAAAAACCAATCTAAACGGCTAATTAACCAACCCCTAAGCGATGAAAACACAGGTTCAACATCGCTTTTAAACGCTAAGGTTAATACGACAAAAGCGATAATGCTGACCGCTGATATTGCAAAAACTCGGTTATGAATATCTAACCCAAAAGGTCCAACGTTAACCACAATATTATCTTGTCCGACTTGGTAGTCGGTTTCTATCGGATTAACTTTACCATCTGGAATCATAGGATCTTTAATTTCTGACATCGATAAGCTCCCGTGCATAAATAAAAAGTGTTTAGATTATAAAGTGTAGCCTAACTTATGAAGATGAGACTCAGCTAAGAAAAATACCTTAATAATTTAAACGCTTTGTAATGAAAAGATTATAGCGATGCTTGCCTAATAACGTTAGCTGCACCGCTTGTTTAAAGTATAAATTGAAGATTGTTTATTTTATTCGTGTTGCTGATACAGTTTATCTAACGAAACTGACAAACCGCTTTCTGTTACAACTCTTACGTGTTTTGAACGCAGTTGTCGAATATTTTGCACGCCACAAGAATGCGCCAAAATACCTAAACCATAATTTATAAACTTATTATAATTGGCAACTCTGACTGATTTATCGGTTACATCCAAACCCGTTTGGCGCTTTATATTTTGCGTTGCTATGCCTGTTGGACAAGTATTTTTATTACACTGTAACGACTGAATACAACCTAAAGCAAACATGTAACCGCGGGCTGAGGTTACAAAATCAGCGCCTAGCGCAATGGCCCAAGCAACCTTAGATGGTGTTACTAATTTACCAGAGGCAACAATTTTAATTCTGTCACGCAAATTATGCTTGGTTAAACTATGTACCACAATTGGAATGCTTTCTTTTAAAGTCATCCCCACATAATCCATCAATGGCTGAGGAGCAGCCCCTGTGCCACCATCTGCACTGTCTATGGTAATAAAATCAGGTGCGCTTTCTTCACCGCGCTTAATCACTTCTTCACATAACTCGTCAATCCATGCGTACGCACCAATAACGGCTTTAAACCCAACAGGCTTACCTGTTGTTTTTCTAATCACGGCTATCATGTCTAATAAGTCACTGACACTTCTAATATCCGGGTGGCCATTTGGACTAATGGAGTCTTGACCGACAGGAATCCCTCTAATGTCCGCTATTTCAGGTGTTACTTTATCACCGGGCAAAATACCGCCTTTGCCGGGTTTAGCCCCCTGGCTCATTTTAATTTCAAACATTTTAACCTGTGGATGACGAGCCGCTTCTTTTAACTTAGCTTCGCTTAATAAACCTTGCTCGTTTCTGACACCGTATTTAGCGGTGCCAATTTGCACCACTAAATCAGCTCCACTTTCTAAATGATAGGGGGTTAGCCCGCCCTCGCCCGTATTTAACCAACAGCCAGCCTTTTGTGCGCCATTAGCTAAAGCTCGAACTGCAGGTTTTGAAATTGCGCCGTAACTCATGCCTGAAATATTAAATATAGAAGTTGTTTGATAAGGCGTTTCACAATACGGACCTATCATCATGGGTTCTATTGGCAAAGCATCTTTATCCAATGTGGGAAAAGGACAGTTCATAAATAAAATAGTGCCTGCCGGATCTAAATTACGAGTTGAGCCAAACGCTATCGTATGATCAACATTTTTAGCAGCCCGATAAACCCAACTACGCTCAGCGCGGTTAAACGGCATTTCTTCTCTGTCCATTGCGAAAAAATATTGGCGAAAAAATTCACCCTGTTTTTCAAGAAAATACCTGAGTCGACCGATAACCGGATAATTGTGCCTAATTGCGTGTTTATATTGTCGTTTATCAACGATATAAAAATAAGTCAGCACGAATACAATAATCACAAATAATGCCAATAATATACTGGATGCAATGTTGACATTAAAAACAACAGAATCTTGCATTTATATTTTAACTCCCACAAAAAATTATCTTAATAATCTAACATATAGCGTCGATCATTAGGGAGAATTTGTATTAGAAAAATAACAAGCGGGGTGAATGAAGACTAAACAGCAGGTAAACAGATTAAAAAGTTAGGTTCCCATACATAGCATGGGAACACTTTGGATAAACAAATTATGCCGATATAGCAGCCATTGCTTCAGCGTTTTGTTTTTCTTTAGCGACGTATTTTTTCCATTGTTGAGCCATCGCTTTAGAGCTTGAATGCTCACTGGCAATTTGCAGCGCTTTAAGTGAGGCATCAAATTTTTTCAAATTAAAATAAGCCATGCCTAATACGAGCTGAGCTTTACCTGGGTCATCTAACTCGCCTTTATCTAAAGCCGTTTGGGTAGAGGCGATTGCTTTGTCCCATTGCTCTAAATTAAGGTAAGTTTGGCCCAATTGCGCGTCCAAGTTTCCATCTTCAGATAAATTAGCGGCTTTTGCTAAAACCGGTACAGCCTTTTTCTCTTCACGAGCCAAAGTATAAGCTTGAGCTAAAAACTTTAAGTTTTTTACATCTTCTTTAATTTTACCATCAGCAATTGCTTTTTCTAGCAACAAAGCGCCTTTTACAGGTACTTGGTGATAAACATATAGTTGTGCTAGCGCTAAAATATCTTGTCGATTTTCAACAAAACCTTGCTGATATGCAACTTCCATCATCGCCAGTTGTTTATCTTCTAAACCAAGTTCACCGTACATACCCGCTAGTTGTAACCAGTACTCAGGCTTATTAAATAAACGAACCAGCGTATCTGTCACATCAGCCACTTCAGCCGACATTTCAAGCGAATAATAAATGGCACGTTGTAAAACAAACCAGTTTTCTTTAGGTACATTGCCTGCATCTGACACTATTTTGATTGCTTTAATCAAAGGCTTAAGTGCGGCTTTGTATTTTTTTTGCTGATACTGAGCTTGAGCTAACAATACCAAGGCATTGGCATTATCTGCATCGCCACCACTGGCAAACCACTGCTCTAGTTTTTCAATTGATTTAGCGTAATTACTTTCAGCCATATGCAACTGAGCTAAGCTATAAAGTGTGCTTAAACGTAAACTTTCAGGTATTGCCTGCTCTGACACGACCAGCTCAAAGTTTTCAATCGCTTTTGGCATGTTTTCCATGTTGTAGTAAACAAAAGCATAAAAGTTATGCATCATGGCAATTTCATAGCTGTTCATTGAGCTACGTTTACCGTTTACGTTATCTAGCGCTTCAATGGCTTCCTGAGGTTTGCCTTCGTCGGCTAAACCTTGTGCTCGTGCTAGTTGCTCATATACTTTTGAGCGCATTGCCGGTACTTTAACGGTTTCTTTATTACTAGCCTGTTCATTCGCTGCGAACGCAGATGAAACAGGCATCATTGTAAACGCAGATAACACAGCAGAAAGTAAAATCGTTTTCGAGAATTTTTTCATCTGTCTACCCATTAATTTAACTTAAAGGTAATTCGGTTTTGCACGCCTGCTACTTCAACCGCTTCACCATTTACAACCCTTGGTTTGTATTTGAACTTTGAAGCCGCTTGCAGTGCAGCCTGATCGAATATATTTTCAGGATCGGCTTCAACCACGACTGGATTTGTTACCGCACCCAGTTTATTAACTGTAAATTCAACAATTACGTAACCTTCAATACCACGTTGCTGTGCACGCCTTGGGTAAATAGGTTGTACTTTAACAATCGGCAAGTATTCACCATCACCAGACTCTAACGACAATCCACCTTCTAACCCAACATCGGCTTCAATATCTGCACCAAAATCAGTACTGGCTGCATTTGCGTTTGGATCGGGTGAATCCATCGGCGGCGCTTCCATTGGCGGGGGCGGCTCTTGTGGCTTAGGTGGCTTTTGTGGCTTTCTGTCTTTTTGCTCAGGTGCTGACTCTTTTTTAACTCTAACAAAATCAAGCACACTCCCACGCGGTGGTTCGGTTAATGCCCCTTCCCCACTTTGTATAAGCGATTGCATGCCAAAAAAGAGTAAAAAAGTAATCGCAACTGATAACCCAATAGCAATAATATATCTAAGCATAATCTTTAATCGTTTGCGGCAATAGAAACATCGTACGCACCTGCAGCGCGTGAGGCATCCATCACTTTAATTAAGGTATCAACGTCGGCAGCTTTATCAGCTTGAATCACCACAGAACCTTGCGGATTTTCAGCTTTTAAACGCTCTACGTTAGCTTGAACAGCACGAATATCAACTCGGCGCTTGTCTATCCAAACATCACCCGAATCACTAATCGCAATTAAAATATTTGCTCTGCTTTTTTTAACAGCTGTAGGTGCGTCTGGGCGGTTAACATCAATCCCCGACTCTTTAACGAATGATGCTGTTACAATAAAGAAAATAAGCATAATAAATACAACATCCAGCATGGGCGTCATATCTATACCTTGCTCTTCTTCTTCCATCACTTTGTTTAATGGGCTTGCTCGCATTTTTTAATACTCTTTAATTGGTTGGCTTGTTAATACTGCAAAACAAACCAAATTAATTTCATCATATTTAGCAACGAATTAGTGATCCGTTGTTAAGTGATCTTCAAGCAATTCTGCTTCACGTTTGGCGCTTCGACTTAACCAGGTTGAGGCAAATACACCTGAAAGTGCACCCACCATGCCAGCCATAGTAGGAATAGTGGCTTTTGATACACCTGAAGCCATTGAGCGGGCACTGCCCGAACCACTAATTGCCATCACGTCAAATACTTCAATCATACCTGTTACTGTGCCCATCAACCCCAGTAGAGGGCACAAAGCAACTAAGGCATTAAGCAACAGTAAGTTTTCATTTAACTTGTTCGAAGCTCGTGAAATCATGGCTTCGCGAATTTGCATCGCATTCCAAGATTTTCGCTCACTCCGTTTTTCCCAAGTTTTTCTAACTGTTGCTTCGTATTTTTTATAGCCAAACTTGATAAAAGCAATACGCTCGAAGATCAGGATCCACATCACAAATATCAGTGCAGCAATCCAAGTAAGGACACTACCGCCCGTTTCCATAAAGGCTTGAATTGCTTCCATCATTTCGAAAAAAGCGTACACTTTTATTCTCCTTGCTCTGCACGTTCAGCAATAATGCCTGCGCTTTGCTCTTGCAAAATTGAAATTAAACCTCGGCTTCGAGTGTTTAATACTGTGTAAAGCAATAACGTTGGAATAGCGACAACCAAACCTAATACTGTGGTAACAAGCGCTTGCGAAATACCACCCGCCATTAATTTAGGATCACCCGTACCAAATAACGTAATGGCTTGGAAGGTATTAATCATACCTGTTACCGTACCAAGTAAACCTAATAACGGTGCCACAACTGAGATGATTTTAATAAAGGTTAGGTTACGCGCCAGTTTTGGTACTTCACGTAAAATGGCTTCACTTAGTTTAAGCTCTAACGTTTCGCTGTCTGCCGTTGGGTTATCGGTTTTAACTTTCATCACGCGGCCTAACGGGTTGTTGGTGCTAGGGGTTGCTTGTTTAAGCTGGCGTTTTATTTTGCCGCCAATAATGGTTAAGCTAATAAAGCGTTCAATCGCGATAAGTAAGCCAATTAAACCAACCGCTAAAATCACGTAGCCTACCGTGCCGCCTTGCTCTACACGCTCAGTCATATTTGGCGCTTGTACCAACAAGCCTAAAATTGAACCACCTGTTGGGTCTAATGCAAACTCAACTAACTCGCCTTTTTGCTCTTGCACGGCTGATGCAGTTGAAAGGTAACGATCAGAAGGTTGACGAGATAATTCGGCAAGCGAACCCGTTTGTTTAACGTATTCTAAAAATTTGCCGTTTGAAACTAGGTTAAACGCACCCACTCGAACCACTTCTTGTTGGTTTTTGGTACCGGTATCTGCATTCATTACAGGCGCATCAAAACGAGTGATTTTGCCAGACTCTGTCATTTCACGCTGTAGTTCAAACCAAACACGTTCAATTTCTTCAACCGATGCTAATTTAGAGCTTTGACCCATTTTTTGCGCTAATTCATCTAAAAAGACACCACGATTAGGGTACTGAGCTGAGATAATTGAGTTTTCAAATTTACCTTGCATATCGCCTGCAACTTGCTGCAATACACCAAATAATTCTTTTAACGAACCCATTCTGTTATTTAAAGTTTCGCTTAGGTTAGCTAATTCAATCTCATTTTTTTCAAATGTGGTTTCTAACGATTCACTACGCTGAGTTAATTGAGTGCGTCTTGCATCCGCCTCGTTTAACATTTGAACTTGCTGCGCTTTTTTAGCTAAAAATTCTTTTTCACGCTGTTCGTTTTGTGTATTTTGAAATAATTTACCTTGCTCTAATTGAGTTAACAATTGGTCAAGATTGACTGCTGTGTTTTCTTGTGCTGCGAATACTGAAGTTGTCATGGTCGTTGACAATGCAGCTGCGGTTAATAAACGTTTAAAAATTGATTTCATGTGGTAACCTCTTATTCCGCAGCCGAAATTGGCAGGGTCAATAAGTCTGGGGCAAGTTGCTTACGCGCTATACGTAAACCTTTAGTAATAGATGTTCTGTATTCAGGTGATAACGCAACAAAATCGTTTTGATTGGTATCCCAAGCGCCGCTCAATTTACCGTCACGCGTTTGATAAATTAACGCAACTCGGCCTACACGTAAAAAATCAACATCTCGCTCTGCACCATCAACATTTAATGTGCCTGTGTAAGCTTCAATTGTTTTGCCGTAATCTACTTCAACTTGGTAAGCTTCAAGTACTCGACGAAATTTTTCAGATGGCGCAATATCAGCTCGGTCCATCATGTTTTTTAAATCAGCAATACGCTTTTCACGCTCTGCCGGTAAAAATGGCACATCTAAATTTACAAACTGCTCTAATCCGTCAATCATACGTATCATTAAAGGGGTCACTTGGCGTTCAACCACTGACACTTTGTCAATTGATTCGTTAATATCTGACATTTCAGATTCTTGATTAGCAATTTGCTTATCAAGCTGCTTGTTGTAAATTAATAAACCGTCAATTTCTTTATTGATGGTTTTAAATTGTTGTAATCTCGTTTGAATATCGTCGCTAATTTTGTCGATTTTCTGTTGAGACTGTTCAGCAGACTGGTTAATTTCTTTGCCTGCTTGAATAGCAGGATCTAAGCTCTCGGTCTGTGCAAACGCAGATACTGATAAAACAGTTGAAGCGACAACAGACATTTTAAATAATCGAGAAAGGCTCATAAGGTAAGCTTCCTGTTAATTGATACCATTAAAAGATTGAAAGCACTATATGTCGTTTATATGACACTAAAATTAACCAAAGATGACAGGAATGTGACAATCGAAAATCAGCTGAAAAAACGCTTTAATTACAGCGCTCTCGCCGTCGTTGGAAAGCGCTCAGTTAGAACAACCTTTGCACTCGAAAAATAAACAGCCGCTAGTCCCTTAACTAAATAAGCAAAGCTATCCATTTAGCAAAACGCTGCGGGTATAGCTTTGATAGGTGGAGAAAATAAAAAAAGCAGCCGAAGCTGCTTTTTTAAACAAGTAGATCGTAATTAGAAATCATAACGATATGATATGCTTGCGCCAACGCCTCTATCTCGACCACGTACGACAATATCAGATTGCGTTACTTCTTGGTCTTCTCCTAACAAGTTCTGTAATTTAAATTTAATCGTAGAACTGAAATCAGGATAGTATGTATAAACCATGTCGATAGAGTGGAAAGGTTGCTCATAAGCATCAGCACGTAAGCCGATACCCGATGCAATAATTCGCTCGCCAAACACATTATATACAAACGAGGCACTATGTTCGCCATTAGCAGAATCATAACCTAGTTGTAAATTAATCACGTAAGGTGAATGGCCTGTCATTCGTTTAGTCGCATTCGTTAAACTACCTGCATTTTCAGCTGCAATAGTCACTTCCGAATCACTTAACGTAACGTTACCAGTGGTAAATAAACCATTTGAAATACTGCCTAAATCAAATAACCATTCAGCTTCAACACCGTATAATTCACCTGAGTCACCATTAGTAAACGTAGCGCTATACGCTGCATCACCAACACGAAGAACTGACTCAATGGGCTGGCTAATATCTTTATAGAAAGCCGATATTGCTAAGTTATCCCCATTATCGAAATATAATTCGTATCTAGCATCGTAGTTTTTCAAGGTACTAGATACAAGCGATACGTTACCACGAGTTAGGATATCAGTTAGTGGATTACTATAAGTAACAGGTACAACTTCACGTAGATCAGGGCGAACAACCGTTTCACCGTAACCAAAGCGTAACTGGTAGTCATCACTAATGTAAGTCAAACTCAATGCAGGATAAACGTCATCTTCATTGATGGTTCTGTCGAATACTTTATCTTCATTAAATAGGTTATCAATCGCACTCTCAGAAAGATTAGAACTGGTAAATTCTAAAGCAACCTGTTTAAAAGATTCATAACGAAGACCACCACTAACACGCCAAGCTGAATTTAAAAACACATCAAATGACCCATAACCAGCTTCAATTTTTTGAGCTGCCATATAATCATCTGCTTGTTCAAGATCCGGCTCGTTAAAGGCCAAAAGAATATTATTTTGGTCAATGAAGTCGTCGGTTAAATAATTTGTGATACCTAAGCTATCGCTATAATATTCACTAATATTTTGCGTGTCTTCGGTTTTTTCATTAACCGTAATTGGATTACCTGGGTTATTTACGAAGAAGCTTGAGGTCGTGTAATAACGAGCTCTATCAATAAAGTCCCAACCACCTTTTAATTCAATTTCGTAACCACCAATTGTTAGCGGTAAATTAACATTACCACCCCAAGATTTCATAAAATCATCCATTTCGATGAATTCATAATTTACTTGGCCATTACCACCGCTCACTTCAGAACTTGAATAATGGTTAGCTCCGTCATCATGTCTAAAGTTATCAGCATAATTGTAAGTAGCTTTTAATGGGATATCGGTAGTTGCCTGTGACTCGGTATATTGCCAATCAACGCCAACGCCCCAGTAATCAAGAAAAGTATGCTGCCCACGGAATTGGTCAACTTCTAATGAACGCTCTTCAAATTGAAAAGTATGAGATCTATCTGCATCCCCTTCAGGAATAGTTGCGTTACCTTCTTGCTTTTCGGTAACACCGATTGCCGATTCGTCTTCATTATCTTCGATATTGATGTAAGTATAACTAACGTTATGAGAACCTAATCTATAACCCAAAGTTAAAAGACCATTTAAACGTTCGTTTTCAGTTGTCACTCGTTTATTACTACGAGTTTCATGACAAGCACGTCCGACTTCTTCAAGGGTACTATAATCAATTGTACAGTCTTCAGGAATTTCTGGCTCTGGTTTAATAACCGCATCAACCCCTTGACTATATTGCCATTTATTATCGTACGATACGGTTGCTAAAACCCCAATTGAACCACCAAAAAGGTCTTCGTCAAATGTGTTACCAATATGTGCTTGGAAAGAATAATCTGGGTCGAGCGATTCTTGCTCTAACGTCATATCACGCGGAAACAACTTAAGTAAGTTTTTATTAACAACTCTAGCTTCATCCGTTGATATTTGATCTTTTGAAGTAATACCACGTAATGAAAAATCGCCATCGTATTGCACAATTGCATTTTTAACGGCTTGGTTTAACCCGTTTTCATTTCTGTCGTATGTATAACCATCTGTGTTATTTGAATTATAACCTGCACCTAACTGAATACCTGCGGTAAATTCAGAAGGTGTCGATTTAGTTCGAATATCAACACTACCACCGCCAAACGCTGCTGGCATATCTGGTGAAAAAGCTTTTTGTACCGATAAACTTTCAATTACACTGGTCGGAAATATATCCATTGGAATAACGTTACGCGTTAAATCCGGGCTGGGAATAGCCGCACCATTTAAGCGAGCACTTGAATATCGCTCACCCAAACCACGTACATAAATAAATTTACCATCAACTAACGTTAAACCCGTTACTCGTCTTAATGCTGAAGCTGCGTCACTATCACCGGTTCTAGCGATTTGCTCTGAGCCTAATATGTCGGCCACAAAAGCTTGGTTTTTACGCTCTTCAATCACCGCTGCAGCTGTACCTTGCAAACGACTTGCAGTAGCAACAACTTCTTCGATTGCAGCATCTTCTTGCTGTGAATAAGCGACGCCAGAGCAAAGACTTAGAGCTACAGCTAACGAAATTTTATTCGCTCTATATTGAGTTTTCATTGCTTAATCCTATTGCCAATACAAAAAAAGGCGTAACTGGTGTACGCCTAATTAATAGATAAGTAATTAATTACTCGTCATTTGCATTGGTATAAGCGTCATTTAACCAGTTATACCAATCTGAACTTGTATCAGTCGTCGAAATAGCACCAATGAAGTCAGTTGTTTCAAAGAAAGTATCTACAGTTGACATATCAGTCGCTGTTACCGTTACGTCTGAATCAGCGTTTGGTAAAGTTGCGAAACCGTTATCAGCAAGAATGGTTGCGCCAGCATTAAGCAATTCGTTTTTGTCGCCGTTTTTAAACCATTCTTCTACAGTAATAGTTGATGTACCGTCTGTACCAGTTACTGTTTCTGAACCTGTTGCAGCTAGCTGAGCACAAGCCGCTACTGAAGATTCTAAGCTAACTTGTTGTGCAATCATTTCATCAACAGCTTCTTCTGGTTTATAGTCGATACAGTAAGTTTGAGTTGCTGCGTCTTTAATCAAAATAGTGTTGTACCAGCTAGCTTGAATGAAATCGTCTAATTTAATTGCGATTGAAGCAGCACCATCACGCGCTGATTCTTCATCTGTTGTAACAACGGTTACGTTAGCAATGTTAGGGCTAGACGGATCTACACTAGTACCTTTAACTTTAATACCATCAGATTCAAAACCACCGTTACCCATGTTGATAGTCTCGCCAGCAGCATTTTTTACTGTGCCGTGTTTAATATATACAAACTGTGCATTACCCTGCCAGCCTGCATCGATATCCATGCTATCGTCTTGAGTATCAGTAATTGCGATATACTTAAGGTTTACGGCACCACCAAATAATTCAATACCGTCGTCGTAACCCGCGTAAATGTCAATATATTCAATAGTTGTACTTGAACCAACAGCACCTAATGTTAGTGAGTTAAGGTCGTTACCTTCCTCTGCACCTGCTGGTAAACCACCTGCATAATGAATTTTAGCAAATTTCAATGTACCGCTATCATCATTATTGTCATTACCGCCGTAATAAGTAACAGCACCTTCAGTATTTGCGCTACAGGTGTTAGCTGTGCGTTCAGCATCAGTACATTGGTCGGTGATGCCTAAACCGTTAATCATGATTCCGCCCCAGTCCTGTGGTTCTGGGTCTTGAACGCTTAAGCTAGAAATTGCATTAGCTGACGTAAAAGTGATTGGATTTGCGTATGTACCAGCAGCTTCGATATTTGCGCCACGGTTAATTTGAACACGTGATGAAGCGTTATCAAAAACAAGTGTTGTGCCAGCTTCAATTGTTAAGGTTGGGCCATCTACATCTACAGTACAAGTACCTTGAGTTAAATCACAATCTTGACCAATAACTAGTGAGCTTTGGAAATAATGAACACCATCGTTAGCTAATTTTTCTAATGTGATATCAGCCATAATTGGAGAAGCAGCGCTTACGAAGTCACCATCGTACACACAGTTATTACCTTCAGCTTCACCTTCAACTGTTACACCGTCAGCTTCGTATGACGCACACTCAAAGCTACCTGAGCCACCAGTATTTGTATTTGATGAATTGTTAGAGTTATTAGTACTGTTATCAACACTGTTGTCGACAGAAGTTGGGGTAATATTAATATCACCACCACAACCGGCTAAAGTTAAAGATGCTGCAATTGCTGTTAAAGAAAATAATTGTTTTAATTTCATTGTTATCACCGTTTGTTAAAATAAGAATGTTTTTAATAATTACGGCGAAGATTACGCATCAAAAATGACAACTAGATTCCAGAAAAATGACAGTTAGATGACAAAACCCAATTGAAACTTAGCTAAAAATCGTAACGAGAGCTTGCCAAAAAATAATTTTTAACTTAAAAATCAAAAAGATAAAAACTATAGAACCATCTTAGCATCAAAACCCAAAGTAACTGTTTTTTAGTTTAAACCTATGCATAAAACACTTTATGACAATTGAACTTTACTCAGTTTGCTTTATGCTATTAAGCAATAGCCTAACTTGTAGCTATTAAGTAAATTCGAGTACAATTACTATATGGTATTTAATTTAGATGGCATTCAAAGATGAGTGATTCACTGTTATTAGAGCAAGCAAGAATGCTTTGTCAGGACAAAGGCGTTCGATTTACCACAGTCAGAGAGCAAGTATTTAGTTTACTTGCAGATTCAAATGGCTCTATGGGTGCTTACGACTTATTAACCCAATTACAAAAAACCGATGCTAAAGCCAAACCGCCAACCATTTATCGGGCGTTGGATTTTTTATTAGAGCATGGGTTTGTTCATAAGGTAGAATCACAAAACGCCTATGTTTTGTGTAATCATTTTGCTGAGCATCATAAAGCGCAATTATTAATTTGTGATAGCTGTGGTGATGTGCAAGAAATGAATAGCAGTGCGATTAGCAAAGCGTTATTAACGGCCGCAAAGCAGCGTGATTTTAAAATTGTAGAACCTACAATTGAGGCTCACGGATTATGCAAAAAATGCCAGCAAAATTAAAATTTTAAGATTCAAAAAGTAAACCTTACCTTTTGAATCTTAATTTTTAAATCTTAACTTTAAAATCTAAAGAAAACCTAAAACTTACCAATATGGGGTCATTTTGAAAGCGGATTTTCGGGATTGCTCCAACACATTTACTAAGCTTTTCACTTTATTTTCGCTCCAAACCTTTAAATCTTGACCATTATCCCCTTGATAATTTGTCAGGTTTTCATCAAATAAAGCTAATGTTTTAAGCTCAAATATCCCTTCTAATATATCTAGCCAAGGCGCTCTAAAGTCAGATCTGTCTTCACTATCAAATAAGTCACCTAGACTCGCCCCCGACAATAATCCTCTGGCAATATATTTCTCAAAATATATATAATCCTGCGCATCAAAATCTTGTTTAGCGGGCATCATATTTTTTAATTTTTCCCAATCTTGCTGGTTAAGCTTAGCAGCAATAACCCCTACGTTTTGGGTAATTTTGGGTTCATCTATTTCAGAGTAACAACGCCAACCTCGCTCAACTAACCAGCGCATTAGCTTTAAAATCAGTTGGCTATATTCTTTGCTATAAAATAACTTAAGTACGTCGGATTCTTTCTGCAAACCTTTACGGCTCGCCTCAAGGTAACTAATTAGCTGTTCATCTTCAGCTATTTTTTTACGGTAATTACCTTTTTTGGAAGTTAACTGCTTAATATGCACAGCTTCATCTAACCAACTAAACTCACGGATTAACCATTTAATTTCTTGCCAAATTTGCGTAGCGGCTTTTTTAGGAATAAATTCGCGATACAGGTTAAGAGTATGGCGAACTAAATAAACGCCTTTTAGTACTTGCTGCAAGCTAGATAAACTTTGCGAGTGGCAATAAACTTCTTCGTGAAATTGCCAGTAAGCCAAACCATGCTCAATCGCGCGCTGAAAAGCTTGCTCAACTGTCATGTTTGAGTCTAATTCGCACATGCCAATTTCAGCTTGATTGCTCAATTCAGTGTTTAAAAATAGTCGATATCCGCGGGCCGCTTTACTATCGTTTGATAACCTAAGCGGTAATACTTCGGTTAGTAAGTCTGCTAATTCAAATAGCTGGCGCATATCGCCATCAACTAATTCAAGTTCAATTTCTCGAATGTCTAATGATTTATCTTCTGAGCTAACCTCGCCTGAGTCACATACCACTTCAATTACGCTGCCTTGATAATCAACCAACCAAGTATGGCGGGTAAAGTGAGTTGTAAATAAAGGCGTTAAACTCGATTGCAAATCATTAAGCAGGTTAATATCTGGCCATACTTGATCAGGGAATAAGCTTAAATCTGGTTTATTATTTTGCTCAATATCTACATTATATTCAGGTCGCTTATGCAAACCGCCTACCACTCGTCCCGCCGTTTTTAGTGTTTGTTCAGACGCGCCATCGCGCGTACGAATACGTAAACCAAAATCGTAAGATCTAAGTAATTGAGTTGGGGTATCAAAATAGGTATTAATGAGTTTTTTACAGTTATAACCATCTGTTTTAATAAATGGCAATAATAATGTATCGAGTTGTTTTTTTACTTCAGTGCTTGTTACACATGCTTCAGATGCAACGGCAAATTTAAGCTCTATCTCAGTATCCATATAGGTGCGATTCACGCGCTAAAATTAGGTAAGAGATGAGAAAATACATGAGCCTATAAAATTGTTCAAGTGCTGTGCTTATTTTGACTCAATATAGCCCATATATTTTAGCTATATTGGCTAATTAACAAAGAAATATAGCTAAATGTGAACAAATAACGCTTTAATGACTAGCAATCTAAAACAATACAGTTTTTAATAGGGTTATACTCAAATGACCTGAAGAATGCTCATTCAGCTTGTTTGAATATATAATAATTCTTAAATTTTTCGCTAAAATACATTTATTTTAGTTTGTCACCCATATTTGGAGCATTCCATGAAACGCCACATACTAGCCGCTATCTGCTTAAGTTTAGCCTCTAGCCATGTTTTTTCAGCGCAAGACGACGGCCAATACAATTATATTTCGGATCAGTTAACCGTTTTTGTTCATACTGGGCCCACCCGTAATTACCGAATTACCGATACTGTTGTCGCAGGTAGCAAAATTACAATTTTAGAGCGCTCAGAAGATAATAGCTTTAGCAAAATACGATTTGATGACAACAAAACAGGTTGGGTTGAAACACAATACATCCAGCAAGGTGAAAGCATTCAAAATCAGTTAAAAGAAGCAAAAGCCCGTTTAGAAAGCTTGCAAACTGAATTAAACCAAAAACAAGATAATTTAAGTAATCAAGCCAGTGAAAAAGAAATGCTTGAGAGCCAATTAAAGCGTAATCAACAAACCACTCAAACATTACAACAAAAATTAGAAAAAACGCAAAGCCAGTTAACGTCGCTGCAATTGAGTGAAACAGAAAGTTTAGAAAAAGCAAAAATGGATTGGTTAGTGAGAGGCGGTTTATTATCGTTGGGCAGTTTAATTTTAGGTTATATTTTAGCCTTAATGCCAAAACGTAAAAAGCGTCAAAGCGAGTGGGCTTAATCACAAGCAACCATATATTCTAAAGTTTATTAAAATAAAAAAATGGCGCTAGAGCGCCATTTTTTTATGAATCTTACCCAGCTTTATTTAATACCTGGCTTGTGCTAATTCAGGTAATTTACCCGTTGTTCCCATTGCTAAAGCTGCACACTGTTGTTTAATAAAAGGGGTATTATCTACTAAATTCATTGCTAGCCCACGCAGTAGCTTAATAGGTGCAAATTCATTGCCAAACCCTTGCTTAAACGCTTGCATTGCTACAATACGCTGCATAGCTTCAGCTTGTCGCCAGCGTGTCACTTGTTTTAATGAGACTAAATTTATTTGACCCGTTTGATTTAGGTTTTGGATAACATTTTCAGCAATCGCTAATGCATCTAAAATCCCTAAATTGGCCCCCTGCCCAGCAAGCGGATGAATGGTGTGTGCCGCATCGCCAATTAAAACTGCAGGTCCTGCCATAAAGCTTTGCGCGTAGCGCATTTTCAGTGGAAATGCTAAACGTTCAGACTCAAGCTCAACTGTCCCTGAAATACAATCAAAAGCCGCAGCCAGTTTTTTATTGAATGATGCCTCATCTAAATTCATCAAATCATCTGCGACTTGACTCGTTTGTGACCATACAATTGAAACGCGATCGGGTTCAGATAAGGGGAGAAAAGCTAGCGGACCACTGGGCGTAAATACTTGCCGTGCAATCCCTTCATGTGGTTGCTGAGTTTTAATTTTCGCTACTATCGCTTTTTGCCCATAATCAGAAAAACTAAGCGGAATATCTAACCAGTTTCGAAGCTGAGACTCTGCGCCATCTGCCACAACCAATAATTTAGCTTGAACTAATTGCCCGCTCGCAAGTTGCAATAACGTTTGCTCATCATCTTGATTAAGCTGAGTGACTTTATCTGTATATAAATGGCTACTTGTTTGCTGTTTTAATGCCTCTAATAATATTTGCTCTAGTTGGCTATTTTCAACAATGTAACCTAATGCATCAGCGTGATTATCTTGACTGGAAAAAGAAATATTGGCAGCACTATTTTTATCCCAAACTTCCATTCCAGTATAAGCTGCTTTATGACTATGAGATAACTGATGCCAAATATCAAGCGCTTTAAAAGCGTTAATTGAGGCCTGATTAATTGCGCTAACTCTTAAAGCTTGAGTTGCCGTCATTTCACTATCGATATTAGGGTCGATTAACGCTACTTTAATTTGAGACTGAGCAAGCGCAAGTGCGCAAGTTTGTCCTATAATACCGCCGCCAACTACAACTACATCAAATTTATCTATCACGATTTATTACCTATCATTTAGGTTAATTTGCCCCATTGCTCGACTGGCAAATGCACTTTTAGCAATTGGCGATAGTTCAAAGGCGAGTAAGCCAATATTTCGCGCTGCTTTTAGCAATGTTTGGTTATTTGAAAAAACATTAACTAATGTATCTGTTGTTTGCAAAATAAACTGAATATCTTTTTGGCGCTCGGCTAAATAACAATGCCAATTAAGGCCGACATCTTGTTTTTGTGTTAATTTTTGAGCAATTAAATTAGCGGCGCAAGCAACATCTCTAATGCCAAGGTTAAAACCTTGCCCGGCAATAGGATGAACAGTATGCGATGCATTACCTAAAAAAACTAATCTGTGATGCACATTTTGCTCAAGGTAACTGCGCTTCAGCGGGTAAGTCTGGCGCTGACCCACTTTAATTACTTTACCAACTTTATAACCCACAGCTTGCTGAAGTTGAGCGATAAACTCATCGTCGTTTAACTGCTTTAACTGCTCAGCCTTAGCTTGTGTAGTACACCAAACTAAACCAAAACGGTTATGTTTCATAGGTAGCATGGCCAATGGCCCGTTTTGAGTAAACCGCTCGTAAGCAATATTTTGATGTGCACAATCTACTTCAACGTTACTGGTAATTGCCCACTGCCCATAATCATCGGCTTTAGGTTGCAGCTTTAATAATTGGCGCATTTTTCCATTGGCACCATCACAAGCTAATACTAACTGACTACAAAGTCTTTTGCCGGAATCTAAGGTTAACTCAATGTGGTTTTGTTGCTGAGTTAAGGTTGTAACTTGCGCGGGTTGAAACCAAGTTAAATCTAATTGATTTAACTTGGTTAATAATTGTGCGCCAATATTTTGTGCTTCTATGACATAACCTAGTGCGGTTACGTTCTTAGGCGCATGAATAAAGCTAAAACCAGCCGTATGCTGTTCGCTCACTTCAATTTTATTAATGGCTTGCGTAAATGGCTTAACGGCTTGCCACAGGGCCCAATTATCTAACTGCTGAACAGACCCATAAGAAAGCGCGATTGCTTTACCATCAAAACTGCTTTTAGATGAGTGATGACTTGCAGATAATTCTGGCTTAACGCTGGATTCAATAATAGCGATTTTTAAATTTTGTCCAGCTGCTTGCGCTTTCAGTGCGCCGGCCATGCTACAACCTACTAAACCACCGCCAACAATAACAATATCAAACTGCTCTGTATTTGCTTGCATTTTATTTTGCCATTTTTATTTAACCGCTTCTTTATTAAACATAATGGCTTCAATGTCGCTGATGGTTTTAGGTGCAGCTTGGGTTAAGTTTAAATAACCATCTGCTGTAATCGCAATATTATCTTCAATTCTAATCCCGATTCCACGCCACTTTTCAGCCACATCAGCATCATTAGCTACATATAAACCCGGTTCAACGGTAATCACCATACCCGGCTCTAGAGGTCTGTCTTGCTTATTAATTTTGTAAGCGCCCACATCATGTACATCTAGTCCTAGCCAATGGCTTAATCCATGCATAAAAAACTGTCGATATGCTGGTGGCTTCTCGTCCTGCGGCTGGGTGTTTTCGGCTAAAGTGCCTGTTAATAAACCTAAGTCAATTAACCCTTGAGTAATAACATCGACCGCAATTTGGGTTGCATTAGCTAGAGTTTGACCGGGTTTTAAGGTTTTAATCGCTTGAGTTTGTGCATTTAAAACTAATTGATATAACTGAGCTTGAGCCTCACTGAACTGCCCACTTACCGGAAATGTACGTGTAATATCTGCCGCATAACCAGATAATTCGCACCCGGCATCAATCAATAATAAGTCGTCTTGCTTTAATTCATCTGAGTTTTCGGTGTAGTGCAAAATACAAGCATTATCACCGCCTGCCACAATGCTATTATAAGCTGCAAATCGAGCGCCCTGATATGCAAACTCATGTAAAATATCTGCTTCAATCTGATATTCAAATTTACCCGCTTGCGTGCTTTTCATTGCTCTAATATGCGCATCGCAACTAATATCTGCCGCTTTTTGCATAATTGCTAATTCAGCTGCTGATTTAATCAAACGTAATTCGTGAATGATTGGGCGCAAATCCATTAATTGATACGGCGGTAAACCTAATTTACCTTTATTACGGATTTGCTGAATCACATGGAGGATTTTTTTATCAACCGCTTCACTCGCACCTTGCGACCAATAAACACCAGCCTGACCATCTAAAAAACTCACTAATTGAGTTTCTAATTCAGATAAAGAAAAGGCTTGATCAACTGCATACGTACGCTGCGCGAGGTCTGGGCCAATTCGACGACCGTTCCAAATTTCGGCTAATTTGTTTTTTTCGCGACAAAATAAAATACTTTGCGTTGGGCTATCGCTTTGCGGATCGGGTTTAATAAGTAACAAACAAGCATCTGGTTCATTAAACCCAGTTAAATAAGTAAAGTCACTGTCTTGTCTGAAAAGGTATTCAGTATCATTGCTACGTGTTTTTTCACTGGCGGCCATCACAATACAAATGCTTTTATCTTGCATTTTCTCTAAGATGGCTTGGCGACGGGCCAAATATTCGCTTTGAGTTATCATGCTAATCCTTCATATTTTAATTTAGTGTAGCATTGGGCTAGCTGATCCTGTTTCACCACTTTTATCACCCAACTCACCAAAGCATAAAATGCAAGTCATACGCACATATTCAGCCACTTCTTCAAAAGCGATTAAATTACTGTCGTTATCTTCCATTTCAGTATCCATTTGACTGATTTCAAGCATATCTTCGTATGCTTCTCTTACTTGAGGATCTAAATTAACAAACTTATCTCCAATCGCACTACCGAATGTTGAAATAAAGGCTGATATCCACTCAAGTAAAACTTGCGCACGTTCCGCTAAACGAACATCGTCTTCATTAGGTAAAAAGATTTGAAAGGCAAATGCATCATCCATTAATTGCAGATACGTGGTTTCATATAGGTCTTTAAATTTAGAGTCTGCATTATCTGGAATATCGGCACCTTGCAATACAAATTCGCTCACTAAATCTAACCACTCAGCTTGTTTATATTTCATCCCTGCACATAAACAGCCGGCAATCACGCCATGAATTTCTGCTGCCGTACTGGTCAGATCATTTTGATGTAAAAAAAACTCAAATTGGTCGTAATCAGGTAAGTTTGTATCCGCCATAATGTCTTAATTTGTCTTGAAATAAAATTGTGACTTATCCTACCACCGTGAGCTTGTATCAGCCAGCAGCGATAATTCAAAACCTCGTTATTTGAATGAAAAACCAGCAAGTAGAGCAAACAAAGCTATAATTATAGAAAACACACTTGCAATGCATGAGCAGCATGCTTATAGTGCGCGCCATCAACGGCCACTAAAGCGTTTAAATAATAGCTTTAGCAAAGCCGTAAATCGAATAAAGTTTTTATTAAAGCTAAGTGTACAGAATACTGAGCAAATCTTTGAACCTGTGCAAATTTTGAAAAGAATCTTGTTTGCAGATAAAAACTAAACTCGATAGAATTAAATTTCAGTTTTGTTCCCTGAGGTGTTCGTCTAGGGGTTAAGTCCCTGAGCCGATACTAATACTTTAGGAAGATACCATCTTGGCTATTGAGCAAGCTCGGCAAGTACCGAGAAGCCTACGGTCAAGTGTTATTTTCCGCCTTGAACTTTACGGTTCGAGGGCCATTACCCACAGCGGCATTTTGGGGAACTTCCTATTCCAGCTTTCCGATTTCTAAAATGTTTTTAAAAGATTAAACATTTGCTCTATTAGATTCTGGCGAATTTTTTTATCTTCCACCCTTACTAAATAATTTCTAATTCCAATAAATTGAATTTGAAAAAGTCTTGCATATTCGCAAGCCTTAATCGATGGCTTTAACTCGCCTTTATCCTGGGCAGCCTGAAAAATTTGAGTTAAATATAATTCAAATTCTTCTAATAAGCGTAAACTCAGCTTTTTCAAATTGACATTGTCATCACAAAACTCTGAACTGGCTTTCACTAACATGCAAACGTCGGTTGGGGTCGATTCAGCTTCTAATACTAAAATTTTTTCTACAAACAATTGTAAACCCGTTAATTTAGATTCACTTGCCTGAAGACATTCATCCAATTTAGCTTTCATTTCGTTGGAATAACATTTCAGTGCTTCTGCATACAAGCCTTCTTTTGAGCCAAAAGCCGCATACACACTGCCTGGACGCATGTTAATCGTTTCTTGTAAGTCTCTGGTTGAAGTACCACTAAACCCCTTTAACCAAAATAATTGGCATGCTGACTGAACCACTTGTTCACGATTAAATTTACTTTTATTAGCCATAATCACTTCTATTTTTGAACGACTGCTCAATTTTAACTTGAGCAGTCGCTCAATAACAACTATGATAGCTTCAACATTATGAAAAACCTCAACTGAGGTATCAAATTAAATTAACTAAATTAGGAGTTAATATGAGCCAGTTTAAATTACATACAGGAGAGACAGCACCAGAAGCCGCACAGCCATTAATTAAAAAATCAAATGCCGCTTTTGGTATGTTACCCAATTTACATGCGGTAATGGCTGAGGCACCTACATTACTTGAAGGCTATCAAGTTCTACACGAGTTATTTCAAAAGACATCTTTTAACGCCGAAGAGCTTACCGTTGTATGGCAGTCAATAAATGTTGAACATAGCTGCCATTATTGTATACCTGCACATAGTGCAATTGCGGCATCAATGAAAGTAGATGATGCGATAGTAGATGCATTGGTAAATAAAAAGCCGCTAGAGAATGAAAAGCTTGAAGTGCTAAGAGAAACAACATTGGCATTAGTTAAAAACAGAGGTGTCTTGTCTGAGCAGGCGCTGAATAAATTTTTTGATGCAGGCTATGCACAGCAACAAGTGCTTGAAATTGTCTTAGGTATTTCGCAGAAAGTAATGAGTAATTATACAAACCATTTAGCTGATACCCCTGTTGATCAGCCATTCAAAAAATTTGAAAAATAAGTTAACTTAAAATTAGATTAATAAAACTAAAAAAACCTGATGCAACTGAGTTGTATCAGGTTTTTTATTTATTATTAAAACCGGTCAGTTTTAAAATTAGTACGAATGAGCTAAAAAACTAAAATAGTTTTAATACTAGCTTTATTCGCCAGTTTCTCCAGCTTCACTTTCTGTAACAGGCGCTTCAGCAGCTACTTTTTCAGCTGTTAATAAACGCTCACGAATAATTTTTTCAATTTCATCCGCAATTTCAGTATGTTCTTCTAAATATTTAATACAGTTTGCTTTACCTTGGCCAATTCGGTTGCCATTGTAGCTATACCAAGCGCCAGATTTATCAACTAGGCCTTCTTTCACACCTAAATCTAATAACTCGCCTTGTTTTGAAATACCGCGACCATATAAAATTTGAAAATCGGCTTGTTTAAACGGCGGTGCCACTTTATTTTTAACCACTTTAACTCGAGTTTCATTACCGGTAATTTCATCACCATCTTTAACCGCACCAGTACGACGAATATCTAAACGAACTGAAGCATAGAATTTTAATGCATTACCACCCGTTGTGGTTTCAGGATTACCAAACATAACCCCAATTTTCATCCGAATTTGGTTAATGAAAATACATAAGGTATTAGATTTTTTAATATTAGCAGTTAACTTACGTAAAGCTTGCGACATTAAACGGGCTTGCAAACCAACATGATGATCACCCATTTCGCCTTCAATTTCAGCTTTAGGGGTTAATGCAGCAACTGAGTCAACAATAACCACATCAACTGCATTTGAACGAACAAGCATATCTGCAATTTCTAAAGCTTGTTCACCTGTATCTGGTTGTGAAACTAATAACTCATCAATGTTAACGCCTAATTTACCTGCGTATACAGGATCAAGCGCGTGCTCTGCATCCACAAACGCACAAGTCTTACCTTTCTTTTGCGCTTCCGCGATCACTTGCAGTGTTAATGTTGTTTTACCTGAAGATTCAGGGCCATAAATTTCAATAACTCGACCGCAAGGTAAACCGCCTATGCCTAAGGCGATATCTAAGCCCAGTGAACCCGTTGAGATGCTTTCAACGTCAAGTGCTTTGTTATCTCCTAATTTCATAATCGAACCTTTACCAAATTGGCGCTCGATTTGTCCTAATGCAGCACTTAATGCTTTTTGTTTATTATCACTCATCAAATTCTCCGGCTTGTTCTTAAATTAAGTTAAGCTAATTCGTCAATATGCAATAAAGTATACTGGTTACTCATACAGTATCAATGTTTTTTTTAAATTTTTAACTTAGTAAGTTTATCGCTTGCTTAAGAGAATGCAAAATTGCCTGTTCTCTTACTTCCGCTCGGGTTCCTTTAAATACAATAGATTCAACTTTCACTGGCTGATTAACTAATTGCCAGGCAAAATATACAAGACCAACTGGTTTATCTGGACTGCCCCCACCAGGTCCGGCAATGCCACTGGTTACCAGTGCAATATCAGCTTGTGCGTTATGTAAGCAGCCTGCTACCATCTCAATAACGGTTTGTTCGCTCACAGCACCAAACAGTTCTAAAGTTTTAGCATTTACGTTAAGCTGGCTTTGTTTAGCTTGATTACTATAAGTGACCCAAGACTGGTTAAAATAAGCAGAGCTGCCTGCAATTTCCGTTAATGCATACGCAATTCCACCGCCAGTGCATGATTCAGCGGTTGCAATTGTCTGCTGGTTTTGGGTTAAAATAGCGCCCAGTTTTTTTGATTGGTTTTCAATTTCAGTCCAATACATATTTTTTCCGTTTCAGGTTTATTTAATGACTTCAGATATTTATTCAGAACAATCGCTACGTCAACATACCCCTATGATGCAGCAATATTTAAAATTAAAAGCTGATTATAAAGATACTTTATTATTTTACCGTATGGGGGATTTTTACGAGCTATTTTTTGATGATGCAAAAAAAGCATCTGAGCTGATTGATATTTCTTTGACTCAGCGCGGAAAAACAGCGGGTAAACCCATTCCTATGTCGGGTATACCTTATCATGCTGCTGATACCTATTTGGCAAAATTAGTTAAACTAGGTGAGTCAGTTGCCATTTGTGAACAAATAGGCGATCCGGCAACCAGCAAAGGGCCCGTTGAGCGAAAAGTGGTAAGAGTCATTACACCAGCAACCATTACTGAAGAGTCATTATTAGAAGAAAGGCGAGATAATTTATTAATGGCGATTTGCCAATCGCCAAACAATCAATATGGCTTAGCTTGCTTAGATATTACCTCAGGGCGTTTTGAAATAGCAGAAGTGGACAATCAAGAAAGCCTGCAAGCTATTTTGCAGCAAAAACAACCAGCTGAATTACTCTACCCTGAAAACTTTGCATCAATGCATTTAATTAATAACAATCCGGCTAACAAACGCAGACCGGAATGGGATTTTGAACAAGACAGTGCTTATCGCCAGCTTTGCAAACAATTTAATACTCAAGACTTAACCGGCTTTGGGATTAACGCCGATCATACTGCAATTAGCGCAGCAGGCGCTGTATTACAGTATGTTAAAGATACTCAAAAATCAGCGATTCCTCACCTTAGAGGGCTTAAAACGCTTCAACTTGGCGACAACTTATTTTTAGATGCGATTTCAATTCGCAACTTAGAGCTCAACCAAAGCTTATCTGGCCATACCGGACAAACCTTATTGTCTGTCATTGATAAAACCGCTACTCCTATGGCCAGCCGATTATTACAGCGCTGGTTAGTACAACCTATTTTAAATAAGCAAATTTTATCTCAGCGCCATCAAGTTATTGACAGTATTATCAACAGTGGCTTGTCGCCTGAGTTAAAATCAGAGCTTAAAAACATAGGCGATATTGAGCGTATTATTTCACGTATTGCACTTCGCTCAGCCAGACCTAGAGATTTTTCACGCTTGCGTAATGCCCTACTTTGTTTACCTCAATTAAAAGAATTACTACAAAGTAGTGAAGAAAAAGCACTAATTGAAGATCAAACCCAAATTGATACTTTTAGTGAGCTATGTGAATTATTAGTCAAGGCGATTGTTGATAATCCGCCAGTGGTTATTCGTGACGGAGGCGTATTAGCGCAAGGCTATAATCCAGAATTAGATGAGCTACGCCGTTTAAGCCAAGGGGCTCAAAATATATTAGAACAAATAGAGCAAAGAGAACGTGAAACCACCGGCATATCCACCTTAAAAGTGGGCTATAACCGAGTGCACGGCTTTTTTATTGAAATAAGCAAAGCTCAATCTGCGCAAGCACCCGTTGAATACATACGTCGCCAAACCTTAAAAAATGCCGAGCGATATATAACACCCGAATTAAAAGAGTTAGAAGATAAAGTTTTGAGCGCTCAAAGCAAAGCACTCGCGCTTGAAAAACAACTATACGAAGCACTATTTGATCAATTTGAACCTTATATCGCTCAGCTTCAGCAAGCTTCTGATCATATTGCCCGATTAGATGTTTTGAACAATTTTGCCGAGCGGGCGGAAACTTTAAATTATTGCCGCCCTGAGTTTAGCGATGAGGTAGGCATACATATCAATGCAGGCCGCCATCCTGTGGTAGAAGAATTAAGTTCTGAACCTTTTATTGCTAACCCTATAGAATTAAACCAAAATCGCAAAATGTTGGTCATTACCGGCCCTAATATGGGTGGTAAATCTACCTATATGCGCCAAACCGCACTTATTTGCATTATGGCTTATGTCGGTTGTTATGTGCCAGCTGACTCAGCTGTATTAGGACCAATAGACAGAATTTTTACCCGAATAGGCGCATCTGACGATTTAGCCAGTGGCCGCTCTACTTTTATGGTTGAAATGACAGAAACCGCTAATATTTTAAATCACGCCACAGAAAAAAGTTTAGTGTTAATGGATGAAATAGGCCGAGGTACCAGCACTTATGATGGTTTATCTTTAGCTTGGGCTTGCGCTGAAAACTTAGCACTTAATTTAAAAGCACAAACTTTATTCGCGACCCATTATTTTGAGTTAACCACGCTGGCAGGGCAAATTGAATCTGTTGCCAATGTGCATTTAGATGCAATAGAACACGGTGACACCATTACTTTTATGCACGCGGTACAAGAAGGCGCGGCAAATCGCTCGTTTGGTTTACAGGTAGCCGCGCTTGCAGGTGTACCTAAAGGGGTAATTATACAAGCAAAACATAAGCTGAATGAATTAGAAAGTACACATCATCAAGCCCCCAGCGATATCGATTTAGATTCAGTCACAACCGCTAAAACAATGAAGGATTCTCATCAAAAAGAGCAACTCGATTGGGTAAGCCAGCAACACCCATTAATTGAAGCGATGACACAAGTTGACCCTGATACATTAACCCCACGTCAGGCGTTAGATTTACTGTACGACTTAAAAAAGCAGGCGCAAAGTTAAATTTGCACTTTATTAAGTTTTATTTCATGCGACAATAGTCGCAGTATTGAGTTGAAGAGACACAAAGTGGTATGACAGCACAAATTATTGATGGCAAACAAATTGCAAAAAACGTAAGAGCAACAGTTAAAGACGCGGTAAGTCTACGCACAGCTAATGGCAAAAGAGCACCAGGCTTAGCTGTGGTATTAGTTGGAGCAGATCCGGCATCACAAGTGTACGTCGGCAGTAAAAGAAAAGCCTGTGACGAAGTTGGTTTTGTATCTAAATCTTATGACTTGCCTGCAGATACCAGCCAGCAAGATTTACTCAATTTAATTGACCAACTCAATAACGACAATACGATTGACGGTATTTTAGTGCAGCTTCCGCTACCAGCGGGCTTAGACAGTACACCTGTAATTGAACGCATCTCTCCGGACAAAGACGTAGATGGTTTTCATCCTTATAATATTGGCCGCTTAGTTCAACGCATTCCAACTTTAAGACCTTGTACACCAAAAGGCATCGTCACATTAATTGAAAGCACTGGCATTGAAATGACAGGTTTAGATGCTGTGATTGTAGGTGCATCGAACATTGTTGGCCGACCTATGGGCTTAGAGTTATTATTAGCTGGTTGCACAACAACTATAACCCATCGCTTTACTAAAGATTTAGAAAGCCATGTAAGACGTGCAGATTTATTAGTGGTGGGTGTCGGTAAACCTGAATTTATTCCGGGCGATTGGATTAAACCGGGCGCTGTGGTAATCGATGTAGGCATTAACCGGATGGAATCGGGTAAATTAGTAGGCGATGTAGAATACTCAGTGGCTGCTGAAAAAGCTAGCTATATCACGCCTGTGCCAGGTGGTGTTGGCCCAATGACAGTGGCTACCTTAATCGCGAATACTTTGCAAGCCTGCGAAACTAACGAAAAGTAGCTTGTTTAGCTGATGGTTTAATTTGAAACCATCAGCTAATGCATCCAACCATAAACCTGTCAGGTACCATTAAATCGTAATCTCGCCCTGCAAGTACAATACGGCTTTGCCAGATATTAATACTCTGTCGCCTTTAAGCTCGCAATTTAATTCGCCACCACGTAACGACACCTGCTTAGCAGTTAATGCATTTTTTCCTAATTTTTCTGCCCAGTAAGGCATCAGTTGAGTAAAAGCTGAGCCGGTCACGGGATCTTCGTTTATACCAACATTGGGGGCAAAAAAACGGGCGACAAAATCGTACTGTTCAGAAGGCGCTGTGACAATAACACCACGATAATCTAATTTTAAAAGTTCGATTTGATTTGGCGTAATCGACAATATATCAACTTCGCTTTCAAATACCGCTAAATAATCTTCTGCGACCATGCAAACTTGTGGTGTTTTACCCAAACCTTTGATTAAAGCAGCTGGAGAATTAACGCAATGAGCTTGTTGGGCTGGAAAATCTAGAGTTAAAAATTGACCACTTTTTGTTACGCTAAGTGAGCCGGATAGAGAATTGAACTCAATTTGCGTTTGTGCAACTTCCAGATATTCAAAAATAACAAATGCACTAGCTAACGTTGCATGACCACACAGTGCGACCTCATCGGTTGGGGTAAACCAACGGATATGAAAACTCGAGTCTGATTTAACAAAAAAAGCTGTTTCAGATAAGTTATTTTCGGCTGCAATCTGCTGCATCATTTCATCTGGCAACCACTGTTCTAACGGAATGACGGCTGCCGGATTCCCCGAAAAAACTTGATTCGCAAATGCATCAACTTGATAAAGTTTTAGTTTCACTGTTACTGCCTTAAGCTTTAAGGTATTAACGAAAAAACAAAAAAACCAAACAGCGTTAACCGTTTGGCTTTTTTAAGTTTAATACGATTTAGAGAATAAAGTGATTAAGCAAAATATTTTTCTAAATCGTCACTACCACCAATGTGCTGACCATCAATAAAGACTTGAGGCACAGTGTCGCGACCAGAAACGGCTTGCAAGCTATTAATGCCAATGCCGTTACCTAATAAAATCTCTTCGTATGCTAAGCCTTTTTCTGCTAATAACGCTTTCGCTTTTGCACAGAAAGGACAACCTGGTTTAGTAAATAAACTAACTGATTTAGGCGCGCTTTCATCAGGACAAATATAGTTAAGCATAGTGTCGGCATCCGACACTTCAAACGGGTCGCCTGCAACTTCTGGCTCTATAAACATTTTATCTACTACGCCGTTTTTAACCAGCATAGAATAACGCCAGCTGCGCTTACCAAAGCCTAAATCAGCTTTATCAACTAACATACCCATTTGCTCGGTAAATTCGCCATTACCATCTGGGATTAGAGTCACATTGCCTGCTTCTTGATCTTGAGCCCAAGCATTCATAACAAAAGTATCGTTTACCGACATACAAACAATTTCGTCTACGCCTTGCTTTTTAAATACGTCTGCAAGTTGGTTGTAACGCGGCAAATGAGTTGATGAACAAGTTGGGGTGAATGCACCCGGTAATGAAAATACGATAACTGTTCTGTCTTTAAAAATATCATCGCTTTTTACTTTGTTGAATCCTTCTTCAGCTTTAACTACAAACTCAACACTTGGAACGTTTTGACCTTCTTTATTCTCTAACATGTATCACTCCATCTTTTGGAAAAGTTATTAATTGTCGGGCATCTGCCGCTGACTTCAAATATAGTATTGCCGAATAAGTGAAATAGGTAAATTAATTAAATCAGGTTGAGGTTATCGATTTTTCCGATTTGACCACAACAATGCTTTTAATTAAGCGATTAAAAGCATTGAGTTGAAATTAATTAAGATCGACTTGGTTATTAAGCCGATAAAACTGAATATCTAATAAGCCTGAGTGCGCTGATATCCCCATAAACAATGGTGCAAGAGATAACATATCAAGCCGTTCAGCCTGCCAGTTAATATCATTAATTTGGTAGCGCCAAGGCACTTCAACATTGTTAAGTGATGTGGTTAATATACCAATATCATTCGTTTGCCATGTGAGAAGATCATCTAAATAATCATTATTAGCAGGTATAAACCCCGCTATTGTTGGCGCATGGGCCGTTTCTGTATTGTGTAAAGTTAAACTGTTAAATTGTGGTTGAGCCTGTGAATTATCAGTGCCATAGCCAAATCCCCAAACATAAGAGGCTTGGTTATACTCAGTTAGCCAATAATCCTGCTCAGCTTGTGCGTGGCTTGCAAATAATTGACGATAGTTAGCCGACGCTAAAACTGGGTTAATTAGATAATAATTTAACTGATGAATGGTGGCTGAGATGCTTTCTCCTTGATTATCTGCTGGCATTGCAAAGTCATTAAAAAAGACTTTATTGGCCAATTCACCATTAGCATAATAATTATCCCACAGTGTTTTTGCGGGCAACAGCCCTGCTTGTTTGGCTAACCAAACCACCAACATTTGCTGATCGTACACCCCTTGAGTGGCAAGTGTTTGTTGCGCAAAATCACGCTCAACAATCACAATACCTTGCTCAGCACTTTCAATCACACCTTGCCAATCAACAGATTCAAACAATAAATCGACTTTTTCATTAATTTGGCTGTTATTAAATACATTTTGTGCAAATTTAGCGCCCGCTAATAAATACGCAGTTTCTAAAATACTGTAATTATCATTTATTTCGCTACCGTCGGCTGCCAAACGTTTAGCAAATATACCAAAATCATCCCGCGCAGGCGTGATTTCATCATTTTCAGCTAACAGGGTCTCCAACGTTGCTAATACTAAACTGGTTGCATTAGTATTCCACTGCATTTGGTGCTCAATTGAAAGCGCCACTAATCCAACGCCGGTCGCTGCGGGTGAGATCGCGCCAGCCGTCATATTCCCCAAATCAAAATTTAAATGTTCAGCATATAAACCCGAGGTTGTGCGCATTGCATTAACCAAGCTTAAACTATCTTGCGCCAACTGGCTGGCTTGTTGAATTTTTTGTAAATCAGCAACCCCCGAATTATCCGCATTCCACGTTAACGTGGCGACAGATAAAGCCGGTAACTGAAGCAAGGTACTTTGCCCTTGCCAGTTTATGTCAATGGGCTGCTCACTGTTTGCTTGATTGACCAAGACTAAAACAATGCTATTGTCTGGATTTTTAAACGCCTGTGTGCGGATCACGCCATTAATTTGGCTTGATTCAATTCGCTTAGCGCCTGTTTGAATAAAACGACTAAAATGTGCAAACGCATAAAATTCAGCATTTTCAGTAATTTCACCATCGCTTTGCTTAGTTAACAGGGCACGACAATTGGTACAGCCGTTTTGATAAGGGCCAAAATCAGAGTCTAAAATCAGGTTATCTAACATAATGCCGCTTGCGCCCGCTTCAAAAAATGGCATTATCATATCGGCTGAGGTATCTGTTAAATACTGAGCAAAAGTGCGCCCATTATTTTGGTTTCGACATGAAGTCAGATAAACAGGACGTGCCCGTGTTAAACTCGTAATTTGAGTGATGGCTTTTGCAACATCAGCCGAGCCGTTGTTTGCCTGATAACATTGCAAAGCGACGCCAAATGCTCGACCATAAATAAAATCATTATTGAGCGCATCGGTTGCAAATAAAGCGATATCTGCTTCTTGCTGGCTATCGTAATCAGTCCAATTACCATCCCAAACCCAAAGCTCGCTATTAATATCGTCTACTTGAAATTGTGGAAATAAAAAATCTTCGAAGAAGATTTGATAATCTGTGTTATCCCACAGCATTGACGGATAATTTGTTTCTAAATGAGGCTGATTTTGCAAACTAAAACTCGCGATCTCTATGCCTTTGGTTTGATAAGCTTGTAATGATTTCGATAAATATTTTGCATATTCATCATAAAATTCAAGCCGTAAACTGCCCCCATTTAAACTGTCAGTATTTTTCATCCAGCCCGGTGCACTCCAAGATACAGCATCCACTTTAATCGCATCATTTTGCTGTAAAATAGAGTTCAATACGGGGATAAAGTATTCGTCATCAGCTTCAGTTGAAAAGAAAGTCAAATCAGGATCGGTTAAGCCTGATGGCATATCATCATAACTTTGTGCCGCACGGGCCACATATTCACCTAACCCTGATAAAGATATTCGCACTCGATTAAGTCCAGCGCCTTGCTCTGGCTCAAATAAACGACTGACAATATCCTGACTATTTTCTGATTCAAAAATAAGACTGGCAGCACTGTCTGTTAATCCAGCGCCAAAGCCTTGAATGTTTTGATAGCTCATGCTGTCACTCACATCAATTTGGTTTGTCGCTGTACCCATACCGGCTCTGAGTGTTAAATCAGCTTGTGGTGCCAATAATTGGCTTTGGTCCGCTGTGGTCATCCAAACTTGCACCACATTGGTTAAGCTAGGGTTCACTTTATGAGAATAAATGTCTGATTCAACTTCTAAATTTCGGCTGATCGCGGTTAAGGTAAATAAAGTTTCACCAACGGCTTCACAAGGTAAGCTAAAATCAAACTGGCTCAAATCATCACTTTCGTCAAATTGCGCAATTAAGTTATTACTGGGTTGTTGTTTAACTTGAATTTGACGTAAATCATTTTCGGCATCATCAGCTAAATCAATACTATAAATAAGGGACGATTCGCCAATACTACAGCTAGATGAAACCGTTTGTGGCGTCGCTAACGTATCTTGGTGAATGCTATTAATTTCAAGTAACTGGGAACTTTCGGCAATACCATCATCTGCAAAGCCTTGAATGATTAAACTATCATTGCCGCGATTGGTTAGGTCAATAAATCCGCATTGCTGTTCATTTAAACTTAAACTCTTTTGTTGCTCACCGGTAAATTGGTATACGGCTCGGTAAGTAATAGGATCATTGTCTGAGTCTGTGGCACTTAAACACACCTGCAACGTTTGAGCATCCCGAATAATCTCGCCAAATACTTGCGCATTAACTAAATTCAAGCTCAATCGTGGGTTAGAATTAAGCGTATTATCAACTACATGGCTATAAACAATTGAGTTTTGAGTTAAGCCTCGGCTAGTGGTTCTAATAACAAAATTAGTCGACCCTAATTCATTACAAGGCAGGCTAAAGTTACCGGCTGTGATTTGATCTAATTCAACTAATACATCGCCTGTTTGTAAATCAATCACATCTAAATTATATTCATCCCCTTCTAAATCGGGCGATACTCTAACAATAAAATCATTATTTTCGTCACCCACCCGACAAGTGCCACTGTTACTGATTGCGGCTTGAATAGTATCTTTATGAATAGTGCCTAGATTTAAATCTTGGTTGCCGGTTTCGGTGCCATCACCAGCAAAACCCTGTACCACTAAATTTTGTTCACCTCGATTGGTTAAATCAATCAACCCACACTGCTGGTTTAAACTTAACGTTTGCAGCGCTTGGTTATCAAATCGATAAAATACTTGCACATTTAGCTGATCATCTGGCGTTTCGGCATCATTCACATCGGCACAAATTTGCAGGCTTTGTTGATCTCTAATTTGTCCGCCAAATCTCGCTATATCCGCACTTCCGGGGGCAGGCAAAACCGATAAATTAATCGTTGGCCGAGTATTAATTTGATTACTCACTACATGTTGATAATTTAATGAACGAGTGGATAAACCACGTGACTCATTAACCAGATAAAACTCGGTTACCGCACCGGTATTACAACTTAAACTAAAGCTGCGGCTTTGGCCCAGATTACGCAAAACTGTGTTATCCGCCCGATAAACAGTGACATTTTGCTCGTCACCTTCCAGATCATCAGCCAGATTAATTTGATAAACTCTGGCGCTGTCTCCAATTGCACAACTTTGATTTGAGGTAAAGGCAAATTGAACTGAATCAGCATGAATTTGATAATTTGGATTGGCTGTTGCGGTTGCTCGGCCGTCATTTGCGGTTGCAGTAATGACTAATGTTTTGCCACCCGCCCCAAACGTAGATACCGTACCGCATCCATTATTAAGCGTGACTGTCTGCTCTGCTTGCTCATCAATTTGATATGCAAGTGAGAGGGTTAAGTTATCACCATCAGCATCTGTTGCTGCTAAACACACATCAAAGGATTGATTATCTCGGATATTATCTCCAACTAGTGCAGGCTGAATTAGGTTAAGCTCAAGTTCAGGTGCAGTATTCGGTTTAAGGTCAACTTGGTGACGATACACCAGTGAATAAGTGGATAACCCACGACTGTCGTTTCTAATGTAAAAGTTTTTTGAATGGCTTATATTTTGGCAAGACAAACTGAAACTAGCTTGCGTATCTGTCACAGGTGATGAGGCGATCACGCTATTATCTGCAATATCAATGACGGTTAGTTGATGACTGTCACCTTCAATATCCGGCTCAATATTAATGACATACTCGATAAAACCACTGCCTTCGGTACACTCTCCATTATCACTTTTCGCAATATTAATTTGATCCTGATGGATAAAACCTTGCGACTCGTTTATGCCTTCCTCAGTCACTCCATCTGATGCAAAAAAATCAACGATTAATTCGTAACCACCTTTATTAAAAGTCGACACTGGCATACAGTTTTGACTATCTAATGCCAGCTCTTGAGAGACGTCTAAATTGCTGTTGCTTGGGTGCTTAAAAATAATCTCACCAGATAATTCAACCGGCATACCTTCAGGATCGCTAGATTCAAGACAAACTTCTAGCGTACTATTATCTCTAAACTGCTCATTAAATTTAGTGCCCGAGATCTGATACTCAAGTGTCGGTTTTTCGTTAGGGCTTGCGGTTACTGTATGTAAATATGGGTTAGAAATCGCCGTTAGTTCCCGGCTTTGGTTTTTAAGCTGAAAAGCCGTTGAGCCAATTTCATCACAAGCCAAATCAAATTGGCCGGAGGTCACTGAGCCTAAGTTTTTGATAACGGCTTGTGTATCGGCATTTATCACAGTGAGTTGGTGATTGTCACCTTCAGAATCCGGCTTAACATTAACTGAATAACTCACCGCTGGGTCGCCTACCGTACAGCTTTGGCTTTGACTCGCCGCAAATTGAATGGTATCTGAATGAATTTTAGCTAAATCAGTTATTTTTTGAATTTCAGCACTGCCATCATCAACTTGACCAATCAGTTTAAGCTGCTGCCCGCCTCGTCCT
Source organism: Catenovulum adriaticum (assembly GCF_026725475.1). NCBI lineage: Bacteria > Pseudomonadati > Pseudomonadota > Gammaproteobacteria > Alteromonadales > Alteromonadaceae > Catenovulum > Catenovulum adriaticum. Next base: position 2,656,915 of record NZ_CP109965.1, read on the forward strand.
TGCGTATCAATTTGGCCACAGTCATTATTCAGCAATAATGGCATTTCATCCATTTGTGCCCACTGATAATTTACGCTGTAAGTTAACACGTCATTATCTGCATCTTCTGCGATGACACAAACTTCTATCAGTTGATTATCTCGGTATTGAATTGCTTGTTCATTTAGTGTTAACACATCGCCGTCAATCTCAAATTTCAACTCGGGTAATTGATTAACTTGGGCGGTAACTGAGTGTGAATAAGTTTGGCTACTCACTTGTTTACCCCGGCTTTGCGTCACAATTTGATATTGAGTTTGACCCAGTTGGTCACAACTAAAGCTAAGTTGTGCTGAAGTGGTTTCGCCTGAATTCACTTGGCCTAAATCACGCAACACTTGTCCATTATTAACATTAACCACCTGAACCTGATAATCATCAAATTCAGTATCTCTAGGTAAATCAAGATTAACCTTTTGTTCACTCTGCTCTAATTGACAACTCGAGTTATTGGCGCTGATAACAGGCAAAGTGTCTGGATAAATCTGGCCCAACTCATAAGTGGCTTGAGCCGTGTCGGTGCCATCGTTGGCGGTCGCAAACAAGCTTAAATTTTCGCCGGCAAAGGTTTCTGTATTTAACGTCGCACAATATTCATCATTTAAGTTTAAGTCTATTGATTTGCTCGCGGTTTGCGCTTGTAAGGATACCGCTAATTCATCATTGTCTTCATCCGACGCTTGAATACAAACATCAAACGATTGAGCATCCCGAATCAAGCTTTGATATTTTTGCACATTTTGAGGTAAAGCAGAAAAACTCACGATAGGTGGATGGTTAATGCTGGGATCAGCTTGCAACCGAATTTGAATTTGGCCTGGCGCTTGTACTGCTGCATTCGCATCATCAATACAAACCGCAGTCAAAGTATCATTGTCAGCCAAACGACTGCGTTGTAATTTAATTTGAGCTGCTGCTTTTTGCTCAACAAAATAACGATTATTTTTGTGCAAAATCACTTTGCTTAAATCTTGCTGTTCATTCACGCATGTAGGCAATGTCAGGCTAATATGCGTGGCGTCAAAATCTAGCGGGTCAAGGTAAATCGCTTTATCTTGCGCGAAATCGCCTGAGTCCAACATATTGATTGAATTGGCGAGTAAGGTAAAGTTTAAAGCTTGAGTTTGACTGCTCATTTGCTGGTAGCTCATAGTGGCGCGAATTTGCACGCCTCCACTATATTGAGCAACGGGTAAACTAAAGGTTAAATCAGTTGAAGTGGATAAGTTCTGCCATGTATCACCACCATTTGTTGATACTTGGCCAGCAAAACTCGCATCATTTTTATTGCCTTGCGCTAATTGAATCTCAAATGTTAAATCACATTGCGCAAAATTACGTAACCGTCCATCATCAAATTCGCATATTTCAGGCAACTGGTTGCCGCTGAATATCAAATTTGGTTGCAAAACAGGCGCTATATTGCCACCACCTGAACCACCGTTATCAGTGTCTGCTGCTGAGTCTCCCGAGCCGCCGCAAGCACAAAGCGTAGCAAAAACAAAACTATAAAATAGGCAATTAATAAAACGACGCAAGCTGAGCTCCAAAATATAACCACAAATGGGAAAGTTTAGTTAATTATAAATCAAACTTAATGCCAGATCCGTGATTATCATTCGCTAATTTAAAATGTTAAACCAGCTTGCTATTTATTGAAGTAAATTAATTGTCGATTCTTTCTCTTCAAATTCCACATTTAAGTTAAGTGCTTGCTTTAAGTATTGCTTTGCTTCCGCTTGCCTTTCTAATTGTATTAGGGTGAAACCAATATGATACAAATTAGATGGATTGGCCGAATTAACCGTATAAGCTTCGCGTAACAATTCTAACCCTGATTGTAGTTTATTTTGCTTTACTAAAATCCATCCTTTAGTGTCTAAACTGTATGGATTTTTTGGTTCGACAGCTAAGGATTTATCAACGTTAACTAAAGCTTTCTCTAAATTGGAATTCAAATAGATATTAGCGAGATTATTTAAAATTGCCGCTCGCTGAAAGTCTGTGTTTTTAGATAAAATAAATTCATAATGTGATTTCGCTTTTTCACTTTTTTGATGTTCTACATAAAAATCAGCAATCAGTTTGTTTTTTATCAAATCATCTGGGGTTTGCTTCAATAAATCAAGCATGAAAGCTTCATATTTATCGTAGAACTCACGCGATTTAGCGAGTTGATATAACTTAACTAAAGCTTGTAAAAACTGCGGATCCTGAATAATCGCTTTTTTATAATACTCAAACGCCAGTTCTGTCTGTTGTAAAGAATTATTTAAATCACCCATTAATAATAAAACATTTGTATCATCATTTTTAGATTTATAAAGCTTTTCAATCAAAGTCTTAGCGCTATCAATTTGATTTGTGGCTAAATACAATTTGGCGAGCTCTAACTTTACAATGAGCACATCCGATTCAGCTGAAATAGCTCGCTTAAAGCTGGTCTCTGCCTGCTCAAAGTCTTCAGCCTGTACTTGTAAACGCGCAATTTCAAATAATTTTTGAGCCGACCCTAATGACAATCCAACCAGTACTCGTAATTGCTCTCTAGCCATAGTCAAATTCCCTTTAGCCACTAATACAAGTGCTTTATCAATTAAATATTGATAATTGAGGGGGGCTAATTTGTCTAAACTGTTAATTTCAGACAAAGCATCATCCCACTGCTTGGTTTTAATATAAAGTTTAACCAACAACTCTCTAGCATCAAGTCTAGACTTATCTGCAATCAAAACACTTTTTAATATATCGATAGCTTGTTCTATTTCGCCTAGGTTGGCTTTAATAACTGCGTTTAAAAACGCAACTTGATAATGTTCTGGATCGCGTTTAGATAGCTGTTCAATAATTTGATTTGCCGATTCAAGCTTACCACTAAGTCTAAGTAGACTAGCCTTGTTAAACAAAGCTGAAAAATGGTTACTTTGTTTACTCAATATATAATCTAAGGAATCATTCGCATCGGGGTAATTTTTTAATTTGATTAAAATTGCAGCTTTGAGCAACAGATAATCCAAGTCATTTGGCTTTATAAACAACAACTGCTCGGCTAAGTCTAAACTCAACTGAAAATTATTATTTTGAAGCATAAGTACCGCTTTTGCGTATAAATAAGGTTCTGAGTTTTTATCCAGCTCCATATCTAATTCAATTTTATTCAATGCATCAAGAGCTTGCTCGCTTTTACCTCTTGCCATGTAAAGCTTAGCAAACAACAATTTAATATCGTTATTGTCCGGATGCAGCCGACCTAACTCAGCTAGCCAATATTCTGCTTTGTGATATACAGCTTGCTGTAAATAAAGTTGAGCGAGTTGTAAAGATAAATCTAAGTGATTGATTATAATATGTTCATTTTCGGACAGAAGCTTCATTGCCGAAACGGGTTTATCCAATTTAATAAAAGTATTACTCAGTATTGCAATCGCATTAGGGTCAGTTGGATTTTCTTTAAGATAACTTTGAATTGCTCGACTTGCCGCTTCAAAATCCCCTTGGCTAAACGATACCACCCCATTTACAAGCTTTAATTCAGGTAATTCATCAAACTGCTCAGCTGGCAACAAAGATAATTTGTTTAATAGCTCAGATTCCATTTCACTGGCTTTATCCGATTGTTCTGTTTTATGTAACAAACTACTCATCAATAATAAAGCATTTGGGTCTTCTTCACTTTTATTGAGCAAATCTTCCAATACGGTACGAGCTTCGTCATATTGTTTAGATTTTATGAGAGCACTGATTAATGAACGCTGTAAAACACTGTCATCTTTACTTAGAGCAAGACCTTCTTTAAAAGCCTGTATTGCAGTCTCTGTACTCCCCTGCATTAACGCTAATCGTCCTTTTAAATGCCAAGTTGTTGGATTTTTTTCATCAACTAAAAAAGATTGCTCAACCAAACTTCTTGCGTCATTTAATCTTTTCCGTTTTAGCTGCAACGAAGCAAACCCATTTAGTACTTGAACATTTTCAGGGTATTTAAAACTTAACCTTTGATATAGCTCTGCAGCTTTTACATCCTGATTTAAGCTCACTAAAGCAGAAGCTTTAAGTCGTAAATATTCAAACTCGTTTGAATCAATCAACTGCCAGTTGTCGGCTAGGGTTAATACCTTTTGGTATTGGCGATCGAATATATATGCATAGGTCAGTGGTATTACGATTAGGTTAGGATCAGCTCCTAACTCCAAGCAATCTTTAAAAGTGTCTATTGCCTGATCATAATTATTAGTTTCAAGCAATAGTTTTGCATATAGCAACTTCGCAGATAAATTTTTAGAATTTCTTTGTAATTCGTTTTTTAAATGAATAAAAGCTATATCATATTTTTGCTGATTAAACGCAGCCAGAGCATCCTCGTAAGTTTTATTGTTGTCGTTTGAAAATGCGAATGGGGTAACTCCTAAACTGGCTAATAATACAAATATGGGTAAAGCTAAACGCATAATATCCCTGTCGCTAAAATTAAATTTGATTTAAGTTTGTTTATACGAAAAAAAAGGTGGCAATGCCACCTTTAAATTTAAGTTAATAAACTATAGGTAAAAACCTACAATTAAATTTAGTATTTAGTCTGCTTTCTATATTTTAACATAACACCAAATAAACCCGCTAAAAAGAGCAAAATACTAGCTGGTTCTGGCACAGGCACTGGCTTTCCTGAAGTCGTTGTTGAAGTTGTAATACCGGCAATTTTTATCGCGTCAGAAATACAATCATGTAAATATTCAAACGAAGCGTTATACGCACCTACTAACCAGTACTGACTGTTAACACCTGCAGTATCCGCACTAAAGTCATAATAAGAGTTCACGCTGACATTTTCAAAGGTCCAGATGTCAGAAGCAGAGCTGGCAACAGCATCCCAAGTTTCACCTGACAAGCTAGGTTCACTATCAAACGCAGCAACAGTTATATCACTATCAGGAAAAGCCCACCCTAAAGTAATACCACTTAAGTTCACATCTTTAGAGAAAGATAATAATATCATGTCGTAGTCAATGAAATTATCAATCGTGTGAGCATCTATATTTTGATTATATGCTAATAAACCATGGCTATTAGTATCTATACGTGCTGATTCAACTTGATTTGTCACATTCCAACCAGAAGAACACCAAAGACCGAACTGCAACCCAGAACAGTCATACTCTTCATCAGTATCAGCCCAAGCTGTTGCAGCTAAGTCAACCCCACCCTGAGAATCACTCCAGGTATTTCCAGTTGAGTTATTATTTAAGTTAGAATCTGTGTTTTTAAAATCCCAAGTTTGGTTCGCAGCAAATGATGCTCCGGAAAACAAGAGTGCAAAAACAGTTAAAATAATTTTATTCATAAGTCCTTCCCGACATTAGAATGGATTAAAACAGTGCATAGTTAAATACAAGCAAAATCAGGGCCAAAATAAATTTTTAATATAAAAACAAAAGCTTAAAATAAAAACTCAATAAACAACAGAATGAATTGTAAAGGATATTGACACTAAATAATCTGATAGACAGAACATGGATTGGGATAAATGAAACAATAACCTATTGTTAATAATTTATCAGACGAAATGCATTTTCCACTATCACCATTCATTATTTGGGGCATGTTTAAATTTTCATCATTATACCGTATCGCTGTTTGATAAAAAACTGCCTTTGTTGGATGTTTCGGCGAGACAATATTAAAAATTTGATTTGTGGCTTGTTTCTCAATCAGATAACAAATAGCACCAACAGCATCATCTAAATGCAGCATATTTGCAATCGCTTCAGAGTTTAATTTTTTCATATGCTTAACAAAACGAGCTGGGTGCCGATTTCCACCAAACAGACCACCTAATCTTACTACTAGATACTCGCCTTTAAATTCGCTTTGCAATAATTGTTCGGCAGATAATAAAATTTTAGCTTTTTCATTATGAGCGCAGGCATCTTCTTCACGCATCATTTGATTGTTATCAGGGTAAACACCGGTAGAGCTCGTCATGATTATTTTTTGTATGCCAGATGCATTTGCAGAATTAATAATTTGACGCCATTTAATTAAAAAGTCTTTTCCTTGTGTTGCTTGTCTGAACCCAGGCGGAATAGTAACAATAAGAATATCGGATTCAAATAAAGCTTGGCTTTGGGTGATATTAAACGTATCGCCCAATTTACAAACGTGAGCGTCTAAGCCCTGCAATCGAGTTTTTTCACACGCTTGCTCTGAACTATGACTGACCTTTACTTTATTTCCAGCTTGCTTAAGCGACAATGCAAGTGGTAAGCCTAACCAACCAGCACCCAACACAGAAATGTTAATCATGCTCTCCTAGTAAAATTACAAATCTAACAAGCATACCAAGTGTTTATATTTTTTTTAATTACCCAATCCTTTACTGTATTGGTAAAGGTTAGATAATGCTGGCTTTCAAGATGCATCTGAAAGGCTTGCTCATCTTTATAGGTTTCATATAAAAAGAAATGAGTAGGTGTCTCATGACTTTGGCTAACATCAAATTGCTGACAATCATCTTCTTGATGTAAAGAAGATTCCGCATGTTCTAATACTGCATCTAAAAAAGGCAGTAAATAAGCAGAATGAATTACAAACTCAACGGTCACTATATACATATTCTTTTTATTTCCATGGTTTACCAATATACCCTAGGTGATTTTTTGAATTAGGTATAACAGTAAATATTAAATATCACCCAATTTAAACATAGACGAGTTTGCTTGTTATAAGTTCAAAATGGCACAAGTTTAATCAAATACAATTGTTTTGTTACCATTTATAATAACGCGATTCTGAATATGGTTTCTAAGCCCTCTTGCTAAAGCCTGTTTTTCACACTCTCTCCCTTTTCTTACCATGTCGTCAACACTATCTCGGTGGCTAATGCGCATAATTTCCTGATCAATAATTGGGCCTGCATCTAAATCGCCAGTCACATAATGACACGTCGCCCCAATTAATTTAACGCCACGTTTGTGCGCCTGATGATAAGGTTTTGCACCCGCGAAAGAGGGTAAAAAACTATGGTGAATATTAATCACCTGCCCAGCAAATTCTTTGCAAAGTTCATCCGGAAAAATTTGCATAAAACGTGCTAACACTATGGTATTGGCTTCATACTCATATATTAGCTCTTTAACTTGCGCAAAGGCACCCGCTTTATCTTCTTTAGGAAAGGGCACATAGTGATAAGGAATACCATGCCACTGAACCATTTGTCGTAAATGTTCATGGTTGGCAATCACAGCAACAATATTACAATCGAGCTCACCACTGTGCCAGCGGTGCAATAAATCGGCTAAACAATGTGACTCCCGGCTCGCCATTAAAATAACATTTGGCTTGTGAGACGAATCAACAATATGCCAATTCATTTTAAACTGCTCGGCTACAGGCGAAAACTCTTGTTTAAATTGATCTAGCGTTAACGCAAATGACTCTGCCTCAATTTCATTGCGCATAAAAAACCAATTTTCCTGATTGTCTTTATGGTGATTTGCTTCAACGATAGAGGCTTGGTGATCAGCTAAAAACTGACTGACAGCTGAAACTATGCCAATTTGATCCGGACAATCAATGACTAAACGATAACTTTTCATTATTCAAATACCAAAAAATCTGCTTTTATTTAGACGAGATTATCAAAGTCTTAATAAATTTACTCGCCATTTTAGTTCTGAGTCTTATAATATGGGCAAATTTGCTAAAACAAACCTCTTAAAGGAAGGAAAATGAGCTTATCTAACGTACCTGCGGGTAAAAACTTACCAGAAGAAGTTAACGTAATCATTGAAATCCCAGCAAATGCTGACCCAATCAAATACGAAGTAGACAAAGACACTGGCACAGTATGGGTTGACCGTTTTATGTCAACACCAATGTTTTACCCTTGCAACTATGGTTTCGTAAATGACACTTTATCATTAGATGGCGACCCAGTTGACGTATTAGTACCAACCCCGCATCCATTAGTACCAGGTTCTGTGATTAAATGCCGCCCAGTTGGGGTATTAAAAATGAGTGACGAGTCTGGTGAAGATGCTAAAGTTTTTGCTGTACCTGTCAGCAAATTAACAAAAATTTATGATCACATCCAAGACGTGAATGACATTGATGAGTTGCTAAAAGCTCAAATCACTCACTTTTTTGAGCGTTACAAAGAGCTTGAAAAAGGCAAATGGGTAAAAGTAGAAGGCTGGGAAGATGTAGCAGCAGCTAAAAAAGAGATTGTAGAATCTTTTGAGCGCGCCAAAGCTTAAAGAACTTTAATTTCAAGCTAACAGCCAAAAAGCGATAAAAACTGAGTTTTTATCGCTTTTAATTTTTGTAATCTTAAATTTAGTCAATTGATTTAGCTGTTAACTTAGCTAATAATTTAACCAATATGCGGTAAGCAAAAGCATTCTTTAAACCCACATTGACTTAACCTGCATTTACAATGTCCGCTCATAGACCATTAACTAATTAGTCCTGCTTAAATCTAGCGGATCGGTCGACTCGAAAATAACCATAAGTCCCTAAATAACCCCCCTGCCCCAAATACTCTGAATTAAAATAATAATTCGCCTATAAATGTTTTTTAGCTCAACACTATTATTCACGTCATCAGCTATACTCATTTTAGTTTTTAATTATTCAGCCGATAACTAATTTAATGCGTTTACGTTTAAATGCTCAATAACGAACTATCATTATGCTTAAACATATTCAAAATAAAATTCAATTCAAATTATTACGCACTTTGCTCATTTGTGCTTGCATACTCCCCCCCAAATTCGCGTTAGCGGATGAATCACTTGGCGCCATTGCTTGGTTACAAAAATCAGCTGAGTTTCAAGCCATTGCCTCTCAAACCTTTGAAAATGCATCACAAAAATTAGAAAAAGCCGTATTTGATAATAATTGGACGGCCGCGATAGAACAGTTCGGTCAAGAAGGCATGAACCAACTACCCAATGCTATTATTTTAGATTTAGATGATACGCTTATCAGCACTATGCCTTATCGCGGGGAGCTCGCATTAGATAATGACGAACATAGCGAGAGCCGTTTCAATCGTTGGGTTGAACATGAACGAGTAAATTTAGTACCTTATGTCATGAAATTAATTAAAAAAGCTTCAACATTGGGCGTCAGCGTTTTATTAATCTCTGATCGGGTATGCAAACCAAATCCGAGAGATCCTTGCCCAATTAAAACAAAAACCTCAAAAGTACTCAGCCGAGTCTCACTCGCTTTTCCTAAAGACCAAATGTTTTTCAGAGGCGAATTTGCAGATTGGAATCAAGATCAAAGTAGCCGACGCCAATTTATAGCTAAACGCTATCGAATACTAATGATCGTTGGAGATGATATAAATCAAATGATCCCCAAAGCATCTAGTTTACCAGCCAGTGCCCGTTTAAAATTAACGTCACAATATGATGAAATGTGGGGCAATCGATGGTTTTTAATACCCAACCCTGTTTATGGGGGGTGGCGTGATACCATGGAAAAATCAATTAAAAACAATATAACTGGATATTGAATTTAAATGCTATTATATATCAATAACCTGACAAATTTTTATGGCGCAATAACCGTTTAAATAACTGACTTCTGGTTAGTTTGAGATTACATGTGTAACTGCGTGAAATCGCAATTTTAAATCTATAATAACTAATTAAAACGTCGCTCGTAAAAAATTAAAGACTCAATTAATTACAAGGTAATCGCTCTATGTCGCAACATATACCTCAAAAACCCAGTATGTCACTTGCCAATAAAATTTACCTAATCCCTATCATAGGCGCTATTGGTTTTTTATTTTACGTAGCGGTTATTTATTCAAAAGCCACAAACAATGTAAAAACTTTAGAAGAAGTACGAGATGTCCACTTTCCTAGTTTACAGCTTATTGAACAAAACTTAGAAACTTTAGATAGCATAAAAGAGCAACTAAGCAGCGCAGTCACAACTGGCGATCAAGATACGTTAGATAATGCGCAGCAAACTGCACAAAACCTTTCAAGATCAATAAAATCATTAGCTCAATATAACCCAGCTTATAAAACAAAAGCTCAAAGTTTTGCTCAACAATTTGATTCTTACTACCAACAAGCCAGTCGCATTAGTGAAGAAATGGTCAATAATACCGCAGATTTTGCCACCATAGGCGCGCGCGCTGAAAAAGCGAACCAAATATATGGTGAATTAGAGCAAGCCATGATGCAATTTAGAGATCAACGAGAAGACAACTTTAAAGCCGCAATTAAAGCCTCAAGTGATACCACCTCAACCCTGATAAACATAGGTATTTTAATGGCATTTGTAGTCACTGCTTTGTTAGCCATTCCGGCCTATTTAGTATCAAAAAGCCTAACTCAAAATTTAAAACAAGTGATTAATAGTTTACGTAATATTGCTGAAGAAAACGGTGACTTAACCGTCCGTATTAAAGTTGACAAAAATGACGAAATTGGTCAGTTGGTATATTGGTTTAATTCATTTATGCAACAATTACAAACCGTTATTCGCCAAGTTGTAGATTCAGCAATGCCGTTAGCTGAACTCGCCCAAACTTTACAAAATTTAGCAGAGCAAACTAAAACAACCGTTGCCACCCAAAAACAAAGTGCTAGCTACACCAAAGATACAGTTGCCAATATGCAACATTCGGTAGGCGATGTTGCCAGCTCAGCAGCCAATGCTGCAAAAGCAACTGAAGAAGCCACACAAGCTGCAGAGCAAGGGCAACGAGTGGTTAATGAAACCGTTAAAAAGATTCAGACCATGTCCGAATCTTCGCAGCAAACATCATCGGTTGTTCAACAATTAAGACAAGATTGTGAGCAAGTTAGTGTCGTACTAGATGTGATTCGTGCGATTGCAGAGCAAACCAATTTATTGGCACTCAATGCCGCCATTGAAGCCGCTCGAGCCGGCGAGCAAGGCCGTGGGTTTGCCGTAGTAGCCGATGAAGTCAGAACATTAGCTTCTAGAACTCAAGAATCCACAACACAAATTAACGACACCATTGCCCAGTTACAAACAGCTTCTAACTCAGCGGTGGAGGCTATGCTACAAGGAACCGAAAGTGCAAAAGATTGTGTCGCAACAGCTAATACCGCAGGTGAAAGCTTAAGCTCAATTAACCAAACCATTATTCAAATTAGTGAAATGAATAACCACATTGCCCAAACAACAGAGCAGCAAACCAACTTGGCCAATGACATTGTTAATCATACGGATGATATTTATCAAAAAACCAGTGAAACAGAGCAAAATTCATCTTCGCTAGCTGATTTAAGTTATCAACTTGCCGCGTTAGCAGATAAACTAAAATCGACATCTAGCAAATTTAAAGTGTAACTAAGGTTTTATAACAATGAATTTAACACGTACCAAGAAGATATTATTACCTTTTATTGCGGCTTGTATAGGGTTAACCGCTAGCTTAAGTGCTCAAGCAAACCTTGAGTTTGAGCAAGCAACTGTTAGGCTAATGCCCACAACACAAAAAAATACAGCAGCATTTGTTAAAATCACCAACACGGGTGAAACCGCTATTAGCCTAATTGAAGCCAGTAGCAACATTAGTGAAAAAACAGAATTTCACACCCATTTAAATAAAGATGGCATGGCCATGATGCATAAAATGGATCAATTAGTTATTCCAGCACATAAAAGTGTTTATTTGCAGCCTAGCGGCAAACATATAATGCTGATGAAGCTAAAAAAAGACTGGGTAAAAGTCAGACAAGTTGAATTTGAATTAACCAGCAAAAAGCAGAAAACCTATCGTTTTATTGCCCCTATTGAAGCAATAAAACCGCAATCTGCTAAAGTGAAACACAGCCATAATCATTAATACAAAGGTACTTATGAATAATAAAGCGGTGAAAGGAATTGGCGCAGCTGCCATTGCGCTCATAATCATCTTTTGGTTTATCGCAATTTGGTGGAGCCAAGAGCCAGAACTTAAATCAATTAAACAAGCCAGCCAAGCACACAGCCAAGTTTCAGGTTACGCAACCACAACGGCGCTTATTCAAGTAACAGAAACTTTGTTAAATAAGCCCGGCGGATTTACCGCTAACGATGTGCTGCCTCCTTCGGTATTAATGGATAACATGCCAGCGTGGGAATTTGGCGCGCTTGAACAAATAAGAGATTTAGCACTGGCAATGCGAAAAGATTTTAGTCGATCACAATCTCAATCTGCGGAAGATCAAGATTTAAAATTTGCCCAACCTCAATTAAATATTGACCACAAAAATTGGGCTTGGCCAAGTGCCGAGGGTGAATACGAAAATGCGCTTGCAGCATTAAATAGTTATCGCGCCCGTTTAATTGATCAAAATCAGGCTGATGGCCAATTTTATTCTCGGGCTGATAATTTAAGTGACTGGCTAAAAGAAGTTGAAAAACGGCTGGGTTCAACCTCACAAAAACTTAGTGCTAGTGTCGGAAAAAACCAATTTAATATAAATCTAGCAGGCGATTCAAGCGCGGCTCAATCAACTCAAACGCCACAGCAAAACAGAGTTCAAACCAACTGGTGGCAAATAGATGATGTTTTTTACGAAGCCAGAGGCGCATGTTGGGCACTGCACCATTTTTTACAAGCAATTGAAATAGATTTTAAAGACGTGCTTGAAAAGAAAAATGCAACTGTGAGTTTACGCCAAATTATCCGTGAGCTTGAAGCCACACAAGAAACAGTGTGGAGTCCGCTCATTTTAAATGGCGGTGGATTTGGCTTTGTAGCCAACCATAGTTTAGTGATGGCTAATTATGTTTCGCGGGCCAATGCCGCGTTAATTGATTTACGAGAGCTATTAGAACAAGGTTAAATCGGCTCAACTAACGCAAGCAAATTAAAATAACAGAGCCACCTGCTCTGTTATTTTAATTTCATAATCTACTTAACCTTGGCTTAAATTAATTGAATTAAGGTTATTAACCCCTCGCGCACAAATAAACCTATAAAAGCCTTATTCTAAAAAATAATCGTTTTTAATTTGCATTACCTCTAAAACATCCACCACAAACATACCTGCTGATTTTGCTGCTTGCATACCAGCTGGAGCATCTTCAAACACAATGCATTTTTCTGGTTTTACTTTCATGAGCTCCGCACAACGCAAAAAAGTATCTGGCGCTGGTTTTGGATTTTTTACCTGATCAGCCCCGACTAAATGATCGATTAATTCAGTTAGCCCACATATTTCCAAAATGTGTTTTGCTTCCGCTGTATAAGCACCAGTACCAACGGCCATAGGCCTTTTACCCGCATTGTCGCGTGCAAATTCAGCGAGCTTAGTCGGCTTTACATATTGATGAATGGTTTCTTTAACAATGGCTTCTTTAAATTCGTTAATTTCATCGCTACTTGCCTGAATATTTAAATCAAAATGTTTAACCAAAATATCCACTGTTTCTTTAGTCGGAACGCCAGCTAATGAACGCATTAACGCAAAGTTAATCGGAATCTGATATTGATTAAGCGCTTGTGTCCAAGCATTTTGATGTAAACGCCCACTATCAACTAAAGTGCCGTCCATATCAAAAATAATACCCTCATATTCTGTATACATATTGCCTCTATTTATTCGCTAAAAAAATTAAAGTAAAAAATTTAAATAATGAAAACCTATTGATGCAAATAGCCAAAACAATAAAAAGAATCACTAAACAAATTAAAGCCCAGATCATATACTGATTACATGCAATTCAAAACGGCTAAACCAACATCATTATGCAACTAATCAGCCATCAATTAATATGGGGCAACCAACAGCACAATGCTTTTACCGATTTAATTAAATTTAACGGTATTTATTACTGCTGTTTTCGCCAAGCAACAAACCATGTCAGTAAAGATGGCATTATTATTATTCTTAAATCTGAGTCGCTAAACAGCTGGCAAATTGCGAGTAAAATTGTCATCACCAATTCAGATTTAAGAGATCCTAAGCTCACCATTCATCCTTCAGGAAAATTACTATTAAGCTATTACCATAAAGTTTTTGATAGCTTAGGTAAAAATATTATTAATCAAAACTGCATTCAATTTAGCCAAAATGGATTAACTTGGTCATCAGCCAAAATGATAGGAGAAAAAAACTGGTGGCTATGGCGAATTCGCTGGCATAACAACACCGCTTTAGGCATCGCCTATAATCGAGCTCAAAATAGAGTCAAACTTTATCAGGGCGACCCATTAGCTGGCTTTTTATTAAAAAAAGACGATTTATTTAGCTTAAAACAAAATAGCAAAGGCTACCCAAACGAGTCCGATATATGCTTTTTAGATGACGGCCGAGCCATATGTATTCTTAGGCGCGATGCCGACACCTTCACCGCACAATTGGGTATTTCAAACACCAGCTACCAACAATGGCAATGGTTTGACTTAAATGAATATTTAGGTGGACCTGCCATCTTAAAACTAGGCAATGGAAAAATTATTATCGCCGCACGACGTATTCAATGGCCGTTTAGGTTAAGCACTTGGATTTTTGAACTCAATTTAGCTGACAAAAAATTAATCCCGCTATTTAAACTGCCATCCGCAGGCGATAATAGCTACCCCGCCATGATTGAAGAGAATGGCAAGGTGTATGTTAGTTATTATTCACAACACAGAATTTTAAAAAATGGGGATAAGCCAATTAAAAAGCAAGATAAATGCGCTATTTACCTTGCAAGCATTGCCTTATAAAAAACCGCACATAAATATAAAACGTTGGGATTCGCTGCGCTCGTCTCAAGCTACACGGTTTTTTGTATCTAATTCAAAATGTGATGGTTGAACATCCGTTGGGATTCGCTGCGCTTGTCCCAACCTACATGGTTTTTTGTATCCAATTCAAAATGTGATGGTGAACACCCGTTGGGATTCGCTGCGCTCGTCCCAACCTACATGGTTTTTTGTATCTAATTCAAAAATGTGATGGTTGAACACCCGTTGGGATTCGCTGCGCTCGTCCCAACCTACACGGTTTTTTTGTATCTAATTCAAAATGTTATGGCGAATCCCAACAATATAAATCATGAGTGCTCATTTACGCCCCACTCCGGCGTTAAAATACCTTTTCGAATATATTGATGAATACTCGAATAAGGCCAATCAAATGGTCTTTTTGTATAGCCATGTTTGACTGGATTATAATGGATGTAATCTATATGCCTGTGCAAGTCCTCATCATTTCGTATGCAATGCTCCCAAAAACGGCGTTGCCAAATGCCTCTTTCACCTTTATGAGCTCTGCTGGCATTAAAGCTTTCGGTTTGTGGTAACCGCCTTGAAAAATTTACTTTAACTTGCCGCCAACGCTGAGAGTAATCAAAGTCACCTTCCGGTAATTGCCATATAGCGTGTAAATGATCTGGCAACACAACCATAGCGATTGTTTCTATTGGGCGGGTTATAATCATTTTTTTATAAACCTGCCTTAATAGCTCAATATTATCCGTTAATATAGGTTTATTGCGTTGTTGTATTACAAGGGTAAAAAAATAACATCCACCCGGGACAAAACACCTTTTATATTGCATAACTCCATCCTTAAGTTATTTCAATTTGAGTATAGAAGAGATTGTTTGTTAAACCAAAGATGTTGGGATTCGCTGCGCTCGTCCCAACCTACCGTTTTTTTGTGGTTAACCGCCGGTTACCGGCGGGAAAAATGCGACTTCATCGCCGCTTTGCACAATGGTATTTTGGTTAACCATTTCTTGGTTCACCGCGGCTAATACTTTGTTGCCCATTAATACGGATTGCCATTGTGGGTTTTGTTTAATCAAGCTACTTTTAACCTCAGCAACGCTCACTTGATCTATTTCCAGTTCAATAAACTCACAATTAAGTTGCTCTCGTAATTTTGCAAAAAATAAAATTTTAATCATCTAATTTATCTGTCTATTATGATTGATTTTGCCAATGGCCTGTTTTTCCGCCTTGCTTTTCCAGAACTCGAATACCGCCTATTTCCATACTAGGGTCAACGGCTTTACACATATCAAATAAAGTTAAAGCTGCGACAGATGCGGCCGTAAGCGCCTCCATTTCAACACCGGTTTTACCAGCCAATTTACACATAGCTTCTATTCGAACCTGATTTTGTTCAGCTTGCACTTCAAATTCAACTTTAACTTTGCTCAACATTAATGGATGACATAAAGGAATTAAATCAGCGCACTTTTTGGCCGCTTGAATGCCCGCAATACGAGCAACGGCAAATACATCGCCTTTAGCATGGCCGCCTTCAACAATCATGTTAATAGTTTCGGCCGACATTTTAATAAAACCTTGAGCTATCGCGGTGCGCGTAGTAACGGCTTTTTCAGATACATCAACCATATTCGCCTCGCCTTGTGCATTAACATGGCTAAATTGTTTTGAATCAAACTTGTTATGATCAGACATTTATTTAACCTCGGCTTTCACAAGCGTCAACAGACTGATCAACGACTTTGAGCTGAGCAACAAAATTACAAGGTTTTACACTGGCATCAATTTGCGATTTAATAATATCATTCCAACCAGTTTTGCAAGCGCCCGTTGAACCAGGCAAACAAAAGATAACCACTTTATTTGCCATACCCGCAACGGCTCTTGATTGAATAGTTGAGGTGCCAATATCCGCTAACGATACTTGCCTAAACAATTCACCAAAACCTTCAACCGTTTTATCAAATAATGGGGTAATCGCCTCGGGTGTGCTGTCTCGCCCCGTAAATCCGGTGCCACCCGTGGTTAAAATAACCTGCACGTTATCTGATGCAATCCAGTTAGAGCTCACTGCTCTGATTTGATAAATATCGTCTTTAACAATTTTTTTATCAGCCAAAATATGGCCGGCATCTCGTAACGCGTCAACTAAATACTGACCCGAGGTATCGTTTGATTCATCACGTGTATCCGAAATAGTTAACACCGCAATATTTAATGGTTGAAAGGGTTTGTTTTGCTTTGCCATTTTAATCTCTTTCATTGTAATAAAAATTTAAAAGCCGGATGTAATCGCCTACAACCGGATTAATCATGATGTTTTAAGTTGCTGCGAGCTGGGTAAGCTAAGCTCGTCACCTAACCATGTAAATTAAAAAATGAGCTTATGTCTGCTGTTTAATATAAGTTTGCCACTGCTGTGGTGTATTAACATTTATTAGGCATTTTTCAAGTGAAGGTGCCTCAATAAAAATAGCTCGCGCATTAACCTTATTCAACAAAGCTCTAATCGAACAGGCTTTTCCGGGCTGAGTTATTAATTGATTGCTTGCTTGTTGTAGACGGCTCACATCATAAAAAAAAGCAGGTAAAAAATAATGGTCGAAATAACAGCTAGTTTGGTTGGCCATGCCGTAATCTATCAATTGCTGTAAAACCTGAGTATTCAGGTTTGGCATATCAACTGGCAAAACCAATAAGGCACTCTCGGGCTTAACAAAATCCAGCGCAGAAAAAATGCCACCAACCGGCCCTGCCTGTTTAATTTTATCGGATATTTGCCCTGCTTTTGCACCGCTAACTAAAACTGTCTCAAGATTTAACTGAGCCAATAAATCTTGATTTTTTTTCAGCAAACTAACGCCATCCACTACCAAGCTAGCCTTATCAGACCCCATACGAGACGACAAACCACCTGCTAAAATAAGGCTGGCAACCGTTTTTTTAAGGCTATCTAGTTTAGCTGACTGGACATTTGAGTGAAGGTTTGAGTGAATTTCTGGATAAACAACCACTTAACCTCCAATCATTGCCAAATGTGAGGTGCCACCCGTTTCACCCTCTTGTAATAAGTGACTGGGCGTTTTATCAGCTAAAGCTAATTGCAGTGCATCACATAATTCATTCAGCTGATTATCCCGCTTAAGTAAACTACGCATATCAATGCCATGTTCTGTAAATAAACACAAATGCAATTTACCTAAAGCACTCATTCGCAAGCGATTACAACTCACACAAAAATCTTTGCTGTAAGGCATAATTAAACCAACTTTGCCTTGGTAATCAGGATGATAAAATTCCTGAGCTGGGCCCGCGGCTTTATCTCTAATAACAGCTGACCAGCCTTCGGCTAACAGTTTTTGTTTAATGCTTTCGCCGCTCACATGGTTTTGGTTAAAAAAAGATTGGTTATCGCCAGTTTGCATTAACTCAATAAACCTTAAGGTATAAGCTTTATCTTGTAGCCAACTTAAATATTCATCCAGTTGATTAGCATTGTATTGCTGCATTAAAACCGTATTAACCTTAATTGCTTTTAATCCAGCTTGGCGAGCTAGGGCTAATCCACGCAAAATGCTTTCTAACTTATCGTGGCCGGTAATTAATCTGAACATATCAGGCTTTAGGCTATCAATGCTAATGTTAAGCGAGTCTAACCCGGCATCAACCCATTGATTAATTTTTTGCTCTAAATTAAACCCATTGCTGGTTAAGGCAACTTGTTCAATGCCATCAATTGATTTACAGGTTTGAATAATTTGCGGTAAATCTTTACGAAGTCCAGGTTCGCCGCCGGTAATACGTATTTTACTGGTACCCAAGCGCGCAAACGCTGTGACTAACCGGCGAATTTCGTCCAAAGACAAAAAATCGCGCGAGCTATCGCACTGGTACCCATCGGGTAAGCAATAGGTGCACTTAAAGTTGCACACATCAGTAATCGACAATCTCAAATAATGAAATTGCCGACCCATTTTATCTTGTAACATAAACACCTTTCCAAATTCGGGAGGCTGCGTTATTTCTGCCGCAACCCTGGCAAATACCATCACAATGAAAAACGCGAGTAGTATTTGCGGCCTGCCAAACTTATTTAACGGTTTATAATAAACCGCTAAACTTAGCCAGACAGGCTCGGAGTTTTCACTAAAATCAAACCTATCATAATCTAAATACAAATTGACTGCACTGATAGGCTTTATATTTATTGGTAATATTCAACCCAGCCAATATGCATACCCGTCTTTAACCTGTGATTATGGCTAAAATTAAATGAGCAAATGCGCTAAATGGCCATCAACCAATGTGGGTTTATTCGGGATAAAAAATAATATAAAAAATTAACAATTAAGACTTGTCTAACTTTATTGATTCGACTAATGTTAGAGCTAATGCCTTTAACCAAATCGGAATTACTAAAACACGATCAGAGGTCACATCGGCAGTTGTTAAGTAAATTAGGATTACTTTATATTCATTTTGGAGATACAAACTATGCAAAAAACTAAAAACAAAAACCAAGGTTTTACCTTAATTGAATTAATGATAGTAGTAGCTATCATAGGGATTTTAGCAGCAGTAGCAGTACCGGCTTACACGGATTATATGAAGAATGCAAAAGTAGCTGAATTAGAAACGGCTGCTGGCTCATTAAAAGGCTTAGTAGCATCTTGCATCTTAAAGCAAGTTGCTCTTGGAAACACCAAAAGCAACTGCGATCAAGGTAAAGAAGGCATTCCAGTAGATGTCACTGACCATGGCTCTGATAATATAGCATCTGTTAAAGTTTTAAATGGTAAAATTACGGTTACTGGTACGGATAAAGTCGATAAAGCGATAATTACCCTCACACCTACATATGTAGCAGCAGATAACCAAATCACATGGGAAAGAGAACAAACGACTGGTAGCTAAACTTAAAATTAATCATAAAAAATAGAATAAGAGCGATCCTTTATTACTTTATTTAGGTTCGCTTTTTTATTGCCTAAACCACATTAACCACACTCAAATTCAGCGCCATCATTTAAACACATCCCCACCCAACATAAACTGTAGGTTGGGTCGAGCGAAGCGAATCCCAACATTTTAACATGCAACCCCAAACGCTAGCTTACATGAGATTCCGCATCACGCTCGTAGCTCGCTGTGCATAATGACGGATTTTTTCATTATTTTTATTACCGCAATAAACCTTCTCCCACCGCGCATATTTAAATCGCGTGAGAATCTATATAGCCAAGATATTACCCACTAAGTTAACTTCCCCATTCACATACTTAACTATTATGCTAAACTCAATAAAAACAAGATAATAACACTATACCGAGCGAGCATGGCTGCACCTGATCTAAGACTCTACACTAACGGATTATTAAACTTACACCAGCAAGATGATTTAAAGAAGCAAAGCTTTAAATCTCATCTTGAGGTTCAGCAATATATTGCCAAAAATAACTGGTTTACCGAGCAAGAAATGTTAACTGAAATCGCTCAGCGTTTTCATGTTCCTTATCTAGATTTAAGCTTTTTTGATTTAGCTTGCATTCCCGATGATTTACTCAAAGAAAGGCTCTCAGATAAACATAAAGTACTACCGCTATTTTTACGGGGTCGTACCCTATTTTTAGCAACGACAAATCCTGCTTCAATGAGCGCCGCTGAAGATTTTCAATTTAGTTCAGGTTTTAACGTTGAATATGTTTGTGTTGAAGCAAGCAAGTTACAAAAAGCGATTGATTTAAAACACGAAGGTGACGAAGCCCATTTAACGTTGTCAGACTTTGACGACTCATCGCTAGACAATATAGAAGTGGCAGAAGACGCCACTCAAGACAAAGAGCCAGACACCCCAGATAAAGACGATGCCCCTATTGTGGTGTACATTAATCGTATTTTATTAGATGCGATTAAACGCGGCGCATCTGATTTACATTTTGAACCTTACGAGCACAGCTACCGCATTCGCTTTAGAATCGACGGTATATTACACGAAGTCGCCTCACCACCCGTTAATTTGTCTACTCGAATGGCGGCACGCTTAAAAGTGATGTCTCGGCTTGATATTGCAGAAAAACGCAAACCACAAGATGGCCGAATTAAGCTTAAAATTACCACCAAAAAATCAATCGATTTTCGAGTATCAACGCTGCCAACCTTATGGGGCGAAAAAATTGTAATGCGGATACTCGACTCAAGCAGCGCTATGTTAGGCATAGATGCTTTGGGTTATGAACCGCATCAAAAGCAGCTTTATTTAAATGCCTTAGCCAAACCACAAGGTATGATTTTAGTCACTGGCCCTACCGGTAGCGGTAAAACTGTATCGCTTTATACTGGGTTAAATATTTTAAATACCGCTGAACGTAATATTTCAACCGCAGAAGATCCGGTTGAAATCAACTTAGAAGGCATTAATCAAGTTCAGATTAACCCTAAAGCTGGATTAGACTTTTCCGGCGCTTTACGCTCGTTTTTACGTCAAGATCCAGATATTGTCATGGTAGGTGAAATTCGAGATTTAGACACAGCCGAAATCGCAATTAAAGCAGCACAAACAGGTCATTTAGTTTTATCAACTTTACATACCAACTCTGCCGCCGAAACCTTAACTCGTTTATTAAATATGGGCGTGCCCAGCTTTAATATTGCCAGCTCTGTTAGTTTAATTATTGCTCAGCGCTTAGCCCGCCGATTATGTAACCAATGTAAAAAACCAGTTGAAGCGCCGCCACCCGATAACGAGTTGCTTGAGTTTGGCTTTACCCCAGATCAGTTAAACAATTTAACTTTATACGAGCCTGTGGGCTGTGAATTATGCTCAGGCGGATTTAAAGGCCGCATTGGTATTTATGAAGTTATGCCTATTTCAAGCGAGATGGCAAATTTAATTATGCAAGAAGGGAACGCACTGCAAATTGCAAAACAAGCACAAACTGAAAAAATTAATAACCTGCGCCAATCTGGAATTATAAAAGCATTAGCAGGCACGACTAGTTTAGGCGAAGTAAGCCGGGTAACTAGCGGCAATTAACCACTTTTCATGCTCAATTTAAGGAATGAATGATGGCAATAGCCAAGAAAAAAAAGAAAGATGCTGTCGTAATTCAAGATTTTTATGTGTGGCGAGGGGTAAACCGCCGCGGTGATAAAGTTAATGGTGAATCTGCAGCCGACAACTTAAAACATGCCAAAGAGCAGCTTAAACGTCAGGGGATAAACCCGACCAGTGTTAAAAAGAAACCCAAACCTTTGTTTGGTCGCGGCCCTAAAAAGATTGTTGCCAAAGATATTGCAGTAATAACCCGTCAACTTGCTACTATGTTAGGCGCAGGTGTGCCGTTAGTGCAATCAGTTGAATTAATAGGTAAAGGTAACGAAAACGCAAATATCAGACGCCTTTTAACCACAATTGGCGCTGGCATTCAATCGGGCACGCCATTAAATCAGGTACTGAGAGAACACCCTAAATATTTTGATGACCTATATTGTGATTTAGTTAAAGCGGGCGAGCAGTCGGGTGCACTTGAAGGCATTTACGATCGCATTGCAACCTATAAAGAAAAAACCGAAGCGCTAAAATCAAAAATAAAAAAAGCCATGACCTACCCTATTGCGGTGGTATTTATCGCAGTTATCGTTACTTTAATTTTACTTATTTTTGTGGTGCCGCAATTTGAACAAATTTTTGCCAGTTTTGGGGCAGAGTTACCTGTATTTACCCGCTTAATTATTAATATTTCTAACTTAATTCAAACGCAGGGCCCTATCATGGCATTAGTAGCTGGGGTGGGTGTTTTTATTTTTGCACGTGCCTATAAAAGCTCACGAAAATTACGTGATAAAGTAGATGCTATATTATTAAAAGCACCTGTTTTTGGTGGCATTTTAAATAAAGCAGCATTGGCTCGGTTTTCTCGTACTTTAGCGACTACATTTTCAGCCGGTGTGCCTTTAGTTGAAGCGCTAGATTCAGCGGCTGGTGCCTCCGGCAACGCTGTTTACCGCAAAGCGATTCAGTACATCAAATCAGAAGTATCTGCGGGGATGCAAATAAATGTTGCTATGCGCAATACTAAGTTGTTTCCTGATATGGTAATACAAATGGTACAAATTGGCGAAGAGTCTGGCGCAATAGATGATATGCTCAACAAAGTCGCCAATATTTATGAACAAGAAGTAGATGATGCTGTTGACGGCTTGTCTGCGTTAATCGAGCCTATGATAATGGCGGTTTTAGGGGTAGTAATTGGTGGTTTAATTATTGCCATGTATTTACCTATCTTTCAAATGGGGAAAATTGTTAGCTAATGCTATTTGACAATATAATTGACGTTTTTCAACTTTATCCACTAGCTTGGTATGGCTGTGCTTTTCTGATTAGTTTATTAATAGGTAGTTTTTTAAATGTTGTTATTTACCGACTCCCGATTATGCTTGAACGCGACTGGAAAGCAGAATGTGAAATCTTATTAACTGAACCGCTCAACTCACAAAAGCAAGATGCGTTAGCCGTACAAAATTTAGATGAAAGCGCCCTAAATCACCAAACTAGTTTCAACTTGGTAAAACCCAATTCAACTTGTCCTCACTGCCAAACGGCCATTAAACCTTGGCATAATATCCCTATTTTTAGCTGGTTGGCATTAGCCGGAAAATGTCATTCATGCAAAGCACCTATTTCTATTCGCTACCCTTTGGTAGAGCTGTTTACTGGCTTAGTAGGCGCTTATGCAGCATATCACTTTGGTGTTTCGAGTTTGGCGCTATGGGCAATGCTGTTTAGCTTTATTTTAATTTGTTTATGCTTTATTGATTTAGATACTATGTTGTTGCCCGATCAACTCACACTGAGTTTAATTTGGCTAGGTTTACTGGCGAATATTAACGGCCAGTTTGTTGATTTAAAAGATGCTGTAATTGGTGCGGTGGCTGGCTATTTAGTGTTATGGGTGGTATTTCAAAGCTTTAAATTACTCACTAATAAAGAAGGTATGGGGTTTGGCGACTTTAAATTGTTAGCTGCGCTAGGGGCGTGGATGGGTTGGCAAGCTTTGCCTATTGTCATTTTATTGTCGTCTGTTGTAGGTGCCATAATTGGAATTAGCTTAATTAAATTTCAAAACAAAGACAGCCAAACTGCCATTCCATTTGGACCTTATTTAGCTATTGCTGGCTTTGTCGCTTTTTATTGGCGCACTGAAATTACTCAGTACTATTTACAAAACTGGGTTTATTCATGAGCCAATTTATTGTGGGTTTAACTGGGGGAATAGGTAGCGGAAAAACAACAGTGGCTAATATGTTTGCAGATTTAGGCATTGATATAGTTGATGCTGATATTATCGCCCGCGAAGTAGTTGAGCCAAATAGCGCCGGTTTAGCTAAAATTAGCGCGCACTTTGGGCCAAATATTTTAAATAAAGATTCGAGCCTAAACAGAGCAAAATTGAGAGACATCGTTTTTAAAAACGAAAACGAAAAAAACTGGCTTAACCAATTGCTGCACCCCTTGATTAGAGCGCAAATGATCAACCAATGTAATTTAGCTCAGTCTAAATACTGTATTCTTGCTGTACCTCTATTATTAGAAAACAAGCTGCAATCTTTAGTCAACCGAGTACTGGTCACAGATTGCAATACCAATACGCAAATTTCACGAGCCAGTCACAGAGATAAAAATTCAGCTGCGCAAATCAAACAGATTATGGCGGCCCAACTTGACCGTGAAACTCGAATCACTTACGCTGACGATATAATTAATACCGAGTTAATTTTAACGCAAATTAGAGCCATTTGTGAAAATTTGCACCAAAACTATTTAAAGTTAGCCAATTAACGCCGAAAAATTAGCTAAATTTTAACCAGTGAGTTAAGCTAATTATCAAATTGATATAAAACATAATAAAAGAACTGCATTGTCACTATGACAGATATTTTGTACGAATTCCCACTCAATGAAAAAATTCGCACTTACTTGCGAATCGAAAATTTACTTGCGCGCTTAACATATCAGTTAGGTGATACTACCCCATGGGCGAGCCTAGACTTTTTAAGTGGCTTATTTGCTATTGTCGACATTATTGAACGTGGCGATTTAAAATCAGATTTATTAAAAGATTTAGAAAAACACGAAAAACAACTGGTTGCATGGTCACAACACCCCAGTATTAATAACTCAGCATTACAAGATCTGTTAGAAACGGTTGTCCAGCTTTCTGGTAAACTCACCAGCGCCAATAAACTAGGACAAAAATTAAGAGACGATAAATTTTTATCATCGCTCAAACAAAGATTTTCAATTCCTGGTGGCAGTTGCTGTTTTGACTTACCTCATTTGCATCAATGGCAGCACCAAGATGCGGATATTATTGTGGCCGATCAGCAAAGATGGCTAAAAGAACTCGACATTTTAAAAACTATTATTGAGCTTGACCTTAAAATGATTCGCGAACGTGGTCAATTTACCCCTATATTAGCCGAAAACGGCTTGTACACTGATACCGTAGAAAACGTTGAGTTGCTGCAAATAAAAATGCCTGTCGAAAGTTATTACTACCCAATGGTCAGTGGACATAAAAGCCGCTTCTCAATCCGCTTTATGGAAAATAGCCGCGAACATGTGAAATCAGCTTGCCAACAACAAGTTTCGTTCTTATTATCTGCGTGTTAATTTTTAAAGCCTAAGTTAAGGTTACTTAGGCTCAAATCAAAAAGCGATAGAGATAGAAAATGTTAAAAGTAAACTGCCCTACCTGCCAAACCAAAGTTGAATGGAAACCCGAAAATAAGCACAAACCTTTTTGTTGCGACCGCTGTCGTTTAATTGATTTGGGTGAATGGGCCAGTGAAAGCCATGTGATTAAAGGGCAGTCATTAAAGCAAGAGTTGACGGCTCAAATTGATGAGTTTTCAGAAGATTTACCACCTGCAGACGATTCTTTTTTTAGGCATTAGAAAATCACGTGCGCAAGCTGCACAATATAAACTAAGGTCAAAAAATTGAATTAATTTAGCACATCGCGTGCGCAAGCTGCACGCCTACGCGGCTATAAATGTTTTAAGTATAAATCGTTTAAGCTATGCCGTAATCTAAAATCAGGCCAATTAAAATTAATAAGCCCGCATAATGATTTTGCAAAAACGCGTTAAAACACACCTCACGCGCTCTACTTTTTACCTGCCATTGCTGATAAAGAAATAACGCCAGTGCCAGCCCAACACATTGATAATAAATAGCCCCTAACGAAGCCATTTGTCCGACCAAAAATAAACCTGCTACCGTTAACAAATGTAGTATTAAAACCGCTAATTTATCATATCGACCAAATAAAACGGCTGTTGATTTAACCCCAATTTTTAAATCATCGTCGCGATCAACCATGGCATACAAAGTATCATAGGCAACTGTCCAAGCTAAATTTGAAAAATATAATACCCATACAATCATAGGTAATTGGCTTTGTACCGCCATAAATGCCATAGGAATAGCCCAACTAAAAGCGGCACCTAAAACCACCTGAGGTAAATGGGTATAGCGTTTCATAAAAGGATACGAAAAAGCGAGAGCGAGGGCCCCAAACGACAAGACAACCGTTTGCCAGTTAAGCATTAAAACCAAAGCGAACGATAATAAAACCAAACAACAAAACAAAATAATGGCTTGCTTGGCGCTTATTACACCTGAAACCAAAGGCCTTTGATTAGTGCGCTTTACATGTCCATCTATTTTTCGATCTGCAAAATCATTAATCACACAGCCCGCTGCGCGCATTAATATAACGCCTGCTACAAATATAGCTAAAATTGACCACTCGGGCACACCTTCGCTGGCAATCCATAACGCCCATAGCGTTGGCCACAACAATAAATAAGTGCCTATAGGTTTATCTAAGCGCATTAATTGGATATAAGCAAAGCAGCGCTGAGAAAAACTAAGCTTTTGTTTATTAATCATATATTTCACAATCTGCTAAAAAAATTTCGGTGACGGTTAATGGCTTATCTGCCAACTTAAACAACGAACGTCGCCCATATAAGGTACTAGGCAAAGCTTTTTGATTTAAACTTTGCGCCAGCTTAAATACTCGACTAGATAAATCAAAAGCCGCGACTTCAATATTAGCTCTTGATAAATTTGGATGTTTGAAAATATTTTCGCCTAAAGGCTGTTCACCTAAATTAGCTATGCTCTGATTACCCGAATCTATGGTAGATTTAGGCACTTGAGTATGTGCATATACCCAAGCTTGGCCTTGGCTATACAATAAAACTTCACGAATTAAGCTAGGTTCGCTAAAATTAAGCTCAGTATGATCTTTTGGGGTAAACCAAGCTTGACCTAATACTTCTAACTTAAATTGAGAAGATACCTGCTTGAGTTTTGCAGTCAGTGACATAGGATCAAACAACCACTGTTTGATCTCAGGTTGGGCAACAATATCTGTTTGCCAATGAGCTTGTTCACCTATTGGAAAAAAAGAGTGCATAAAATAGTCTAAGCTCTAATTCGTTGTTATAGTTACAATAGGCTATATGATAACAAGTAATAGCAGTATCCCAAAATGACTTATAATCCCAGTTAAACTGATAACACATGGATACTCAGCTAAGCTGTATTCATTACATTTTGCAGTAAAAATTATGGTAACAACAGATAAATGAAACAATTAATTTTAATAACACCCCTTTTGTTTTTATTAACCAGCACAAAAACATTAGCAGAAGATACCTTTGCTTACTTTGGCTTTGAGCCAGATATCATCACTAATTATATTACCAGCAAGAAAAAGCCCGGTTATGTGAGAATTACAGTAGAGCTAATGCTGCAAGATGCCGCTTATATTGAGGTAGTAGAGCATCATTCACCCCTTTTACGAGATGCGATTGTGGATATTTTAGGCAAAGAACCTGAAGAAAAAGTAAAGTCGCTTAAAGGGCGAGAAGAAGTGCGAGCCATGTGCGCTCAAAAAGTAAAAGAGCTCCTGAAAAAAGAAACCGGCAATGAAATTATTCGGGACGTGCTTTTCACCAATTATTTATATCATTAACCCTGAAGCCGTGTAGGTTGGGACGAGCGCAGCGAATCCCAACAATTTCCTGGAACAAACGAAGCGAATCCCAACACTTTACCCACAGCGTTAAGCTTTTTTAGCCCATTTAGCTTCAAATAGCGCGATTAATAAACCAGAAAGTAAACCGCCTAAATGAGCCCAATTTGCCATACGCAAATTTAATACTTCGGCAAAACCAACTGCTAACCATAACAGCATCATAATAATAATGCCGCTAGGTAGTTTTAGCTCAGGTAAACGTCCTAAACGGCCCGCTAACCATGCATAACCTAATAAGCCATAAACCACACCCGATAAACCGATAAAACTGCTGCTCACCATTAAATATTGAGATAAGTGAGCGGCTAAAGCGGTAAACAGGGATGCGTTTAACAACCAAGGTGCCCCTTTAATTTTTTCGAGTTGGCCTGCTAACCACACCCACCAAAACAAGTTAAGCACTAAATGCGTTGCATCGCCATGCATAAGCGCTGGCGTAACAAGTCGGTAAATTTCGCTAAAGCTCAATTGAGTTAGATTCTCGGGAAAACCCAAATGCAAAAATAAAAAACGTGAGTAGCCCGCTAACTGCGCAATAAATATGGCTAAAATAATCCCGCCTAGTACGCGGGTAAAAACGCCTGTTTGCTGCCAAACTTTGCTAATAATAGGTTCTGCTTGAGTTTGCTCAGATGATAAATCGTCAACTTCATTTCGATTCCAAGACGCTGTCCAAAACTTATCATCATTTGGGTTTTCAGCAAATTCGGTAATCAATTTTTTGGCCGTTTCAATATCACTCGACTCATCAAACATTAAATGAAAGCCATCTTCTTCTTTTTGAATATGGCTTTCAATTTTGTGTTGATGTAAATAGTCAGCAAGTGCTTTGGCCGCGCGAATATTACCGAGTATGACTAAAGTTTGCATTAGGCCGCTTAGCTATCTGTTGATAAGGTAACAAAGTCAAACTCACGGCGCCAAGCTTCAAAACCACCATCCATACTATAAACAGTATCAAAACCTTGTTCAGCAATATATTGAGCTGCACCTTGGCTTGAGTTGCCATGATAACAAACAACCACAACAGGTTGGTCAAATTCAGTTTGCTGCATAAATTGGGCTAAGCTACCATTTGTTAAATGGTAAGCGCCCTCAATGTGGCCTGCGTTAAACGAAGCTTCGTCTCTTATATCAGCAATTGCAACGGCTTGTTTAGCTTGCAGTTCAACCAATTGCTGACAACTTAAATGTGAAAATTCAGACATTTTAAATACCTAAAGCTGCTATTAAGCAGCCTTTTAATTCAATAAAAAATATAATTAATTATAACTTACTGAGAAAATGTAAGCGAAAAAGTGACAGGGACAACATGGGTAATCGAAGGTAAACCTGCTAGCTCTTGTAATTTATTAAGGCCATTAACCAGTTTAAAATCAGCTGCATTAATTAATACTGGCTGTCTGCTGATTGCACTTATTTTGCCCGATTTATCTTTAAACACAGTGATTTCAATTGGCAAACTTTGCTTGTGGCCATGTAAATCTAACTCTGCATTTAGCGATAAATTGTGACTAGAACCTGAATCCATCGATTGTAAAAAAGAAGGTTCAAGCTGAGCACTTATGTTGGCTTTCGCAAACTTTTCAATTTCAAACAAATATTGTTGCATTCGATCGTTACGAATTGGAATTTTGGTATCAACTGATGATAAATCGATTTCAACTGATACTTTACCCAAATCAGAAATGCTACCTGATAGCGTATTAAATTTATGCAGTTCGGTAATTTGTGACTTTTTGGTCGATAAAAAATTAAGCTGTGACGATTCATTATCTAGTTGCCAGCCGGCAATTGCACTGTTACAGATTAAACCTGCGACAACACAACATAGCTTGGATGCAAATTTCATTTATAAAGTCCTTCGTGTTTTATGCGGAATGATAATATCTTGCCAGTTTATTGACTGATCTCCAAGTACTAAAAAGTCAGGATTGGATAAGGTTTCTCTTTGATTGTAAGTTAAAGGGTTAAACTCAGCGTCTACAATATTACCTCCCGCTTCATTTAAAATACAATGGCTAGCCCCTGTATCCCATTCACCCGTAGGGCCTATTCGTAAATAAAAATCAGCTCCACCTTCCGCAATTAAACAACTTTTAAGTGAACAACTACCACGCTGAACAGTGTCATAGGTATTAGGCTGGGTTAAATAACGACCCACTGTTTCGGCTTTTTGTACACGTGATATCGCCATAATCAGCGAATCAGTGTGCTGATGCTGATTAACTTGTATCGCTTTAGTCGTTTGTTGGTCTTGTTTAAATGCACCATTGCCTTTAGTCGCATAGTAACAAATTTTTTGAGTCGGCCAATAAATCACGCCTAAAACCGGCCAGCCGTTTTCAACCAAAGCAATATTAACTGCAAAATCACCGCTGCGCGCAACAAACTCTTGTGTGCCATCCATAGGATCTAGCAACCAATAACGCGACCAATTTTCACGCTGAGCTAATCCTAATAATTCAGCTTCTTCGGAAATCACCGGAATCTCAGGTGTGAGTTTTTTAAGTTCTGCCATTAAAACTTCGTTAGCGGCATAATCGGCAGAAGTGACAGGTGAATCGTCTTGCTTTTGATATAGCTTAAAATCACCTTGTTGATAAATTTGCATGATGGCATCGCCTGCTAAACAGGCAATTTTTTTTACAGCTGGTAACAGCTCAATCGGCAGCGGCTTCATTGGTTCTCTTAAAATAAGCTTGGGCTAAAAATAATGCGGCAACGCTTCTGGCTTCAGAAAAGTCCTCACGCGCTAGCAGCTCATTTATATTATGAACTGACCAAGGAATAATATCCAATGGTTCAGGTTCATCCCCTTCAAGTTTTTCAGGATAAAGCGATTCAGCTAACAATAATTGCATACTGGACCCAAAATATCCTGGTGCTAAACTTACTTTTTTTAATCGGGTTGTGGTATGACACCCCATGCCAATCTCTTCTTTCAATTCGCGTATCGCGGCTTGCTCAGGCGTTTCGCCCGGATCAATCAAACCTTTAGGAAAACCAAGCTGGTAATCATGAGTACCAGCCGAATATTCTCTAACCAAAATAAAAGTTTCGGCATCCAACATAGGCACCATCATAACTGCGCCTGGGTGAGCACTTCGGTTTCCCCGTAACCTTTCATATTGACGTTTCTCGCCATTACTAAACTCTAAATCTAAGGCTTCAACCTGAAATAAACGGCTTTTTGCGGTCACTTCACAATTTAAAATGGTCGGCAATGTTTTTTCAGGCAATAATTTTTTAGTCATTTTTGATATACTCATTCTCAACTAAGTCAAAAAAATACCTTAAATATGCTCAAGCTGCAATGGCAAGATATAGATACTGTTTTATTAGATATGGACGGTACACTATTAGATTTATATTTTGATAACTACTTTTGGTTAACCCATTTACCAAAACGCTATTCGCAAATTCATCAGAAAGATTTTGCCGCGATAAAACAACAACTTGATAGCGACTATCAAGCATTGCAAGGCCAACTAAAATGGTACTGTTTTGATCATTGGGCGCAAAAATTAAACTTAGATATTATGGCGCTCAAACATGAAGTTGCTCATTTAATTCAAATACGAGAAAGCGTACCGGAATTTTTAACCGCATTAAAACAAGCTGGTAAGCAAGTCGTCATGCTAACAAATTCACACCCAGATGGGGTTAAGTTAAAGCTGGATAAGACAGGCTTGGCGGGTTATTTTGACAAAATTTATTCAACCCACCAATTTGGTTATAGCAAAGAATCACAAAAACTTTGGCAAGCATTAAAAACAGATTTACATTTTGAATCAAGTAAAACGCTGTTTGTGGATGATAGTTTAGTAATTTTACAGGCTGCGAAAACATTTGGGATTAAGCATTTAGTTGCCGTGGCCAACCCAGATAGCCAACAACCTAGCCGAAAAATTAATGAATTTAATGCAATTGAGGATTACTGGGAAATGATAGAACAACTATCCGGCCAATGAACTAAAAAGGCGGCAAAATTGATAAAGAGATAAGCCGCCTTGTTAATTATTTATAAGTGATATTTTGCCATTAAACTAAATACACTTTCATCTTCTAAAATGTCTAACCCGTATTTATTATTCCAATACGAATATTCAAAACCAACTTCTAATTTAGAGTTAGTTAACCCCACCATAGGGCTTATATTCACTAATAATTGTGGATTAAAATGAAAGTCTGATTTGTGATCGCTTCTCGCTGAGGACCAGTCTAAATAACCATCGAAAGTAACTTCAACTGAATCTATCGGTAACTGATAACCCCAAGTTAATGTCAGTTGAATATCGTTTTTGGTTACATCATTTGAAGCATAATACAGCTTGCTAGAAAAACGGTTAAAATAAGGTAAATCCCAATCAACACCCACACCATATAAATAGTTATCTATTTGACCACCAAATTCATAAGTACCAGATAGCGTAACATCTTTAATCGCACCCCATTTAAGCTCGCTACCCGTTAAATAACTTAAGCTGATATCAGGGGCAATTTCGCCGTAAGTAGAATAAGTTTGAAATCCAGATGGGGTGTCTTTTTTTTCTGTTCGGTCAACAAACAAAAACAAACCACCCCAGTTATAACCAGATACATGCTCTAATGTCACTACGTTTTGCTCACTGTTGTCACTGTAAAAATCTGAGTGATTTTGTCCGTGCAAAAACGAGATACTATTGTCACTCCAAATTGGCTTGGCTACAGCAGCTACACTAAAAAAAGCGCTTGATACGATTGCAGAAATCAACAAGGGTTTAAAGTTCATGGTATTCCTAAATAAATCTATATAATTAACATTAGCTTGGGATTATTGATGTTTAAACATTCAATCAAACAACCCGCAGTATTAAAGCGAAATAATAGGTAAAGCGAGCTAAATCTATTATTTAAAAAAAGTGGCTTTCAACAAATATTTTTAAAGTTAGTTTTCAAAAAGTATACCAATTTTAGCTTCAACTTGATGATATGGCTATGAGATTTATTCAAAGGTAGCCTCATCAGAAACTAAAAACCGCTTGGTTTTATACCCAAGCGGTTTTTAGTGAACATATTTAATGCCTGAATTAAATTAATTAAAACTTAAATTCCATGCCTACGTTAACCGTTGTACCTAAACCTTTAATGTTATAACCGCCGTAACGATACGACTGAGATTTAGCTGGAAAATAATCTTTGTTAAATAAGTTTTCAACACCAATAAATGCGGATAAATTTTGTTTAATTTGATATTGGCCATTTAAATTAACAATTTGGTAGCTTTCAACAGGCCCTTCTGCTCCGCCGAAGCCGCCGTTTTCATCTGGGTTAAAGCGCTTGCGATCACCTACATATAAGTAGCTTAAGTTCATTGATAAATCATTGGTTGGCGTCCACCCAAGAAAAATAGTTGCTTTAGGCGGCGCTATTTGGCGAGCATCTAAATAAACATCATCTTGGGTATTTTTGCCTTCAACATAGCTATAAGTCGCTGTGGTTTGCCATTGATCATTAATTTTATAATTAACTAACGCCTCATAACCCCAAATTTTTTGCGGTGCACGTACTGGTAAATATACGCCAGTTTCTTCGTCGTACACATTGCTCGTACCTAATTCAGATGTGCTTTTAAAACCAGCAAATTCAAAATTTAAGTTATTCGTTATTTGCGAGTTAAAACCAATTTCATAGTTATCGATAATCGAAGCTTCAGTATGAATTAATGCAATATCATTAACGGTTGCGGTTCGTAATAAACGGCCCACGTCAGAAATATCAGCGCCTTGTGAATAACTCATAAAAGGATTAAACAATGGCGTATAGTTATATTTTATTGCAGCGTTGTAGGTAGTCGCTTGGTAACTTAATGTATCACCTTTTACATCAACCGCAGCCTGGCACTGTTCGTCACTTTTACAAAGTTTGAGCGTTTGATAATCATCAACAGCCAGCTCAATTTCTTCATCGCGGACACCTAGTTTTACAATAATATCATCTGCGATAATCCATTTAGTTTGTAGAAAAGCAGCAAGATTCTGCATGTCCATTTCTGGCACCCACATTCTGCCATCGACTAATGGTTGCGAGGTAATATCATTTAACCAATCAACCCCATAGATAAACGAGGCATCTGCAAAACTAAAGTCAACTTGGGTATTAAAGGTTGCTCGCGCGCCTTTTTTCTCAGATTTAATAACAGACTGGCCGCCTTCATAACCTTCGTCTGGGTTGGCAAAAGTAGATGAGTAGAAAAAAGTATTTTCAATATTTTGCTGGTAATAATCTAAAGTTAATTGGGTATTAGTAAAAATGTCATAATCAGTATATTTAACTGTAAAGTTGGTATTACCTTCCTGACCTTGAGGTTTGCCTTGTATTTGCTG
Organism: Catenovulum adriaticum; assembly: GCF_026725475.1. NCBI lineage: Bacteria > Pseudomonadati > Pseudomonadota > Gammaproteobacteria > Alteromonadales > Alteromonadaceae > Catenovulum > Catenovulum adriaticum. The sequence goes on from NZ_CP109965.1 coordinate 2,691,144, forward strand.
CTCTTTTGGCACATGAACAGCGTAAGTTTTATCACCGTCATTCATATCACCTTCAATATCGGCTAAATCCGTTTTTTGCTGTGAGCGATAAAAATTAAAACTGGCTTTTAATTGCTTATTTTCATCAAACTGATAACCCAATTTAGCAAAATAATTTTGTGTTTCAGAATCTGACAAGCCATATTTCAAGCCTAAAATGTCACCTTCAGCATCACGCTGAACGCCATTTTCTTCGTAACTTGCAGTTAATAAGTAGCTAAATTTATCAATTTTTCCATTCACTGAGGCTTCAAGTCTGCCACCGACACTTTCGTCAATATCAACGGCGCTAAAGCGGCTAGATACACTTACACTGCCAGCAACAGAATCACTACTTAGCGCATCTTTAGTAATATAATTAATAATACCGCCTGCTGCACCATTACCATAAATAGAGGTTGCCCCTTTAATTACTTCAATTCTGGCGATAGCGCTAGGGTCTAAAGTTTTAACGCCAAGTGCACCATTTCTCAATGGGGTTGACTGAGGCACACCATCAATCATCACTAGTGGGCTTCGACCTCGCAGCGTTTGTCCTGCATTACTTGATGTGCCAGTGCTAGGTGCCATACCCGGCACATACATAGCTAATAAACTTTGCAATTCTGGAGTGATTTTTAAATGCTGTTCAATTGTTTTTTGGCTAATAACGGTAACCGATGCCGGCACCTCATCAATGCTCTCGACCACTCGACTACCTGTCACTATGATGTTTTCCATTTCTTGAGGCTGAGCCATTGCAAGCGGTGATGCAAACACACTTAGCATTGCAATTACGAGGGGATTATAGCGAGCTTGATTCATTTCCATTTAACCTAAATTTGTAAAAACTGGCGAGAATGTTAATGATAATAATTATCAAATTCAAGTGGTTTTTTGTTTTCTTTGTTTACGCAAACAAAATAAATACACACCAGAGACTACAAAAAACAATGGCGTTAAAGCCAATATCAACCACAGAGCCTGTACTAGTCCTCCAGCAAAATCGCCAATATGAAATTTATATCTAAAGTTCCACACTTGGGTCGCAAAGTTCGCTTTTGAGCCATCGTACACTTGTAAAACGCCTGCGGTAAAAGGGTCAACCCACACCCAGCTATAGGCATGTGTTTCACCCGGCATTTGCATTCTAAGCGCCATAGGTTCAGTTTCAGCTTTGGGCAAATAAATTCGATACAGGCTCGCTTCGGGTAAGGCCAAACGCGCATTACTAAGTGCTTCGTTGATTTTAACTTGTGATTGTGGATTAATAGTTGGCGCTTCTGGTCTTGGCTCCACCTTGGCAAAAGTGACCGCTTCAACCGTGCCTTGCGCTATTGTGTTCCAATGAAAAGCCATTCCTGAAAAAGCAACTAAAAACAATGGAATAAAAACATAAACGCCAACCACTGTATGTAGCTGGTAAAACAATATTTTGCGTTTGGCTTTTGGATTTACTTTAAGCCGTTTGAGCCGTTTTTTAGGCTTTACCCATAAATAAAATCCCAATAGAAGCTCTAACATTAAGCAAACACTAGCCAACGAAACTATATTTCTGAGTGGATAACCACCGGCATCATTTTGATACAATAACCAACGATGAAACCCTAATAAATAGCCATAAAAAGTTTGATAATAATTATATTGATGCAGCTTTTTACCTGTGTAAGGGTTTACGCTAATATACATTTTGTTGCTTAGTTGCACCTGCCACGCTTTATTTGGGTTAGTTTCAGGGGTAACTAAAGTTGCAGTTTGGCCGGTTTGGGATGTTACTTTCTTGAGTAACACATCCAGCGGGAGCGGCTTAGTTTGAGGTGCAACCGTCCAGTATTCAGGTTGAAAATAAGTTTGAATATCTTTGGCATATATGAGCAGGCTACCCGTAATACTAAGACCGATTAAGATCACCCCTGCGAATAGGGCGATCACTAAATGCATCCGTCTCAAATACAATTTAACCAAACTGAGTACCTCTACTGAACAATAGCCATTTATATGCTGACAAAACGGATATTGTAAATAAGAACAGTTAGTATTACCAATTGTTATTTGTTTTATTGCCTAAATAATATTCAGCCTATTTAGATTTGTCCTGAGTCGACTTATTTAGCGGAAACTCAATAGCTTGGCCGTTTTCAATTAACTGTGCTATTTTTATCGGCTCACCAGTTTTGTCTAATTCAACCAAACCAATACCAGCATGGTTTAGTAAACGCTCACCTTTGGAAGCTAAATTAGGTTTGATGGGGTCAACTCGCATATGCTTTCGTTTAGTAAACCAGTTTAATGGTGACCAAGGTGCATACAACCAACGATTCAGGCGATCAAGCCAATTTAATAAATTCTCAGGAAAGGTATTTTTAAGCCCACTACTGGTAATTTGCCAAACACTTGGACTATTTTTACGACCTTTCAAACTCACTTTCGAAGCAAATGAATAATGCACATCGCCAGACAAAATCACAAAACGTTGCGGTGTTTTAGGATGACGAAATAAATTCAGTAAATAATAAGCGGCACCTTTATGGGCCATCCAGTTTTCTGCATCAACCATCAATGGTTTACCAAACCAGGTAAAAACTTGCTGTACAGCTTCAATTAATTTAACGCCAAAAATAGGTGCTGGGGAAACTAATACAACGGCTTCATGTTCTAGTAATGATTGCTGTAATTCGGTGAGTGCTTCCCAATCCATTAAACCGGATGGTTTATCAGGTTTAGAAATAGATTGCCACCTTTGGGTGCGGGTATCTAATACTAGGAGCTTTGGCTGTGTGGGCCAAGCATAATTCCAAGAATCAAATTTAAGCAACTTTTTAATAAGCAATTCATGTTCATCTTTACCCAACCGGTTAAAGATTTTTTGGGTCAATGTGATAAACTCATCAGGAAAGTTTTCTGGTGCATTACCCCACCCCTGACAAATAAAATATCCAATTAAGGCATTACCTAAAATACGTCTAGAAAAATCATTTTGGTATGCAACCTTTTCCCAGCTAGCGGTTAAGTTCCAATCATCGGTTACATCGTGATCGTCAAAAATCATAGCGCAAGGCAAATGCGCCATCATTCTGCGAATTTGATGTAAGCCTGATTTAAACGCTTCTACCCGTTTTTGCTGCTCAAGATAACTTGGCTGTTCTTGCGCTAAAATATTGTCAGGCATAGTTAAACTGGTGTAGTGCCAAGCTTCTGGAGACCAAACCAGTAAATACATAGTAAGTACTTCATCTAACGAAATTAAATGATTATGTGCATTATCAGAGGTGAAAATTGGTTTTTTAACTGAGTTGAAGAGTAATTTTTTGACTTGCCCGCCCACTTTATCTTGTGGCAAGACCAACTCTCGGTGGTTGTAATATTCGCTACTTTGTTGCAGTTGGGATGAATCGGCCAAATTAGCTTGAATAAAAGGCTCGTTTTTCCAATTTAATTTTTTGATTAAACGATGGATCGCAATTAAGGTAGGCATCGAAACATCGTCAGCATAAATTTGATCGCCGCTAAGCATTAATACGGCAGGCCAGTTGTCGAGCTCTTCAATATGATTTTTGAGGTAGTCGTCGGCGAAGGTTAAACCATCTGGGCAGTCATGATGGGGCTTACGACAAGAGCCATGCAATATTTTATCTAACCGGCTTTTAATGACAAAACCTAAAGTGTCTTGATTAGGGTAATAAATGCCTTCAACTAACTCATCTAAAGCCTGCCACGTTTTGTTGTCTGCACGACTCGCATTAGATTTAAAATATAGCTGGTATTGAACCCAAGTATCTTGCGGTAAATCTTGCTCAAATGGCACATTAATGAGTTGAAAATAGCAATGTTCGGCAGCGCTAATGGTTTGACAATAAGGCTTCGTGGGATCTGTGAGTAAATAACTTTGAACAGCCTGCTCACCCACCTTTAACTCTAATTGAATATCGACTGGCTGTGAAGTGGCCAGCCAAATCGTCATTTGACGGCAGCTTACTTTACGTAAGATAGGGCCTGATAAAATAACTAAATCATTTGAAAAATCCATAACATCCTCGTTATAAAGTGAGTTTGATAACAGGCGTTCAAACTCACTTTTATGATTTCATCAGGGGAGGTTAACCTAAGTTAGGTTGTGAATTAGCTTGTGAGCTAGGTTACATCTAACAGCGAATATCTTTTACTAAGCTCTTGGTATAACTGATCTTGATAATCCTGTGCTTTAATATCTAGTTTTTCCATTATCTCAACTAAATGCTCATTATCTTCTCGTCCACTCCAGACTTTAATATAGGTGCCTTCTTTATAACCATTGTCTTGCCGAAAGAAGTTAAGTACGTTTTTGCTAACATACTGTGCATATAAAGCATCCCAATCCATTTGGCAATCTTGCAATAACGCTGAGAATAAACCAATGTCATAACGTTTAGCTGCGGCTAAACCAATTAGCAATTCAAGTTTATCCAATAAGCTTAATTGTGAAAAAACGTAATCTTGGCCGTCAAATGTCAGTTTTTGTGCAGTCAGGTGGTTAAAAATGTCATCTGATGCTGCTACTTGGCTGCCTTCGTGTTTGATTAAAATGGCAGATAATACAAAGTGCCAAATATCAACTAATTCCATTTGTAATTGAGCCAAGTCACAATCTTGTTTCTTCCACCACTTCCAGCCATGGTGTTCAATTGCTTCGGCGCCTTCAATCACAACGGCACGCAAAAATGGTGAGCGAACATTAACCCAATCAGGATTAACTTTCGCATTCATTTTATCTTGCAGCGCTAACATAGTGCTTGCTTGATTAGCAGTTAACATTATTTTTCCTTCTCGGTATTTTATTAAAATAAAGCGACTTCTTCAGCGGTTAGGTAACGCCACTCGCACGGCTCTAGATCTGAGTCTATTTCTAAATGGCCTATTTTTTGTCGATGTAAGCTTACAACTTTATTGCCAAGCGCCGCAAACATACGTTTTACTTGATGATAGCGCCCTTCTGATATTGTTAGTTGGGCGCAGTTATCTGTACTAAAACTTAAGTGCGCTGGTAAAGTTGGTTTATCTTCGTTTTTAAGCATAATGCCTTGCGCCACTTGTTCAATCATAATGGCTTGCTCAGCGGGTTCTACAGCATCAGCTAATTGCGCAATATACACTTTTTTACAATGGTAATTAGGTGACGTCACTCTGTGTGACCATTTACCATCATCGGTAATTAGTAATAAACCCGTGGTATCTACATCTAATCGTCCTGCAACGTGCAAGCGTTCAGGTTTTTCAATGTCCATTAATGAAATAACAGATTCATATAATTCAGTATCTGAGGTAGTGCAAAGTGTATCAACCGGTTTGTGCATCATAATGTAACGAGTGCCAACCAGTTCAACTTCTTGTTCAAGGTATTCAACACAAGCATCTTGAGGGACTTTAAATGCGGGGCTTTTGATCACCTCACCATTGACGGTAAAGCTACCTCGGCTAATCGCTTTTTTAGCTTCGCTGCGTGTTAAGTCAACCGCTTCGCACGCGTATTTATCTAAGCGCATTGTTATTCCTGTTAAAGCTCTATTTTAACCAGATTATACCTAATTTAAACATTAAAGTAGACTGGCAAATACAGCAATTACGCTCATTTAAGTGATTTGGGCTGATATACATAAAAATGTGTAGCTATGCTTAAATTAAAAAGCAACCTGTAAATTAATTTTGAATATATTGGGTAACAAGTTGGTTTTTACCTTGCTTTTTAGCTTGATATAAATTGTTATCGGCCAATTTAAATGCTTGCTCGTAACTAATATCAATACTAGAAAGAAAAATTGCACCGCCACTAACTGTGGTAATAGGTTGAGTCGATAAAGGCGTCTTTTCAATGACTTTATTTAATAAATTTAATAATGACGCCTCTGAACCATTTAGCATAATTACAATAAATTCTTCACCACCCGCTCGCACCACAAGATCTAATGGCCTTTGCACAATAGAGCACAAAACGCTGGCAAAATCTTGTAAAACTTGATCCCCTACGTCATGACCATATTGGTCATTAATTTTTTTAAAATTATCAAGATCAAATAAAGCTAAACATAAACAATTTTTGGAGCGTATGCTGGCTTTAATTAAACGTTCAAACTCATCAGCTAAACCTCGCCTGTTGCGCAGCTTAGTTAACGGGTCTCGGTTAGCTAATTCAACTAATTCGTTTTGCACCACCTTTAATCGACTAATATCCATACCATTAAAGAGTAAATAATTAGATTCATTAATTTGTGTCATTGAGCAGTCAAACTCAAATGGAATCGATTCACCGCTATGATTTTTAAGATAAGCTTCATACGCTAAATGGCCTGAACTTTTAACTTGCTCAACAAACCTAAACCAGTCACTGGTCGATTCAAATTGTTCGGATATATGAAAATACGAGCGACTTTTAATTTGCTCGTTGGATAAGTCTAAAAAGCGGTTTAACGCTTGATTAAAACTGATAAATAAACTGGTTTCTGCGTCGCAAACCATGACTAAGGCGGGCGTATTGTCCATCACTGCTCTGAGTAATTCGAGTTCAGCGTTAATCGTACGAGATAACTTTTTTCGTTTTTTTTGTTTAACAATTTGAATGATGCGTTTGGGTAACTCAACACCCTCATGTTGAATGATGCAGTCATCAACCCCCTTTAAAAAGGCTTGGCGGATAAAGTTTGGTTGGCAATCGTCTACACAAATAACGGTGCCGCAGTCGGGGGCCAAGTTTTGAATAATCTTAAGAGGTTCAAATGCGTCAAATTGTCCTGCTTGATGATACAGTAAGACACAGTCAACATTGACCATTTTTAATATATTCGTCAGGTTATTAGCATTTTTGTATGCTATAACTTCAATTTTAAATTCTGCGCCAGCGAGCTGTTCAGATAAACACAGATTCTGCTTCTCAGCCAGGCCCAAAACCAGTAACGCACAGCGCATAAAAACCAGCCTTTGCTATGGTTTACATCCACATTTAATATTGGATATTTGCTTTACGCCGTATAAATTATGCTAACCATCATCTCCAATATGAATTAAGCCCTAAATTAAAAGTACTCTGCTTTACAACTCCATGTTTACACGGGTATTTAACTGCTGAAAACTCATCCAAGCCTAAACAACCATAAACAATGAATAACACTTATTAATCGTTATTATTGTTTTCTAATTCATTAAATTAACTTTAAACCAAATAAATTCAATATCCTAGCTAACTTTTTAGTCAGTTTTGAAATTAATCAACTGAATAACATTCATTAAGCATAGCGTAAGCTGTCTAAAAATAAAGAAAGAGCAGCTATTTTTTATACGATTAAACCCCGTTATTACCAATCAAACAATTTTTGCAACCAAGACTTCTCTGGCTTGTCCCAGTCTTTACTTTGTTCACATTCTTGTGGTTTAGCTAAATGCTCAACTTTGGCAGGAAGCATAATTAAAGCACCACATCCAGGTAAAGAATGTCGTCCTGTTTGTCGGTTAAAGTATCTCATTTCAATACCATCTGGTTTAGCCATTACCAAACTAGAAGGTGTTCTAAGTTTTTGGTATTCACCAAATAATTTGAGCGCGCCGCTTGCGCCCGTTAATTTTGTTGATTGGTTATCGTCATGACCAATCCAAAACACGGCTAATTGAGTCTGGTCGTAACCAACAAACCAACTGTCTAATAAATCATTAGTGGTACCCGTTTTACCGGCAAACTGATGTCGTTTAAATTGGCTACCCAGCCACTTAGCGCTTCCCTTACGAGTCACTTGGTTCATTGCATAATTAATTAAATAAGCATCAGCACGATCAATCACTTTTGTCGGCGCTTGATTAAATTGCCATAGCTGTTGGTTGTCCATAGAATTAACCGTATTTATAGCATGAATTTTTTGTTTATTACCTTCATTGGAAAATGCTTGATATAAATCCGCAACCTCAAAAGGAGATAAAGTTACAGAGCCTAATAGCATTGATGGATATAAACGAATATCACGGGTCAAACCTATATCATTTAAAGTATTAGCGACTGCGTCTAAACCCAACGTCATCCCCAAATTAACGGTTGGTACATTTCGCGAATTAACCAAAGCGTCAACCAGTAAAACGTCGCCTAAAAACTGTTTATCATAATTTTTAGGGGCCCACTCTTTACCTTGTGAGTTGGTTAATTTGATCGGCTCGTCTTTTAACACACTCGCTAAATGGTAGTCATTTTGTTCTAGCGCGGTTAAATAAACTGCTGGTTTTATTAAAGAACCAATATTACGCTGAGCATTCAAGGCTCGGTTAAAACCATCAAAATTAGCTTGTCGATCGCCCACTATCGCTTGTATGCCACCAGAATGACTATCAATGACTAAGCTAGCAGCTTGCAAACCTTCTAAAGTTCTTTGTTGTTCAAGCTGAGTTAAGCCATTACTAATTGCTGTTTGTGCTTGGTTTTGCGCAAGTGGATCAAAATGAGTAAATATTTTTAACCCCGAGTGCATTTCAACTTTATGGTTTAATTGCAATACTCGTTTTAATTCCGCTTGTACTTGATCCAAATAAGCCGGATAACGCCGTTTAGCTATTGCATTTTTATCTTGGATAACCACGTTTCGGGTTATTTCGTATTGGTAATCTTCGGCACTGATTAAATTGCTCTCAGTCATTAATCGCAAAATTAAATCTCGGCGCTTCAGTGCACGGTCTAAGTTATATCTTGGATTGTAATAAGATGGCCCCTTAATAATACCAATCAGCAGTGCTATTTCATTGGGTGCTAATTCATCTAGTGGCTTGGCAAAATAATAATGGCTAGCAAGTCCCATTCCATTTACAGAACGGCTATGGTTTTGACCTAAATAAACTTCATTTAAATAAGCTTCTAAAATTTCAGACTTGTTATATCTGGCATCCAGTAGCACAGCCATATAGGCTTCTTTTATTTTGCGCCATAAGCTTCGCTCATTAGTTAAAAACATATTTTTAACTAACTGCTGAGTGAGCGTGCTACCCCCTTGTACGGTGCGACCAGCTTGAATATTAACCCATAATGCTCGGGCAATTGATAAAGGCGCAACACCATGGTGTTTATAAAAATTTTGATCTTCAACCAATAATAAAGTTTGAATTAATAAATCAGGCACTTGATGCAGTTTAACTAAAATTCTGTCCTCTAAATTATTTGCTTGTAAGCGCCCAATTAAATAAGGCTCAAGTGAAAACGCAGATTGAGTGTCATTTCCTGCTAGTTTCGCAATACGATCAATTCTATTTTTGTAAAATGAAACTTCTAATTTTTGCGCATCAACTTCACTATGAGGTAAAGAATAGGCTCGTCTGTAAAATCGTACGCCAGTACGCGTTGGTTCAAACTCACCCGGCGCACTTAACTGCCTAACTTGCCGGTAATCTAATAATTTTAAATGCTCTATTAAAGCCGTGCGACTGAGCGCATCCGATTTTTGATAATTATGTTCAACCCCATAAACCAGCGCAGGTAACTGCCATTTATTCCCTTCAAACTTTTGTTTTATTTGAGCGTCTAAATAGATACCAGCTGCAATAAAGAGTGCAACAAAAACAAAAAACAATTTAATTAAGGTTTTTAATACCCAAGGTTTTTTAGTTGCTTGCTTTGATTTTGATTTGTTATTTTTTTTAGGTTGACTCATTTAACCACTTTGCCTTTGTCGTTTTGTTGCAGTACCTGCCGATGCATTTGCCGGATCATCAGGCCAATAATGTTTAGGATAATTTGCTTTCATGTCTTTTTGGACAAGCGGATAACTGCCATGCCAAAAACCAATTAAATCTTGAGTTGTTTGAATTGCCCGCTTTGCCGGAGATAACAATTCAACCACTAAAGCTTGCTGTCCAGCCAAAATACTAGGATGCTGAGCGACCCCGTAAAAAGATTGCATAAAACCTTTAATACTAGGACCAGCAGGCGCCACGTAATCAATTTTAACCTGACGCCCATCTGGCAATTGATAACTAACAGGGCATAAATTATTTAGTTCAGTTTGCAGTTGATACGCTTGTTGATCTAACCATATTTTAACTAAATTTAGGTTTTGAAACTGAGACAAAGCACTCACATTAGTCAAATAAAGCGCAAGCCATTCGTCCGCTTGTGCAAACATATCCGACAAGTGTAGCGTGTTAAATGCCACGTTTGCCGATACAAGCCGTGTACCGGCTTTAACTTGCGACGCCAAGTTCCAGCGAGCAATAAATTGGTTAAGTGAATTTTTTTGCGATTCGCTCAACAAATTTTGATAATTACTCTGTAGTTCAGTTAACCAAGCCTGCTGCAATTGCTTGCCTGTCGGTTTTTGGGTTAAAGCTTGTTTAGCCAGCAAAATGTTAAACAATTTTGTTTGTTCAAATAGCTTAAGCTGACCTGACTTTAAATCTATCTCCAAGCTAATACTTGACGACCGATAAGTTAGACTTAGTTTCTCAAACTCTGATTTTTCAAGCTGTACGGCGCTGTAAATAATGCCATTTGCTTTCTGGTTTTGAAACCCTGCATCCATCACTAATAAATACTCTGGAGGATTAAGCGATTCGAGCTGCCTAAGCTCAACTGCAGAGCCTGATGCCATAACATAAATAGCACTTTGTTCAGAGTGATGTTTTAGTTTGGCCATGCGTTGCGGCCAAATTGGTACCAACAATTCAGCTAAAGTTGAAAGTTGGCTGTCAATTTCTGTCAGGCTCAGCTTTCGGCCCAAATTTTTTTGCGCTTGCTGCTTTATACTTGAGTTATCTTGTTTTAAAACCGCTAATAAAGCATTACGCATATCCCAATGCGTAGATTTTTGAGACTCTTGTAAGTAAGCAGCAATCAAATAAGCTAACGCTGACCCTTTTGTTTGCTCAATTAATAACGATGACGCTATATCACCAGCACTTAATGTTAATTGACGCGCCTTTTTAGTTAATTGCTTTTCTTTACTCATTAATTGCCAATTAATGAGTTTTTGCTCCGCTGCTTTGAGTTGGCTTATTCTGGGTTTGGTCGGCCAGTTGAATGCATAAATGTCATTTTCGCCCCATAACCGAGTTTCAAATAAAATTTGTGACAAGTCAGCTTTTTCTATTTCTGCCGGATACTGTTCCCTTAACCTGTTCTGCTCGTCTTCTGTCCAAAGCCGAAAACAAACACCTGAATCAAGTCGGCCTGCACGCCCTGCTCGCTGAATTGAGGAAGCTTTAGATATTCGCTCTGTAATTAATTGATTAAAATCAGTTTTGTGATCAAATTGTGCGGTTTTGTGCAGACCTGAATCAATCACAATTCGAATATTTTCTATCGTTAAACTGGTTTCTGCAATATTGGTCGATAATACAATTTTACGTTTGCCATTTACATCGACTTTTAATGCTTGCTGCTGCTCGTCTAATGGTAAACGCCCATGTAATTTTGATATTTTAAGTTGTGATAGCTCGGCATGCTCTAAAACCGAAGCCACTTGATTTATCTCGTAAATACCAGGTAAAAAAACTAAAATGTCACCATCAAAATTTAGAGCTTCCTTAACAACCGATAATATATGACGACTTAAATTAGCAACTGGGTTTCTCGATTTATGCTGACTATTGTTATTTAAATTCAACGGCCGGTAATAATAATCTATTGGATATAAACGTCCTGAGCTTTCAATGACTGGCGCATCAGGCAGCACAGCCTTTAACATAGTTAAATCTAAAGTGGCCGACATAATTAACATTTGCAAATCATCTCTGAGCGCTTCTTGTACTTGCTGAGTTAATACAAATGCAAAATCAGCGTTGAGTGAACGCTCATGAAATTCATCAAATATAATCAGCTGGTAGTCACTTAATTCAGGATCAGATTGCAAAATTCGCGTCAACACACCTTCGGTCACAACTTCTAATTGAGTGTTAGCTGAAACTTTTGATAAACCCCGCATGCGCAACCCTATTTTCTGGCCGACAGCTTCATTAAGCTGCTTGGCCAAATAACTGGCAATATTTCTGGCTGCTACACGTCTGGGTTCTAGCAAAAGTATTTTTTTTGCCCCTGCAGAATATAAGTTAAGTAATTCAAGTGGCAATAAGGTTGACTTACCCGCGCCGGGTGGTGCTTGAATAACCAGATTATTATTTGAAGCCAGTGCAGCTTTTATTTCAGGTAAAACAGCGTTTATTGGTAACACAAGTAAAATGCAATTAAGTTAATTTATGTCATGGTATAACGGCTGGAGTCAGACAACAATCTAAGCTGTGTATTAACAAGCAATAAAATGAAAATAAAGTGTAGCGTGCGTTGTTCTGCCGTGCACCTAGCTCCATGTAGGCGTATGAAAAACCAAGTTATAAAAAGCTAAAAACAACCAGAGCAAATTTCTAAGACCTGCCTCTGAATGACTTAAAATTGAATTGTACCCTATCGCTTTTTTAGTTAGAGTTTTTTAGATTCTTATTCTACTGTAAGGCTTAGCGCTCAATTTAAATATATAAAAGGAAATATTTTGATTAAACAAACTATTTTGTTACTTTCGCTTGCAGCAGCTCCGCTTGCTCATGCTAACGATGACTTTTTTTATGTAGGGGGTAAATTAGGCGTTGAATACGTACAAGCGCATCAAACCCCTAATATTAGCTATGATTCGGCAAACGACAATGAAACCATTACAGGCGGTTATTTAGGTTACCAAGTTAAGTTTTCGCCTGCGTTTTCAGCAGCGATAGAGGCTGAATATATGAATCGAGATCATATGTTAGCTTATTCAGCTAATGAACAATCGTTACAAGCGACAATGGATTACAATGCATCTATTGGCATATTACTTAAACACCATTATGCTGAAAATGTCGATTTTAATTTAAGATTTTCAAACGTTAAATCTGAAGTGTCAGTGAACCCAACAAGCGATCAAAACGACATTTCAACCGGCGATTTAAACGGTTACCAAATGGCAGTAGGTTTTGATTTATTAAATCAGTCTCAAATGAGTTTTAGAATTGAATACGTGTATTCTAATTTTGGTGAGAAAGCGATTTATCCAACCGATTTAAGTGCTAACAATAAGACCGAGATCAGATCGACAGCTATTGTAATCGGTGCTCATTACCGTTTTTAATCTTTAGTTCTGCGCTCATTATCATCTGTTAAATAACCGCACTGAGCTGGTTTAGGCTGGCTCAGTTGTTAGTAGCTCTTTTGCAATTAACTTTAATAAAAAAGTTTCTCTTTCTATCGATAATCCTTTTTTATCACTATTGGCCATCGTTTGCTCATTATGTTCAATTGCTTGATGAATGTTAACCCACACCGGCTTCATACCATTTCGAATTTCATAATCTTCTAACTGCGTATTAGCTAGTTTTTCATCTATTTGGCAAGTAAAGCAGTACGACAGCATATGCACGGCATCGTAATTATCTTTATACCAAGGGCGGTATTCTTCGTACAGGCCAAAAGCTTCGATTTGAGTAATGTTTTGTGCGCCGGTTTCTTCCCGTAACTCTCGAATTAATCCGGCTCGAATATCTTCACCATCATCAACACCTCCACCTGGTAAGGTATAATCATGATACCTTTGGGTATACAGCATTAAAATTAAGTCTCCTTTTAACACAATTGCTCGGGCAGCTAATCGTTTAAAAGTTGAATCTTGGGCTAAGTTAACTTTAGGATGGCAAGCAGATTTAAGTAGGCGCATAACATAAACGGTTCAAGAGTAAAACCGAGATTGTAACATGATTCCATTACAAACCACACACAGCCTTACACTTAATCAAACGCAGCGTTAAGACTCCTAGTCATGCTTAATTTTTGAAATAATTTGTTGTTGGATAAAAGGCAATGCAAGATGCAATAATGAGCTACTCGCCGTTTTTAATGGTTTATGTCCAGCAAATAAACCCAACCCAAAGCAAATTAACAGACCAGTTCGACTGCCAGCAAATTGCTCGGTCTTCATCAATAAATTATTTTGAGATTGATGTACACCTTGTTTCAGTAGCGCTCTTTGTTGTTTCAATTGAGCTAATTTTTTATGATTTTTACGACAACACCATTTTACTAGCATAATCTCCTCCCATCGTGTTTTAACTACGCTTGAGCAATGCTATTTGTTTGAGATAAAAAGAAGCTTTAATCGGTTAAAACTAACTTTCTGTAGAAAAAACAGCTTGTTTAATTTCTTTAAATGCGGCTCTTAATGAGCGGATCACAAGTAAGATGATTAATAAATTAAGTGCCAGTAAAATAGCGCCCGTCATCCACCAGTTTAGTCCGAGTTGAACCAAGCCTACACCTAAAAAAGCCACTAAGCCAAACCAGACCCCCGCAACTAATATAACCGCCAACAAAGTAAGCGCTAATATAATAAAAACTGCTTTTAGGGCTGTATCAGTACGCTCCGCTGCGCTGGCCAAATAGTTAAGCCATAATGCTTTATACTGCAGCACTAACACATTAACCGATTCTGAAAACGTTGGGCTAGACACGTCTGCGCCTTCAGCTAAATTCTCATCAGCTGAAGGCGCAGATTCTGTCGAGTCAAATTGTTTTGACATAACTTAAATTGCTACCACTAACAATTAGCTTTTTTTGTTCGAAAAGCATGAAGCAATAAGCGCACCTGCAGCAAATGCAATACCCGCAGACGCTAATGGGTGTTTTTGTACAAAACCCTGTGCATTTTCAGACATTAGCTGTGCTTGGGCTTGTAATTGTCTGCGTCGCTCGGCAAGTGCCTCTGATGATTCAGAAGCAGTTTGACGAGTAGCAGACTCCGCAACTCTGGCTTTATCTGCCATCGCTTCAATTGCTTTATGTGCAGCAGCGGTTGCAGCTTCTGTAATTGCAGCTTGGTTAGCTGCTGCTGTTGAAGTGCTTGAATTTGAGTTTGATGAACTTTCTTTTGTAGCGGCCATATATTGGACTCCTTCGTTTTATGGTTTATCTACCGTTAGTTACCTCTACTAAACGACTGCTTAAATTCATTTAGTTACTTAAAGTACTAAAATGAGTAGTGCACCTATTGTGCCAACCCCAAAAAAAATAAAAATAAATAATTACTTTTCAACAACTTAAAACAAACCAACACTCAATGATTTTTTAGTTTACTCATACAATAAACTTTAGTACTCGGTAGTAATTACACTTTGGATATAACAAAAGCGTAATATTTACACGAGTTGAAAATCTAAATCGCTCACCAAATCAAAGGCTCTTATACAGTCATCCATTTCAATTTGTAACCAAGCAATTTCACTCGAAAGTTCATGTTTAAACCGTGAGTTTTTAAGTTTGGATGCATTCAATTTTAATAATTTTAAACAATCAACTTCATGTGTTAGCAAGTGTTGATTTTTTATCTTATTAGCGCCTGTATAGGCAAATTGTTCTACTGGTTCTATTGATTGACGGCTTTGATAATAAGCTTGGCAAAGCGCTTTCGCATCACTTGATAATTCAAATTTTTCTGAACCAATTTCCTTCTGGCAACGCAGTGCGAGTCGCATATGGCGTTGATATAAAGTTTTTGAAGTCGCCACTTGATTATGGTGTTTAAGTCCTGGAATAAACTGGCGATAAAACGCTAATGCACACTCTGATATGCTTAAGATCTCATAAATAACATTTTTCTCTTGATTTAACATGACATTGCCCACACTATATGATTGATTATTCATATTGCTCCAACTATTAGACTAACCTAACTGATAGCAAAACAAACCAAGTAAAAATTGAGTATTTAAACGTATATTTTTCGTTTGTTGATATATTCACCTGTATTTTATGTTCAAAAGCTCAGTTATGTTTTATACAAATTACCCATTTAACCGTGCAGGATTCACACCAATGTTGTATGCATGGCTAAAATTTAACGAGGCAAAATATAATGGCAACTCCAAGCTTGCTGGTTAAAGCATCAGATAAAAAGCTTGCATTACAGATAGAAAAAATTGCAAACAATGCAGGCTACCAAAGTGTTGAATTAGATTTGCAAAACAAATCAGATAAAGATTTAGCAAGCTATCCTACCGATGTATTTTTTATTCAAATTAACGAACAAAACAACACTTTATTAGACAGTTTGCTTAAATCACATTTACATTTTTATAAAGACTTTATATTTGTCAGCCGGGGTGAACCTAACCCAACGCTAGATGAATTAATGCGCCAAGGCGCTGGCTACCATTTCAGAGAGCCAGTTGATATTGAGCAGGTAAAAGAAGTATTAGTAGATTTTTCTGCTGAGTTAACCGAAAACAATCACGATATTGAAAAAATCCAATCCAGTAATATAGATCAATTTGGTTTATTAACCGGCTCATCGCAAGTAATGCGCAAACTCTACCGCACAATTCGGCGTGTAGCAGGTAGCGAAAGTAATGTGCTGATTCAAGGTGAAAGCGGTGTCGGTAAAGAGTTAGTCGCTCATACCATTCACAGCCAAAGTAAACGCAATTTAAAACCTTTTATCGCAGTAAACTGTGGCGCATTAACCCCTGAGCTGATTGACAGTGAACTATTCGGTCACCTCAAAGGATCATTTACTGGTGCAAACCGAGATCACAAAGGCATTTTTGAACAAGCACAAGGTGGCACTTTATTTTTAGATGAAGTGACTGAAATGCCACTTGAGCAACAAGTTAAGTTACTTAGAGTGCTTGAAACTGGTGAGTTTCGCCCTGTTGGTAGTCAAAAAGTAAAATTTGCAGATGTCAGAATTGTCGCTGCCACCAACCGCAATCCAATACAAGCAATTGAAACGGGTATCTTCAGAGAAGATCTTTATTTCAGGTTAGCTCAATTTCCGCTACAAGTGCCGCCGTTACGGGCTCGAGGAAATGATATTATAGAGCTCGCTAAACATTTTTTAGCATACCGTAGCAGCGAAGAAAACTGTGTGAAGTCGATAACGGACCACGCTCTTGAAAAAATAGCCAGTCACACTTGGCCAGGTAATGTTAGAGAACTCAGACATACCGTAGAACGGGCATTTATTTTAGCTGAAAACTTAATTGATGTTGACCATTTAATTTTTGATTCTGAACAACAAGAAACTGAAAACGCTGAAGGGGTACCGAGTGGTATGTCTTTAGATGAGCTTGAAAAAATTGCTATACAACAAGCACTTGAAGATAACCAAGGAAATAAAACAGAAGCCGCAGCTCAACTTGGGATTAGCGTGAAAACCTTATATAACAAGCTTGAAAAATATTCTGCTGTGCATCAATAAGCGACTCGCTTAAACAATAAAACCAATTAAATTTATACAAAAAAAGCTACTTCACAAGAAGTAGCCTTTTTTATATTCGTTTTTGCCAACTTACGATTGTTGGGGATGAGCCTCGTGTTCAAGCTCTTCAGCTAAGTTTTCTTTGTTTGTATCTGTATTATCACTAACAAAAACCACTGATAAAGCCCCTAATACCATAGCAACACCAGCTAAAATCATAATGTAAATTGCTTGATTATTAAACCAATGCAGTAAAATTTGCCCCGCCATAGCACCACAAATAATTTGCGGTGCAGCAATCGTAAAGTTAAATATCCCCATATACACACCGGTTTTATTCGCAGGTAAAGAACCAGCTAATATTGCATAAGGCATAGCTAAAATAGCAGCCCAAGCAAACCCAATTCCTATCATGGGAATCAGTAAACCAAGCGCACCCACAGGCACATCAACTTGCGTAATAAACAAGTTCACATGCATAATTTGTGGATCATCAAACAAGATAAAGCTTATGTAGCCCAAACCACCCGCCAATAACGACAACGAATATGTTAATTTACGGCCAAATGTATCAGCAATTTTTGATAATACAATTGAAAACAAAGCCGCTGACAATGAATAGGCTGCAAATAAAATCCCGACCCAATCCCCAGCAGCACCTTTAGCTTGGGCGATATGTGCTGGGATTTGCTCAAGACTAGATAAATAACTTGAATCGAACCATTTACTATCTAAACCCCACGCATTTTGCGCAATCGCTGGCATGGTATAAACCCATAAAATATAAAGCGCAAACCAAGAGAAAAACTGTACTATCGCCAATTGCTTCATCGTTTTAGGCATGCTCATAAATAATTTAAAGAAACCGGATAGCTTTTCAGCTAGCGATTTTTTCTCTGCATTTAAGCGCTGCTCCTCTTCGTAATTTAACCCTTTGTATGCGCTGTATTCTTGAGGCGGATATTCTTTGGTACGAATCACTGTCCATAAAACTGAGCCCAGTAAAGCAGTCGCACCAATATAAAAAGCCCACATAACTGAAGGCGCGACTTCACCCGCTTTTGAGCTGTTTTCTAAACCAATGACATTAGTTAAAACAAAAGGCAATATAGAACCAACAACTGCGCCAATATTAATAACTAAAGATTGAACCGCATAACCTTGATTTCGTTGTTTTGCGGGCACCATGTCAGAGACCAAAGCTCTAAATGGCTGCATGGTTAAATTAAATGCCCCGTCCATCAGAGCTAACATTAAACCACCAAATAACATAGGCGCGATAAAAGCTACAAATATAGGAGAGTTAGGCATTAAACACATGCCCACAGCAGCAGCAATTGCGCCAGCTAAAATATAAGGGTTACGTCGACCAAATCGAGTCCAAGTTCTGTCTGATGCACTACCGACAATAGGTTGAATAATCAACCCCATAACAGGCGCCACCAACCAAAATAAAGACAACGAATGTAAATCTGCACCTAGATCAGATAATACTCGGCTGACGTTAGCATTTTGCAGTGCAAAGCCAATTTGCACCCCTAAAAAACCAAAGCTGACATTCCAAACCTGCCAAAACGAAAGTTTAGGTTGTTTCATTTAATTTCTCACTTCTAGTAGGTATATCTTAGGATGTGCTATAAATTCAGCTTACCTAAAACAAAATAATAACTTAATCATAACGTTTTTCAGCGACAAATCTATGCAACAAAGTGATTAGATTAAATGCATACGTATGTATCTTTAAATCTCTAAAAAAATGACTTTTAGTTCCGCAAAAAAGCAGCATAAATCAAAGTGAAATAGAAAGATTTACACACTAAAGCATGTAAATTTTAGTCATATTGGAACTGCAAAAATTATAGTAACAAAATAGATGAGCGTTAAATTTTCAGTAAAAGTAATACAAGCGTAAATAAAATAGGTGGGTATAAACTCAGGGCGTGCGTATAAAATTAAAGTTCGAGGCTAAAAATAGCAGGCTCAGCCGCTAAACTGAGCCTCAATCAATATGGATAAAGTATTAACCCAGCTCTCGAGAAAAATCACTGGTTTGTTTATCCGCTTCATCCTTGCTAATGCCGTATAACTCTTGAATACGACCAGATAACTCTTTTTGATTGCCTTTTACTACATCTAAGTCATCATCTGTTAATTTGCCCCACTTTTGCTGAGCTTTCCCTTTATATTGTGACCATTTACCTTCGATTTGTTCCCAATTCATCTCATCCTCCATAGATATAGATATAATAATTTCAACATACTTAAGTTTGTCTCGTTAATTTAGGTTTATTTAACAAGACACCAAACTAATCACTGCAAAACGCATACCAGTAAAAATCAGCGATAAAAAATCACCACAAAATACAGAGAACAAACTCAAAAATAATTGATTTAAATCACGGCAGGCTTATTGCATTTCCTCTAAATTAAAAGCTTAAAGTAAAAGCACAAATTCTAATTTAACCATCGCAATTCTAATTAATGAGCTTCAAATGATATAAGGATATCAATATGTACACCTTTGAACCTGACAAGACAGTTTTAGACAAAACCGAATTAACCTTAATCAGTCAATACTGGAACGCTTGTAACTATTTAGCTGCTGCTATGATTTACTTGCAAGATAATCCCCTACTAGATGAACCACTTAAAAGTGAACATATTAAAAATCGTTTGTTAGGTCATTGGGGCGCATCACCCGCATTAAGCTTCTGTTATATTCATATGAATCGTCTCATTAACAAATACCAACTCGATAGTTTATTTATTGCAGGACCTGGACACGGTGCCCCAGGCGTGCTTGCTCCGGTTTATTTAGAAGGCACTTATTCTGAGTATTATCCGGAAAAATCAGAAACCATTAACGGCTTAAAAAAGTTTTTAAAAGAGTTCTCATTCCCCGGCTTTATTGGCAGCCACTGCACACCAGAGTTACCTGGTTCAATACATGAAGGTGGTGAGTTAGGTTATAGTTTATCCCATGCTTATGGCGCGGCATTTGATCACCCTGATTTAATTGTCACTTGCGTAGTTGGTGACGGTGAAGCAGAAACAGGTCCGCTGGCAACCGCTTGGCATTCAAATAAATTTTTAAATCCAAAAACAGACGGTGCAGTACTGCCGATACTTAACTTAAATGGCTATAAAATTGCTAATCCAACTATTTTGGCACGTATTAGTGAAGAAGAGTTACTTAATTTATTTAAAGGCTATGGATATGAGCCTATATTGGTAGAAGGTTCTGAGCCACAGGTTATGCATCAAAAAATGGCCCATGCCCTAGAACATGCGGTTAATCAAATTAAGCATATTCAGCACCAAGCCAGGGTAGAAGATAAAAATGGGCGAGCGAAATGGCCAATGATAATTCTAAAAACGCCAAAAGGCTGGACTGGTCCTAAAACCGTTGATGGCCACCAAGTTGAAAACACTTGGCGTGCACATCAAGTCCCTTTAGCTGGCGTTAAAGAAAACCCAGATCACTTAGCCCAATTAGAATCTTGGCTAAAAAGCTACCAGCCTGAAACCTTATTCAATCATGATGGTAAACTAATACCTGAATTACAAGCCATTGCGCCTAAAGGGCAGTCTCGAATGAGCGCAAACCCAATTGCCAATGCGGGTATTGTCAGACAGCCACTAAAACTGCCAGACTATGCTCAATTTGCCGCGCAAGTTGATGCCCCTGGAAAGCTAAAAATATCCAACACCAGTGTATTAGGTGAATATTTAAATCAAATATTTATGGATAATCCGAACAATTTTAGACTATTTGGACCTGACGAAACTGCTTCAAATAAATTAGATGCGGTTTACCAATCGACCCAAAAAACTTGGCTGGCTGATGCTAAGCCTGAAGATAGTGATGGTGCCAATTTATCCGTTAATGGCCGAGTCATGGAAATGCTAAGTGAACACACTTTAGAGGGATGGTTAGAGGGCTATTTATTAACGGGACGCCATGGGCTATTGCATACTTACGAAGCTTTTGCGCATGTGATTGATTCTATGTTTAACCAGCATGCGAAATGGCTGGACATCTGTAAGCACAATGTTGAATGGCGCGCACCTATATCATCGCTTAATATTTTATTATCTTCAGTGGTTTGGCGCCAAGACCATAATGGGTTTTCACATCAGGATCCCGGTTTTATTGATTTAGTCACCAATAAAAGTGCTGATGTTAGCCGGATATATTTTCCACCTGATGCCAATTGCTTATTGTCAGTGGCCGAACATTGTTTGCAAAGCACTGACTACATCAATTTAATTATTTCAGATAAACAAAAACACCTTCAATATTTAACCATAGAGCAAGCCAAACAGCACTGTAAAAAAGGCATAGATGTTTGGGATTGGGCAAGCCATAGCGAAGCACTTGATACACAATCTCAAAGTGTTGATGTAATACTAGCCTGCTGTGGTGACATTCCTACCATGGAGGCACTAGCCGCTGCCGCTATTTTAAAAGAGTATTTACCGAACCTAAAATTACGCTTTATTAATATCGTTGATCTATATCGAATTCAATCAAGTGATGAACACCCTCACGGCTTGTCTACATCTGAATTTGAGCAGCTATTTACGCAAGATAAACCTATTATATTTAACTTTCACGGTTACCCTTGGTTAATTCACAAGTTAGCTTACAAACATAATGCGAGTGCTCGCTTACATGTACGTGGCTATATTGAAAAAGGCAATATAAACACGCCATTGGAGCTGGCAATTCAAAATAAAATTGACCGATTTAATTTGGTTTTAGATGTACTCAACCGTGTACCTAATTTAGAGGGTGCTGCTGATGGATTAAAAAACAAGATGCAACAGGCCATTAGCGACCATTTAAATCACGCACATACTTACGGAATGGACAGTGACAACATCAGTAATTGGCAATGGCCTGATACTAATTTTGAAGTAGAGGTTAATGATAAATAACACCGAGTAAAGCAACTCAGTCGCTCTCGTTAATTGAGCGATTGAGTTTTATTACAGGCAGTGGAAAATTCGAGTTAATGACTCAGTTTAAGACCAATAATACCTACAGCAATAAATACTAGGCTAATAATTTTAAGCGGATGAATGGGCTCAGAAAACAAAATTATGCCGGCTATCACAGTACCTATCGTGCCTATGCCCACCCAAACTCCATAGGCAGTAGTAAAGGGTAAAGTTCGCATCGCGAATGACAATAAAGACAGGCTCATTAGCAATGCAACAAGCGTCATTAAACTTGGCCAAAGCTTGCTAAAGCCATCACTATATTTAAGACCTAAAGCCCAAACAATTTCAAAAATGCCGGCAAGTACAATAATCAACCAACTCATAACAACCTCTATCATTAATTTTTAAATGAATTAGGTCGTCCCAAATTGATTTTGGCGCATTAGCGGGGGCAAAGCGGAGGTCGTCCTCATTTTAAAAAGAAGCTATCACTTCTGTCTAAAATCTAAAATCTAAAATCTAAAATCTAAAATCTAAAGCGAGTATACTTAAATACTCGCCAAATTCAATTACAGCTCATACCAAGCAACTTATTGCTTAAATTTTATTAAGTAGCGACCTTGGTTGTCTGGATTACCTAAATAACTTAAGGCAGCTTGTAGATCTTTACTAGCTTTGCTTCCGGCTGAAATATAGCCTTCAACCGAGTAGCTTTGATACGTATTTAAGCGTGCATTAATATCTAAAATTAATTGCTCAGGGTTGCCGTTAACCTTAGCAACAACGGCACCATTATCACAGCTAAGATTAGCGCCAATGTCACCATAGCTAAAGTTGGTTTTCATTGCATTTACGCCTGCTAATTTCCAATCAACTTGTCCAGATAAACTTTGACAAACGGGTTCACCTAACTGAGCTTGTTCTATATTAGCTTCAAGCAAACCAGACGCTTCAACTTTAAATGGCATATCCAATTGCTGGACAATTAAATCCGCTGGTAATTTAATTTGTACATCCGCCAGCGAAGGGCCGTTTAAACCATACCTTAATTGAGCAGAGCCTTGTGGCTCTAAAATTTTTCGAGGATGACCAAAAGTAACATCAACCGCGAGCTGAGCCGTTAATAACTGGCTAAAGTTATACGCCCAGTGCACGTCTTTTAAAATGGTTTTATCAACTCTAACCTGATCAATTTGACCAGACCAAATAGTACCACTTACATTACCTAGTTCAATTTGATCGCCTAATTCAATACGAGACACCAACAAATATGCGGGTAAAGTGACTATCAAAAAAATAAGATAAAAGAATAACCCCCAAATAATACGATTAATCCACTGCTTCATTATTTACTCACCTGCAAACGCCTAACTCTAACGGCGCCTGTTTTATCTGCTTCACTCACATCGATAGCTTCAATCGTTAACCCTTGATTTTGTGTTAACTGAGCCAACCAACGAATTAATGCATTAAATTCAATTTGCTCAATTTGTACCTGTAACGTCTCGCCTTGAGGCTGCATTCGGGCTAAAGAAATATTAGAGCGACGGGCGGCATTACTCATAATTTGGCTTAACGAACCTTGGGCAACTGATTTATCAGCACCTTGATGCTGTTTGTACTCGGTTATTTTTTCATTTACCCATTGCAAACTAACCTGTTTATTTTTTACTGATTGCTCAGCTTTTTCTAGGCGATTATTAATAGGCGCCCAAATAAGCTGGAAAAACAAGCCAATAATCAGTACAACGCCGGCACCTATAACAAGTTGCCTTTCGCGATCGGATAAATTTTCAAACCATTGTTTCATGATTCACCCCTAATACTAATCGCACCAACCACATTAGACCCTTGGTTATTTAAAGAGCCTTGATCAACTTTTAACGCATTTTGCTCAGCTGTTGATTTAAACTTTTCAAAACTCTGGAAATTTTTAGCGCTGGCGTTAATTCTAATTTCACCGCGTCGATAGTCAAAGCGTAAACTGTCAGGTTTTAAATCAGGCACCGCTGAAAACGCAGCAGATGATGCATCAATTAGCCCTAAAAAAGTCACTTGTTGAGAGCCACCACCTAATTTAGCTACTTTACGTTTTAGCTCTTTTTGGATGATACCCACAGATAAGTTTTTACCATTTGGAAAAACTGAGACATAAGATTGCCTAATTTGTTTTTCTAACTGCTCCGCCTGCTGCTCATAATCATAAATTTGTACCGATTTATGAGCCAAATTAACAGCTAAAGCTATACCGGCAACAATAGCAGCACTACGCCAAATTTGAATATATTTGGCACTGTCTTTTTTAAATTGATATGGCCCTTGGCGCAAATTAAATTGGCAGTCCTGACTATGTTTGGCCAAAAGCTCTAATGGCATAACATAATCAGCTTGATGAACTTGCTCAAAGTTCGCTAACACAGCTTCTGGCAATGGAGAATACTGGCAAATTTCAGCATCATGATGATATTTGGCAACTTGAGTTAACCAAAAATTAAGATGCTCTACCTGACAGCTACTAGCGCCAAAAGTGCCATAACGAACCAACCATTCCTGCCCTAATTGCACTAAATTTATTTTATCATCGTCTGGCAGCGCCAATGCATCAGGAATTAATCTTTGGCAATGGATACCCGCTTCGTTTAGCCAGTCTAACCACGTTTGCATTTTATTTTTATGGACAATTGCGACTTCTAATTTATCTAGTCCATCGGCTTTAAATTTACGTCCCTTCGCAAAAAACAATTCATCTACTTCACTCGCTAGCTCTTCTTCCAACATATAAGGAAGGGCCTGAATAAATTGACGGCTGACTTTAGCTGGGGTTTCAATTTGCTTAAATAAAATGTCGCTACTAGGCACAAAAACAATGGCGTTTTTGTGGTTGGCTCGCTCATGCAAGGTAGCCATTTGTTCTACATTGTTTAATTCGCCTGAGGCGATCACTTGTGCTTCGTTTGTAGACCAAACCAGCCAGTGCACACTTTGCTCAGCATGGCTTGGTAAACGAATAAATAATTGTTCAGACACAATTAAACTCCAATTTCGCGGGCGATTACAACAAACTTGCCCTGTTTATCCAGTGCTATAACAGAATTCAAACTAATCCAACTTTCGTTATATTCGGTTTTACTCTTTAGCTGAAAATATTCTGTGGTCACACTAAACTGCTCTTTAAAATTTTTACTTAATTTACCAACAGCTTTAATCTCTGATAACTGCCAAAAATCATTAATATCGTCAAAACCATCATCTGGCCTAGCTTCAATAACACTGCCAGCTGCCGATAAAGTGAGTTTGTTATCAAACATAGCGGCCAATACTTCAGCTTGCTCTTGCTTTAAAGTATTTACATTTAATACCATTTTATCAGTGTTAGGTACAATACAAACAAACGGCAATATTTTGTTAAGCGCTTGTTGGCCTGTTGCAGGATCATCTAATCCTTGTACTAATTTAAGTTCTGATTTATCAACAAAATAGCCATTTGCTGCCAAATAGGGCATTTGTTTAGCTTCATAAATATAATCTTCAGCGCCGTAACTTCTAGTTACGCTATCCACATCAAGCCAGTCTGCAAGTGCATCCCTGATTTGTTCTGCGTTATAATCATCTATACCCGCAAGCTCTAACAAGCGTTTAAATTGCTGCTCTGATGTTGGATCTAATGCGTTTTTATCATCTGGACTATTGGTATTTTGTTCATCTTGCTCTGTATTTTGAGGGATGACTTTCATTTCGTCATTGGTGTTTTTATTACCTTGTTTTACAACTGAGTTAATATTAAAACAGGCTTGCAGATCGTTAATATTGCCAGATATCTGCCCACCTTCTACTGGAAAAACCATATCTTCAACCGCCCATGGCTGAGCTAAATTAAAAACACCATCGTTTTCTTGACCTGATTCTTTTAAAGTGAGCTTAGCCAACTCTTCAGCGCTAACGGCATACCAATACGCTTGCTGATTTGAATTTAAGTTATCCAACCGCTTAATTTGCATTTGCATTCGAACCGACATTTCAGCGGCAATGATTGTCACCAAAGCGACAATTAATAATACCGTGATAAGCGCTATGCCTTTTTGCTTTCTCATGTAAGTGCCTTTGGTTTTTGGCTCGCCAGTAAAGCCGAGCTGGCGACACTAAAAATTCGGGTAACCTCACCAAAAGTTTTGCTTTGAATTTGAATCAAAATTCCTGTGGGTAAAGTGTTTTTATCCCATTTATCTGTCCAAGATTTTTCAGCTGGGCTATAAAATTCAAAATGAATTTGCTCCACATCCGATAACAAAGTTCTGACTTTTGGTTCTTCACCTTTAACCGGATCAGGAAAATCGTAATACATTCTTTCTAAATTACCGTCAAATACTCGGTAGGCAACCGATTGAACTTCACTTCGAGGTAAAATGTTCATTGGATTAACCCAACCTAAGCGACGAAAAGCTAAAACCTCTGAGTCGCTATCTAAAATAAATTCACCATGTGACAATAAATTAGCAGCTGGTTTTTCACCATCAACTCTAACTTGCCGCTCCGCCAGTTGAGCAAGATCACGTTCAATCACTAACATCGCCCGTTGCAATTGGGCCATTTTTTCACCATGCGCTAATGAAACGTCGTTACTATTAACTGTGCTAGATAAAATATTAGTGCCAGCAATGCCTAACAAAGCAAAAATAGCAATGGCTAATAGCATTTCAATTAAGGTAAAACCCAACGGCTTTTGAGACATTCGCATTAAGGTTTTCCTATATAGCTAGTCATTTCGGTTACGTATGACTCATAACCTGCGTCTGAATAAACGCTAATAGTGACTGCCACTAATTCTTCACCAAAACTGGTTTCGACCACTTTTTGCTGCCAATACCAAGTGGTACCAGCCATTTCAGCATCACCTTTTTTGTTTTTTTTAATTGGCCATTCTTTTTCAATTAATAACGTATTGAGTTGATTATTAGCCACCCAGTTACCTATCATTAATTGCTGTAATCTGTCTTGGTTATTAATATGCACTGAACTTGATTGCACAATTGCGACACCAGCTGTAGCCAAAATAGCCATAGCAACAATCACTTCTAAAATAGTAAAACCGCGTTTATTGTTTATTCGTTTCACTAACGACCCTCAGTTAGTTTTTCAACTTTAAGCGGCAGTTCACTTTCGCCTGAGACTTGATAAACAATTTCATCTTCACTCGAAAAAGGTCGACTAAAAATAAATTGCACACTGAATGGCGTAATTTCACCGCTTGAGAACAAATAAACTTGTGGTATCAGCTTCTTTTTTCCGTCTTCGTCGTCTTCATCATCCGAATCAAAAAACAAACCTTCATCTTCATCGTAATTTTCTAACCATGGAATTTCACCAATGCTCACTTGCAGCTCAAATCCTTCTTCCAATTCATGCTGGTCAAACATTTTGTCGCCATCAAGTGCTTGCCATTTTTCGCCATCATAAACTAAAAACTGATAGCTGTTTTCATCCAGCCTCAGCCCTAGTTGAAAGTTATTAAGCAAAGCATAATCTGACGCTAGCTGCACTACGGCTTGCAATCTTTTGGCTTCGTCTTCAACTTTGCTTTGGTCACTGCGAATATCAAACGATAGGCTCACACTGCTTAAAACAACGGCCATTAAAACCATGACTAACATGATTTCTAATAAAGTAAAGCCGCGTTGGCGGCTTAACTTAGTTTGATATTTTTGCATATAAATCAACTAGGCTTATAAAAACTCGTTAACGTTCCAGTTGCCAATATCGTCTTCTGTGTCTGCTTGGCCATCTGGTCCCACTGAGAAAATATCAATTTTTCCATTTTCACCTGGGCTCAATAGTTGGTAATCATTATCCCAAGGGTCTTTTGGTAAACGTTTGATATAACCGCCTTCAGGGAAGTTTTTAGGCATAGGTTCAATGCTGGGTTCATTGACTAAAGCATCTAAGCCTTGCTCTGTTGAAGGGTAAACATGGTTGTTAAGTTTATACATATCCATTGCTTGTTCTAGTGTCACTATATCGGTTGCTGCTTTTTTAACACGAGCTTTGTCACTTTCACCAATAAAATTCGGTGCAATCATGCTGGCCAAAATACCAATAATAACCAGAACTACCATAATTTCTAAAATGGTAAAACCTTGTTGTCGACGATTCATTTTCATTGTCTAACCTACCATAGAGTTAAGCGCCATAATTGGCTGTAAAATTGAAATAACGATAAAAAATACCACACCCGCCATAGATAAGACCATAGCAGGGCCGATAATACTCAGAGTTATGTTTACCATGCCTTCAAACTCTCGGTCTTGATTGTCGGCGGCACGGGCTAACATACTCTCTAATTCACCACTTTTTTCACCACTGGCGATCATGTGTAGCATCATGGGCGGAAATAATTTAGTTTGCTCAAGAGAGGCTCGTAAGCTTGTCCCTTCTCGCACCCGTAAACGAGCTTCTTGAATTGCTTCTTTAATATAATCGTTACTTAATACATCACCTGAAATTTTCATACTTTCAAGCAAAGGTACTGCGCTGGCTGTTAAAATACTTAAAGTTCGCGCAAAACGAGCGGTGTTTAAACCTTTTGATACTTTTCCAACTAACGGCATATCTAGCAATAATTTATGATATTGATACCTAGGTTTATCTTTTTTCATCAAGCGTTGAAACACCACACCTGAGGCTAAAATCAATAGCAGTAAAAAAGGACCGTAAGCACTTAAAAATTCACTTATTGCAATCATCAAACGCGTGGTGCCGGGTAACTCGCCGCCTAAACGATCAAACTGAGCGACAATTTTAGGTACAACTGAGGTTAATAAAAAATAAACCACGGAAAACGCAACCACCATCAGCATGACTGGATAAACAGATGCTTGTTGAATTTTCGACTTAGTCACTTGGCGTTGCTCGGTATAATCGGCTAGTCGCTCTAAAACCGTGTCTAAATGCCCAGATTTTTCACCCGCAGCCACCATAGAGCAAAATAAGTTATCAAAAATATGAGGATACTCAGCCATACTGTCGGCTAAGGTGTAACCTTCTGTGACCTTAGAACGTACCGCCATTATCATTCTTTCAATACGCGGAATATCACATTGCTGAGCAACTGCTAATAACGATTCCTCTATCGGCAAACCTGAAGCTGACAAAGTTGATAATTGACGGGTAATTAAAGCTAAATCTGACGCTGATATTTTGCGCTCAAACGAGAAAAAAGACGTTTGCTGAGCACCGGTTTGTTTTTCTTGGTTTCCGGCTGGCTGAACCTCAACCGGAATTAAACTTTTATCGCGTAATAATGCTCTCGCGCCTTTTGCGGTATCGGATTCGATAATGCCTTTTTTATTGCGCCCTTTGGAATCGAGCGCTTTGTATGCAAATGCGGCCATCGTCGATTAATCCTCTCGTGTTACTCGTACCACTTCCTCTAACGAGGTCTGGCCAGAAAGTACTTTGTCGCAACCATCTTGACGAATACTAGGCGATGTTTGTCTCACGAGTTTTTCAATGGCTTGTTCACCATGACCGTTGTGAATCATCTCACGTACTTCATCTGTCACGGTGATTAACTCATGAATGCCCGAACGACCTTTATAACCTGTCATATTACATTCGCCGCAGCCCACTGCGCGGTAAATAACGCGGCTATCATCATCAGCCAAGTCTAATACTTCACGTTCACGAGGATCAGGTTCATGTGCTTCTTTACAACTAGGGCATAAAGTTCGTACCAGTCGCTGGGCCAAAACCCCTAATAAACTCGATGATAACAAAAAGGGCTCAACCCCCATATCTTCTAGTCGAGTTATAGCGCCTGCGGCGGTATTGGTATGTAAGGTAGACATAACTAAGTGACCTGTCAAACTCGCTTGCACCGCAATGTGTGCAGTTTCTAAATCACGAATTTCCCCCACCATAACAACATCAGGATCCTGTCGTAAAATAGCGCGCAAGCCTCTCGCAAACGTCATGTCCACTTTGGTGTTAACTTGGGTTTGCCCAACCCCTTCTAACGCGTACTCAATTGGATCTTCTACGGTTAAAATATTTCGATCGGTTGAATTAAGTTCAGTTAAACCGGCATAAAGCGTGGTTGATTTACCCGAGCCTGTTGGCCCTGTCACTAATATAATGCCATGAGGTTTATGAATCAGTCCGCTAAATATCTGACGATTTGCAGCCGTCATCCCTAAATCTTTTAGGTTTAATTTAGCATTATTTTTATCTAACAAACGCAGTACTGCTCGCTCACCATGGCTCGATGGCATGGTACTTACCCGCACATCAACAGCTCTGCCTGCAATTTTAAGTGAAATCCTGCCATCTTGCGGCACACGCTTTTCAGCAATATCCAGCTTCGCCATTACTTTGATACGAGAAATTAAAACAGATGCTAATTTTCGATTTGGTTTTAATACTTCGCGTAAAATACCGTCAACTCGGAAACGAATTTTGAGTTCTTTCTCAAATGTTTCAACATGAATATCCGACGCACCTTCTTTAATAGCTTCACTTAACATCGCATTGATTAATTTAATAATCGGCGCATCATCTTCGTTTTCTAATAAGTCTTCGGTTTCTGGTAGTTCATCAATTAATGAAAATAAATCAGCTTCATTGCCTATATCTTCCATTAATTGTCTAGCTTCTGATGAATCGCGTTGATAAGCCGCGGTCATACGCAGCTCAAATGCATCATCACTCACTTTTTCAACGCTAAATTCTTTACCTAAAAAGCGGCGAACTTCCATTAAAGTATCAAGCTGAACAGACTCACGACAAATAGCCGTCCAAAGTTCATCATCTTTTTCAAGCAACACACCTTGCCGATTAGCAAAACTAAAAGGCAAACGAGAGTCGCCAATGGCGACCATTTCTTCACCTTCAGCCGGTGCTAGTGCGGCTGCTTCTGCAATTAAGGTTTCGTTGGTTAAATCTTGAGTTTCTTGTGTCATCACTCAACCTTATTATTGCGACTTTTCAGCTTCGCGTTTTTGATCTTCACGTTGTGCTTTATCCGCTTCAAGGTACTGTTTTAATGCACCTTTTTCAGTTAAATATTCTTCAAATGAAGGCGGTAACTCTAATTTGCTATCCCAATGAGGCAATACTGGCACTTCATCACTGTAAGATAAGAAGTTACCATTTGCACGACGCTCTAATTGCTGAGCTCGGATATAATTATATTTACGATGGCTCATTGCGTTTTGCGTTAAACCGTCAGTCACTATTGTTGGGCGAATAAAAACCATTAGATTTCGCTTGCGCTTCGTATTGCTGGTCGATTTAAATAGATTACCGATAATAGGAATATCACCTAATAAAGGCACTTTAGAAACGCTTTCTTGCACATCTTCATCAATCAAGCCACCAAGCACTATGGTTTGCCCACTTTCTGCCATAACGGTTGTTTTAATTTCACGTTTATTAAAGCTCACATCAATACCAGTTGCACCTGCCACACTGGATACCTCTTGCTCTAACGTCAGCATAACCGCTGAACCTTCGTTAATTTGAGGTGTCACCTTGAGCTTAATACCCACTTCTTTTCGGTCAACCGTTTGAAATGGGTTAGTATTAGAGTTTGATGCGGTTGCCCCGGTAATAGTTGGGACTTCCTGACCCACTAAAATAGAAGCTTCTTGATTATCCATAGTGGTTAAGCTGGGTGTTGCCAAAATATTTGAGTTAGTCGCGGTGGTTACTGCTTGTAATACAGCCCCCCAACCATCTTTAACCACACCCAACATAGTGCCATTAACGCCACCAAGTAAACTTGCCAACGTTGAAAAATCGCCTGGAATTTCTTCACCTTCAACAATACTGGCAATAACACGTTCACCGTTTTCATCGTAAACTGGCTGGCCATCACCGTCTGTACGGTATGTAATATCATCTTCACCGTAACGCGTTCTTGCTTGCTCTGCGCCCACAGCTAAAGAACCAATTGGCGTTGAGTTGGTAAATTGAACCATACCGCCATCTTCACTGATCCACTGCACACCCAAATTAAAACCATCACCTTCAAACACTTCAACTATAATGGCTTCTACTTGAATTTGTGCACGGCGAATATCAAGCTGTCGAATGACCTCTTCCAATGAACGCATCACATCTGGCTCTGCTGTAATTACCAGTGCATTGCTTTCTGGATGTGCGTCTATACTGATATCACGTTTAGATTTTGAAGATGAACCTTTTGATGCACCTGTTTTATCTTCAATAATACTTGAGCTAACCCCTTCTAAAACTTTAACTAAATCTTCAGCTTTAGAATATTTTAAATAATAAACTTTAGTATTACCGTTGTTTTCAAGTTCACTGTCTAAACGCTGAATCATTTTGATGGTACGGGTGCGGGCTTTGCCTTCACCACTTACAATGACACTATTAGTTCTGTCATCTGCAACCACTTTAGGAATCAAATTATCAGGCGTTCTGTCTTTAGCTGAGTTTTTATTCAAGGTTTCAATAATGCGCACCATTTCGGTAGCTGATGCATATTTTAATTTTATAATTTCTACTTCTTGGTCACCTGCTTGATCTACCCGTCGAATAATTTCGGCTAAACGGTTAACTACAGCTGCGCGCCCCGTCAACATTATTACGTTTGATGGATCGTAATGAACTACGTTACCGCCACCAGCCTGATCATTCAGTTGGCGTAGTAAAGGGGAGAGTTCTTTTACTGATACGTTATAAACTTGAACTACTCGGGTTACCATTTCATCACCATCACCTCTTTCTTGTTGTTCAACAACAGGAATCGATGATGTTTTAGCATCTTTATCTCGGATAACTTTCAAAATGCCATTAGACATTTCAACCACAGCATAATCATATACTTCCAGCACATTTAGAAAGAACTGATAATATTGATCTTCGGTTAATAAATCATAGCTACGCACATTAATTTTACCGCGAACATTAGGATCAACGATAATGGTACGCTCTAAGTTTTTCCCAACGATATTAATAAATTCATTAATATCTGTGCCTTTAAAATTCGGAGAATATTCTGCGGCTATGGTTGTCGGGGTTGAAAATGTAATAAAGGCCGACAATGCTAAGGCGGAAAGTTGCTTAACTACTGCGGGGCGCTTTTGAATGCTCATGCCCTTGTGCTCCGTATCTTTAATTTTATTCATTATTAATAAAGCGAAATATATATTTGTTTAATTGAACCATTGCGTTCAATTAATAAAGAAGCTTCTTGTGCATCTTTTAATTGATTCATTGCTTGCATGGCTTGCGATAAGTTTGTTAAATCATAACCGCTGATTTCAATTGCGATATCGCCAGCTGACAAGCCAACTGATTTAAATAACTGCGGATCTTTGCCTGGATATAAACGATAACCTACTAATTCACCATCTCGTCTTACTGGTGAAACTTTTAAATAATCGATTAAAGTGCCTGGGTCTTGAAATGCTTGCTGACGAAGATCAGCTAATGCTGCCTTACTTTCATTGGTTAAAGGTGGGGCATCTGAATTTACAGGCTCAACATTTTCAGCCGCTGAAGGTGCATCACTCACAATCGCGTCATAGTCTTGTCCTTCAAGCATTAAAGTTTCTCGCCGCCCAGATTGAGCTAAAATAACACGGTCAGCAAAAATTTCTTTAATTACTGCTCGGGTTCCATCAATTTTTTCATCTATTCCGTAAACATCTTGCGAACCACTTTTTTCAATAATGGCTGCCGCTAAACTTTTTTCACTACTAGGTACAACCCCAGTTAGTTTCAAATTTAAGGTTGTTTCAGGGGCATCTTCTGGTTGAGTTTCAACCTGAATAGGCTCAGCATGATAATCACCAAACAAATTTAACCCCGTAATTTTATTAGTATCAGCACTGACTGCCGATTGACTTACGGTATTAGCACTACTTGATGCTAAAATATTTAATTGAGGTTTAGGAAATAATTGCCAAGTAATTTGAGCTAATAACCATGCAATGTATATAAATAATACCAACTGTAAAATGGAGCTTATTTTACTTTGAGGTAACTTTTTTAGTTTTTCTAAACTGTTCAGGAGATTGTCTTGCAAAATAATAAACCAGTAATTAAAAATCATATTTAGCCAGAGCGCTGGCTAAGCTTTATATTATTGCAACAGAATGTTACGTTTTTTATAATATTGCAACTTCATTTATCAACAATTGAGTATATCGCATTTAGTTACCGTGAATAAAGCGATATAATAAGGTCTCATCTAACACGCCGTTCTAATATGGTACGGTTCATTATCAATACAATGATTATTTGTAACGTATGACTAAAAAAAGTTCCAAAAGTGCAAACAATTCAGCAATACGTTTAGATAAATGGCTTTGGGCGGCTCGTTTTTATAAAACCCGAGCGCTTGCTCGCAGCATGGTTGAGAGTGGTAAGGTAAAGTATAATCAACAAAGATGCAAACCAAGTCGGACGGTTGAAATTGGGGTCTTACTGACTATTACTCAAGGTCATGATGAAAAACAAATTGAAGTGCTTGACCTCTCCGATCAGAGGCGAGCTGCACCTGATGCTCAATTGCTCTACCAAGAAACCCAAGAAAGCATAGATAAACGGACACAAGTAGCGCAGATGCGTAAAATACAACATTCGCTGAACCCTCATCCTCAAACTAAACCGGATAAAAAACAGCGTCGTCAATTAATACAGGTAAAACAGAAGACAAATTCATGATAAATACAGGCGATCAACTTAATCGATACTTATTTGATAACACAAATGTGCGCGGCGAACTCGTTCAGTTAGATAAAAGTTATAAAGAAATGCTTAAAAACCACGATTATCCTGACGTGATTGCGCAGGTTATTGGAGAGTTATTTGCAGCCACTAGTTTATTAACTGCCACCTTGAAGTTTGAAGGAGATATAGCGGTACAAATTCAAGGTAACGGCCCAGTTTCGTACGTGTCAATCAATGGCAGTCATAACCAAAAATTACGCGGTGTAGCGCGTTGGCAAGCAGTACCTGAATCAAATCGCTTATCAGATTTATTCGGTGAAAAAGGCATCATGGTTATCACAATTACCCCCATTAAAGGCGAACGTTATCAAGGTATAGTGGCGTTAGAAAAAGAGAGTATTTCAGCTTGCCTAGAAAACTATTTTGCGCAATCAGAGCAACTGGATACCCATATTTGGCTGTTTACAGATACCGAACAGCAAAACGCTGGTGGTATTATGTTGCAAACGATTCCAGGTAACTCAACCCAAACAACGAATAGAGAGCAAATGAGTCAAGAGCTTGAGCATTTAGCTCAACTAACTGCAACGCTAAGCGCAAAAGAGTTATTTAGTTTAGACGCCCAAGATGTGCTTTATCGTTTGTACCACCAAGAAGAAGTTAAATTATTTGAACCAGCTAACATCAGTTTTAATTGCGGTTGCTCAAAAGAACGAAGCTTAAATGCATTAGCTTCAATTGAGCCGCAAGAACTTCAATCTATCATTGAAGAGCAAGGCAAGATTGAAATCAAATGTGAATATTGTTTAAACAATTATGTATTTAATGAAGCTGATTTATCTCACTTATTAAATGCACCGCAAAATAAGCAGTAATGTTAAACGACAGGCTACTTTTTATAAGTTATAAGTCCTGTCGCTTAACATATATCCAAGCCACTTGGGTATAAATATTATCTTAACCTAGCATCTAAATGATCTACCACTTCAGCCCAGTCTGAATCAGACGCTATCGCTTCCGTCAAAAAAGCTTTTTGACTATCATTCCAGCAATCAGCTTGATTTAACTGCACATCTTTTGGAATAGCTTTATGCTGACTGATGAAATCTTCAATATCTTGCTAGGACGATGCTAAGCCTAATTGTTCAAATAAATTATTCATGGTATGAAATTCTGTATCCATATAAATAGCTTCTGATAATTAAATGTCTGCTTCATGTCTGCTTAAGTATAGATGATTTATCGGTACTATAATTTTAATATGGTCACAACTTAGGTTGTTTTATGCTTTTAGCAAGTCTTACTGTTAAGTGGTTCAAAGCAATCATCATTCTAAATTAGATGATGAGGCATTTGACCATGATTTTTTGATATGGTGTATTGCAACAACAATCGCAACATACAATACACCAGAAAAAGGAACGGCCAACCAATCAACTCGAGAGGCTCTAATAAATATTAACTGAAACGCCAAAACCAATAACATCACTAGACAAGCGACTTTAATGCACCTAGACCAATTAATATCCATAAATCCATCACCATAAATAACAAGCTATTTTTTAGGGCTTTTAAGCTTAGTCTGGGTATTAAGATACTGCAACTTTGGTCAATAAGTTTTGAAACTCTTCTAATTCATACAAACTTTCAAACATGGTTTCGTTAGCCAATTCACCCATTAACGCCGGTGATTTTTCAAGTGCGATATGAATATCAGCTAACGCGGCTTCGGTTTGGCCAAGCGCTGCTTCAGCGCAAGCTCTTTGCCAGTAAGCTAATGCATAATTTTCGTCTAAATCCAATGCTTTGGTTGATAAACTCAATGCCCACTCACATTCGCCTAGCTCAATAACGGCATCTGCTTTATAGGTAATAGCTTCAACATCTTCGTTATTCAAAGCTAATATTTCATCATAAAGCTTAACCCGCTGCTGAGGGTTAGTTTCAAGACCGGCACGCATCCAAAGTGCGTGTAGTTGGTTTGACAGGGAGATTTCTTCCTGGGCGGTAATAATTTGCTCAGAGCGCCGTTTTAGCTTGTCCTCAACGTCTTTTAATCTCTCTTCATATTCTTCACTCACCTTGCTCACTTTTTGGCTTACGTGATCTTCAATTTGAGTCTGAATATCTCTTAACGAACGCCAGCCCATTAATACTAAAACAGATGCCGCTGCGGTAATAATAAAAAATACGTTGTTTACGGTGTCAGCAGTATATCGCAGCGCCCGATCAGATGATTCAAGTTTAGATTGGCTAACCTTTTCAATCATTTCTGAGCGCATTAATAGCTGATCTTGACGCAAGCTTTTAAGTTCATCCAATACATAACGTTCAATAAAAGGGCTATACAAAGGCTCTTTTAAGCTATTCACTTTTTGTTCAGCCTGTTGCATTTGGGTGCTCGTTTGTTCCGCATTGGATTGCTGCCCATTGCTAGTTTGCGACGAACTTACTTGTGCGTCTTGTGCAAAAACGCTTTTTGTCAGAAGCAATAAACATACAGCAATAGGCAATAACTTTGTCATTCTTTTTCCAGTTTAGTTAAGCAGTTGTAACCTTTTGCATTTTATTTAAGATAGCAAAACAACTAACCCCTAATAAAATACCAATTACACCTTCGTAAATACTATTATGTAAGCCAAAATATCGCCAAATAATGCTGCTCGAAACACTAATTACAACAATTGCAATGGCGCTCCATTGATTTACTCGCCAGCCCAAAATAAACCCAATTAATAAAGGAGCAATCGCACAACCCATAGCTGACCATGAGAATACCACTAAACTAAATACACTTTGTTTCGCATATAAGGCAATCAGTAAAGTGATTAACGTAATACCAATAGTGGCACTTTTAATTATAGTCGTGTTTTGTATTTTGTTTTTAAAGGCATCTTGAGTAAAAGCGGCAGAGCAACTTAAAATTAACGAATCGGCGGTTGATAAAGTGGCTGCGAAAATCCCAGCTAATATAAGCCCTACGAGCCAACTAGGCAATAGCTCAAGTGAAATTAAAGGTAATGCTAGTTCTGCATCAAAAGTCGCTGAGTTGTCTAAAATTAGCCGGCTTAACATACCTACGGCTGTTGCCATTAAATAAAATATCGTAAACCAAACATAATACCAGCCTCGCACAGTCGACATTTTTTGATCTTCGCTCAACGCAATAAAGCGAACCATTACATGAGGTTGACCTACAACTGAAAAACCAGCAAAAAACCAACCTAGTGTAAATGCGATAACCCCGGACCAGCCAGGAATTAACAAACCTTCCGGTTGCATATTCATAAAGCCAGGCACTTGTTGCAATTTATCCCAAACAGCGCTCACTCCGCCTTGATCATTAGTTGCAACAATTAACAGTATCGACATAGCGCCAACCATCACAAATGATTGAGCCGCATCAGTCCAAATTGACGCGCGTATCCCGCCAGCAAAACAATATGCTGCAACCAAAATTGCAACTAATACCACGCCCATCCAAATTGGCCAATCTAATAAAACATGCAAGGCTTTACTGCCCGCTAAAAATTGTGCGGCGGCGTATGCCATCATAAGCGCTAAAGCAGACCAAGCTAGTAAACGCCTTAAAACGGGGTGCGATTTACCTTGCCATAAACTCACTAAAGACATCACAGACACTGCATCGTGCTTTTTAGCTTGATACTGGACATGTTTATGAATATAAAAAGAGGCAATAATATCGCCTACAATCCAACCTAACATTAACCAAATAGCAGCAAAACCTGAGTGATAAGTATAACCAATGACCCCAATAAACATGTAACCACTGTTATTAGTTGCAACAGCAGATAAGCCCGTTAACCAAGCTTTTACGCTTCGTCCTGCGAGGTAATAATCATCTTTATTTTTTTGCGCAAATTTTGCGGCGCTTAACCCAATTAAAGCAAAACAGCTCATAAAAATGATAAAGCTGATTAACATAATAACTCCTGTACATTGTTTACGCTTAAAATGAACCCATCTAATGCCATTGGCTCTGAGATTGAATGTGGATTTACCTCAACATCAATTAAGTTATCACTATCTTGGCTTAGCTTCACAAACGCTTTTCGGCCAATATCAGCTAACAACATAACTGTGTCTGAACGACACGCAACTTGTTCAACTAAGTTTAATAGCTCTACTTTAGTTTGTAGATCATAGCAAATGTCTGACGCGACAATTAAGTCAACTTGCTCAAGCAGCTTATCATCAATTTCTTGAATTCTAATATTTTGACTATCGACTTGAGTTTCGTTTCTTTGGGCGAGCATTTGCTGGTAAGGTTGCACATTTTCGTCAAGGTCGCTGGCAATTACATTGGCTTTAAAGTGTTTGCTTAGAAAAACACTTAATGCTCCCCAGCCTGCCCCAATTTCGAGCACATTAAGCGAGCGCCTTAGCGAGGCTTTCGAGAGAATATCCATTAACAAAAAGTTTGATTGCCAAACTTTTGATCCAAAAAGCTGAGGGGTAAACCCGTCAGCTTTTATATCATCCACTAAATCATGATTAGGCTTAACAATATTAATACCGTAAGCCCAAAAATGATCTTTACTACTTTTTAATTGTGTTGTTCTATACTGCCGCTGGGCTATCAAGCGTAACTCCAGACGTGGCATTATCAGATTCAACTAAGTGTTTATGCAACGCAACTATAGCTGTATCAAAGTGTTTTTCATCTAATACAAACTGAATATCAACTTGACGCATAGATTGATGCAATGCTTGAATACTAATGCCTTTTTCAGCAATAGCGGCTACTGCCCGAGCTAACATACCAGCTTCTTGCATATCACTACCAATGGCTGAAACAATACAAACTTTACGAACATTCACTTCTGCTTCTGAGAAAGTTTTTTCTAGTAAATTTTGTAATCGATTCGCTTTTTTCAGGTTGCAGCTAATGTAATGCGTAATACTGTTAGCAGTTACATCTTTACTCACCATTTGCATTTTTAAGTCTTTGATAAGCGCTAACGTTTGGCGGTCAAATGTATCTACTTGGCCCATCATATCTTGATCGAATAACTCAAATGCATAGATTTTTTCGCGGCCCGCAATAATTTCCACTTTTGGCTCATCACTTACGTAAGTTGACGTAATTAATGTGCCTTTGTGCTCAGGCTCAAACGTATTTTTAACTCGTAATGGAATTTCAGATTGGCGTAAACCTTTTGCCGCTCTTGGATGAATCGCTTCCATCCCTAAATTCGCAAGCTGATCAGCCACATCGTAGTTAGTTAAGCCAATTGTCACTACTTTTTCTAAGCCCACTAATTTAGGATCCGCGCTGCTTAAATGATATTCTTTATGAATAACGGCTTCTCTAGCTTTAGTTAATACGGCAATTCGACTGAATGTCATTTCACTATAACCACGGTCAAACGTAGCCATTAAGCCTTTTTCACTGTGACAATAACCTGTTGCAATAGGCAAGCATTTAGATAAATCAAGCGACCAGAATTTTTCTTTGATCAACTCATCCATATCTACTGCTTTATCAACATCCCAACCTGACAAGTCAACAAAGACAGCGTTAATGCCTTCTTTTTGTAATAAGTGAGCTAGGTTGTAAGCGCTATGCGCTTCACCAATACTAGCTAACATTTCACGCACTTTAAGTAAGTGATCATCAAGCTCAAAGTGACCGTGCTGACATAAGCTATTTAAATCGGCTAAGCAGCGCTCTGCATCCGCTAAGCGTCGCAAAATAAATTTATCTGCTTTTTCTTTTAATTTACCTTCACCAAATAAATCTAGATTGATTTCTAACATTTTGTCGCGAACTTGATTAAAAGCTTCAATCCAAGTTTGATCTTCTTCTGCTAGCGCAAATCGACCATAAATGCCTGGCTCACCTGTTTTTTTATGCTCAAGCAATAAGTTAGTTAAACCGCCATAAGCTGAAACAACAAAAACACGTTGATATGGATTTTTAAGTAACTTATTAAGCATAATATTATCCCGAACGGCAGGATAATTGCTCATCGACGTACCGCCGATTTTTTCTACTGTATGATTATTTGAATGATTCATAATATAAATTCAATTTAAATTGGTTAGATACTGTTAAAATAACAGCAAGAAGTAGCAGGCGAGCTATATAAAGCAGGCCTGCTTTTTATGAATAGATTATTTACCGCTGACTTCATCTGCGTCAAGTGGATATGCACCAGAAGCATCGTGTACTTCTTTACCATTAAGCGGTGGGTTAAACACACAGGCCATTTTCATCTCTTGAGTAGCACGTAAAATATGTTTGTCGTGCTTATCAAGTAAATAAATAACACCTGGGGTAATTTCGTGAATTTCACCAGTTGCTAAATCTTCAATTGAACCTTCACCTGATACACAATAAACAGACTCTAAATGGTTTTGGTAATGCAATGGTAACTCAGCACCACGGAAAATGGTCGTAATATGGAATGAAAAACCCATGTTGTCACTTTTCAAACATAAGCGAGTGCTGTCCCAACCTTCACTTACAATTTTACGATCTGTTTTTTCTGCATCTTGTAATTTTCTAACAATCATTTATTTACACCTTAACTTGCTAATTTTAATTCTGTATTAAACTCGGCTGAAATAGCAGACAATAAAATGTCTAAGCCTTGTTTTAAATCCGTTTTGCTAATCGTCAATGGACAAAAGCACTTAACAATTTGCCCTTGATTGCCGGCAGTTTCAATCACTAAATTATTTTTGAAAGCTTTTGCCGTGATTCTATCCGCAATTTCTCCATTTCTAAATTCAATCCCTTGCATCATGCCTCGCCCTTTAACACGAGCATGAGTTACGCCAAGTTCGTCTGCAACGGTTTGAAAGTATTCACGAACAATACTTGCTTTCTCAGCAATTTCTTTTTCAAACTGAGTGTCAGACCAATATTCT
Source organism: Catenovulum adriaticum (assembly GCF_026725475.1). Classification (NCBI taxonomy): domain Bacteria; kingdom Pseudomonadati; phylum Pseudomonadota; class Gammaproteobacteria; order Alteromonadales; family Alteromonadaceae; genus Catenovulum; species Catenovulum adriaticum. Next base: position 2,732,903 of record NZ_CP109965.1, read on the forward strand.
TTCAGCGCAGTTGCCGCAGTAATAAACGCATGATTATTACCACGAAACGTTCCATTATGTTCACCCGGCGCCCATTCATCAAGCTCAGGTTTAAGCAATACTATTGCTAAAGGTAGACCAAAACCACTTAGTGATTTTGATAATGTAATAATATCTGGCTGAATGCCTGATTCTTCAAAACTAAAGAAGGTACCGGTTCGGCCACAACCCGCTTGAATGTCATCAACAATCAACAAAGCGCCATGTTTTTTAGCTAAGGCTTGCAAACCTTGCAACCATTCATTGGTGGCTACGTTTAAGCCGCCTTCACCTTGTACGGTTTCAACAATAAATGCAGCTGGAGCGTCAACACCGCTAGATGGATCTGATAATTGCTTATCAATCATTTTTATTGTGTCTGCATTGTAACCATAATAACCACAATACGGCATTCGAGTAACACCCGATAATGGAATGCTTGCACCGCCTCTGTGATGCTGATTACCGGTTGCTGCAACAGCGCCTAATGTTACCCCATGAAACCCATTGGTAAATGAAATAATATTAGTTCTTCCTGTCACTTTACGCGCTAATTTTAATGCAGCTTCAACCGCATTAGCCCCTGTAGGACCTGTAAATTGAGCTTTATAGCTTAGTGATCTTGGCTTTAAAATAACTGACTGTAATGTAGATAAAAATTCTGCTTTAGCTTGGGTATGCATATCTAAACCGTGCGTAACCCCGTCTTCCATTATATAGTCAACCAACGCTTTTTTTAATTCTGGATGATTATGACCATAATTTAAAGAGCCAGCGCCCGCTAAAAAGTCTAAATATTGCTCGCCTGTATCAGTATATAAATGCGCACCTTGTGCTCGGTTAAAAGTAACCGGAAAAGAGTTAGCATAACACTGAACGTTAGATTCCATTTCCGTAAAAATACTCATGATAGTCCTCTTATTTAATGGTTTTGTTACAGTTTATTCGCTGAAAACGGGCCAATATGAAACAAAAACTCATCGTCATGCTTCCCACCAAAGTGAACTTCTTTTGAAAACATAACAGATTCAACACATTCAGTATTTAAGTTTTCTGCTAATTTTTTAAACACTCGACGTGACGCTGAATTATCAGCTGTAATAGTCGTATCAATAAAACGAACATGGCTACATTGCGGCTGCGACAATAAAAATGTCAACATTCGCTGAGACAATGCACAACCACGCGCTTTCTCAGATACTGCCATTTGCCAAACAAATAAATTATCTGTTTGCTTAGGTTCTAAATAAGCAGAAACCCAACCTACAATCTCGCCATCTAGTTCGGCAACGACACAGGTGTCAGAAAAATGAGAGCATTGCAGTAAGTTGCAATAAACTGAATTAGTATCTAAAGGCGGACATGCCTCTATGAGTTGGTTAATCGCGTAGCCATCAGATGACTGCGGATGTCTAAAACTGATTTGATCACTTTTTTGAGTTGTTGATGAATCAACTTTTGATTTACTTGTATTCAAAATGAGCTCACCCATTTAATTTCGTGCATCAAAATTATTTTGATGTCTAAACAATTATTTATATAGTACACTAAACATTATGTAAATTTCCAGTTTATTATTTTTGATGGTTTTATGACAAACAAATGGGTTTCTTTTTTTATTGCCAATGAAAAGTTTTGCGCCAACATCTCTGATATAAAGGAGGTTTTGCCGTATCAACAAGCTAATCCATTCCCAGGTTCAGATGAAAACACTGAGGGTATATTAAGCATAAGAGGCGAAGTAATAACGGTTTTAGACGGCAATAAAATATTTAGTTGTGAAAACATTTATGCTAAAAATAACATTATTGTAATTGAAGACCAGTCAAATACATTAATAGGTATTAGCATCAATGGAATTGATGAAATTATCGAATTTGAAACAGTCGATATAGAAAAAACAAGTGAACAACAAAATTCACTAGTGCTCGGGACAATTCATTCTAATGGTCAGTTATATGTGGTAGCCGATCTTGCCAGCTTACTTGCTGAGCAACAGGGAACCTCAGAAGACGAACAACAAGTAGTGGTCTCAAATGGCCAAAAAGGGCTATAATGGCATTTATACCTAACTCTCAACTGGACTTAACTTTGGCCGCAATAGAACCAATTGAAGAAGTGCTTATTACCTTACGCAGGTTAATCAGAGCAACTGACTTACATTCAAAACAACTCGTAAAAACAGCTGGTATTACAGCACCTCAATTACTTTTGCTGCGGGCCATTAACGATCAGGGTGAAGTCACGATCGGCGAAATCGCAAACGAAGTGAGTTTAAGTCAGGCAACTGTGACCACAATTTTGGACCGGCTTGAAAAACGCGAGTTACTCTACCGAGTTCGATCTAATAGAGACAAACGTAAAGTTCACGCCTATTTAACGGAGGCCGGACAAGAGTTACTCCAAAATGCACCGCTTCCTTTGCAAGAGCATTTTATCCGCCACTTTAAAGATTTAAAAGATTGGGAACAAACCATGATTTTATCGTCGCTGCAGCGCGTAGTGCAAATGATGGATGCACAGCATTTAGATGCAGCCCCAATGTTAGCGGTTGGTGATTTAGACAAATACACGGCTGATAAATATCCAAATTCAGCTAATGTCACTAAAAAATAAAATAGCTAAAGCGCGTTTATTTTTGTTTATCAGCTATCGCTGAAATAAAAAAATCGCCTACTTCGTAAAATAATACAAAGATTTATATTTCATACACAATCTCCAAAATTATTTTTCACAAAAAATAGTCAATATAGGCTAAATTAATATCGGATTAATCGGCAAGCGATTGTTATTTGTCGAGCAATCTTTTATCTTGTAGCTATCACTCTAAGCTGTATTATTTTGCGTTTTTAGCTGCTTTATGTCTAAAACATAATCAATAGCAAATAACGATAATGAGATAGCTTTGAATCGATATCCAATTAACTGGGTATTGTCAGTTTAACCATCCTATGGAGAATACAATGAAAGTTGCTGTTATTGGTGCTGCTGGTGGCATTGGTCAAGCTCTTGGTTTATTACTTAAATTAAACTTGCCTGCTGGTTCACAATTAAGCCTATATGATATTGCCCCTGTAACACCAGGTGTTGCAAAAGATTTAAGCCATATCCCAACCGATGTGGAAGTAACTGGTTTTGGTGGCGAAGACTGCTCACCTGCACTTGAAGGTGCTGACGTTGTTTTAATTTCGGCTGGTGTAGCTCGTAAGCCTGGTATGGACCGTGCAGATTTATTTAATATAAACGCTGGCATTATTAAAACATTAACCGGAAAAGTTGCACAGACTTGTCCAAATGCTTTATTAGGTATTATCACAAATCCAGTTAATACAACAGTTCCAATTGCAGCTGAAGTATTAAAAAGCGCTGGTGTATATGACCCTAAAAAATTATTTGGTGTGACTACGCTAGATGTGATTCGCGCAGAAACTTTTGTAGCCGAAGCAAAAGATAAATCAACTCAAGAAATCAACGTCGATGTAATTGGCGGACATAGTGGTGTGACCATTTTACCATTATTGTCACAAATTGATGGTGTTTCATTCTCAGATGATGAAATTGCAAGTTTAACAACTCGCATCCAAAATGCAGGTACTGAAGTAGTTGAAGCAAAAGCTGGTGGCGGTTCTGCAACATTATCTATGGGTCAAGCTGCAGCTCGCTTCGGTTTATCATTAATTAAAGGTTTAACCGGCGAAGATGTCATTGAATGTGCCTATGTTCAAGGTAGTGGCGATAACGCACCTTTCTTTGCTCAACCAATTAAATTGGGCAAAAATGGCGTTGAGACAATTTTAGATTACGGTTCGTTAAGTGCATTTGAACAAAAAGCATTAGACGATATGTTACCAACATTAAAAGGTGACATCGAAAAAGGCGTTGAGTTTGGCCAAGCCAAATAAAATGTTCATGTCGAACCAAGCGATTAACCCAAAGTGCTAACAAACACTTGGTATAGATAAAAAAAAGCGGCTATAGCCGCTTTTTTTTATTTTGGTTTTTAACTCAATATTAGTCGTTTAACTGTCTCGTTTAACCGATAACCACGCTAAGCTTTCGAGTGCTTTTTTATAGTCTGTATCCGCTAAAACACTCAACGCATCAATAGCCAACTGAGCGTGTTTTTCGGCTTGTTGATACGTATAGTCTAAAGATTGAGTCTGTTTGATCACGGCTAAAACGGCGTCCAATTGATCTAAACCATCACCCTGCTCAATCACTTGACGAATCAACTCAACTTGGCTTTGGCTGCCATTTTCCATCGCATGAATTAAAGGTAATGTAGGTTTACCTTCAGCTAAATCATCACCAATATTTTTACCTAACGCTTGTGCATCGCCTGCGTAATCTAACCAATCATCCATTAGCTGAAAAGCTGTTCCTAAATAGCGTCCATAATCAGCCATAGCTTGTTCAATTTCCAACGGCTGATCATTAATTACAGCCGCTAACTGAGTCGCTGCTTCAAATAATTTGGCTGTTTTACTGTAAATGACATCCATATAAACAGCTTCTGTGGTGTCTGGATTATTACAATTCATTAATTGTAAAACTTCACCTTCAGCAATAATATTGGTTGCATTAGAAAGGATTTGCATTACTTGCATATTTTCAAGTGACACCATCATCTGAAATGAGCGGGTATATAAGAAGTCACCCACCAAAACAGATGCCTGATTGCCAAATAACGCATTAGCCGTATCACGGCCACGTCGTTTCATTGACTCATCAACAACATCATCATGAAGTAAAGTCGCGGTATGGATAAATTCAATAATAGCCGCTAAGGTGATATGTTTATCGTGACTATCATTTAACGCTCTGGCTGCTAATGTTGTGATCAACGGACGAATACGTTTACCACCACTATTAACGATATAAAAGCCAAGTTGTTGAATTAAAGCGACGTCACTTTTTAGCTGCCCTGCAATTACTTGATTTACGGCTCGCATATCCGGCTCAGCGAGGGATTTGATCTCTGTCAGCAACATTATTTAGTTATTTTATAAAAAATTGAATTAGCCTATTAATTGGCTAATTCTACACAATTTTTTGATTAAATGGTGTTTTTTCAAGAGAATGATTTTATTTTTTACAACTAAAATGCTATTACCTTTTAACAAAAATAAAAAATAACATTAAAAATCATACAGATAATTATAAAACAACCAAGCTAAAAAAGAAACTGTGATATAATCGAGATTAATTTGACTAAATGATTTACGTCTATTTTATTTGACCAGACCCTATTATTTAGGCATTTCGTAGGCAAAAAAACTAAACTGAATAGTTTTTCGTCAATTTTGATCTAATTTAGGCTTGCGATCTCCAAAGGCTTGGCGTAGAATTCGCGCCCTGTTTTAAAGAATTGTACGTCTCGCTTATTGAGTATAATAACCGGACGTCAGAATATAGTGAGCGGAGTAAAATATGTACGCGGTTTTCCAAAGTGGTGGTAAACAACACCGTGTAGCCGAAGGTCAAACCGTTCGCCTAGAGAAAGTAGAACTTGAAGCTGGAGCTTCTATTGAATTTCCAGAAGTACTTTTAATCTCTAATGGCGAAGATATTAAAATTGGTGCACCTTATGTTAACGGCGGCAAAGTAACAGCAGAAGTTGTTGGTCATGGTCGTGGTGAGAAAATTAAGATCGTTAAATTTAGACGTCGTAAGCATTCTCGCAAACAAGCTGGTCACCGTCAGTGGTACACTGAAGTTAAAATCACTGGCATTAACGCTTAATATTTAGGAGACTTAACCAATGGCACATAAGAAGGCAGCTGGTAGTACCCGAAATGGTCGTGATTCAGAAAGCAAACGTTTAGGTGTTAAACGTTACGGCGGCGAATCTGTATTAGCGGGTAATATTATTGTTCGTCAACGTGGTACTCGTTTCCACGCAGGTACAAACGTTGGCATCGGCAAAGACCACACTTTATTTGCTTTATCTGATGGTAAAGTAAAATTTGAAGTTAAAGGTCCACAAAGTCGTAAATTCGTAAGCATCGAAGCAGCTTAAGTTTTACGAGCCAATAAATTTTAAAACCCCGCTACGGCGGGGTTTTTTATTTCCATTTAAAAATAGTCTTGCTAGTTATCGCCTATTTTTTGAACAAGCGTATAATAGCTAATAACTAGCTAGATTAAGTAGCAGCCAAAGTTGCTGTATAGAGGTAATGTATGAATTTTGTCGATGAAGTTGAAATTAAAGTTGACGCGGGTGATGGTGGAAACGGCTGTATTAGCTTTCGTCGTGAAAAATATGTGCCAAACGGCGGCCCTGATGGCGGGGATGGCGGGGATGGCGGTGACGTTTATTTAATCGCCGATGAAGGGTTAAACACCTTAATCGATTACCGATTTGAACGATTCCATGCCGGGCAACGTGGCGAAAATGGAAAAAGTAAAAATTGTACTGGTCGCCGCGGTGAAGATAAATACTTAAAAGTTCCCGTTGGTACACGAGCAACAGATGCAGATACAGGCGAAGTCATTGGCGAGGTTTTACGCCATCAACAAAAAGTATTAGTCGCAAAAGGTGGCTACCACGGTTTAGGCAATACTCGTTTTAAAAGTAGTGTAAATAGAGCGCCTCGCCAAAAAACAGATGGTACGCCAGGTGAAGTCCGTCCGTTAAAACTTGAACTCATGTTATTGGCAGATGTCGGTTTACTCGGTTTGCCCAATGCCGGTAAGTCTACGCTTATTTCAAGTGTTTCAGCTGCAAAACCTAAAATCGCTAATTATCCATTTACTACTTTAGTACCAAATTTAGGTGTTGTAAGACAAGGTGAAGGCAACAGTTTTGTCATCGCCGATATTCCTGGGCTTATCGAAGGTGCGGCAGATGGTGCTGGCTTAGGTATTCGATTTTTAAAACATTTGGAGCGCTGCCAAGTTCTAATTCATTTGATTGATATTGAACCTTTTGATGGCTCTGACCCAGTCGAAAATGCTTTTTCTATTTTAGAAGAGTTACAAAAATACAGTCCAGAATTAGCAGAAAAACCACGCTGGTTAGTTTTTAACAAAATTGATTTGATGCTAGAAGAAGATGCTCAAGCACAAATGGATGCAATTCTTGATGCCCTTGATTGGCAAGGCCCTACATTTGCTATCTCAGCTGCTGAACGAAATGGTACAGCCGATTTAATGAAAGCGCTTGGTGATTGGTTAGTCGCTAACCCGCAGCCTAATTTAGATGAGCAAAAAACTGAGCAGCAAGTTGAATTTAAATGGCAGAGTTACCATGATAGCGTACTAGGCGAAGCTGAAGATCTAGACGATTGGGATGATGACTGGGACGAAGAAGATGATGAAGACGGTCCAGAAGTTGTCTATCAAAAATAAATAAAGATAAGGTGCTAACTGAGATGATATCTATGATAGCCGCAATGACACCTGAATATGTCATTGGAAAAAATAACCAAATGCTATGGCATTTACCGGCCGACTTTAAATTTTTTAAACAAACAACTTTAGGTAAGCCCATTATTATGGGCCGTAAAACGTTTGAATCTATCGGCCGCCCATTACCCGGCAGACTCAATATTATCATGAGTAAAGGTAAAGAGTCTCCGCATCCAGACGTTATGCTAGTTAATACGGTCGATGAAGCAATACAAGCAGCTCAGGCAGAGCTAAAAAATAGTAATACTAATGAAATAATGGTCATTGGTGGCGGTGTTATCTACAAATTATTTTTGCCTCTTGCTGATCGCCTATATATAACTGAAGTAAACACCAAAATTGAAGGTGATGCTTACTTTCCAGAGATAGACAAAAATAGCTGGCAAGAAGTCGAGCGTACCCTTGGGGAAGTTGATGAAAAAAACAAATTAGCCCACCAATTTATTACCTATCAAAAAATAGCGGCTTGTTAAATAAAGCCGCTACACCCACAAATAATTCTGATTAATAAAGCAAATTACCTAAAATATCTTAAGTTATCTAAAAAATTCAGCTAAACACAACCAGAACAACGGCGATTTATTTGCTGTTAGCAGATAAACGCTATTTAAATGTAAGACATTTCCCACAGTAGCTCTAAGATTAGGCTTAAAAAAAGTTCACACTTTTAGAAAAAAAATCTTAACATTATGATTTTAAAGCATTTATAAATATAATTTAACGTGACAATTTAGTGTCATATTTTTAATTGAATCTCGCTCATATCTAAAGTTTGTATTCTCAACTACTATTACCTTGTCGCTTACGGAGATGGATCTGAATAGGATAATGAGCGACACGGAAGCAGGGAAATGGCAAAGGACATGGAAAATGGACTCAAGGATATTAACTTCAGGATGAAATAAGGATAACCACATACGGATATAAATAGCATGGAGCTGTAATAGGAAAAGCAATAGGACTCAAGGAAGGATAAGGAATAGGATTTACCAGGACGGTTTATGGAAAGCTTTCGCAGGAGCGATTGAAATGGAGATCACCAAGGAAACAGGGTAACTCTGGATGAGTTTAAGGACCTTAGGGGTGGATTCCCGCTGGATGCAAAATACAATAATAAAAATGCTTAGGACACACCGCAAGGTGCTTTAGGGATACCAACGACAAGGCATGTCTTCATCAGGGTTAGATGATAAGTATTGGGTGGCGGCCGAGGTCGCCACCGTTCCCTTCTCTTGTAATCATTTTCTGATTTAATTAACAGCTGGTTAGCAAACCCTATTATTTTAGTTTTCTAGTTTAGGGAACTGATCAGCGATCATGCTTCCTGTATACTTAGCCACCCAGCCCGCTGGGTTGTCAAAAATTCTAATCACTGTAAATGCGGGGTTAGGCCCCATGTCAAACCAATGTTTAGTATTAGCAGGCACCGAAATAAGATCATCTTTTTGACACAAAATTGAGAAAATTTTACCGCCAATATGTAAAACAAATAAGCCTTGCCCGCGAACAAAAAAACGAATTTCATCTTCAATATGAATATGTTCTGATAAGAATTTTTGTCTGAATTCTTTTTTGTTTGGTTTGTCCGGATTCATTGTAACTATATCGTAAGATTGATAGCCGCGCTCTTTAATCAACTCATTAATTTCATTTTGATAAGCTTGAATGATGGCGCTATTGTCAGCATTTTCTGGCAAATCTTTATCTAAATGCCAGCGCTCAAATTGAACCGATATTTTTAGCAGCTCAGCTTGAATTTGCGCTAAATTTTGAGTATCTAACAAAGGCATTTGTGGGTTAGTATCTGAATGAATGGTTAATCGGCTCATTCGCTCCTCATGTAAAAATCAAATTTCTAAAACAAAATTGGCTAATTATAATTATATAATGATGAATCAATTTTCGGTTAATTAATGGATTAACACTTGATTATCTAAAAACTCTGAGCTTATATAGTTCTGCCTAGATTATGACTATACTACGGATAAAACGACAATATAGCTATATTCGCCAATATGGAAAGTTAAATGAAAAAAAAGTGGTTTATCGTTATTTCATTCGTCGCTATGGCCTTAGGATTTTTGGCCAGCCGATACATACATGCCCCAGACGCACAAGCTACTGTTGAGCAACTTAAGTTTGACAGTAATTTTGACAAAAATTCACTCAATGATTTTGAAAGCGATTATTTAATTATAGATTTTTGGGCCAGTTGGTGTCAGCCTTGTTTGGAATCATTACCCTATTACCACCAAAAATTTAAAACACTGCCTATTTCAAAGTTTGACTGGTTAGCCGTGAATTTAGATACAGATAAAACACAAGCGCAAGATTTTTTAAGCCAGTTAAATTTATCTCACACTCAGGTATTTTTTGATCCTAATGGGCATTTACAAACAGCTTTTGCAGTATCCGCTTTACCAACTCTACTTATTATAGATAAACAAGGCAAAGAGGTTGTCAGATTACTAGGCTTTAATCAAAACCAGCAGAATAAACTAACAAAAATACTTGGGGATTTAACAAAAAAATAAATGCAGCTTGTGCTGCATTTATCATTTAAACAGAGAAACTTGCACCACAACCACAAGTTGAAGATGCATTAGGATTAGTCACAAAAAAGCGAGAACCTTCTAAACCAGACATATAATCGACTTCACCGCCAACTAAATATTGTAAACTCATCGCATCAACGACTAAAGATACGCCTTCTTTTTCAATTAGCATATCGCCTTCGTTTACCTTTTCATCAAAGGTAAAGCCGTACTGAAAGCCCGAACAACCGCCGCCAGTAATATAAACACGGAATTTAAGATTCGGATTTTCTTCCTCTTCTATTAGCTGCTTTACTTGTTTAGCAGCTGTATCTGTAAAGTTAAGTGGAATTGCATCCATCACTCATCTACCTCATCGTTGGAAACTGGCGTCTATTATCTAATACCTGACTAAAACGTTCAACTACTTATTCAGCATCTGTTCGTTCTGGTTGCCATTCAAAGTTTTGATGAGTTTGGCTAAATGCCTGTCCAGAACGTTTAGGTAAGGTTACTTCTAGCTCAATTCGTTCAGGCGTAAACTCGTCAGGCAATACAAAGACTCCTGTTAATATCTGAAAATATTTAAAGTTAAAATTAAAATCATTTTCTTCAATTGATAGCTGCTTTAATTCAAAAGATTGGGGTTGCTGACGTTGAATGCCGTTTAATGACATTTTAATATAGCCTTTTACATATTTTTTGCGTTGAGCGGTTTGGATGAGTACGACCTTATAACGAAATTGATCTTCAACTAAGGTTGGCTCAATGATTAAACGATCAATAGTGACCCCTCCTGCTGCCAGCTCGGGAGCCATAATATTTTGGTAAAAACTCAACAGCTCTTTAAACTTATTGTTTTCTTGCTGAGCAATTTGTAAGTCTTGTTGAATTTGTTGCAGACTTAGTTTTCCAACTTCTAAATCGACCCGCACAAAGTTTAATTGCTGCTCTAATTTGTAAATTTGATTGTCTCTCGCTTCGATCTTTTGATGCAAACCTGAAACTTGCTTGAGTTTTTGCTGATCTAACCATTTAGCAATACTAAAACCAGCTAAAAACGATATTATCAATATTGCTAGACCGGTTATTGAGGTATAAAATTTTAAATTAGGTTTGAGAATAAATTCAAAATTATTAATTACTTGTTTTTTCAAAGCACTGATTCTTCTGTTTGCATTGTGATACACTAATTAAAGCGTGAACACATGGTTTTAATTTATGACAATGATTAGCCTTTGATGCCTATAGAAAAACACCTAAAACGACTCAGAGCCCAACTCGCTTATCCAAAAATTTCAATTCAATTGAGTATTTTAGGATTGCTAGCAGGTCTATGTGCTTCTGCTTTTATCATTCTATTCCGTTGGTGTCTGGATAACATTCAAATGTTATACCTTGACGTTCCGGATGACTTCACCAGCCTAGAGCCCCACATTCGATTTATCTTACCTTTTATTGGCGCGGGCATTATTGCACTTGTCGGTATATTCACCCAGTTTAAACATTTTCGTCTAGGGATTCCATTCGTCATTTACCGGCTAAAAATATTCTACGGGATGATGCCAATTCGTAACACCATAAATCAATTTTTTGGTGGCATAATGGCAATGGGCAGTGGTTTTTCTGTTGGTCGAGAAGGTCCGGCAGTTCATTTAGGGGCTGGCGCTGCCAGCTATTTTGCGGCTTGGCTTAAACTTCCTTACAACTCGGTCAGAACTTTATCTGCATGCGGTATGGCTGCTGCTATTTCAGCTTCGTTTAATACCCCACTGGCAGCTGTTATTTTCGTTATGGAAGTTGTACTCAGAGAATACAAAACCCATATTTTCGTGCCTGTGATGTTGGCATCTGTTACTGGTGCCCTCGCTAACCGCTTAGTTTTTGGGCATGCCCATGACTTAGGTGGATTAGAAATTAACGTATTAGGCATTCAACACTATCCCTATTTAGTCTTTATGGGCTTGTTAATTGGTTGCTTGTCATTCGCTTTTAATCGACAGTTATTAGAAATAATTCGCTCATTTAGAAGTGTAAATATGCTAGTTCGGCTATTATTAGCTGCCCTTATCACTGCAATTATTGGTTATTTAGTTCCCCAAGCTTTAGGGACTGGGTTAGGCGCTATTTATGTGGCTCAAGCGAATATAGATAACGCTCAATTATTAATGACTATTTTTATTGCTAAAGCGGCATTAACCTTATTTGCTATAGGCTTAGGTGTGCCCGGTGGTATTATAGGGCCAATATTAGGCTTGGGGATGATGGTTGGCACTTTGCTGGCATTAATAGCTTCAATCTTTATCGGTAACATAGGTGAATACTCTGATACCTATGGTGTATTAGGCTTAGCTGCGTTAATGGCGGCTTGTTTAAATGCCCCGTTAGCGGCTTTAGTAACAGCACTTGAAATGACTTATAATCCTGAAGTGATAGCACCTGCTATGGTAGTGGTTGTGTCAGCTTATGTTATCTCTTATCAGTTGTTTAGAAACCGTTCTTTATTTTTACTCCAACTTGAATTACAAAAACTCGATTATCATATCCCGCCAACATATGACATTTTACAAAAAACTGGGGTTCAAGCTGCTATGGATAAGCAATTTATCTTAGTGACAACAGATGATGAAGAAACGATTAAAAATGCATTAGACAGAGCCGGTAAACACCCTGTCATTTTAAAACAGCAAAACCAAGATGGCTGTGCATTTATGCGGGTTAGCTATGATGTATCGCTCGATCCGAATAATGCAGTTCCTTATCGGTTAGAAGAACTTCAAGGTGTTGAATCAAGGTATACGCTGGCCGAACCTTATGAAATTTTACAGCAAAAACGTCAAGGCTCTGTCTATATTTTTGAAGAAGAGCTAGATAATATTATTGGCGTACTCAGCTGGCATCAACTTCGTTTAAGACTCACAAACGGACATTTTAAGGAGTTTGAATAATGTTATTACTTTGGCTTAAAGCTTTCCATATTGCCTTTATGGTTTCTTGGTTTGCCGGTATTTTTTATTTTCCAAGACTTTTAATTTATCATACACAAAGTAAAGAAAATGCCGTGCATCAGCAATTGAAAGTAATGGAACGACGCCTATTATTTTTTATTACCCCATTTGCCATTTTAACCACAATCTTAGGTATAGCGTTAATTGCTCAGTACCCAACAGAGTGGTTTAAGCAAAGCGGTTGGTTACATGCCAAATTAAGTTTGGTTTTCATTTTATATATTTACCACGCATATTGCTTTAAATTATTAGCCGGTTTTAAGCACGACAAAAACAAACGCAGCGCCACTTTTTATCGCTGGTTTAATGAATTTCCAGTTATTTTACTATTTGCGATTATTATCTTAGCTGTTGTAAAACCATTTTAAAGTTCATCATTATTTTAACGAATAGGTGTTACCCATGTTCAAATTTGAAGGTTCAAATATTCTCTCGGTCAAACAATTTGATCGCGAAAGCATTGAATATTTATTTAGGATTGCTGACATCATGCAGCCTTATGCCCACCGCGAAAAACGCACCGCTGTATTAGATGGCGCCATATTGGGTAACTTATTTTTTGAGCCTAGCACTCGAACCCGTGTTAGCTTTGGGACAGCCTTTAATTTATTAGGCGGCCATGTCCGAGAAACAACAGGCTTAAGTTCATCTGCGTTAGCTAAGGGTGAATCTTTATACGATACAGCTCGCGTATTAAGTAGTTATAGCGATGTAATTGCAATGCGCCATCCTGATGCAGGATCAGTGGCCGAGTTTGCTATGGGTAGCCGAGTCCCGGTAATAAACGGGGGCGATGGCGCTAACGAGCATCCAACCCAAGCTTTACTTGATTTATATACCATTCAAAAAGAACGCCATGCTCACCAAGCTGGTATAGACGGAATGCATATCGCTATGGTGGGCGACTTAAAGCATGGTAGAACAGTTCACTCGTTATCTAAATTATTAAGTTTATATAAAAATTTAAAACTAACCCTTATCTCACCTAAAGAACTTAGCATGCCGGCTGAAATCATCGCCTTAGTTGAAAACGCTGGACACCAATGTGTTATTACTGAGCAACTAGAAGGCCATTTAGACGCAGATATTGTTTATCAAACCCGAATTCAAGAAGAAAGGTTTGCCTCCTCTGAAGAAGCCAATTTATACCGTGGAAGATTTAGGTTAAACCAAGCCATTTATACCCAACATTGCAAATCGAATACGGTTATTATGCATCCATTACCACGTGACTCCAGAGCAGATGCAAACGAGTTAGATAATGATCTTAATTTAAACCCTAATTTAGCTATTTTTAGACAAGCCGATAATGGCGTTCTAGTAAGAATGGCGCTATTTGCAACAACCTTAGGGGTACAAGATATCATTACAAAATACGACAAGTCAGTACATTGGTACAGTAACAAAAGCGAGACGGTAATTTAACTATGTCAAAATCAACAGAATTATTTAAACAAGCCCAACTTCATATTCCAGGTGGCGTTAACTCACCTGTCCGTGCATTCAATGGCGTCGGCGGTGACCCTGTTTTTATTGAACGAGCTAATGGCGCTTACTTATTTGATGTCGATGGCAAACGTTACATTGATTACGTTGGTTCTTGGGGACCTATGATTTTAGGTCATAATCATCCTGATATTCGAGCAGCCGTGCACGATGCAGTAGACAAAGGTTTAAGCTATGGCGCGCCCACTGCAGCCGAAACTCAAATGGCAGAGCTTGTAAAGTCGATAGTGCCGAGTATGGAAAGTGTGCGCATGGTGAACTCAGGAACAGAAGCCACCATGACCGCAATTAGATTAGCCCGAGGTTTTACCGGACGTGACAAATTATTAAAATTTGAAGGTTGCTATCACGGGCACGCTGATAGCTTATTAGTAAAAGCGGGGTCAGGTGCACTCACGTTAGGTGTACCTAACTCGCCAGGTATCCCAGAAGATTTTGCTAAACATACACTAACCGCCGAATTTAATAATTTAGACTCAGTCAAACAGATGTTTACGGAATTCGGTGATGATATAGCCTGTATTATTGTTGAACCAGTTGCCGGAAATATGAATTGTATTCCACCTAGTGAAGGTTTTTTACAAGGCTTGCGAGATATTTGTGACCAAAACGGCGCGGTTCTTATTTTTGACGAAGTGATGACAGGTTTTAGAGTCGCTTTAGGCGGTGTGCAAGCTTATTATGATATTACACCTGATTTAACCACTTTAGGTAAAGTAATTGGCGGCGGTATGCCTGTTGGAGCATTCGGTGGTAAAGCTGAAATAATGAGCCATATAGCGCCAACCGGTCCAGTTTATCAAGCGGGTACCTTGTCTGGAAATCCTATCGCAATGGCAGCGGGTATTGCCGCATTAACGTTGTTAAAAAATAACGCAGATGAAATTTACCAAACCATTACCACACAAGCTAAACAGCTTTGTGAAGGTTTTACTACTCAAGCTAAAAAAGCCGGCGTGAGTTTAACGACAAACCAAATCGGCGGTATGTTTGGTTTCTTTTTCACTGACGCGAGTAAAGTAGAAAATTTTCAACAAGCAACCCAATGCGATGCTGAAAAATTCAGAAAATTCTATCATCTAATGTTAGAGCAAGGTGTATATTTAGCTCCATCTGCTTTTGAAGCAGGGTTTACATCTACCGCGCATACACAAGCCGATATAGATGCCACTATTGAAGCTGCTGGCAAAGCGTTTCAAGCATTAGCCTAGGTATATTTATCTTTTGGGTACAATTTTTCAGCAGTGTGTTTAGTGTTTATACAAGGCATAGCGATTGACGTGTAGTGGGCTACATAAATGAGTTATAAAGACTTTACGCTCCTGCAAAGCCACTTTACCCCACATCCGTGTGGGACAACACAGTAGAAATGCCAAACAAACGCTGCCCAAAGGGTTCTAACTAAACATCAACAAACCCTAAGCTTTTATCAAGTATTTAATGCTCAATTATTAATAAATTGAGCATTATTTTTTGTGGTGTATCGCCCAACTTACGCATACAATGCGCTCACTAATACCTTTGTAAATGACACCTGAATGCAACTCACTGCAAATAGCTTTTTTGAACAAACCAACTACCTAGCACTCGCTGATGACTTGCGCACTCAAGGCTACGCTATCATTGAGCATGCACTACCAATTGAGCTTGAAACCGCGTTAGTTAAACATGTAATCGAGCTACCACGCACCGATCTGCAAACCGCAGGGGTTGGACGAGAGCAACAGCAAACGGTTAATAACTTTGTTCGTCGCGATCAAGTAAAATGGATTGAGGCAAGCCAAAGTACAGTTGAAAAAGCATGGTTAAGCCACATGGAAAACCTGCGTATTATGCTTAATCGTCAATTGTTGTTAGGGTTATTTAGCTATGAAAGCCATTTTGCACAATATCAACCCGGTGATTTTTACAAAAAACACTTAGATTCATTTAAAGGTAATACCAACAGAGTTTTATCGACCGTTTATTATCTAAACCCAAACTGGCAAAGTGAATTTGGTGGAGAGTTAGTGATCTACGATCCAATTAACCAAATGCAAGAAATTAAACGAGTGAGTCCAGAGCTAGGTCGAATGGTCATATTTTTAAGTGAAGAATTTCCCCATGAAGTGCTACCCGCAGATAAAACTCGCTTTAGCATAGCCGGCTGGTTTAGAGTTAATAACTCAATAAACAATCAAATTGATCCACCAAAATAAAGCAGCAACAACATTATGAGAATTAGCAGAATTTACCATCCAGATACTTTAACACCTCAAACTGACATCAACTTATCAGCAGATGCCAGTAACCATTTAGCCAGAGTATTACGAGCTCAAATAGGCCAAAAAGTCAGTATTTTTAATGGTGATGGTTATGATTATTCGGCTGAAATATCTCAAATAAGCAAAAAACAAGTTAGTGTGACCTTGCACGATAAGACACCCAATGAAAGCGAATCATCGCTTAAACTTCACCTTGGACAAGTTATTTCACGAGGTGACCGGATGGATTTTACTATTCAAAAATCAGTCGAATTAGGTGTCACTGAAATCACCCCTCTTATTAGTGAGCGCTGTGGTGTTAAACTCAATGCTGAACGAATGGCTAAAAAAGTAGAGCAATGGCAAAAAATAGCGATTTCAGCTTGTGAACAATCTGGCCGGGCTTTTGTTCCTAAAGTGAACCCTGTTATTCAACTGTCTAGTTGGCTTAATCAAAGCTTTGATGGCGTTCGTGTTAATTTACACCCTTATGCTAAACATGGTATTTCTGGCCTCACCCTGCCCTCATCACAAGTTCAATTATTAATTGGCCCTGAAGGTGGATTAAGTGATGATGAAATCAATCAAGCGCGAGAGCACCACTTTATTGATGTATTAATGGGCCCTCGCGTTTTGCGAACGGAAACAGCAGGCTTATCGGCAATCGCCTTATTACAAAGTTATTATGGCGATTTAGGGTAAGTCATTGAATGGTCACCTCATTCCGACTGGCAGCTCAAATCTAAACTGACTGCCTATATTAGTTTGGCTACTGACTTTTATTTCACTGTGATGCATTTTTAATAAATGCTGAACAATAGCTAGCCCTAAACCATGGTTTTGAACTGTTTTTTCGCTATTGCTGGCTTGAAATTTAGGCTCAAAGATTCGCTTTAACTCTGCTTCTGGAATCCCTTTTCCGGTGTCTTCAACGCTCAAACCCACTTTATCTTGTTTATCCTGAATTTTAATTTTAACTTGCCCAGCTTGCTCTGTGTGTCGAATAGCATTATCAATTAAGTTCACTAAAATTCGCTCTAACTTGCCAATATCAGCATAAACAGTCAGCCCAGAATGCTCACTTTCAACTTGTAAACTAACTCCTTGTTGCTCTGCTTGTAGCTTTAAACGTTGGATAACATCATAAGTTAATTCAACAACATTAACGGGTTCAGGCGTAAATTGAATGTCTCCGTTTTTCAAACGGGATAACTCAAACAATTGCTCAACCAGATGATTCATTTGGTTTGCATTTTTGAGTGCCATTTTAATAAGTTCATCGCTTCGTTGAGCGTCAGGGCTAATTAGCCAGGTTTCTAAATAGCCACTTAAGCCAGCTAATGGTGTATTAAAATCGTGTGATATGTGCGATAAAAGCTCACGTCTTAATTCATCTGTGGTTTTAATTTTTGAAAGCTGAGATTTAATATGTTGCGCTGCTAAGATAAAACTTTGCTCCAAATCTTGTATTTCTTTAGCTGCACATAATGGCTGTTGATCTGTTTTTAAATTTTCAAAATCCTGATTAACATAAGCTTGCGTTCGTTTATTTAGTTTAACGATAGGTTTAGTAATTGTTTTAACAATAAACCCCATCACTAATAAGGCAAAAACCAGCGTAAATGCTAGCAGTAATAAGTTATCTTTAAGTACTTGGCTGGACTCTAATTTAGCGACCAAAGTATCTAATTTTTGACCGCCAATAATGACATATAAATACCCTGTCACTTCCCCTTGTTGATTATGTATTTCAGCCGCTGAAAATATTTTTTGAAGCTGAGGGTTTCGTGGATCATCGCCATACACGGGCAAATTATTACCAGATATAAGCTGTTTAATCGGAGCTAGATCAACTGAGCTCAATTTAACGACTCCCGCGGGCGCAGAATAAGCTAATACCTGACCATGAGGATCAAGCGCATAAAACTCCCATCCAGAGCCTAATAGCATTTTAGTGTGAAAGGCATGCTCTAAATGAGTAGAGTCGATTATGCCTTGGTTCAAATTAATATCATCATGCACTATGTGCTCTGCTAATTGGCGATGCAACTTTTGTTCAACTTCATGAGCAAAACGTTCACTGCTATAAAAATACCACTGAGTTAACGCAATCGCTGATATTAAAAATAAACTACCAACAATAAACGTTAATTGGTTAGATAGTGAACGAAACATAGCATTTTCCTATATAGCAAGTTAACTTGCTCTTAATTAGGTTTTACCCGCTAAATTTGTAGCCAATACCCCAAACGGTTTTTAGCCATATGGGATTAGCTGGATCTGGCTCTAATTTAGCTCTTAAACGATTCATAGTGGAATTAACGGTATGCGCACAGCCTTGGTGTTGCACACCCCAAATGTCTGCTAACAGTTGCTCTCGGGTAAATACACGCTTAACTTGGCTTGCCAAAAAATAGAGTAACTCAAACTCTTTTGCAGTTGTGTCAATTAATTGCCCAGATACAGTCGCTTGAAATAAATTAGGGTCAATTGATAATTCGTTAAAAGTTAATACGGTTTTAACTTGGTTATGCTGCTGAGTATTAGCGTGAGCGCGCCGTAAATGCGCTTTAACTCGGGCTTGTAGCTCTAATACTGAAAAAGGTTTAGTTAAATAATCGTCCGCACCGTTTTCTAAACCAGTTACTATATCTAATTCACTACTTTTGGCCGTTAACATAATAATCGGAATTTCTGGCTGCAACTGCCTTAATCTTTTGCAAAGTTTTAAACCGTCGGTTCCCGGTAACATAATATCTAAAATGGCTAGATCATAACCTTGGTTTAATCGCTTGTAAGCTTGAGAACCATCATCAAACGCATCAATTTTATGATCTAATATTGATAGATTAATCGAAATAATATTCGAGATATCTTGATTATCTTCCACCAGTAATATTTTTGCACTCATGCCACCCGCCCTTATCCGTTGTAAAATGGCTTTGCCAAAGGGTTTATCTATATAAGAGCGGGCGTAAGTACTTTTTATTGCATACGTTTTATGATTATTTTAGCCACCGGATTATCAAATTTATGTTCAGGTGAAAGTACAGAGCTACTAAGCTCATGCATAGTTAACACGCCGGAGTGCATATAAACCCGATTTACATCTGTATTACGCGAAGCGTCAAAACCGGAGGCTGTCACCGCCGCTGGCCCAGGAATAGCAGATTCATCATTATATTCAGTACCTGAATCGTAAGCAGGTACCCACTTTTCGTGCGTTTCTCCTATCTCAAATGCAGCAATGTTAACCCCAGTTAGTCCAGTAAAAGCATCATTCGTATTTACTAACATAGTGGCCAAACTCAAAGTATTATCAGAGTGATATTCAAGTTCAAATGTCCAGCTGACTGAACCAGCAGGGCCAACGGGCGTATCTTTAACATGGCTTTTGTTAATAACGGCTAAATCAGCTAATGGCTGGGCATTGCCTCCTTCGGCTAGCATTTCAAGCTCAACAGAAGCAGGTTCACCTAAATGCCAAAGCATTTCATTTTGTGAATGTAAAACTAAAGCAGGCGGTGAAAATGGCTGGCTTTGAGTTAAATTAGTTAAAGTGACTTCAAACATTTTCTGCTGCGGTTTATCCGGTGAATGATCACCATCTAAATCAATGTCACAGGCAGAAACGCCAGTGACAAGTATTGCTGCGCCCAACAGTTTTAACGGATTTCGAGCTAATTTATGATTGATAATATTCATCTTAGTGCCCTCTTATTTAACCGTAATAACTAATTTGGCAACAGGGTTCAACCAACGATGAACACGGCTATCTACATCAGAAAAACCACCTTCTGCATTAGTATCGCCTAGATTACCCGGATGGATATGAATATTAGCATTACCTTCACTTGAACTTGCACCACTGCCGTTAACGCCGCCCATACCAGTTGGGTTTCCAGGTATACCAAGCTCATCAGCAGCACCTGGAACAATTAATTCGTTATTCACTTCTGTTCCTGCATCATAAGCATTTAGCATCAACGTATAAGTGCCAGCTTGTGAAGGAATTTTCCAACTATCTAAACCCACAAAGCCATCATTAGTTGGCAATAACATAGCAGTTAAAGACAAATACATATTTGTACCTGTATCCAAACTCCCCATATGAGTTGTGCCTGCTAGCGTTGGAGCTGAAGTTAAATCTAAACTAACAGCCCCCACAGCCTCTAACTCTGTTTTTAATGGGCTAATATCGCCACCTTCAGCCATAGTTTCTAGTGCTGCAGAAGCCGTTTCCCCAACTCGAAACAACGCAGTATTAGCATCATGAGCAGCTACCAAAATAGGGGTCAGTGCCATTCCCTGAGTGGTATTAACAAATTTGATGTCTAGTTCTGCCGATACAGCAGCGCCTGTCATTAAAATAGAGGTAGTTGAAAGTGCGATAAAAGATTTTTTAAATGTATTAGTCAATTTCATTGTCTTGGTTCCTTTATGGGTTCACAAAAATATTCAGTGAGCTTAGTTTGGAACAAAGATGTCCTAGCAAAATACTTAAATTCTCATAAAAGTATCACAAGACTAAAATAGAAGAATAAATAACTGATATTGGTTAAAAACAAAATAGAGAAGTGTAAAAATAGCGAATCACCAAAAAACATAAAGCAACCCGTTCAAGAGTTGCTTTACTGTGATTGAATGTTAAATACCGTACTCATCAAATAGCTTTTTAATGGCAGGTTTATTTTCAACGATTTCATCATGCGTTAAACCGTCAAATTCATGTGGAAACACTAACCACTGATCTGATTTATGCAAAAAATAATGAGGCGTTAATGCCGTTTTATTATTTTCTGGCTTAAACCAAGGCGTTGCAATACGAATGTCTTCAGGCGTATTTCGGCGGCATTTTCGCTTTAATTCATCTAAAATGGCTTTCACACTTAGCCCTGTATCAAACACATCATCGACAATTAATAGCGAGTCTTCGGCATTAATTGTTTTTACTAAATAGTCTAATCCGTGTACTCTCACTTCGCGTCCACGTTGCTCTATGCCTTCATATGACGAGGTTCTAATTGCAATATGATCGGCAGTAACACCACAAACATGCAAGATTTCTTGTAAAGCGATACCTACTGGGGTACCGCCTCGCCATACTGCAACAATGTAGTCAGGTTTAAAGTCGCTTTTAAAAACTTCTAAACCAAGCTTAAATGAGTCGTGCAATAATTCGTCTGCACCAATATAATATTTCTTTGGCATAAAATAAGTAGACCATTTGGGTTGTTTAAATGGCACAATTATAGTCTATATTAACGCTTTAATATATCTGAAACATTTAAGATCAAACTAGGGCACGCCCTATATTAATTTATAAAGGTTAAGTTATGGAGCAAATCGCTCACTATTTTAATTTTGAAAAACTAAATACCAATCTTTCAACTGAGATTAGAGCTGGGGTTACTACATTTTTAACCATGGCGTATATTTTGTTCATTAACCCTCAACTCCTTAGTATTAGTGGTATGCCTGCACAAGATGTAGCGGTTGCCACTGCAATGGCTGCTGGTGTGGCCTGCTTGATAATGGGGGCTTATGCTAAATTTCCATTTGCACTTGCCCCAGGTATGGGATTAAACGCTTATTTTACTTTTGGTGTTGTGCAAGGTATGGGAGTGAGTTGGCAAGTTGCACTTGCTGCTGTTTTTGTTGAAGGTTTAATTTTTATTGCGCTGGCCGCCACTAGTTTCCGTTCAAAAATGATCAATGCAATTCCCAGTACATTAAAAATAGCGACTATGGTGGGCATAGGTTTATTTTTATCTATTATTGGCTTTAAAAACGCAGGTTTAACCGTTGATCATGCAGCCACGTTTGTCACCATGGGTGATTTGCATAATCCTGCTGTTTTGTTGTCATTGTTTGGCATTATTTTAACCGCCGCTTTAATGCACAAAGGTTATAAGGCAGCACTGCTTATCAGCATTATTGCATTAACGCTTATTGCGTGGGTAACGGGCTTAGCAGACGCGCCAGATAAATTTTTAACAATCCCTAGCTTCCCAAAAGAAACTTTATTAGCCGTTGATTTTAGCCAAGTATTTACTGGGGCGTTTTTAACGGTAGTAATCGCGTTTTTATTTGTAGATATATTTGATACCGCAGGTACTTTAATTGGCACTGGCCGAGCGGCTGGCTTACTCGATAAAAAAGGTGAATTACCGGGCGCTGAAAAAGCTTTTATGGCCGATGCTGTTGGTACAACAGCTGGTTCATTGTTAGGCACCAGCACTGTAACTACCTATGTTGAGTCAGCATCAGGGATTCAATCTGGCGGGCGTAGCGGCATGACAGCAATAGTGGTTGGCCTATTATTTTTAGTCTCTCTATTTTTAACGCCTATTTTTATTGCAGTACCTGCACTAGCCACAGCTCCGGCTTTAATTGTTGTGGGTGCGTTAATGATGCTTGGTGCCAAAGATGTAGACTGGCTTAAAATTGATGAGTCTGTGCCTGCGTTTTTAACCGTCATTGCAATGCCATTTACTTTTTCGATCGCACACGGTATTACGCTTGGTATTATTTCTTATGTCGCGATTAAAGTACTTACAGGCCAATGGAAACAAGTTAATTTATTTATGTGGTTTTTAGCGATTGCACTCAGCATTTATCATATGAGTTAATCAACTTGGCGAACATGACAGCTTTAACCGGAGCTGTCATGTTTGCTTATTAGGTTTTTGAATGTCGTCACTTTACTATCTCTTAAGATGTCGGCTTAATATTAATGAAACGCTCTATATTAACATTAACGAAATTCCCTAGATTCAGTTTGTAACTTAGACAAAGTATCCGTCATATCAATTAATTTACCCGCGATCACATGTAGTACTTCACCTTCTTTCTCAACAATCCCCTTCACCATTAAAATTTTTGCGCTCATAAAAATTTTCTTTTGAGCATTGGCGGTACCAGCCCACACTACCAAGTTAATATTGCCTGTGTCATCCTCTAAGGTAATAAAAGTAACCCCACCCGCTGTGCCTGGTGCTTGCTTACCTGTTACTACGCCAACCACAGTCACTAAAGATTGATGTGGTTTATTAGTAAGTGCTTGCATACGAGTAAAAGGTTTAAGCAAGCCTGCTTCATCTAATAATTGAATTGGGTGTTTTGCTAATGTTAAACCTGTAGCGGCATAATCTTCTGTTAAGTCATCCAATTCAGAAGGCGTAATAGCAAAATGGTTACGCTCGTTGACCTGGGCGAATAAAGGCAAGTTATCATCCTGATTCATAAGCGCCCACCGGCTTTGATAACGATTACCAGATAAACAATTTAAAGCATTAGCGCTCGCAAGTTGTTGGAGATCTTTATGGTTGATTTCAAGCTGTTTAAGATGAGCCAAAGTTTGGTAACCAGATGCTGGTCGGTTTGATAACAAGGTTTTAATCGCTGTCGCTGACAGCCCTTTTATTTTATTTAGTCCTAAACGAATTGCCAGCTTGTTATGCTCAGATTCCAGACTATGCTCTGCCTGTGAAGCATTCAGACACACTGGCAAAATATTAATTTGATGGCGTTTAGCATCTTGCACCAATTGTGATGCGCTATAAAACCCCATAGGCAAGCTATTTAATAACGCGGTATAAAATATGGCAGGATAATAATACTTAAGCCAAGCCGAAACATAAGCTAAAACGGCAAATGAAGCCGAATGGCTTTCAGGAAAACCATATTCGCCAAAACCACAGATTTGCTCAAATATTCGTTCAGCAAAAGCTTGTTGGTAACCACGAGCAAGCATGCCATCAATCAATTTGTGTTTAAATTGCAAAAGCTCACCAGTTTTTTTCCAACTGGCCATAGCTCGTCTTAAATGGTCTGCTTCGCCACCACTAAAACCTGCTGCGACCATAGCCAGTTTAATAACCTGCTCCTGAAAAATTGGTACACCTAAGGTGCGTTCTAATACAGCTTTAACGTCTGGTGATGGATATTCTATTTTTTCATGTCCATCTCGGCGCTTTAAAAACGGGTGCACCATATCACCCTGAATAGGGCCAGGACGCACGATAGCGATTTGAATCACCAAGTCATAATAAGTTTTAGGTTTAAGCCTAGGTAACATGCTCATTTGCGCGCGCGATTCAATTTGAAACACGCCCACAGTGTCCGCTTTTTGAATCATTTGATAAACCTGTTTATCATCTTGCATTCGAGTTATGTCCGCAATGCTTAACTGCTGGCCGTAATGCGCTTTAATCAAAGTAAAAGATTTTTGAATTGCAGTGAGCATGCCCAGAGCCAATATATCAACTTTTAATAAACCCAAAGATTCTAAATCGTCTTTATCCCACTGAATAACAGTACGTTCTGCCATTGAAGCATTTTCAACAGGGACTAATTCATACAAGGGTCCGGCAGATATAACAAAGCCCCCTACATGTTGAGATAAATGACGCGGAAAACCCAAAATAGCCTCAACCAATTCAATAAACTGGCGTCCTTTGTTTGAATCTGGCTGTAAACCAAGTTCAATTATTTGGCTTTGCCAGCTAACTTGTTTAGTTCGCCGGTTAATATTTTTAATAAAAAACTCAAGTTGTGCCGTTTCAATCGATAAAGCTTTTCCCACCTCTCTAATTGCACTTTTAAGTCTAAAAGTAATAACAGTCGCGGCGATAGCTGTCCGTTTTCGTCCATATTTTTGATAAATATATTGGATCACTTCTTCGCGCCTTTCGTGTTCAAAATCAACATCAATATCCGGCGGTTCATTACGTTCTTTACTAATAAAACGTTCAAATAAAACCGATATCTGACGAGGATCGACCGACGTAATTTCAAGGCAATAACAAACTATTGAGTTGGCGGCCGAGCCTCGTCCTTGATATAAAATGCCTTTTTGCTGAGCAAATTTAACAACATCATGAATGGTTAAAAAATAATAAGGATAGTTAAGTGTTGCTATCAGCTCTAACTCTTTATTAATTGTCTCTTGAATTGATTCGCTCACCCCCATCGGAAAACGCCTTTTACAGCCTTGTTCAACCAAGCTTTTTAAATACGCCATTGGTGAATACCCAGAAGGTACTAATTCAGTAGGGTATTCATAGCTCAGTTCAGATAAATTAAACTGGCAAAGTTCGGCTATTTTTACTGATTCAGCAAGCCAATCTGATGGGTATAACTTTTCCAGCTTATTGAGTGAACGTAAGCAACGCTCTGAGTTAGACAGCAATTGATGCCCTAACTGTTCAACCGGAACAAGTCGCTTAATTGACGTTAATGTGTGCTGTAAAGGCAGGCGGTTTGCGGTATGCATTAATACGCCACCACACGCCACTACAGGGATATTCCAGCGCTCCGCTAAAGCGGAACTGTATTGAAGGCTATATTTTTCATCGTGAACTAAATGTCGTTGACAGCCAATCCAAAGTCGTGATGAATGATATTGTAGTAGCCAACGTGCTCGGTTTTCATTTTCTGCTTGTTGCTCTGGTTTTTTATCAGGCAGCCAAATGCACAGGCAGTGCTTTACTGACATTAAATCCCATTGCTCTAGCTGGTATTCACCTTTTTCACTTCGTCTGCGAGCATTACTAATAATACGGCATAATTCAGCATAAGCTTGCCGGTTTGGGCACAATAAAATAAATTCAAAACTTGGGGTTAATTTAAACAAGCTGCCGATAATTAATTTAATGCCTAATTTGTGTTGCTTGATTGCTGTATGCGCTTTGACAATTCCGGCAACAGAACATTCATCTGTAATCGCTAAGGCGCTATAATTTAAAAAAGAAGCTTGCAAAACCAGCTCTTGCGGATGAGATGCGCCGGTTAAAAATGAAAAGTTACTTTGGCAAAATAGCTCGGCATAGTGCATTTGATGACCTATTAACAAAATAAACCATGAACAAACCATTTTTGCTGGCGTGTTTTAAAAATCCACAGCCAACGGCCTTGAACACTGCGAGCTATGTAATAATCTCGGCAAATCGCTTGATTATCCCACCAGCCAGCATTAATCCGTTCAGGGCCATGTAAAACGGTGACCTGTTCAGTTAAAACCTGAGGCACAGGTAAAATAAAACTTGGCCTAATTTTAGGCAGTTGAGTAATGTCATTATCGGTTTGAGTCAATGGAAAACACCATTGACTGGCTTTTTCTGGACGATGATCATTAATCAGTTTAACACCCCTCACTTGTGTTTTGCCCAGCTTGGCTTGCAAGCGCTCCACTAATTCCTCTGCGGTACATTCGGGTTGATGTGCTGCGAACATATCATGCTCTGTTGCTATCAAATCTGATAACTGATCAGCTTTGACACTAATTTCAATCACAGGCGACGCTAACTTGAGAGATTCAAAGGTAAGCTGGCTCAGCTCTAACCACTTATCGGCCTTATATTCACCCTGAGCTGAACCCACGTGAATTTGCATATTATCTGCATCTCGAAGTATCAGTTCTATCTCAATTTGATGAGTTTGCTTGCCTCTTATTTTTAAAAATTGCTCTAATAGCTGATAAATTTTCAACAAGGGTTTAAACAAATAAGATAAATGGCTTAACTCAAATAATAACGAGAGATGATATTGAAAAGTTTCAGGCGGATGATAAAAATCAACCGGCGTGGTTAATTGCCCCGTTAAACGACCGATATAAGTTAATAATTCCGCATCAAATCGTTTAGCTAGCTCAGCCAAAGGCATATTTAATAAATCTCTAACTCGTAAAATCCCTACTCGGTTTAAGCTTTCTATGGTTTTGCTAGATAACTCAGTTTGCTTCAAAAAGTATTGGTTAAGCTGCTGGGTAATTTTAAATTTGTCAGTTAATATTTTATTGAAGTTATGCTGAGCTAATAATTTTGCGCCATATGGAGAATCAGCCGTAGCATACTGATAATTCTTAATTATTTTATTTAAATGCTTATGGATAACTTGCCAGTAATGTTCAGGACTTTTATATAACTCAAGCATAGCGCTGACTTTAAGTAATAAACCATTTGGTGGGCTTAAACTAATATCAGCGGTGACCCAATAAAGCCATTGAGCAATTTGAATCAGCTCTTTTTTTTGTTTTTCATCATCATATGGATAAACTTTTAATTCACGACACAAAGCCGCTGCGGAACCTAAGCCCATGCCTTTTTTAAGCCCTGCATTTTGAGCAGCTTGATTTAATTGCACTAATTGATTTTTTTGTCCTTGAACAATCGCAATAGGCTGTTCTTTTAACTCAGTCAATAAGGTATTCAACTGTAAAGCCGGAAAGTGTAAATATAACCAAAGACGCATCACATTCCTCTGCTTAAGCCGATGTAGCGGCAGGAAAAGTTAAAATATTTTTTGGCCGACTTGGCTGTATTAATTCAGGCCACCGAGACGACATATCAATATTAAACGCTTTACTCGGCCAGCCACATTTTCGCTTATTAACTTTAGCTAATAAGCCTGATGATTGCGCGTATAAAGATAAACTGAGCTCCAACGGTAGTGAAATACGCTCAAGTCTTTCTGCTCTAAATAATATATGGCGACATTGGCCTTTTTCGCAGGCAAGTTGAAAGCGTTTAATTTGATGTATTGCTAATTCATTTTCTGGCCAAAACAAAACGCTATGGCAACTGCCGCTGGATAAACATTGTTCTACAGCCCAAAGCGAATCTTTAAAATTATCAGGTTGGATAACCAAAATATTCTTTAACTTTATCCCCTGCGCTGAAAACATTTGTGCATTTACATGAGCTGGCGGTGAAACTAAAACTAAGAGTCTCGTTGAGTCTGAATATAACGAAGGCATCAATAGCCTTAATTCACCAATTGCTGTTTGGCTTAATAATTCAATGACACCAATTTGAGTTAAGCCACCATTCAAAGCGTGATCAAGCTCCCCGTAACCTGTTTCTGTTACATTTTGAGTTTGGCGTTGAGTACTCGCATTAAAAATCAGCTGTTGGCGCTGAAGCAGTTCAATAATATTATTCATAATCACACCTGTATATAAACACAGTATAATTAATAAATAGTTGAATGCAATCTGAAGGAAGCGATAAAAAACCATCAAACCGAAAATTAATTCAGTTTTAAAAGGTAAATGATTGGAAATAAAAGAAAACTTAGATTTAAATCGTAACGAAAAATTTAAGAGGGGATAATCAATAAAACAACTAAGAAATGGTGCCCGGAGCCGGACTTGAACCGGCACGCTCTATGAGCGAGGGATTTTAAATCCCTTGTGTCTACCAATTCCACCACCCGGGCGACACTAATTACATTAAACTGATGTGGATTCAGTTTTATTTTCATTTCCGGCTATAAATAACCGAACTGCTTACCTAAAATGAGATACTGATTACAGATGCACTTTTTATTGTAAGCTTATTGTTTAAATGGTGCCGACTGTGTGAGCCGAACTGCTTACCTAAAATGAGATACTGATTACAGATGCACTTTTTATTGTAAGCTTATTGTTTAAATGGTGCCGACTGCCGGAATCGAACTGGCGACCTACTGATTACAAGTCAGTTGCTCTACCAACTGAGCTAAGTCGGCACACTAAAACAATGAAATTTTGCTAAAAAATTAGCATTTCGTTTGATGTTAATATCAATCAAAGGAAAAGTTAAACCATTTATTGGAGGGATAAACGGTATTCATTAATGGCATTTATTAAATCTAATAAAAATAGATTTTCAAAACCAAAAATGGTGTCCATAAGCAGAATTGACCTAATCCAACAAACATGGGATTTTCAAAACCAAAAATGGTGTCCATAAGCAGAATTGACCTAATCCAACAAACGAGGGATTTTCAAAACCAAAAATGGTGCCCATAAACGGAATTGACCTAATCCAACAAACGAGGGATTTTCAAAACCAAAAATGGTGCCCATAAGCGGAATTGACCTAATCCAACAAACATGGGATTTTCAAAACCAAAAATGGTGCCCATAAGCGGAATTGACCTAATCCAACAAACATGGGATTTTCAAAACCAAAAATGGTGCCCAGAGGCGGAATCGAACCACCGACACGGGGATTTTCAATCCCCTGCTCTACCGACTGAGCTATCTGGGCATACAGGTTCCAGTTTTGTTTCTCTGGAATAAGTGACTCAAACTCAATTTAAAATGGTGCCGACTGCCGGAATCGAACTGGCGACCTACTGATTACAAGTCAGTTGCTCTACCAACTGAGCTAAGTCGGCACATATAAATTGTGCAAGGTACTTTGATGATTTTTTACATTTAGATATTAAATCTAAAAATAGAGCACATAAGTGGAATTGACCTAATCCAACAAACGTAGGATTTTCAAAACCAAAAAATGGTGCCCAGAGGCGGAATCGAACCACCGACACGGGGATTTTCAATCCCCTGCTCTACCGACTGAGCTATCTGGGCGCATCTATCTTTGCTGCAGTTCATCTCTGCTGCGGGCGTGTATTAAACGGATTTTGAGGGTCTAAGTCAACCCGTTTCTTAATTTTTTTTCATTAAAAAACAAATATTTTATGAATTGATGAATAAAGCACCTAAATTAGTGCTTTAAGTCTATTTATTAACCACCTAGCGACGTTTTTTCTTAAACTTCTTTTTACGCTCTGAATCCTTTTCTGCTTTTTCAGCTAAACGGGCGTCTACTTCTTTTTGTTCTGCTATACACATGGTTGGTGTTTCCATGGTTATTGGTGCAATTTGCATGTCTCTGAGTTCTGTAAGTAGTATTTTTGCCGCTTTATTCATCTCGACTCTGCCACCCGCTCGTAAACAACCTCGCTTTCTACCAATCAGTTCTAAGGTGTCATAACCATTATCCGCAAACTCATCTAGTTTATATCTTTCTTTAAGCGCTTGAGGATAAGCTTCAGTTAAATACTCTGCAGCATAAGTTGCAATATCATCTAAATCAAAAGCCGTTTCTTTAATTGCGCCTGTAATGGCTAAGCGATAGCCTGAGTTCTCATTTTCTACTTTAGGCCATAACATCCCAGGGGTATCGTATAAGATGACACCATCGCCTATATTGATTCTTTGCTGGCTTTTAGTCACTGCTGGTTCATTACCCGTTTTTGCAATGATTCGATTTGCTAAAATATTGATCGTGGTTGATTTGCCAACATTAGGAATGCCAGCAATAAGCGCCCTAACTGGTTTACCAGGTTGATTACGATTAGGCGCCATGGTTTTACATAGCTCAATAATGTTACGTAAACTTGCTGGGGTTTTAGCGCTAACTGCGATAGCATCCGTATTTTTGCTTTGTCTAAAATAATCTAACCAGAGTTCAGTTGTTGCGGGATCGGCTAAATCGCATTTATTTAAAATTTTAATACAAGGCTTATCACCTCGTATTTGAGCTATCATGGGGTTTTCGCTGCTGTAAGGTATTCTGGCATCTAATACTTCAATAAAAAGATCAACTTCACCTAATATTTTTCTTATTTCGCGCTGGGCCTTATGCATGTGACCCGGGTACCAGTTAATTGCCATGTTTTATCCACTTATTTTGCAAGCTCGTTAAATACAACAAAGCTTTAGGCGACAATTATACCTAACTGATTTAAGGATATAAAATTTTGATTACTCTGCTAACAAACTTAATTGAATTTTATTAAGCTCACTTGCGTTTAATAATTTAAAAAGGTGGGTTTGCTGTTCTGTTTTGCTAATTTCAGAAAAAAACTCTAGGGGCTTAGCGCCCTGCTCTGCATTTTTTAGTTCAATGTGCATATAACCATGAGCTAAGGTGATCGCACGAATTTGGCTAATTGGCACCGCTGTAGATGAATAATTAATAAAGCCAGAAGCACTTTGCGCAACTAAAACATTGCCATCGCGTGCTACTAGCTTTTCAATTGGAAATTGCTCGCTAAATTTATTTGATAACATGTAAGCAATCAAACCAAGCAATACACCCGCATATAAATAATAATGCATGATATTTAATTCAAACACGCCTGATTTATAAGCGAATAACACAATAAATAAACCTAAAGTGTATAAGGCAGTGCCCGCCAACGTATATTTTTTAAAGGCTTGTTTCATCAGCTCACATCTACATATGTAACAATATTAAAAATAATTTTAGCAGTTTTTATCATTAATCACAGATAAACGTATTACTTATAGTTTTTCTAAATCAATCTCTCCCACGTTTTCAAATACATGAGTCGGACGATAAGGAAATTGTGAAATCGTGTTGGCGTTGCTCACCCCAGACATCACTAAAATTGTATCCATGCCAGATTCCATGCCTCCAATAATGTCAGTATCCATACGATCGCCTATCATCACGGTATCTTTAGAATGCACACCTAATTGATTTTTCGCGATCAGCATCATTAACGGGTTTGGCTTACCAACGACATAAGGCTTTTTACCCGTTGCCACTTCGATTGAAGCTAAAATTGCACCGCTGGCAGGCTCAAAGCCTTTTTCGCCTGGATCAACAATGTCAGGGTTTGTCCCAATAAACTGAGCACCATTTAAAATTAAACGCACTGCTGTTTTCATCATACTATAATTAAATGAAGTGGTTTTGCCTACTACTACATAGTCTGGATCTGAATCGGTAATTGAAAACCCTAGCTTATATAATTCGCTAACCATACCTCCGCCGCCAACAACAAATACTTTAGCGCCCGGTTTTTGAGCATGTAAAAATTGCGCTGTTGCCATTGCTGAGGTTATAAAATGTTTTTCTTCTAAACCTTCAACGCCTAAACCTTCAAGTTTTCGAACTAAGTCAATCGGGGTTTGTTCTGAGTTGTTAGTTAAAAACAAAAAATTAGTATTGGATTGAATAAGTCGCTGAACAAATTCTTTTGCACCAGGAATTAATTCTTTACCTCGGTATAAAACGCCATCCATATCTGAAATAATATTTTTCATTACGACACCTTTTTTATTCGCCTACATCTTGTTTGGCTTCGGCTTTACTTTCTTCACCGTCCGCATTTGAAACCTGCTTTAATTGTTTAAGCTTACGGTTGATTGCATTATCAATATAACGGCTCACTTTTAATTTATATTCAATTGAGGTTTCTAAAGTGTAGCGCATCTCTTGTAGCATATTACGCAAATGCGTGACATCTTCTAAAATATCAGACGGTATACCTGATTGATTTTCTTTCGTTTGAGCTGACGGTGGTGTTAGATCTTCTAATAACGTTTCTTGTTTAGCGTAATCTTTTTCAACTTTAGTCTCTTGCTTCTCGCCACTCGCCTGAGCATCAGCTTGTTCTACAGATTCTTGCTTGATTTCGTCTATAACAACTTGCACATCGTCTGCTTCAAGGTACTTTTTGTCTTCTAAAAAGCCATACAGCAAAACACGGTCTGAAATCGTATTAATTCGTCTTGGAATACCTTGGCTTAATTGAAAAATTTTATCTATCCCTTCATCAGAAATAAGCTTAACGGGAGATTCAGTTTCACTCGCGGCATTGACCCTAAAATGAATATACTCGTGAGTTTCTGCACTTGAAAGGGCTTTTAAGTCACAAGAGGCCACAATACGTTGCCTAAACTGCTCCATATTAGGTAGCTGTAATAAGCTTCTTAACTCTGGTTGACCCAATAAAAAACTTTGAAGAAGCGGTTTTCCGTTAGTTTGAAAGTTAGATAACATCCGCAACTCTTCAACTGACTCTACCGGCAAATTTTGCGCTTCATCCACGATCAATAGTGCTCGATGGCCTGTTTCAACTAAACGAATTAGCTCTTTTTCAATTTGCTGTAATATTTGACCTTTGGTTTTATGCTCTGTACTTAAACCAAGCTTCTCCGCTGTGACGATAATTAAATCATCAGGATTTAATTTAGGCGTCACAATTTGAATCGCTTTAACCTCTTGCTCATCAATTTCAGCTAACATGCTATTTGCAATCGTTGTTTTACCTGTGCCTATCGCGCCTGTTATCACAATAAAACCTTCACCTTGGGTAATCCCATATTTTAAGTAAGATAAGGCTCTAGTGTGTAATTTACTGGCAAAGAAAAAATGAGGATCAGGTGTTAGGTGAAACGGCTTTTCTTTTAATCCATAAAAAGCTTCGTACATAAAGGTGCTCTTAAAGTTAAGTAGTCTTTTATTATTTCGTCATCTTACAAATTATTGGTAAAAAATGCGATAGGTTATTTATGCTCTACAATTGGAATAAATACTAACAACATAAATGTTAGCTCAATCTGCAGCTCGCCTAACGTTAGCAGACGAGCTAACAATTGAATACTTAAAAAGGACTAGCGATAAATCATTTCACCTCGCATTGGGGCAAATATTGCTAGTACTTTATTTTGTAGTGGATGAGGAACATCCGCTTTTGTCATCGCATCAATTAATAAATCAACGGTTAAATTAAAATCAGCTTCACTAATGTGCATGCCGGTATGTACTTTATCCATAGGATCGCCAGTATATTCGCATGGACCACCAGTATGAACACAAATATGTTCAATTAATTTATCATGAAACCTTTGGATGTCTGAATCTTTAAAATATTCAAAAATAGTTTCATTAAATTCAATTTCATAAATAAAGTTTTGTACAATTTCAGTTATTTTCTCTTTACCACCCAATTGCTGATAAATCGTTTGGTCTGGCTGGCTTGCACATGAAGTCAGCAATAAAATTAAAGTCAAAGTTAAATATTTTATCATCTTCATCATAAAATTACGCTCACCATAAGTAGCCAGTTGTTGATAAATAAATACCTTGTTGATCATCTGCAACAGCGATATTGCCAAGGCTAGCCCAAGCCAATGTAAAATTAAAATGTTTGTTTGGCGTGTAGCTAATAAATATATCTTTCCAATCGTCTTCTTTAAATGCTGCTAAATTGTTTGGTTTTTGGCGATACTCAATTCCTACAGCTATTTTACGCGACAGTAATATCCCCAACGAGCCTTCAAGCATCACTTTATGGCTATCTTCTCCAGCACCACCAAATCCAAGTAAACCCATTTGGTTTGCTTTAGTGGCACGTGCAGTAAGGTTCCAAACTAGGTTATAGCCAGCGGCTGCCCCTAAATGCACTTTAGTTGCTGAAAGATAATAATCAGTACCTTGTTTATTATCTGATGCACCAATGGCGCCTGCTATCGCACCATCAGATAAATTTTTGTGCTGAAGACCAACGCTAATTTGTGGCCAGTTTGAATAAACCACATCACCGTATAATTTAGCTTTTACACCATAAACAGTCTGATTAATTTCATTGCCGAGCCCTAAACCAATAACCGAACTTGGCAAATCAAACGTTTGCCGAGCCACGCTAAATTCAAGTCGATCGTAAATACCAACACTAAGACCTAATGCGTGAAGTTTATAATCATCAACAGAGACTTGGGTATTAAAAGCCGACACCGACGTTTCTCCTTTAGCATCATAACCACTAATAGTAGCCCAAGGAACAATACCGCCACCGCCACTCCCTTCAACTTGAGTTAATCCCGCTGTTGCCAGTAGTTTGCCTGTGCCAGCGTAAACTGGCTGTGCGGTGAACAATAATGGTGTCAGTAGCCACAAGTACTGATTAGCTTTATTCATCATGTTTCCTTATTTATTAAGGTTTGGCTTGGTAATGACTGCTCATTAAACCACTCAATTAACGCAGCAGGGGCGACAGGCCGACTAATGTAATAACCTTGAATCCAATCACAGCCCAGCAGAGTTAACAAGTCCAACGATGCTTGATCTTCCACGCCTTCTGCTACGGTTTCTAACCCAAACCTTTGTGCAAGAGCAATCACCGTTTTAACTATATTTTGATCATTTACTTCAGTTGCTAAGTTCAAAACAAAGCTTTTATCTATTTTAAGCTCGGTAACTGGCATATCTTTTAGGTAAGATAACGATGAATATCCAGTACCAAAGTCATCAATCGCTAAACCGAACCCGACATTACGAATGGCATTTAAATGCGCTATCGCTTTTGTAGGATCTTGCATCAAATCACTTTCGGTTAACTCAAATGATAACTTAGCGCGACTCACATTAGATTCTTGCAAGTAATGAATCACTTTAGCCAATAAAGTATCATCTGACACATCATGCACAGATAAATTAATGGCTACTTGTAGATCAATACCTTGTTGTTGCCAGTCTGCAATGTCACGAATAACACGTCGAATAATCCAATCTGTTAGTTTTCCAATGATGCCCGCTTGCTCTGCAATAGGAATAAATAACTCGGGAGAAACAAACCCCAGCTTTTCACTATTCCAACGAATCAAGGCTTCTGCTTTTTCAGCTTTGCCTGATTTAATGTTGAGTTTAGGTTGATAAAACATGCAAAGCTCACTTTGCTCCGTGGACAATACTTTTTTTAATTCACTTAAAACCGCTAATTTTTTTAAATACAGCGCTTCTAATTCATTATGATACGCTTGATACAAAAGCGCTTGGTGTTGAGCTTTTTCAATTGCAATGTTTAAACGCCGAAATAACTTTTCTTCAGTATCAGCATCATCAGGGCAAGAAACTAACGCCATCGCCAATTTTAAGTTAATAGAAATATCAGCAATACAAATAGGGGTTTCTAACGATTGCCGGGTATTTAATATCTCTTCTTCTGTAATCGTCGTTTCAGGGATCCATAATAACTCTCCCCCGTTTAATCTTGCAGCATAACCGCCTAATCCCATAATTCGCTGAGCCAAGGTTTGCAAACAAGCATCGCCGTTTTGATAGCCAAATGTATCGTTAACACTTCTAAAGTCTAAAATATTAAACAAGACAACTTGAAAATACTCATCGGCTTCAATTTTTTGATTAACGATCCGAGCAATCTGATAACGATTAAACAAATTCGTTAAAATGTCATGATCCGCTTGATACTTAATTTCTGCTTCGCGCTCTTTAATATTTTGCTGCATCACACTAAAAGCCAACGATAAATTATTAATTTCTTGGGAATTAGCTTTTGCTTTAACCTTACTATAATAATCACCTTGTGAAATTTTCTGGGCGATTTTAGCTAAGGCTGTTAGCGGGGAGGTTAAATTTCGAGCAAATATCATCCCTAAGAATAGCGCTAAAGTTAACGATAAAAGTGCAATAACAAAAATTTTAAACTGTAAAAAATTAAACTCTGAAAACAATGGATTTAAATCTTCAGAAATAGTGACCCAAATTTTATTATCTGCACTTTCAGATAATAAAAAACGCTTTGAGGTGTACATATTTTTGTAAGTAAATGGCAAGCGCAGCACATCAAACTCTTGCCCGACTCGCTTTAAAGCATGAACTTGCTCAGATGCACTGAGCGAACTCAACAATAAAGGGGCTTGGTCTGCGATTTGCGCTTGAATCGTAATTTCCAGCTTAGTAATTTCTTTTAACTCTTGTACAAAGGATTGCTCTAACTCAAAACCAACAACAGAAACTGCAATAGGGTTAGGTGCATCCACAGTTAATAAAATGACCTGATAGAGTTTATCTGCTATTTGCACTATGCCAGTTGCACCGCCTTGGGTTATCGCATTTTGTAATAACTGAGCAAGCCTTTGGGTAACTTGATGGTTCAATTGCTCAAAATCTGAAGAAATCACCTCACCGGACAATGAAATTAACGCCATTACATCTGCTGATATTCGCTGTCCATGATTATCCAATACGCTTTGAATAGTGGCTTTATCTTGTGTAGCTACAGCTTGTTTAAAACCAAAATCTGAGGTTAATACATCGGCTGAGCTATAAAGCTGCAACTCCCGACTAGCCAATACTTGTTTAAGCACACTTTCAGCAATTTGCAAACCTTTAGTGACTTGAGTTCGCGCATGGTTAGTTGTTGCAATCCAGACTGCCAATAATATTGATACTGAGCTTAAAAATAATAAGCCCCCTACCAATTTAAAAATGCTGTAATGCAAAGTTTTTAAAGCCAATTAATTAAACCTATTTCTAAATGATTTTACTTTTTTTTCAGCTGATTTTGGCTTAGCAATTAAATTGATTTGTAGCAGCCAGTCGCCCTCTGTATTTTTCTTTTCTAAAACAAACAACTTTCGCTTACTAGACGAATTTGACAATTTGGCATGCCAAACCTGTACATTCTTAGGTAACAAATCCTGATTAAATGTGACCAAGCCTTTATTATTTGAAATTTGCGCTAATTCATTATCGGCCACATAAATATAGCCAATCATGTTGTCGTGTATATTACAGCCTAGTACCACTAAACCCGATTTATCAAACCGGACAGGATCAGTTGAACTACCGCTATATAATTTAATTTCAAATGGTTTAGCTGATGAAAAGCTATAAACGTGGTGGCGTATATTATCGCTGTTTGGAAAATGAACTGACTGACCTTGCTGGATCAGCAACACCTGGGGTAAAAACTGCTTATTAACCTGATCCATCACTAAAGTTTGCTCCGAAACTGAAACCTCAGTCCCCGGCAATGAAATGACGGCTTCGCTCACCGGGTTTCCATTTTGATCAATCACTTTAATTTCGCTTTGTGCCATCAAACTGGCAGGCAATAGCAAACAGGCTGCGATTAAACTGGCATATAATTTCATCATCCTCTCACTTCAAAAGCCGTTAAGCTCTCATTTTGTATTTGTTTTAACTATAGCAGTATAAAAAATACCTGTTAATCCCTGATGATAAATAACCTGAACTCAAGCCGTTCAGGATTACAAACAAAAATTAGGATTAAAAGCTAATACATTTCAATTAAGCAGGTTTATGACTTAACTGGTGGTGGATTTGTCAGCTTCGCTGGGCAAACAAAAAATCCCCGTTAATCCAGGATTAACGGGGATTTTATTTTAACTAAATAAGTGTGGATATTTAGTCTACGCGCTGTACAGGAATAGCAGCATCAAAGTGAGTCGTCATTGCATGCTCTGGCGGTGTAAACTTAGTTAAGTCAATACCCGTTACTGCTGCTTTATATTCATCAGTCGTTGGGAATCGACCTAATACACTAGAAAGTACAACTAAAGGTGTAGAACCTAATAAAGATTCACCTTTTTTCTCGGCAGAGTCAGCTACAACACGGCCTTGGAATAAACGTGTTGAAGTTGCGATAACTGTGTCACCTGGTTCCGCTTTTTCCTGGTTACCCATACATAAATTACAACCAGGACGTTCTAAGTATAAAATGTTTTCGTACTTAGTACGTGCAGCATCTTTCGGGTGAGCATCGTCAAATACAAAACCAGAATATTTCTCTAATACTGCCCAGTAACCTTCCGCTTTTAGCTCGTCAACAATGTTGTAGGTGGGTGGCGCAACCACTAATGGCGCTTTAAATTCAATAGTGCCATTTTGTTTTTCCAGATTACGTAACATTTGCGCGATAATTTGCATGTCGCCTTTGTGCACCATACAAGAACCAACAAAACCGAGATCAACCGGCTTATCTTTATAATAAGAAACCGGACGAATAACGTCGTGAGTATAACGCTTAGAAACATCTTCATTGTTTACATCAGGGTCTGCAATCATAGGCTCATCAATTACATCTAAATCAACAACCACTTCAGCATAGTATTTAGCAGAATCATCCGGTGTTAATGCAGGCGCTTTACCCGATTTAATCCCTTCAATGCGCTCATCAGCCAGTTTAATTAAACCTGCTAACATACCCGCTTCGTTATCCATACCCTTTTCAATCATGATTTGGATACGGCTCTTAGCAAGCTCAATAGACTGAATCAAGGTTTCATCGTTAGAAATACAGATAGAAGCTTTTGCTTTCATTTCTGCGGTCCAGTCAGTGAATGTGAAAGCTTGGTCAGCTAACAAAGTACCGATATGAACTTCAATAATACGACCTTGGAACACATTCTCGCCGCCAAATTGCTTAAGCATTTGTGCTTGAGTAGCATGAACAACGTCACGGAAATCCATATGGTCTGCCATTTGGCCTTTAAAGGTCACTTTAACAGACTCAGGAATTGGCATTGCTGCTTCACCCGTTGCAAGTGCAACAGCAACTGTACCCGAGTCTGCACCAAATGCGACACCTTTAGACATACGCGTATGTGAGTCACCACCAATGATAATTGCACGCTCATCTACAGTAATATCGTTTAATACTTTGTGGATGACGTCAGTCATTGAATGGTAAACACCTTTCGGGTCACGTGCTGTGATTAAACCGAACTTATTCATGAATGCCATTAATTTAGGAATATTTGCTTGCGCTTTTGCATCCCAAACTGATGCTGTGTGACAACCAGACTGGTATGCACCATCAACACCTGGAGAAATAGTTGAAGCAGCCATAGCTTCCAACTCTTGGCATGTCATTGGGCCCGTGGTGTCTTGCGAGCCAACAATATTGACTTTAACGCGAACATTAGAACCTGCATGCAAAGGTGCATCAGATGCAACACCTACAGCGTTACGATTAAAGATTTTCTCAACCGCGGTTAAACCTTGACCTTGGTGTGAAATTTCTTTCGACTGGGCGTACACATCAGGGGCTTCAATCCCTAAAGTTTCAGCTGCAAATGTTTGTAGTTGCTTACCAAATGTAACTGCGTAAGAACCACCTGCTTTCATAAATTCGACTTTTTGTGGCGTGAAAGCAGAAGACACGTCAACTAACTCTTTATCACCTTTGTATAACTTCTTAGTTTTCGTATCTATGGTTAAAACAGTACCTGTTGCAACAGAATAAGCTTCTTCTAATACTGGATCGCCATTTTCATCCGTTACCACGTTGCCAGACTCATCGGTTTTCTTAACCCAGTTTTTAAGGTCAAGACCAATACCACCCGTTACATCAACTGTGGTAAGGAAGATAGGTGCGATACCATTAGTACCGGCAACAACAGGGGCAATATTAATAAACGGCACATATGGAGAAGCTTGTTTGCCCGCCCATAACGCAACATTATTAACACCTGACATACGCGAAGAACCCACACCCATAGTCCCTTTTTCAGCAATTAACATTACTTTTGCGTTAGGGTGTTTCTTTTGTAACGCAACAATTTCTTGCTGCGCTTCAGGGGTGATCATACATTGACCGTGTAACTCGCGGTCTGCACGTGAATGCGCTTGGTTACCTGGCGATAACAAGTCAGTTGAAATATCACCTTCACCCGCGATAAAAGTCACCACTTCAATTTTTTCGTCAATATCAGGCAGTTTTGTAAAGAATTCGGCTTGTGCGTAGCTTTCTAAAATGTCTTTGGCAATGGCATTACCCGCTTTCAATGCTGCTTCTAAGCGGGCTGTATCAGCTTCGTATAAGAATACTTGTGTTTTTAATACCTCAGCAGCCGTTTTTGCAACAGATTCGTCATCACTTAAAGCAAGATCAAGCAATACTTCAATTGAAGGACCGCCTTTCATGTGCGAAAGCAATTCAAACGCAAACTCAGGATTAATTTCGGCAACTGACTCTTGGCCTAAGATGATTTCTTTTAGGAATTGAGCCTTAACACCTGCAGCAGGCGTTGTGCCTGGCAAAATATTGTAAATAAAGAACTTTAAAGAGTCTTCACGATATTCATTGTCAGTATCTTTAATTTGAGCAATGATTTCATACAGCAACTCCGCGCTGTCAATCGGTTTCGGATTTAAACCGAGTTCCGTTTTACGGCTCTCGATCTCAGCCATATATTCTTGATATAGGCTCATTTAACACCTCCGGGCAATCCCACTAAATATTATAAAATTCATTTTTGTCATGTTTAAGAAAGGCAAAGCGCCCATTCTACTCATACAATATGTCCGCAAGTATAAGTGATAGATGTCAAATTAACAGAGCGTACGCCCTATACTAAACAAATAATCAACATAACTTGTGATTATGTTTTCTGCCTATAATTAAATATGAATCGCATGCTTAAGCAATTGAATTCGCTGTTGCAACTCACCTTTATGGTATTTTTCTGCAGGTAAATTACCCCACACGGGTGCCGGCCATGCCGCATCATTTTTAAACCGACCAATAATATGCACATGCAATTGAGGCACAATATTACCAATTGCTGCGGTATTAATTTTATCCGGATTAAACATTTTTTGCTGAATTTCAGTAACTAAATTTATCTCTTGTAATAATATCTGTTGCTCAGTGACCGTTAGGTCGGTTATTTCTACCGCTCCGTCCTTTCTGGGCACTAAAATAAGCCAAGGTAAATTGCGATTATCCATTAATAATAATTTAGACAACTCTAAATCTGTCACATCCCAGCAATCTGCACTTAACCGAGCATCTAACATAAAGCTCATGTAACCCCCGTTATAGATATTTCACAAATCAGTTATAGCTTAGAAGATTTCCAATTAAGTTGCGAGAAGATAAAAACCACCAAACGATAACAATTATCATTTGCAATTAGTGATAATTAACGCTAATCTAGTTTTACCCCTCAACTAATTGGAAGCCTTATGCAACTGAATTATTTGCCATTATATTGGCCGTTTAAACTTAAAAAAGGCTATTTGGTCATCGCCAAAGATGCACTAAGTCACACCCATTTAGCTATCGTTGATACTGTATTAAATGATAACTTTTCGCAAAGCTACTATTTATTAATTAATCCAGAAACTCACGTTGAATTAGGTTGGTTTAGACGCACTCAAATAACACGGCGAGCAATTAGTTTATCAAACAAGTTATCTTGGGCAAGCTTATAGTTAAACTACCACTTAATTGTGTTTTATTTGTGGCTGTATTTGCTCAATCTCTTGCTGCACTAATTCATCAGGAACGGCTAATGTTTGAATAAACTGAGCAAGCTTATTTGCCACTTTACTACCTGGCTCTAACTGCTCTTTAGCGATACTAAACCAAGCCGCTGATTTAACTAACTCTTCATTTTGTTTTTGATAAAATAAAGCCAGCTGAATTTGACCTTCGTAATCGCCCGATAATGCGCTTTGTTTTAAATAATGCCAAGCTTTTTCATTACTTTGTGCA
Source organism: Catenovulum adriaticum (assembly GCF_026725475.1). Taxonomy (NCBI): domain Bacteria; kingdom Pseudomonadati; phylum Pseudomonadota; class Gammaproteobacteria; order Alteromonadales; family Alteromonadaceae; genus Catenovulum; species Catenovulum adriaticum. The sequence continues at coordinate 2,775,479 of NZ_CP109965.1, forward strand.
ACACCCTGCCCTTGCAAATATAAATTAGCTAAATTTAATAAAGCGGCCGTGCCGCCCTGCTTAATGGACGCTAAATAATATTCAACAGCTAACTGTTCGTCTTTATTTACAGCTATACCATCTTGGTAAATTAAGCCTAGTTGATATAAAGCATAGGCATTACCTTGTTCGGCTGATTGCTGATAATAATCAATTGCTTTTACTATGTTCCGTTCAATTTTTTCACTATCAGAATATAAATAAGCTAAAAGGTTTAAAGCTTTTTCATTTTTTTGAGCTGCTGATGACTCTAATAATGATAACGCTTTAGGTAAATCATACGGCACTAATTTAGCCAAAAAATACTCAACCCCCAATTCAAATTGAGCATTTGCATCTGCTTGCTTTATCTGCTCTTGCATTGTTGATAAATAATTAGCATAGTGTCCCATTTCTGCGGTTTGTAACATAGCATGCGCCCATAAATAACTTGGCTGGCGATAATTTTTATAACCAACAACCTGATTAAAGTGTTTATAGGCTTGTTTATAGTTTGATTCACTAAAAGCTTTAAACCCAATAAAATAATGAGCATTGGCTAAGCTACAAGTATCGCTTGCTGATTCAAGTAATTTTGCATTCGCTTGCAGATCACTTGAACTGGCTTGATAAAATTCGCTAAGCGTATTGGAAGATTCAATAAAGGGACGGCTCAAAAATTCATTTTTAGGACGTTGCTTTTGCACATGATCAACCAGTAACGCCGTATAAATATCTAATTGTTCATGTGATTCTTGATTTAAAAACTGGCCTAAATAATGCCCTGTTAATTCCACATCTTGTTGAGCGATTGACAATAATAATTGATATTTTCTTGCCTGTTCAGGGGCAAATTCTTTTGACATAGGAATTAAGGCTTGCGCTGCTGTTTCGTAATCACCTAACAATAAACTGGTTTCAAACGTTAATAAGCTATTTGTATAACTGGCTGATCTTTTAAAAGCTTTTAAAGCATTTAATTGAGCTTGCTTAATATCGCCTAATCTCAATAATTGAAATGCGCTATATTCTAAATAATCAGACGCTTGCTGTGACAATTGAAGCGCTTTATTAAAATAAACCAATGAAGTTTGTAATAAGTCAGTTTGCTCATAAACACAGCTCGTACTTTCTGCTTTTATATTAATACCCAATGCCATGGCTTTAACACTTTCAATTTCATCGGGTTGCATTTTGTAAGCTTGAGTTGCCGCGGCAATACTTAAATCAACTTGATCTTGCTGCTGGTACAGTTCAGATAAAATAATCCAATTTTGGGTATTATAAGGATTTTGTTTGATTGCTCGCTGAATAATGGTTTTCAGCTCTGAAAATCTTTGCTGTAGCTGATTAGCTTGCTTAGCCTGATTATATTTTATCGCGTAAGTAACATAAGCTGGAGAGACAGTTTCAGGATATAAACTTAAATTCATCTCATTAAAATAACTCAGAAGCTCATCTTCATTTATTTTATCTAATGCCATCGATAAGCTGGCTGAGGCTCGATAGTGGTAATACTGAGCATTAATTTGTTCAGGCTGTAATTGTAATGCGCTCTCAAAGTCTCGTTTTGCCTGAGCAAGCAATACCAAATTAGAGCGCTGCTTTAACCATTGCTGGTAACCATGATCCGCCAAACTAAAATAATCGACATTCGGTTGAATCGGCCATTTATGCTCACTACGAGTTGCACACCCAGCTAACATAATGAGCAAACTTAACGTTAAGCAAATGAGTCGAATCAAATACATTAGTTTTTCGGCTCCCATTTAAAATCAAACTTTTCAGCTTGATTAAATGCTGCTTTAGCTGCTTTAAGCTCGCCGTTAAACCCTAAAGCCGTTGCTAATATATACCAAGCTTTAGCGTGTCTATCATTTTCGTTTAACACTTGCTGCGCTAATGCAATTGCCTGTTCAAACTGACTTTGACTAATAGCGTATTCAGCTTTAGCTAATAAACGTTCATCACTTTGCTGCGTCAATTGCGCTAATGCATTTTTCAATTCTTTTTGCGCTTGTTCCTCTGGGTTTAACCGAAACGAAATAAGCCATGCATCTAACTGAGATAACCCCTGAATTTCACGTAAATAAGCCTGATAGTCTAAATTCGCTAATTTAAGCGCTGGCTGCTGATATTTAAAATGAACAAGATAGTCATTTTGAACATATTCGCCTTGTTGGGTAAATTTAAAATAAGGGCTTTTTTGACTAATTGAGCTTTGATACAAACTTGCAATACGCTCTGGGTAAGCCATAAATTTAGCTTGTAATTGTGCTTGGTAGCTCAATTTATTTTGATAGCCAGAGGTAGCTTGTTGCGGTAGCGGCAAAGCATTAAAGTTAGATAAAAAATTAAACATTTGAGCACTATTTACCCCAGCGGTATAAATACTTTTAGGCTGATTAAATAAATAGGTCGCTTTTATTGTGAGTGGCTCAATGTCAGACGCTAAATGTTCTACTTTATAATCTAATTCAATATCAGCTTCAGCATTAAATAAAGCTAATAGCTTTTGTTCGATTTGGCTGTTTTTATTAATTTGCATATTATCTTGATTTGCCAGTGTTCGAAAATACTGCTCAAACCAACCTTGCACATTAAGCTCCAGTTGGATTTTCCGCTGAGCTGTCGAACCTGGGTAATAATCAAGCATCATTTTCGCAACGTTAGCAGGCAGAGCGTTCACTTGAATAGATTTAAATTGAATGCCTAGCGCCTCTTTTGAAAAAACAGCGGCGCTATGCCCCACTAAATTAGCCGCCATGCCTGGATAAATTAACTCAGAACTAGGATCAAGCCAGCGTTCAGTTAATCCTGATTGCTCGGGGATATAAACAATTGCTTGATCAAAATTAACTAAATGCTCAGTTATATCTGCTGTTTGCTGTAAAGGTATGGCTTGTAAATCTAACCAAGCAAATTCAGCTTGGATTTCAAGTTCAGTTAAAATTTCAACAATGAGCTGAGTAATATCTTTGTCATTTCCATGGCGAGCTAAAATGACTTGCTCCGCTGACACTGGCAAAAATGAATGACTAGATAAGACACTTGGCTGAAATACAATTTGCTGACGAACATAAGCATACACTGCTTTAAGTTTTTCATTTTTATTGTGAGCTGATTGATACAATGGGCTTTGCTTTAACTTTTCAATAAAACTTTGTAATGAGTCAGCGTTAGGTTTAACTAATTGCCATTGATTATAAAATGTTTGCACGTTTGAATAACGACAAAAAGCACATATCTTAACCGGGCTAAACAATTGGGCTGTGTTAGGCACAAAATTATGCAAAGTAAGTTGAGCTAAATTTTCTAGTTGCCACTGTGTGCTTTTTTGGTTTTTGTGAATATTAACCGATGGCGTTATATTTTTATGTTCACCCAACGCCTGCACTTTTACTTTTACTGATTTGGGTGAAATTAATTCAAACCGATATTGTTGAACCAAATCAGCTCGTATTGCCATTAATGGCGATGTAAGCAAGTTATTGGGTTGCCTAGGCTCCGCTTTAATTTGCAACCAATATGGTGAAACCGTTTGACTCACCATCCCCAAACTATGTTGTGCTTGGCTTTTAATTCTATATTGAAACTCAATTATATCATCCACTTTTAAGCTGCGAGCAAATAAGCTCAAAGCTTTATCTGTTTCAATTTGGTTTAAGCTTAATTCGTTCCTTTGTGCTGGTAATGGTTTATCACCTTTTAATATTTGCTCGCTAATATCAACGCTTACTGCTGCAGATTGTTGAGTTTCAGGCTGATAAATATGAGCAAAATCAAGCGAGATTAACTGGGTATCTGAGTTATAAGGTAAAAAAACCGTTTGATAATCTTGAACTGCTGCTTCATCCAAAACTCGAATAGAATAATAATGAATTTGCTCAGTTTTCCCATCAGCAAACAGCTGGGTTTTATGAACTGAATACAAAACTTCGGCGTGCTCTGATTGAGTCATTCGCAACGCCTGCTCAGCCAAAGGTGGTGCTAAACGTTGAGGCATTTGTGTATCAGCTGCCTCAACTTGCAATGGCCAAAAGATCAACACTGGGTTTTGAACAAACAACAAAAGCCAAAAGCAAACTAAGTTAACTTTGGCTTTTACAAATATTTTTAATGGCAAAGATACAACTCCATGTTATCCGGTCTTAATCGCTAATTTATACAGAAATTGGCGCTTTAATTCCCGGATGCGGATCGTATCCTTGTAGTTCAAAATCTTCGTATTTAAAATCAAAAATAGATTTAACATTTGGATTAATTTTCATTGTGGGTAATGCACGAGGCGAGCGGCTCAACTGCAATTTAGTTTGCTCTATATGGTTTGAATATAAATGAGCATCCCCTAATGTGTGAACAAAATCACCTACTTCTAAATCGCAAACTTGCGCTATCATCATGGTAAATAAAGCGTAACTCGCGATATTAAATGGCACACCTAAAAAGATATCCGCGCTGCGCTGATATAACTGACAGCTCAATTTACCGTCTGCAACATAAAATTGGAATAAAGTGTGACAAGGCGGCAAAGCTTGCTTGCCCTGTTCGGCGTTTTCTTTTGGTGAAAACTGAGTATCAGGCAAAACTGTTGGGTTCCATGCACTAATAATTAAACGACGTGAATCAGGCGTTTTTTTGATTTGCTCAATCAAGTCAGCTAACTGATCAATGGTTTCACCATTGGCCGCTGGCCAGTTTCGCCACTGAGCACCATATATAGGCCCTAGCTCGCCTTCATCTGTTGCCCAATCGTCCCAAATTTTAACGCCATTTTCTGTTAAGTATTTAATGTTCGTATTACCCGCTATAAACCATAAAAGCTCGTGGATAATTGAACGTAAGTGGCACTTTTTAGTGGTGACTAACGGAAAACCCTCAGCTAAATTAAAACGCATTTGGTAACCAAAGACACTTATTGTGCCTGTACCCGTTCTATCAGTTTTGGTTGTGCCATTATCAAGCACATGCTGCATTAGCGTTAAATATTGTTTCATGCTTGTTTAACCTGCTTTTTATCTGAATTTAATTTGTAGCTATAAAATAAAATACCTAGCCCAACGATTACCATAGGAAGCGACAATAATTGCCCCATTGTAATAAAGCCGCCCATAAAGTCTTGTAAATGAGCATCAGGCTCTCGGAAGTACTCAATAATAAATCTAAAGCTACCGTAACCTAAAGAAAACAAACCGGCCACTGCGCCAATAGGTCTGTCTGCTCGTCTAAACCAGTTTAGTAAAATAAAGAGCACGACCCCTTCTAAAAAGAACTCGTATAGTTGCGAGGGATGTCTGGGAACACCACCTGCATTAGGAAAAATAATGGCCCAAGGTACGTCTGTTTGTCGGCCCCAAAGCTCAGCATTAATAAAATTACCAATTCGTCCTGCCCCCAAACCAATCGGGATCAAAGGCGCAATAAAATCAGCAACCTGCAAAAAGCGTGTGCCTGTTTTATGAGCAAACCAAAACATAGCCGCCACGACCCCTAAAAAACCGCCGTGGAATGACATCCCGCCTTCCCAAATTCTGAATAAATATAAAGGATTGTCGATAAATGATGGGAATTGATAAAACAATACGTAACCAATACGACCGCCTAAAACAACCCCAAGGAAGCCATAAAATAACAAATCGCTGACTTGCTCTTTGCTCCATACACAGCGACTCTCCGCGGTACGGCGGTTTGCTAAATACATGGCGGCAGCAAAACCAATTAGATACATTAATCCGTACCAACGTAATGCAATTGGACCTAAACTTACAATGATAGGGTCAATTGCAGGAAACTCCCAAAATTCTGTCACCTTCGTTATACTCCACTAAAACCTAAAAAATAATACGATTAAAAATCACAAGCCAATAAACATTTGGGTTGCAGACGCTAACAGTGCTATCCCCAAACAAATACGAATAACCTTGTCAGAAAAATAACTTGCCATTTTAGCACCTAAAGGCGCAAATAACACAGAGGTTGCAATTATCCCTAAAAAGGCGGGTAAATAAATATAACCAATTGTATATTTGGGCAATTCCGTTTCATTAGCACCGGTAATTAAATAACTTAAACTGCCAAATACAGCAATTAGAAGCCCACAAGTAGCAGAAGTTCCCACAGCTCGCCTTGCCTCTAACCCCAACCAAATTAATGCCGGACTTAACAAGGTACCGCCGCCAATCCCAATCAGGCTTGAAATAACCCCAGTAATAAAGCCGATCAGCGACAGCCAACCTCGGCATTGTGCATAGTCAGAAACAGGCTGAAGATAACGGTTTTTAAAGACAGAATAGAGCCCTAAAACCGCACAAAAACTGCCAAAAATTATAGCTAAAAAGTCATTACTAAATTGCGAGCCAAGCGTAGCCCCCAACATAGCGCCAAACATTAGCCCTGGAAACAAACTAAATACCGCAGGCCAAACAATATTGTGCCGCTTTTGGTGACTGTAAGTAGAAGATATCGCGGTAAATACAATAGTGGCGAGTGACGTTCCTATTGCAATAACCATCACTTTTTCTTGTACTATACCAGCATAAGGCAAAGCAACTGATAATAAAGGCACAACAACTAAACCACCACCTATGCCTAAAAACCCTGCTAAAATCCCTGCAACAATACCCGTAAGCAGAAAAATACCAATTAAAATAATATCCATAATGTTTGTATTTTGATGATGTTATAAGTCAGGTTAGAAAGTAAATTAGCGCGTTAAAATGACAATGATAATAAAAGCAACAGCAATTTTATTTACCAGCACGAATAAAACCGCTTAACCCAAGTTCATCTAGCATTTTTATTGCTGAGTTTCGAACTTGCTGCGGTGAAGACATATCACTAATTTGAGCCAACAAAGACTCTGCTTGAGTGATACTTAAGTGCTTTAAAATCCATTTTGCTTTAAGCAAGTTTTGAGCATTCATACTAAAGTGACGATATCCCATCGCAAGCAACAGTAATAAACCAATTGGCTCGCCTGCCATTTCACCGCAAATACTAACGGGTATCGAATGTTTGTGACAACGGTGAATAATATAGTGTAAAGCTTCAAGAACCCCAGGATGATAATAATCATAAAGGTTAGCAACCCTAGGGTTGTTACGATCAACGGCCAATAAATACTGAGTTAAATCATTACTACCCACAGAGAAAAAGTCTACCATTTTAGATAATAATCCAATCTGATAAATGGTTGCGGGAACTTCTAGCATGACCCCTATTTTTGGTCGCTCAATTTGCATTTCCATTTCTTCACAAAGCTCATAATGAGCTTGCTCAATTAAACGCAAAGACTCTTCAACTTCGGCTACAGAGGTAATCATAGGCAGCAGAATTTGTAAATTCCCCCGTCCAATATTAGCTCTGAGCATCGCTCTTACCTGAACCAGTAAGATCTCTGGATGATCTAAAGTCATCCGAATACCACGCCACCCCAAAAATGGATTATCTTCAGTAATTGGAAAATAAGGCAAAGGTTTATCGCCGCCCACATCTAACGTACGCATGCTAATAGGTTTATTTGGGTAAGCGTCAAGCGCACGTTCGTACAATAAAAACTGCTCTTGCTCTGATGGAAAACAACTTCGAACCATAAATGGAATTTCAGTTCGATATAAGCCTATACCATCAGCTTTAATCCCTCTAACCACTTCAAAATCAGCCGCTAACCCCGTATTAATACTTAAAGATAAAGGCACACCATCTGCGGTGCAAGCATCTTCAGACGCTATGGTTTGAACCATAGAATCAAGTGCTTGCTCTTGCACTTGTAAACTTCGATATTCTCGGGTAACTACAGCGTCAGGGTTGAAAAACACATGCCCGCTGTAACCATCAATAATGGTTTTACGACCATCTAAATTATTGAGAGGGAGTTCTTCTACCCCCATTACCGCGGGTATACCTAATGCTCTAGCCAAAATGGCTGCATGAGAATTATTTGAGCCTTTAATTGAGCAAATACCAACTAATTTTTCTCTGGGTAACTCAGCTAACATAGAAGCGGTGACTTCTTCGGCAACTAAAATAAGTTCATCAGGCAGTGCACGCCGAGCCAGCTCTTTTGCTACTATGTTACCAAGTACTCGCTGGCCAATATCTCGAATATCAGTTACTCGCTCACGAATGTAACTATCTTCCATTTGCTCAAATTCACTACAAATAGATTCAATTACAATTTTAAGCGCAGTGGCGGCGTTCCACCCACTATGAATTTGCTCTTGGACTTTTTCACCCAAAGAATCGTCATTAAGCATGTGGTGGTATACATCAAATATTGCTGAAGTATCGCTTGGCAATATTTGCGTCATTTTACCCGATAATACTTTTAGCTCTTGTTGGGTTTTTTTGACTGCTTGTTTAAAGCGAATAATTTCACGCGCAATATTATGTGTGCGCTTTGGCACAATCGAGGTAAAACTCACCTGTGGCTGAATAATAAAAGCAGAACCTATCGCCACACCATTAGCACCACCAACCCCTTTAAGAGATTTAGACCGTGTTTTTAACGCCGGGTTTTCAGCTCTATCTATTGCTTCTCGTGCTTCTGCCTGGGCAATTGCCGCCCCTAATTGAGCAGCTAATGTCACTAAAAAAGCAACTTCACTTTCGTCGAATAAACCTGCTTTAAACTGCTGCACACTAATAACACCCAATACTTTACGTTGGTGTATAATTGGTGCCCCTAAAAAGGCATTATAGGCATCTTCGTGAACTTGGGGGGTAACTAAAAACCGGGGATGAGAACGTGCATTGGCAATATTAACTGGCTCTTCTTTTTCGCCAACTAAACCAACCAAACCTTCATCAAACCGAATAGCGACAGAACCTATCGCATTTAAGGCAAGGCCATCACTTGCCATTAGCAAATGATGGCGATTTTCATCATCAGATAAATAAATAGAGCAACACTCAGTTTGCATTGATTCTTTAACCATTTGAGCCACTTTTGCAAGCGCTTTTTCCAGCACTGGCTGGCGGTTAACTTCATCAACAATGCGTTTGAGTATTGTCAACATTTTCGGTAATGTCTCCGCTTTTTATTGTCTTTGTTGTAACGTTTATGTGGCATAGCAATTGATGCAAATTCTTTCATTACCTTTCTGTATACGTCTCGTTTAAAAGATACAACTTGACGCACTGGATACCAGTAACTAACCCAACGCCATTCGTCAAATTCAGGATGATTTGAACTTAACAAATTAACTTTACTCTCCGCACAGCGCAACCTCAACAAAAACCATTTTTGTTTTTGCCCGATGCAAACTGGATTTGAGTCTTTTCGGATTAATCTTTTCGGTAACCGATATTTATGCCAGTTTCGAGTGTAGTACATCACCTCGACATCTTTTTCACGCAAGCCTACTTCTTCGTACAATTCACGGTACATTGTTTGTTCCGCGCTTTCCCCTTCGTCCATACCACCTTGAGGAAATTGCCACGAATGTTGTCCATAACGCCTTGCCCAAAAAACCTGACCATATCGATTGCAAATCACTATGCCGATATTGGCACGATAACCATCGGCATCTATCACGACTTAACTCACATTCTAAATCTTGTGTATGCTCTGATTCTTTCACAAAGTTGTCACATGAGCAAACAAACTGAATTGATTAATTTATAAAAACAGCAAAAAAGCTTAAATTAAGCTTAATTTATTTTAAACCGTCAAAAAGCGCCGTAATACATTGTACAAATTATCTGCATTTATCGGTTTTGTTAAAAAGCTATCCATTCCTACATCGTAGCAAGCTTGTTCATCAGCTCTGAGTGCGTGAGCGGTTAATGCAACTATCGGAGGTTGATGACTGAGTGTTAATTCACGGATCTGTTTGGTAGCAGACAAGCCATCTAACTTAGGCATTTGTAAGTCCATTAAAATCAGTGAGTAATGATGCTGCTGTACTTTTTCTATCGCTTGATAGCCATCAGCTGCAATATCCACTTCTAACTCAACCACTTCTAATAAATTTTGAATGACTTCTTGATTAATTTCGTTGTCTTCCACCACCAAAATACGTTTACCTGGCCAATGAGCCGTATTAGGTTGTTGTTTTTTACCTAATAAATACGCCGCTAATTGTTGTGCGCTTAAAAAAGCAGGCACAGAATTAAAAAGACCATTAGATTGATGCTTATGCGTATTGAGCAACGCCCAGCTTGAAGGAGGGTTTAGCTGAGGATTCATTTTTAATAAAGCCAAATCGAATAAAACATAGGCCTGAAAATTTTTAGATAATGCGCTTTCTATTTCAGCGTAATTTTCAATTATGCTCAGAGAGACACCCAACTGTTGAGCTAAACAACTATAGTGATGCTGCAGCACTTGGTTATTTGAAATTAACTGAATAGGTTTATGCTGTTCAAGTAAATCTTTATTAATTGTCACCGAGTTATTAGCCGCCAAGCCAATTGGTATTGAAACCACAACACAAGTGCCTTTACCTAACTGACTTTCAATTGCTATTTCACCAGATAATAATTGAACGAGCTTTTTAACAATAGATAAACCAATACCGCAGCCAGCATAATTACGCGCTAAGCCTTTGCTTTGTTGATTAAACGCATCAAACGCCCCATTGACCATATCGTTTGGCATACCAACGCCTGTATCCGTAATTTTTAATATTAACACCCCATCAGTAGATTGCTCTGTTGGCGTATTAAGTAACTGGATATCAATAATAACATGGCCTATTTCGGTAAACTTTAAAGCGTTAGAGCATAAGTTACTTAAAATAGAGTCAAGTGCTTTCACGTCACTTTCAAATCGGCAAGGCACGTTAGCTGCAATATTCATTTCTAACTCTAAACCTTTAGCGTTAGCTTGGGCGCGCCACAATTCGAGTTTATCCGATAGCAATTGAGTAAATGAAAACGACTTATGATAAATAACGACTTTATCTTGCTCTAAATCGGCAAACTCTAAAATAAAATCCAAAATAGCCATTAAATCTAGGGCAGATTGCTCTGCTTTTTGTACATGCAGAGCATCAAAATGGCGTTGGTTTTTCATGATATTTAACATGCCTAAAACCCCATTTAGCGGAGTTCTCACTTCGTGGCTAATGTTGGTTAATAATTGAGATTTTACACTATTGGCATGCTCGGCCTGCTCTTTAGCGATAATAAGCTGATTAGCGCTACGCTCTTGGCGTTTAAATAAGCGAACAATTTGCGCTTGAGTCGGTTTTACAATATAAACCACAATTAAAACGATCAATATCAAAGTGATCAGCCATATCGCCAATAAAGTTACTTTAAGTACAAATTGCATATTTTCAGCTTGCTGCTGATAAACAGTTACCACTTGTTCCAAAGCGATCAAAAGCTGCTCTAACTTATTGCTATTAAATAATATTTGATAATCACGCTGTTCAGATGAACCTTGATTTAAAAATAATTGAACATCGGCTGAAAGCTGCTCAACAAAGGACTGAATAGAGCGCACGGAAGGCGTTTGAAATTGATTTACTTTCAGTTGGTTTTCATCAGATAAAATAGTTAATGCGCTTGCTTGAGTTAGTTTTAAATAGCCCAGGTTAAATTCTGCTAAGGTATTTTTAATATCCGGCACATTAACAGTATCTAAGTTTCGTTGGCGCAGATCTAATATTTGATAAGCTTGTAGATTAATTTTTTGCGACAACATTCGCTGTCGACCTGCTAAATTAATATAAGAGGCAAATTTGGTTTGTTGGTAAAGTACATATAAAGAGGCAACAGTAGAGGCACTGATTGATAAAATTAGCAAAACTATTACTAATTTATATTGCCGTTTAATTCGTGAAAATACCGGTTTATTCTTCACCACAGCCAAAAATCTCCCTCGCTTTAATTATTATTCATCCTGCACTGAGTGTAGGTAAATTATAAGAAAATTTCGAGGTGTTTTACGTGAATAAACAAAAATAAAAACTTAATTGAATTTAAATTGGGTAACAGACCGGAAGAAACGACTAAAAATATGATTTAATTTCAGGAGATAATAAACTCACGCCGCACTTAACAACTTTTACAGCTACGGCATAATTTCACATTCATAATATGTGCAAAGACAATTAAACCCGCACCGACACCAATTAAATAAGGGTGAAGTCCCTCACCAAAAGAGTCTTTGAATGAATAAATAAAACCGCCTAACGCAAGACAATAAAGCGGGTAAAGCCTTTTATGATAACGTTGATAACCAGTATAAAGCGCAATAAACCCTGCGACCATAGAGATAGCTAAAACAATATCTTCAAATACATGTTCGCCAATAAATGACAAACCAATCAAGGGCAATACAGGAATTAATAGAGGCAAAAATACACAATGAATAGCGCATACAGTCGCAACTGTGATGCCCATTTTGTCTAATCTATTATTTTGATTTAAATCAGATTGCATTTTTAAACTCCCGCTTTTGATAGGTTATAATATAACACAGGGGCAAATGTGATGCTATAACATTTTGGCATAGACTTAATAGGTAAACTAAAAATGCATTATAAAAAGCAAGGGTAAGCTAATCAGAAAAAGTAGGTATAAAAACAAAAACACCGTTCAGCAAAACGGTGTTTTCAGGGTTTCTTGAATCTTGGGTACAGGGTATCTAGCTATTAAGCTTCAGCAATAACTTCTAGCTTGATAGTTGTAAAAACGTCTGCGTGTAATTGTAAATCGATATCGAACTCACCAGTAGTACGGATAGTACCAGTTGGTAAACGAACTTCAGATTTAGCAACTTCAACACCAGCTGCAGTAATTGCATCAGCAATATCGCGAGTACCGATAGAACCGAATAATTTACCTTCGTCACCCGCTTTAGAAGCAATAGTAACGCTAGATAATTCAGCGACTTTCTCAGCGCGAGCTTCTGCTGCGGCTAATACTTCGCCTAATTTAGCTTCAAGTTCAGCGCGTTGCTGCTCGAAGTGTTCAACATTTGCTTTGGTTGCAGGTACTGCTTTTCCTTGAGGGAAAAGGAAGTTACGAGCATAACCAGCTTTAACTGAAACTTGGTCGCCAAGCGTACCTAAGTTTGCAATTTTATCGAGAAGAATGATGTTCATCTTGCTACCTTAAAATAACTATTAAACTTAGCGATTAAGCGTGTAAATCAGTGTACGGTAATAAAGACAAGTAGCGAGCACGTTTGATTGCGCGAGCTAATTGACGTTGATACTTAGCACTGGTACCTGTAATGCGGCTAGGGACAATTTTGCCACTTTCAGTCACATAGTTTTTTAAAGTAGCGATATCTTTATAATCGATTTCGCTAACGCCTTCAGCCGTGAAGCGGCAGAATTTACGACGTCTGAAATAACGAGCCATTGGCTTTCTCCTAATCTAATCTTTCAATTTGTTTGGCATGTATAACTAGCTGAGCAACACCACTTGCCATTTCTTGGCGCTGGATAAAACCTGTTACTCTAATTGCCATGCCTAACTGTAAATTGTTGGTTTGCGTTGTTATAGGTTGTCCGCTTGCTATCACTCGGATTTTACACCAAACTCGTCTGACTAAACCTGCTTCTAATTGCTCAGAGCTATGCTCTAACACCAGATAACAATGTTCAATGCCGGCTGGGCTGGTTTTTCTAACCGGTTGACTGGCAATTTGGCCAGCTATAACCAAGCTATTCTCAAACACGCTTATTCAGCAGCTTGAGCCTTGCTTTCTTCAGCTTTTTCACTACGCTCTGGACGACCACGACCTGTTTCTTCTTTCTTCGCCATAGGTGAAGCTTCAGTAACGGCAGTTTTAGTACGCATAATGATGTTACGTAATACTGCATCGTTGAAACGGAAAGCGGTTTCAAGCTCTTCCATTGCAGCAGTAGTGGCATCAGCATTAATTAAAACATAGTGAGCTTTATGCAATTTTTCGATTGGATAAGCTAATTGACGACGACCCCAGTCTTCCAATCTGTGAATTTGTCCACCAGCATTAGTGATGATGCCTGAATAGCGCTCAATCATGCCAGCAACTTGTTCACTTTGGTCTGGGTGAACCATAAATACGATTTCGTAATGACGCATTGTTGCTCCTTACGGTTAGTTAGCCCCGAGAACAGCTCAGTCAAACTGCCTATGGAGGCAAGGAACTGTGAATAGTGACTGATTTGAGGCCGCGAATAGTACAGTAAGTAACCAAGGAAGACAAGCAATAAAACGCCCAGTTACAAATTAATAAACCTCAGTAACTTAATGTTAAATTTGTGTTTGATTATTCAATTGTTTAAGCTCAATATCTCTACAATAAATTCTAGTGAGTCGAAACCAACAATGCGTAAACTTGTCATTATTTTATTAGCCTTTTGTGCTGGCTTTTCAATCATGTCTTTTGAATTATTAGGTGGTCGAATGTTAGCGCCATTTTTTGGCAGCAGTGTTTATGTATGGGGTAGTATTATTACCGTATTTATGTTGGCATTATCCTTGGGTTATTTAATAGGTGGTAAGCTGTCGCTCAATTCACCTAATTTAAATAAATTTGCGATAATATTTATTAGCGCGGCGATCAGTTTATTGCCCGCAATTTATTTTGCAGAGCCTTTATTTGAATTTGTGTTTCAATATATTGAAGACCCAAGATACGGGTCTCTGGTAGCCGCCAGTTTAGTATTTTTAATCCCCAGCATTATTTTAGGCATGATAGCGCCTTACTCAGTTAGGCTATTAACCGTATCGGCCGACTCATCAGGCCAAACCGCGGGCTTTTTATATTTTGTTTCTACCCTGGGCAGCGCAATAGGCACCATTATGACCTCTTTTTATTTAGTGCTTTGGATGGAAGTAAATCAAATTTTATGGCTCATCTTTAGCATTTTATTAAGTGCCGGTTTAATTGCTTTTTGCCACTCGGTATTACTCAATAAAAGTACCAACAAACCAAATTTAAACGCAGCCGTTTCTAACCAATAATTTAAAAGGATTTTTTATGCTTTTACGCTTTATTATTTTGGTCATCACCATACAGCCGTATTTTTTATTAAACGCTGAACAAATACATAAATCACGTTCAATTTATCGCAACGTGGTTATCACTCAAGATGACAATATTCGCTGTATGCGCTTTGAAACCCGCAGACGCCAAGTAAGCAATCAAACCTGTATTGATTTAGACGACAAAAACAACTTGGTGTTTGAATATGCGCACGGTACTTTGGCCGGCTTATCACACAACCCAGCACCAGAGCGTATCCTTATTTTAGGGTTAGGTGGTGGCACTTTATCTAACGTGCTACACCAAATTTCGCCAAATAGTGAAATTATCGCAGTTGATATCGACCCTGTGGTAAAAGACCTTGCAGTTGAATACTTTGATTATCAGGAAAACAACCAAGTTAAAACCGAAATTAAAGATGCCCGTGTTTATGTAAAGCGAGCGCTACTAAACAAGCAAAAATTTGATTGGATTATTTTAGATGCCTTTAATGGTGATTATATTCCCGAGCATTTAATGACCAAAGAATTTTTGACTGAAGTTAAAAAGCTCTTACCCAAAAATGGCTTAGTCACCGCTAACACTTTTAGTACCAGTGATTTGTATGATTACGAATCAGTCACCTACCAAGCTGTATTTAGCAAATTATATACCTACCAGACCCCAACTAAAGGCAACCGCATTATATACGCCTGTAATTGCGAAGCCTTTGATTTTCCACGAACGATCACCCCGGCATTAGAGCAAACCCTAGCGCAGTTTTCAGTTGATTATTCAGACGTATCAAGCGAGATCACAGATAAGATCAACTGGGATGAAGACAGCGAATTATTAACCGACCAATATTCACCGGCCAATTTGTTGAAATAATCCAACTTCGATAACTCATTCTTCCGCAACTCAAATCTTCACGCGCTGTAGGTTGGAACGAGCCTAGGCGAATCCCAACATTTGGTGGTGTTAAATCGTATTGTTGGGATTCACTTTGTTCAGCCCAACAATATGATTAAGTTGCGGCTTCACGCAACCTATTCTTATTTATTATTATCCTCTTAAAGTAGTTATAACGCCCGCCTGATAGGCTTGCTACTATGCAAATTAAGCCAAATTTACCACTTAATACGGTAAACCAAAAAAATCTAGAACGCTGAATGCAGCAAATCGTGTTGATGCATTTGTTAAACGCAGCCAAAAAACAATGCAGGGCTGATATTATATTTAGATGAAATGGCTTGAATATGCTCTTTTGTCAGCTTACGAGAACCGTTAAGGATCATTGAAACCAAACTTTTACCACCAATGACATCTTTTAGGTCATCAGCTTTAAGTTGATACTGATCAATTAATACACGCAGTGTTGCCACCCCATCATCTAAATTCTCAATACGAGCATTAAACTCTGCAAATTCATCTGCACTGTCTTCCCAACGCTCGATAGATACCTCTAAAACCTCAATTAATGGTTTGTAAATATCGTACTCTTTAATAAGATCTTCCATTAACGCCAAAGCTTCAGTATATTCTTCTTCTGTTGAAATATGACTAACAAAACTAGCCATTGAAAATAATTGTAATGCTGTTGATTTAATTTGATTAAAATTTTTCATTTCGACTCCTTTGCGTATTTGGTGCATAGCTTGTCATATTCTGCATGAGGAACAATATACTTAACAAACATTCTATTATCTCGAAACTCGATAAAAGTCATTAATCGTAAATTATTCCCACCGATATCAAGAACATACCACTTATCTTTATATTTAAAGTTGTCTAAGCTTGGATAAAAATTTTTCATCTCCAGTGGATTTGAAAAATTATTATTTTTTAATGATTTATATAATGCATCAATTGCTGCAGCATCATTCGGATATTTTTTCGCAGCATCACTAAATGGTTTTCTTGATATTACGTGCATAAACACCCCTAAGTTCACTATATGTGAATATAGCACCTACGAGGAAAGTTCACAAGTTGTGAATTTAAAAAGGAGCGTTTACGCCCTACTATGGGACTGATAAGTTGTTTGTTATAACCACGACATACGCTCAAAGTCAAACCATGGGGAACCCATAAGACAGGCACACCTATTAAATCCGGTTCGTAAAGCTGAGTTATTACCCTTTGTTAAATCAAATCAAGAATTGGCACCTAACTTTAAACGGGATACCAGTCATATTCCATTTTCGTTAATTGATTATGTAGAATTAGTCGATTGGACCGGTCGTCAAATCCAGCAGAATAAACGTGGGTTTATTCAATCTAATATCCCTTCCATTATCCAACGATTGGGCTTAACGGATGAATCTTGGCTTGAATTTGCCAATGCCATTGAAACAAATTTTAGCCATTCCATTGGTCAGACGGTTCAATTACAACACTATGCTAAAATCTATTCCAATACGGCCAAATCTCACCAGTCAGCAACTAATCCATACACGACACTAAACATATCAACTAAATGACTGCCATGATGAAAAACTTTATTAATAAAAAACAGAGAGCTCAAAGAAAAAATAAATAACTGACTGTTTTTTATTATTTTTTATAGATAGCTGGCTTTTAAATTGCTGGCTTGTGACGTGCAAGGGTGCACTAATGCTGTGACTGCAGGATGCAGAGAAACGGCCCAACAATAGGATTAAGTTGCGACTTCGCGTAACCTATTCTGATTTATTAGGTAAATTACACCCTGAACTTTAAGTAATTTCTTACTGAGTAGTAAAAACATATAAAAGAAACAATAATTTTAGGAGCTACAACAATATAAAACATTAATGGCTCTTCTGATAAGTAATATCTGCCATTACGCCCTAAAGCATAACCATCAACGATATTGAAGTATGTCAATACGGAAAACACTAAAGCAACAATGAGCAATATTGAGTTGTCTCGAATTAAAAACTTTTTATCAATTTTATCTTTTGATGTATTCATAATTCTCCGTGTTAACCTATTTACCTAAAAAAACAGCTCAAGTAAAGAGCCTTGGCGCAGCTCTAAAACATCCGGTATTCAACAGGCATTAAACTCAAATTATCTGAAAAACGAGGGACTATATTCACTCAGAGACGGATGGATAAAAGTCCATTATCCTAAATAATTGTTAGATGAAACGCCCTCCGAGGTCCCGCATGCAGTGTGTAGTGGGGGTTAAAGGCTAGTACTCTTGGCTACCCGATTAGCAGCCAATTACTGCTTCCTAGCAATTATAGTTCTGATAAAAGCCGCTGACATATGTAACGCTAATTCAGCATCCATTTCATCAACACCTGACATTTTATCACTACCATGCCTTACTGCTGGTTCTGCATTCGTATAAGCATAAAATTTCTCAAAAACAGTGATTAGCATAGGAGAAATAAGCTTTTCTTTTTTCATCGCTTTTAATGAATTACCTAGTGTTGCGCAGTTAGGGTAAATAGCTTTACAAACACTTTCAACAGCACTGACAGATTCCTTAATTGAGTTTTCAGGATCCTTACTTGGGCTCAAAATGAAAGAACGAGCTTTAGAGTAATGTACTCGTGCAGGTTCAAACTTGTCCTGTAAAGCAGAATCTATAGCTGATACTCTAGTTTCAAGATCTTTAGGAAGTGATGTTTGTAACTTACCTGCTTCATTTAATTTCCATTGTATTTTATGTTGAGAGAACAGCTCATTTACTTTTTGTCTATATGAGGGAAATAGAAATGATTCAAAGCGTGAGCTATCGAAAGTAGTGTTATAATCGATTTCTTTTTCTTTAACTTTTATAGCTACAATTTCCACAAAATCATAGAATTGATACCACTCTAACCCTGTAATTCTGCACTTTAGTGAATCCCAACAAGTCCATGAATCATAATCTTCAGAATCAGTTTCTTGTCCGTTTTCAGCGCACAACCTTCCAATTAAGTCTTTTATTCCAATAGGTTTTGATTCAGTGTTTTTCTGACGACTATCGCCATCAATATATAAAAGTGGCTCTAGGATGTTTAGGAAAAATAGGTTTTTTAACCACTTTGGGGCATCGTTACTGATAGGTTCATTTTTATATTCAGGGTCGAATCCAAATCTATGGGAAAACTTCATACTTATCCTTGACTGCTAACACTTTAGTATTCATGCACACGTAGTTTGTGTGAATGAATCATTTGTTGAACGGGTAAACTACGCTGTTATCTGGTTTGATTTATGCTACATAGGCTAGAGTAATTTGCTTTTTTAAGCTCAACTAGCATGGCAGGTTATTTCCTTGTTGTTTAAGTCTTATCAATCCATTTAACTTGAATTTTCGCGTTGTATTAACGGTAATTTAAGCCAATGAGCATAGTTATTGCAACTTTATTTTTATAGGCTCAGCAAGGTCTAACCCAACTCAACGGGCTTTAGTTTTACTTTCCTGGTTTGTCTGCTTTGTCTTATTAATTAACAGATCTTCAATCATACCTTGATAAGGATCTGATTCTCGCTTATTCATGATGTTTGTTTATGTCGGCTTACGCGCCCACGGCGCTAAACCGACCTACACGAATTACGCCAATTTAATGTGTTTATGAATGCTCGAATTAAATGTTCCCAATAACGTCTTTGCCAAATACCGCCTTCGCTTCTACAAAACATCTTCGATAATGCACCTTTAAATTCTTTTTTAATTAACCTGCTATATCATTATAGAATCAATATAGGCTCGTGCATTATTAAAATCGATTTTTGGGGTTCGCTGCGCTCGGCCTCACCTACTTTTTAAACTTATGCCGACATCGTCGGATGCGCGCTACGCGCTTATCCGACCTACCTTAGAAAGTTGATTTTGATGAGGTGGTAGCCGAATTTGGTTTTAATTGGGCCGACTATTTCGCCTATTTTTCCGTTAAATACGGCGTTTTCAAATGGTTTTACCATAACACCGCGCTTAAATTCGCCTAAATCTCCGCCTTTTTTAGCACTAGGGCAATTTGAATATTTTCGGGCCAGCATTTCAAATTTAGCACCCTTTTCAAGCTGCTTTTGCGCTTCGGCTATCCTGTCTGGGTTACGGCTTAAAATGTGCTGAACTGTTGCATATTGAGGTTTAGTGCTCTTTTTTGCGCCGGCGTATAAAACCATGGTGGATCACTCTTAGCTAAGTAGGATTAAAAACAAAAAAGCCAGTTATTAAACTGGCTTTTAATTTATTCAATATTTAATTGAGTTTATTCTGCGAATGGGTTTCGCACAATCATTGTTTCATTACGATCTGGGCCTGTCGAGATAATATCAATTGGCACTTCTAAAATCTCTTCTATGCGCTTGATATAATCTTTCGCTGCTTGAGGTAATTTATCGTATTCAGTCACACCAAAAGTGTTATCGTTCCAGCCTGGCATTGATTCATAAACAGGTGTTACTTTTTCATAACCTTCTGCTGCCATTGGCGGTACTGTGCTTACTTTGCCATTTTCGTCTTTGTAGCCAATACAAATTTTAACTTCTTTTAAGCCATCTAAAACATCAAGTTTAGTTAAGCAAAAGCCAGTAATTGAGTTAATTTGCACAGCGCGGCGCATCGCAACCGCATCTAACCAACCAGTACGACGTAAACGACCTGTAGTCGCACCAAATTCATGGCCTTTATCGCCTAAATGTTTACCAACTGGATCTTGCTTATCAAGCCCATCATAAAGCTCTGTAGGGAAAGGGCCTGAACCAACACGTGTGGTATAAGCTTTAATAATGCCTAATACGTAATCTAAGTAACAAGGGCCAAAACCACAACCTGTTGCAACGCCGCCTACTGTCGTATTTGATGATGTAACAAATGGGTATGTACCATGGTCAATATCTAATAAAGTGCCTTGGGCGCCTTCAAATAAGATAGATTCACCATTTTTACGAGCTTGGTCTAAAACTTCAGTTACATCAACAACCATATTAGTTAAAATGTCACGATAAGTTTTAGCCGCTTCAAGTACTTCTTCGTACGAAACAGGCTCAACTTTATAATAATTAACTAAGGTAAAGTTGTGGTACTCAAGTACTTCTTTTAATTTTTCAGAAAATTGAGTTTCACAGAATAAATCGCCAACACGTAAACCACGACGGGCCGCTTTATCTTCGTATGCGGGACCAATGCCACGACCTGTTGTACCAATTTTATTGTTGCCACGCGCAATTTCGCGTGCTTGATCAAGCGCAACATGGTAAGGCAGAATCAATGGACATGCTTCACTGATTTTTAAGCGTTCTTCTACCTTCACGCCACGTTGCTTAAGTTTGTTCATTTCTTCAAGCAAAGCTTCGGGAGATAAAACAACCCCATTACCAATGATACAAGTTACGTTGTCACGTAAAATACCTGATGGAATTAGATGTAAGACAGTTTTTTCACCGTCAATAATTAAAGTATGACCCGCATTGTGGCCACCTTGATAGCGAACTACATATGCAGCTTTGTCGGTAAGTAAATCTACTACTTTACCTTTTCCTTCATCACCCCATTGGGTGCCTAGTACTACGACGTTTTTACCCATGATTCTTGTGTCTTTTCATAAAAGCAGGCCGCGGATTCTACCAATTTGTGCTGCTAAGATCATTAAATAATGTGAATAATTTTTCAGCTTTTATGGGTTTTTAGTTTTAATTGGCTGATTTAGAGTGAATTCAACATGTCAAAACATTTTGTTAAAATGATTAATACCTGATGTTAACGAGTGGTCAGTCGTAACTTAATTTAAAAAAAGCAAAATAGCGCCTATGATAAGCAACACACCACCAACCCATCTTAATTGATTTTCTGGCATGTTTGATAACTGGCGTAAATAATCTTGCCAGGCTTTAGGCACTAAAAATGGCCCTATTCCTTCAATAATTAATACTAAAGCTAACAATTTAAAAAAGTCCATGCGCGGTACCTGTTTGTTGATACAAAAAACCCCGAGCTAAGTCGGGGTTTTAATAGCCATAATGGCGCTTAAATTAAATAATCGTAAACTTTAATCAGCGTTTGTTTGCTTCATGTATTTAAAGAATGAGCTGTCAGGTTTAACTAACAATACATCACCTTTATCTTTAAAGCTGGCTTTATATGCATCTAGACTACGTAAAAACGAATAAAACTCTGCATTTTTATTGTAAGTATCAGCATAAATTTTAGCAGCTTGCGCATCACCTTGACCTCGTAAGGCTCTGGCTTCACGCTCAGCATCAGCAATCATTATGGTAATACGAGAGTCGATATCAGCTTTAATGAACTCAGCTTGTTCTTTACCTTGAGATCTATGCTCTGCGGCAACCGCATTTCGTTCAGCTCTCATTCTATCGTAAATGTAGCTGCTTACCTCTTCTGGTAAGTTAATCTTTTTAACTCGAACGTCAACCACTTCAATACCCAACTCATCAGCGCTTTCTGCTAGTAATGACAAGGCTTTTTCCATGAGTTCGTTACGTTCACCTGAAACGATTTCAGCAATAGTACGTGCACCTATTTCACTCCGTAACCCATTGCTAAATTTACGGTCAAGTAATGATTCGGCGTTTGTTTTAATACCGCTGGTTTTCAGGTAATAAGTTTCAAAGTCTCTAATTCGCCATTTAACATACGAATCAACAATTAAATCTTTTTTCTCTGATGTTACAAAACGATCTGCTTCACCATCTAACGTTTGAATTCGTGCATCTAAAATTCGAACCTTTTCAATTAAAGGTATTTTCAAATGCAAACCTGGTTCATAAATAACCGTTGTATTTTGACTGTCGCGCTTCACTTTACCAAATTGAATAACGATGCCACGCTGGCTTTCATGAATAACAAATACCGATGAATAAAGCACTATGCTCAAGATAACGGCCACTGCGATAGCTAAATTTTTCATTACTTATCGACCTCCCGAAAAGCGGTTTGAATCTCGAATACCTGAGCCCCGAGAAGAACCAGAAGATTGATTAACAGGCGGTGAATATTGGCCCGATTCAGGCGGCGCATTTTTGTCTGTTTTAACGCCTGCTTGTCGTTGCTTATCCATAATTTTATCTAACGGTAGATAAATCATGTTACCGCTGCCTTCAGAATCCAGTAATACTTTAGTCGTGTTACTGTACACTTCTTCCATCGTGTCTATGTATAAACGCTCACGAGTTACTTGTGGAGCTGCTTCATATTCTGGTAGTAGCTTTTCAAAACGAGCGACTTCACCTCGAGCTTCTAGCACAACGCGAGAACTATAAGCTTTTGCTTCTTCTTCCATTCGACGAACTATACCACGAGCTTCTGGTTCACGCGCTTTGGCGTAAGCTTGAGCTTCTTGGATATAACGGTTTTCATCTTCCTGAGCAGCAATTGCATCATCAAACGCTGGTTTAACCTGCTCTGGTGGGCGAACCGCTAAAAAGTTCATATCGACAACTTGTAAACCAAGGTGATACTTTTCAATGGTTTCTTCAAGTTGACGCCAAGTTGCTTGACGAACTTCTTCACGACCTGTGGTTAAAACGTTATCCATAGTAGAATGACCCACTACATAACGCAGCGCACTATCCGTTGCCTGACGTAAGCTATAAATCGGCTCGGTCACACTAAATAAGAAGTTACGCGGATTTTCAATGCGATATTGAACTTCCATCTCAACTAAAACCACATTTTCATCTTTAGTTAGCATTTTACCGCTAGAGGTTAAAGATGAGATGCTTTCAACATTCACTGCAGTGACTTCATCAATAAATGCAGGCTGCCATTGTAAACCGGGATCTATAATGCTGTGGAATTGACCAAATCGTAGTACTACACCACGCTCTGCTTCTTTAATGGTCGATAGGCCTAAATAAGCCCATACTAATAAAAGGATAACCGCAACTAAAATCAGACCAGCGCTACTAAAGCCGCCGCCACTTTTATTTCCAGACGAATTATTATTGCCACCTTTACCGCCAAAAGCCTTACGGATTTTGTTCATGGTGTCGTTATATATTTCATCTAAATCAGGTGGACCTTGGTCTTTCCCCCCTTTATTACCCCAGGGATCTTTATTGTTACTATTACCCGGTTCGTTCCAGGCCATGAGACACTCCAACTATTTAATTAATAATAAACTTGTTTAATTGGTCTTGGTTATTTTTTAATAAACGATTCCACTCATCTGTGGGTAAGCGTATATCAACTAACCAGTTCCCTTCTTCAGTATAAGATTCATTTTCAATGCAATTTAAGCCAAATAAAATACCGCGCCATTGTTGCTCTGAAGGTGGAATAGAAAGTGTAAACTCTACCATTTTACGAGCTAAGCTTTCAGTAAGCGCTTGTAATAATAGCTCGCACCCTTCGCCTGTTTGCGCTGATAGCCATATGCGAATAATGTTCCCTTCATCATCTCGATCGATGTGGGGTTTGATATCTTCTAGCTGATCTATTTTATTGTATACTAGAATTTGAGGCACATCATCTGCTTCAATTTCTTCTAATACTTTATTAACGGCTTCAATGTTTTCACCCCGGCGCTCATCAGCAACGTCAATGACATGCAATTGTACATCAGCGTCTCGGGTTTCTTGCAAAGTAGCTTTAAATGCTGCGACTAAATCATGCGGTAAATGTCTAATAAAGCCAACTGTGTCGGCTAATATTGTTTTCCCCACATCTTCAATTTCAATTTTACGCAAAGTGGGGTCAAGCGTGGCAAATAATTGGTCTGCCGCATACACTTCTGCTTCGGTTATTCGGTTGAATAACGTTGATTTACCTGCGTTGGTATAACCCACTAATGAAACGGTTGGAATATCTGAACGTTTACGCGAGCGTCGACCTTGATTACGTTGTTTTTCAACTTTTTCAAGTCGCCTTTGTATGTTTTTGATTCGTCCTCGAATTAACCGTCTATCCGTTTCAAGCTGGGTTTCACCCGGGCCACGTAAACCGATACCGCCTTTTTGTCTTTCAAGGTGAGTCCAACCTCGAATTAATCGGGTTGAGATATGTTTAAGCTGAGCCAATTCAACCTGCAAATTGCCTTCGTGCGTTCGGGCACGTTGGGCAAAAATATCCAATATTAAACTGGTTCGGTCTAATACTCGACATTTAAAAATTGCTTCAAGGCTTTTTTCTTGCGACGGGCTTAGTGCATGGTTAAATATAACCACGTTTGCCTCTAGAGCCTTGACGGTCTGCTGAACTTCTTCGGCTTTACCTGTGCCAATAAAAAATTTGGGATCAGGCTTTGCTCGAGATGCCGTAACTACAGCAAGCGTTTGCACGCCTGCTGATGATACTAACAATTTAAGTTCTTCTAAATCTTCTCTGGCTACTTCGTCATCTAAATCAACATGAACGAGTACAGCTTGCTCACCTGCTTTATATCTATCAAACAAGCAATAATCTCCGTTCTACCATTAATTTATTCGCCTTCTGATTCGTTGTTATAACTCGTTTGAGTATTAGGGTTCGTTTGGAAAGGTCGTGATGGTACAACCGTTGAAATCGCGTGCTTATATACCATCTGGCTTACCGTATTTTTTAACAGGATAACAAATTGATCAAATGATTCAACTTGTCCCTGCAGTTTGATCCCATTTACCAAATAGATAGAAACCGGGATCCTTTCTCTACGTAAAGCATTTAAAAAAGGGTCTTGTAACGATTGTCCTTTGGCCATAATCGGCTCCTTATTGTTTTTATTTCAGCATTTTAGTAGTTAATGCTTTAATTAACTAGCGCTATTTAAATTTAAACCAGAAATAGTTTTTTGCAACAAGTCATCATGCGTGCTGTTTAACCAAATAACATCTGACCAACCTCTAAGCCAGGTTAATTGACGCTTAGCTAATTGTCGCGTTGCCACTATTCCGCGAAAGACCATTTCATCATAGTCAATTTTATTATCTAGGTAGTCCCACATTTGCCGGTATCCTACACAACGTATAGACGGTAAATCAGGATGAAGATCACCTCTTTGATACAATGTTCTAACTTCTTCTTCAAACCCAGCTTTTAGCATTTGCAAAAAGCGCTGTTCAATTCTTTTGTGTAAAATTTCTCGATTATCTGGTGCAATTGCGAACTGCTTAACGCTATAAGGAAAAGCTTCACCTTTGTCTTGAGTTAGCTCAGTTAAACTTTTTCCAGTTAACCGATAAACTTCTACCGCTCGGTTGATCCTTTGAGGATCGTTCGGATGAATTCGTTTTGCAGATTCAGGATCGTATTGACTTAACTCCTGATGTAGCCCATGCCAACCGATTTGCTCCGCTTGTTTAGCGATTTGCTGGCGTATAGTATCATCGGCTGCTGGCAAATTCGATAAACCGTCTAATAAAGCTTTGAAATATAACATAGTACCGCCTACAAAAAGCGGTATCTTGCCTTTGGCATGAATTTTTTCAATTAAAGCTAATGCATCTGCTCTAAAGTCAGCCGCTGAATAAGCCTGACTTGGATCTAAAAAATCAATTAAATGATGCGGTGCAACTGCAAGTTCAGCGGCGTCTGGTTTTGCAGTGCCTATGTCCATCCCTTGATAAACCAACGCCGAATCAACACTAATAATTTCACACGAAAATTGCTGGCATAAGTCTATCGCCAAAGCTGTTTTACCTGAGGCTGTTGGCCCCATTAAAAAAATGGCTTGTGTATCGCCCATTACCAATTTCCAATCACCTTAGATATATCAATTATTTTACTATGTTTTAGTAGCCATTGCTGCATGGTAACTGGGTCAAATTGTTTCCATTCGTTAAATATAGGTCTGATTTTCTCTAATTCAAGCGTTTGGCATTGCGAAGCTTTAAAAGTAAGTAAAAAAGCAGCTTGTTTTGGAAAATCATCCAATGCATGATCATCCAGCTTGTATTCTGTTAACCAATTGGCAATCAGTCGGGCTAAATCCAACTCACGAAACATAGCTGGTACTTTTTTAACAATAAGTGCATGGTTGCGATTTTCTTCAGTCACAATACCCAGTTTATTTAAGCAGGTTCGTTTATCTGTTAATAATTCACTTTGTTGCTCATTTAATTTAATCGCAACTGGCAATAATAGTGGCTGACTAATCAGTTGAGCTTGCACGTAATTATTTTTCAATTTAGCCGCTAATGCTGCGCCATACAGTTCATCAGCTTTGAGTAAATATAAATTATCATGCCAGCTAGCTAAGATAAATGCTTGTGCTATGGGCATCACTAATTGCCAATCGTTGTTGATACCTTCTGCCGTTTGTTCTTTATTTTTAGAGGGGTGTTTAGCCCTAATGCTTTGCTTAGAGGGGTCTGATTGCAATAAGTTCTTATATTGCATCATTTGAGCTGATAAATTTTTATCCGTTTCAGTTTTTGCGGTTCGGTTTGATGCTAAAAACTGAGTTTGAGCGCGTGTGGGCTGAGTTTGCCCCGGAAATAATTTTTTAGCGCCTTCACTTAAGTTGTTAAATAATGATGTATTGTCATAGTCTGTGGAATTACTTAATGGCTGAGCAGGCTTCGTCTGATATTGCTGAACTGGCACTTCTGAGACTGCCGCTTGAGACAAAGGGTTAGTCACCATTTCAGCGGCCGTTGTATTAAAGCTATCTGCTTCAGAATGATCTGCCCCAGAATGAGCTGTATCAAAGCGTTCAGAGCCTGCGGGTTCAGTTGGCGAAGAGGCTAGTTCAGAATCTGTGATTGAGTCTAACGTTTGCTGCTCTATGCCTTGTTGCAGACTACGTTCTAAGCTTTGAAAAATAAAATCATGTACTAAACGCGC
Source organism: Catenovulum adriaticum (assembly GCF_026725475.1). Taxonomy (NCBI): domain Bacteria; kingdom Pseudomonadati; phylum Pseudomonadota; class Gammaproteobacteria; order Alteromonadales; family Alteromonadaceae; genus Catenovulum; species Catenovulum adriaticum. The sequence goes on from NZ_CP109965.1 coordinate 2,803,117, forward strand.
TTGATGAAAGCGAACTTCGTGTTTCGAAGGATGCACGTTTACATCAACCTGTTTAGGATCTATTTGAATATACAAAACATATGCCGGATATAAATCTGTCGGAATTTTATCCGTATAAGCTTGCCGGATGGCATGATTAATCAGTTTATCTCGCATCATGCGGCCATTAATATAACAATACTGCATATCGGCTTGATTACGCGCTGTGGTAGGCAAACCTAGCCAGCCGGTTAATTGAATACCATCATAATCGGCATTAATGTTAATTGCGTTATCAATAAAGTTTTTACTGCAAATGGCCGCAATTCTGCGGTGCTGTCCTGATTCGTTTCTAGCAATTCGATAATGACGCTGAAGTGTACCATTATGAGATAACTTAATTTGTACATCAAATCGGCTAAGCGCCACTCGCCGAATAACTTCGTCTATATGTGCGTACTCAGTTTTATCCGTTCTTAAAAAACGCCTTCGAGCGGGCGTATTAAAAAACAAATCAGCAACTTCAACACAGGTACCGGTTGGGTGCGCTGCAGGTTGAATATTAACCGCCATGTCTCTGCCTTCAGCCAAGGCGCTCCAAGCTTCATTTTGGGTTTGAGTTTTTGATGTTAAAGTCAGCCTTGAAACAGAGCTAATACTGGCTAGGGCTTCACCTCTGAATCCTAAACTCATTATTTGTTCAAGGTCCAGCAAGGTAGCGACTTTTGATGTCGCATGGCGACTTAGTGCCAACCCTAACTCTGCTTTACTAATGCCAGAACCATTATCTCGAATTCGGATGAGCTGACTACCGCCACGCTCAATCTCAACATCAATCTGCGTTGCACCAGCATCTAAACTGTTTTCTATGAGTTCTTTAACAACTGATGCTGGGCGTTCTACCACTTCGCCTGCAGCAATTTGATTCGCCAATTGAGGCGATAATATTTGAATGCCCATTATGACTGAGGAATCTTTAAGGTTTGACCAATGTGTAAGGTGTCAGACTTTAAACTGTTCGCTTTTTTAAGTTGAACAATGCTAACGGCGTATCGAGCCGCAATCACAGACAAAGACTCACCTCGGGCAACAATGTGATCTTTATTGCGGTATAAATTGGCATACAAAGTGCCCTCTGGCGGGTGTTGACGGTAAAAGCTTTTAACCGCTTTTAATAGTGCACGGGCTAATTTGTATTGGTGCTCTCTCTGGCTTAATTGACGCTCTTCAGTGGGGTTTGAAATAAACCCTGTTTCAACCAAAATAGATGGTATATCAGGTGATTTTAACACCCCAAAACTTGCAGATTGTGGATGTGATTTATGCATACGAGTGACAGCAGACATATGCTGAACCACTTCTTGGCTTAATAAATAACTGCTAGACATAGAATGGTCCATCGACATATCTAGCAAGGCTTGCGCTAAATATTTTTCGTTTTGGGTATCCTTAATAATGTCACCTGCACCGCCTAACAGCTCTGAATGTTGTTCTTTTTGCTCTAACCAACGACCAATCTCTGTATTCGCGCGCCTTAATGATAAAATCCAAACTGATCCCCCTCTGGGTTGAGGGTTAGTAAACGCATCTGCATGGATAGAAATTAATAAGTCAGCTTTCTTTTGGCGGGCAATCTCTGAGCGTTTATTAACATCAACATAATAATCACCGGTACGGATCAATACCGCTGATAAGCCTTTCTCTTTATTAATAAGATCAGCAAGCTTTCGTGATATTTGGTAAGTGACTTTCTTTTCATATAAACCGCTTGGCCCAATAGAGCCCGGATCTTCACCGCCATGACCTGCATCAATAGCAATCACAATATTTCGATTGCTGTTACTTACCACTTGTTTTTTAGGGGCTTGACTGGTTTTAGCGTTTGAATCTGTTAAGTCAACGACTAAACGATTGCCGTAATTACCAACCGGACTTAAAGCGAATAATCCTGCTTGCAAAGGTTTATTTAAATCTAACACGACTCTAAGTGAATTTTTATATTCTGGCCGGCTATAACGAACCCGCTTAATTAAATCGCCTACATCACCCAGCGATGATAGGTTGAACTTTTGCTTAAAGTCTCGTAAATCAATCACTAAACGATGTGGGTTTTCTAAGAAAAAATAACTAAACTTAGGTGTTTGTTGTACGTCAAATACCACCCGCGTACTATCAGGCGAAGGCCAAACACGAACCCCATTAATTTGATTAGCCGCTAAGCTGGTAAAATTAATTAATAACCAGCCCACAACAACCCACAAATATTTTATTTTTATCGTCAAATTAAACCTGTTCATTATAGCTGTTGTAAAAGTTTCTCTCCGATTGAGCTTTGCGCTGTAATTTCAACCGTGCGTTGTTCGGATTCATGGTACATATTAACCAGTAGATCCGCTTGTGCCAACCATTGTGCACCTTTTTCCGGCCATTCAATAATACTAATACTGCGATTATCAAAATATTCGCGAATACCAATGTATTCAAGCTCTTCAGGATCAGCTAACCGGTATAAATCAAAGTGATATATATTGACTTCAGCTAGCTCATAAGGTTCGACTAAAGTATAAGTTGGACTTTTCACAGCCCCTGTAAATCCAAAGCCCTGTACTATGCCACGCGATAAAGTAGTTTTGCCTGCGCCTAAATCACCTTTTAAATAAATAACACAAGGTGGCGTTAACAGTTGGGCTAATTGCCGCCCTAAATTAACGGTTTCGTCGGCATTCGCTAAATGAATATGTTTGTTCATGTTTTAACTCTTAATTACAACGTTAATTTATATAACAGCTTGATTAACGACTTGACGAATATAGCTCAACATATCGGTTGCTATCATCCCTCTCTCACCTTCTTTTGCAGCTAAATCACCAGCTTGTGCATGTACATTAACACCTATTTCTGCTGCTAATTCGGGCAAGATACCTTGACCAATAAAACTAGCAATAATGCCAGTTAGCATATCGCCACTACCAGCGGTAGCCATGCCCGGGTTACCATGCTGACAAATTTTGATTTTATCTCGACTGGCAATCAAACTACCACAACCTTTTAACACAACCGTACCACTATAGGTGGCTTGTAACTCAGTTATTGCTGAAAATCGATCGTGTTGAATATGATACTGACTTTGTTCAATTAAACGCCCGGCTTCAAGCGGGTGTGGCGTTAATACCCAGTTTTTCTGTTTTGTTGGATTTTTTGCCAACCAATTTAACCCATCGGCATCTATCACTTTTGGTATGTCTTGCTCTAATACATATTGCATCAAGCCATTTGCCCAACCTGTTTTCCCTAACCCAGGACCAATAACAATCACGTCCGCAGCAGCAATTTTATCTTTAAGTATTTGATTAATTCCGTTTATTCCCACCACCATTAATTCTGGCCGTGTCATAGAAACGGCTAACACGTTGTCTGGATGGGTGATCACCGAAACCATCCCAGATCCGGTTCTAAGTGCCGCTTCAGCTGACATTCTAATAGCACCCGACATACCTTTGTCGCCACCGATACAAAGTACATGGCCAAAATGACCTTTATGGCTATTGCGCTTTCGTTTTTTAAAATGCGCTCTGAGCTCATTAAATTGACTTAATTGAAAATAAGCATGATTTTGCTGATTAAAATAATCTTCAACGCCTAGTCCTGCAAAATGTATTCGGCCTGTGCAATCAGCTGCATCAGCTGTTAACAACCCACACTTTAAACCAATAAACGTAACTGTATGTTGCGCTTTAATAGCGCTACCCATGATGCATCCAGTTTTAGCATTTAAACCCGAGGGTACATCTATGCTTACAGTTAATTTGGCTTGTAGGTTAATTGCCTCAACAACTTGCTGCCAGCTTGGCGTTAAAGTTTGCTTAAGGCCTGTGCCTAAAATGGCATCGACGACTAAATCATATTCAGCAAAATTAGCGTCATCTGCATTAATTTGATTAATCGATTGTGATTGGATTAATTGCCTTGCTTGCTCTGCATCACCTTGCCAATTAACGCAATCAGGCATATTCGCAATGGTAACTTGCCAGCCTGCTTTAGCAGCCAAAGCAGCAACAACAAAACCATCGCCGGCATTATTGCCTTTACCTACCACTACGCAGATAGATTGAGGAGAAATAAAACACGACTGAATTAATTCAAAAACAGCTTGACCTGCTTTTTGCATTAGCTCAAATAAATTGATACCAGCACTTTTAGCTGCCTGCGCTTCATTTTGACGAAGCTGTTCAGGCATAAAAACAGGGGTTGGTAGCTGTCGACTTTCACTCAATTTCATTAGACACTTTTATTTTTTATAAAAACTTTATGTATATAATACGGATTTTCTCCGCCGAAAACAGTTAATCAACAAAATCTGATAAAATATGTTATTACGCCATTAAAAGAATACGCTGAATTATCTAATTTAATGTTTTAAATAAGGTCCGTCATGTCACTGAATAACGAACAACTTGCCCAGCTCGCAATCCAAATAAAAGAATGGGGTAAAGCTTTAGGCTTTGAGGCAGTTGGTATTAGTGATTTAGATTTATCCGAACATGAACAAAATTTAAAAGACTGGCTAGCCAAGCGGTATCATGGCGAAATGGCTTACATGGAAAGCCATGGCATGATGAGAGCTCGCCCACAAGAGCTTCACCCTGGCAGCGTTAGAGCAATTTCGGTGAGAATGAATTATTTGCCTGAACATGCTCAATTTGCCCATACCTTAAAACAACCCCATAAAGCATATGTTAGCCGATACGCCATTGGCCGAGATTATCACAAAGTCATGCGCAATAAACTAAAGCAACTTGGTAAAAAAATTGAACAACAAACTGAGTTAAATGTAGGCTTTAGACCTTTTGTTGATTCAGCGCCTATTTTAGAGCGACCAATAGCAGCTAAAGCTGGCTTGGGCTGGGTGGGTAAGCACAGTTTAATTTTAGATGAAGAGGCTGGCAGTTGGTTTTTTCTAGGTGAGTTATTAATTAACCTACCTTTACCCGTTGATCAGCCCGTTAAAGCACAATGCGGTAGCTGCGTTGCCTGCATGACACTGTGCCCAACGCAAGCAATCGTTGCCCCCTATCAAGTAGATGCTAACCGATGTATTTCTTATTTAACGATTGAACTACAAGGCGAGATACCTGTCGAGTTTAGATCTTTAATCGGCAATCGAATTTATGGCTGCGATGACTGCCAATTAGCTTGCCCATGGAATCGGTATGCTGAACTGAGTCAGGAAACTGACTTTTCAGAGCGTCACGGTTTATTAAGCCAAGATTTATTAAGCCTGTGGCAGTGGGATGAGCAAACATTTTTAGATAATACTCAAGGTTCTCCAATTAGACGAATTGGTTATCAGCGCTGGCAGCGAAATTTAGCAGTGGGATTAGGCAATGCGGATTATAACGAAAAAATAATAAAGGCTTTAACTGATAAATTAGAGGATTCAACAGAATTGGTTCAAAACCATATTTTATGGGCGATAGAACAACAACAAAATAAACAAGCCAATCAATTATCTACTCAAACTAAGCAAACAAAACGCTTAGTTCGAGTTGTCGAGAAAGGACTACCGAGAGATGCTTAAAATTTAGTTTTCTCGGTCAGTTAAATCTAGCACTTTGTAGTCAATCTCCATAAAGTCTTCAACTTCTTTTAGCCAAACCTGTTCAACGAAAGCCAGATGATCCGGGTGCTCGTTGTAGTAATCGTATTCAGTTTGAGACGAAAACTCCATGGAAAGGCCAAACTGAAATGAATTTTTAGCACTCACTTGACGCAATATTTCAAATTTATTCACCACATTAATTCGCTCAAGCTTAGCGGCTTTTTCTAAAAATTCGGTCTCTTCTGTAGAATCAGGTTGATGTTTTAAAGTAAAAACGACTGTGTGTCGGATCATTATTATTCCTTTATTTTGAAAAGGTCAAAGCGATTATCACGCCAAAACAAAAAAGACAGGCGAACCTGTCTTTTAAAATTTAAATAAGGTAAACCAACTTTAAAATCTAAGTGATTTTTCGCCTCGAGATAAACCAGTTACCCCTGAACGTGCCACTTCAATTAATTCGGCTTCACTACGCGCCGCTTCAATAAAAGCGTCCAATTTAGCTGTCGTTCCTACTAACTGAACAACATAGGTTGAAGGCGTTACGTCAACAATTAAACCTCTAAAAATATCAGATAAGCGCTTAATTTCGTCACGCAAACTTGTGGTATCGGCTTTCACTTTTACCATCATAAGTTCTCGTTCGATATGCTCACCATCAGTGATATCTGACACTTTTAATACATCAACTAATTTGTTTACATGCTTGGTGATTTGTTCAATAACTCTATCATCACCCACAGTGGTTACAGTCAAACGAGACAAAGTTTCATCGTCTGTTGGGGCGACTGTTAACGTCTCAATATTGTAACCACGCTGAGAAAACAAACCCACAATGCGAGACAAAGCGCCTGGTTCATTTTCTAATAAAACAGATAATATTCTTCGCATTGCTTACTCCGCCTTTGGTCTACCTAATAACATATCATCCATTGCACCAAATTTAATTTGCATTGGATAAACATGTTCATTCTGGTCAACTAAAATATCCATAAATACCAGCTTATCGTCCATTGAAAAACATTTTTCCAATGCCGCATCTAGGTCTTTTGGATCGCTCACCCGCATACCAACATGGCCGTAAGCTTCCGCCAATTTAACAAAATCAGGTAAAGACTCCATATACGAATGACTGTGTCGGCCACCATAAATCAAATCTTGCCATTGGCGAACCATGCCCAAGGCTTGATTATTAAGCGAAATAATTTTAACCGGAATACCATATTGCATACAGGTAGACAGTTCTTGAATATTCATTTGAATACTGCCATCACCTGTAATACAAATAGAAATTGCATCAGGCACGGCGACTTTAACGCCCATAGCCGCTGGGAAACCAAAGCCCATGGTGCCCAAGCCACCAGAGTTTATCCAGCGACGAGGTTTATTAAATGGATAATACAAAGCTGCAAACATTTGATGCTGGCCCACATCAGATGAAACATAAGCCTCACCTTTAGTGATTCTGTGCATCGCTTCAACAACTTGTTGAGGCTTAATAACGGTATCGGATTTTGCGTAATTTAAACATTTTTTGGCACGCCAAGTTTCAATTTCACTCCACCAAGTTGCAAGTGCTTCACCGTCTAAGGTTTCGCCTGAACTATCTAACATATCAATCATGTCAGATAAAACTTGCTTAACTGAACCCACAATTGGCACATCTGCGCTGATGGTTTTAGAAATTGACGTTGGGTCAATATCGACATGTAAGATGGTTGCGTGCGGACAGAATTTTTTAACGTTATTAGTCACCCGATCATCAAACCGAGCACCTAAGGCTAAAATAACATCTGAGTTATGCATTGTTTTGTTGGCTTCAACTGTGCCATGCATACCAAGCATGCCTAAACACTGCTTATGTTCACCCGGAAAAGCGCCTAAGCCCATTAGCGTATTAGTAACAGGCAAGTTTAAACGCTCAGCAAACGCGGTTATTAAATCGCTGCATTCAGCGGCAATTGACCCACCACCTAAATAAAGCACAGGTTTTTTGGCGCCTAATAGAATTTGCAACGCGCGTTTAATCTGTCCTTTGTGTCCTTTGACTGTTGGGTTATAAGAACGCATTTTTATGCTTTCAGGAAAAACATAAGGATGAGATTCTTTAGGGTTAACAATATCTTTAGGCAAATCGACAACCACAGGCCCTGGACGACCCGTTGCTGCAATGTGATAAGCTTTAGCAATAGTTGCTGGGATATCTTCTGCTTTTTTAACTAAAAAACTATGTTTTACGATTGGACGAGAACACCCTACCATATCGCATTCCTGAAAGGCATCTTCGCCAATCAAAGAAGTCGCCACCTGCCCAGACAAGACAACCATAGGAATTGAATCCATATAAGCAGTGGCTATACCTGTAATGGTATTAGTTGCACCCGGACCTGAAGTCACCAATACGGTACCCACTTTACCCGTTGCACGAGTATAGCCATCAGCCATATGCGCTGCGGCTTGCTCGTGGCGAACTAATATATGTTCAATATCACTGGCTTCAAAAAGCGCGTCGTATATATCCAGTACTGCACCACCCGGATACCCAAAAATATGCTTAACTCCAAGTTGAGTTAGCGTCCGAACTACCATTTCGGCACCAGACATCATTTCCACAATAGAATTCCCCTAATGCTAATTATTACCGCAAGGATACCAAGATGTGCTCATTTTAAAAACTTAAAATGCACTTGCTTAGCAATTTATCTCGATTAAATTTACGTTTTAGCCATTTTTTACAAAATAAAGCGTATTTTATCCCGACGGGTTTGCGCTAATTCAACCACTTTGTGTTTTTCACTTGTCTCTAATTTAGCCCATTGAGTAATTTCACTAATATTTCGCCCACAACCTACACAAATATCTTGTTCATTTAAACAACATTGACGAATACAAGGAGAGCTTGGTTCACCGTTCAAAAGAGACCTCTTGTCATTAAAGTTTAATCCTCACAATATATTATCCTGAAAATTCAAAAAAATAAGCTTTGTGATTTCTTTAACCATAATGCATTTAGCATACAAAAAGTAAGTCATTTTCTGCTTATTTTCGCATACCGCTAGCCATCAACAAGAAACAAATCCTATCAGCGTTGACTTAGCCGTAAAAACCTTTAGGAGTTTGCTATGAAAAACACGACTGACATACAGTCATTACTCATTGACATTATAGAAAACAAAAAGATTCATACCGTTTTACAACCCATATATAATTTATCAAGTCAGCGTATTTTAGGGTTTGAAGCGCTTAGTAGAGGCCCTGTAGGAACTATCCTAGCGACACCCGACCCACTTTTCACGCAAGCTGAAAAATTTAATTGTCATGCGCAAATTGAAGCCATTTGCATTGAAAAAGCAATTGAATGTTTTGCTCGGCAAAATTTACCGGGAAAACTCTTTTTAAATATGACACCTAACTTTATTGTGAATGGGCTAGTCAATCCTTGCCAACTTAAAAGCTTACTTCGACGCTTTGGTTTAACTGGTAGTAGAGTGGTCATTGAAATCACCGAAGACAACCCAGCAAACAACATAGATGACTTAAAAAATACGATTAATGAGCTACGCGATATAGGCATTCAGTTTGCAATTGATGATTTAGGTGCTGGTTACTCAGGACTCATTCAATGGTCGCAAATAAAACCCAATTTAATAAAAATTGATAAATACTTTGTTCAAAACTGTAATGAAGACATGATGAAACGCGAGTTTTTAAATGCCGTATTACGCTTAGCTGATAATACAGGCGCTATGACCATTGTTGAGGGGGTTGAGACTCAAGCAGAACTTGATAGCGTTCGAGCGCTGGGTGTTTCATTTGCTCAAGGCTATTACTTAGCTCGCCCAACCCCTGAACCATCATTACGCCTACCCGAGGTATTACTGTCTGTGCAAAAACGCCAGCCAGCACATGAATTTATCCAACAACAAACCGTTTCTCTTTTATTAAATTCGATTAAAGCTGAATCTTGGCACACGCCTACCCGAACCGTCATGGACAGGTTTAGAAATGATAAAACCTTATATACCATCCCCATTTTAGATGGCGTTAAAGTAATTGGGATTGTGATGCGAGAAGAGCTAATGGAACATTTTTCTCAGCCATTAGGGCATGCACTTTATGATAAAAAACCAATAAATCAGCTGATGAAAACTGACTTTATTGTAGCTGAATCGTCAATGTCAGTAGAAGCGTTAAGTCGAATGTTAACCGATGAAACTCGGCTTGAAGCTCGAACGCCTTTTGTTATTACTGAAAATGGACAATATTTAGGTATGGGTTCTGTGCGCGCGTTACTTAGAAAAATAACAGATGCCAAAATTGAACGCGCAAAACACTCAAACCCATTAACTCAGCTTCCCGGTAATTTACCAATAGACAAAGAAATTGACGCTCTGCTAACGAACAAACAAAGTTTCTCAATGGCTTATGTCGATTTAAACCATTTTAAACCTTTTAATGACCAATATGGTTATGCAAAAGGCGATCAAGTCATAGTGATGCTCGCTGATTTATTGAGATCTTTTCAAAATACACAAAATTGCTTTGTTGGGCATATTGGCGGCGATGACTTTGTCATTATTTTTTATCAACCTAATGGTCAAGCGCAACTCACGGATTTATTAACGCAATTTGATCAGCGCGTTAAACCCTATTTTAGCCAATCACATTTAAGTGCTGGAGGTTATGCAAGCCACACTAGAACGGGAAAACCTGTATTTTATCCGCTGCTAAGTTTATCAATCGGCCTAGTGACACCTTGTATTACTAACTGTCAAAACCATCACCATGTTGCCGAACTGGCGGTTGAAGCCAAAAAACAAGCTAAGAAGCGCACGAAAAGCTATTTATATATTAACCCTAAGCAAATACCCGATAGCCTTACTCAGCCAGAGCCGTCAAGTCCAGACGCCCCTCTATTTTATGAGTCTGAAATACCCAGGCTTTCATTGCCCCAGTCCAGCCATGAACAGGCCAACCAGCCTTACTCTTGAGCTCACTAAGAAAGGTTTCAGGTTGAGGATATTGCTGCCACATGCAAGGTAAAAAAATACCTGATAATTGACCATATTGAATAATGAGGCCGTCTTTATGCGGAATTAACTGTTCTAACAAGTTTTGCTCGCTGGTGACTTGCAAAATAAGTGGGTTGGTCATGATTGAAACAGCCGTTGTCAGCCGATTTAGTTCTGAAGCGGATAAGGGATCAAATCGAGGATCATGAAATGCAGCTTCATGCGCATACCAAGCAATATTATTATCTAGCCTATCACTAGTGAAGGTTGTGCCAACACAACCGCGTAACAAACCTGCGGCTTTTAATGATACAAAACAGGCAAGCTGATCTGACAGTAAAGCATGACGCGGAATTAAATGCTCAGGCAGTCGGTTGCCATCGTTAGTAAAAGCATAACTTAAAGCATTAGATACTATGCTTAAAATTTGCTGTTTTACGTCACTTTGTTCAAAAACAGAAATAGTTAGGCTCACTTTAATCCACCATTAAATCCTTAAAATACTGAAATATATTTGAGTATAGCTCAACCTAACCAATTTAAAACAAGTTAGAGGTTAAGGCATGTTACTCTTTGTATCATTATTGAGCAACTGACTATTTTTAGCTAAAAAAGAAGGGGTTAAAACAAAAAAATAAAGTACAAGCCCAGCCAATTACTAAGCTCATACTCAACTTACCACGAAAGTGCTTTTATCACGCTGTAAGCTTTTCTACTCCTCACTATCAACGGTTAGTTTATCGTCAATATCATCAGATAAGGCGACGCTGTCTTCATCGTCATCACTATCATCAATATCTATCAATTGTTTTTTGTTTCCATACAAACTGCCAAGCTTAGGACGGTTTAATCTGGATTGATATTTAAGCCAAGCCAGTTCCTCCGTTTTTGTCGCTTGAGTATCACCCCGCATGATTGACAAGAACCTATGGTCTTGTTCATCGCTAGGATCTATTTCGCCTTTGTACAAAGCATTTAATAGACACCCATAGCGAGATAATGCGTCTGATTCAGTTATCGAAAAATCGCCAGAACGACGAAATCCATAAGGGTAGTTTTTTGGATCATCATAAATACGAGATAGCAATTGCTGCTTAGTTTTTGCCATTTAGGACCTCTCAAACTCAGAAAAGTATTCAGGCATTCACACAATTGAATGCGATTTGATTTTTAGCGCTAAAAAACCATTCTGTCAAAAGATTATTGATGAATTTTTTATTTATTTTTTCTTAAATGGCTTTACCTGATAAAGACATACAAATAAAACCACTTAAGACAAGCGCTGCAAATTAAAACTCTTCCCAATCATCATCGTCGGTAAATGATAATGCGGCCGGGGATGGCCTGGCTTGTACTTTGCGACCTGTTTGAGTCATAACGGGTTTAGAGTCGAATTGAGATTGCATATCCATCGCTGAGCTCACACTTTCGATATGTCGGCTATCCTTTCCTGACTCCACGGTGAAAAACGACAACAATTGCTTCATCGCTCTGGCTTGCTCTGACATTGATTCACCCGCTGCCGAGGCTTGCTCAACTAATGCAGCGTTTTGTTGGGTCATTTCATCCATTTGGGTGATAGCTTTATTAACTTGTTCTATTCCAGAACTTTGTTCATTTGAGGCTACTGAAATATCCGCAATCATTTGGCTTACTTTTTCAACTGCGTCAACGATTTCAGATAAAGTATCACCTGATTCATTAACTAACGCCGCACCGTCTTCAACTTTAGCAACGCTGTCTCGAATCAAGTTTTTAATTTCTTTCGCGGCTTCTGCGCTTCGCTGGGCTAAATTCCTGACTTCACCAGCCACCACTGCAAATCCACGGCCTTGCTCACCCGCTCTTGCAGCTTCAACAGCTGCATTTAAGGCAAGTAAATTAGTTTGAAATGCAATTTCATCTATTACTCCAATAATATCAGCTATTTTTTTGCTGGCTTGGTTAATTTCACCCATACCTTCAACCGCACGCTTAACAACAGCACCACCAGCGGTTGCCTTGTTTCTCGCATCTGATGCAAGTTGATTAGCAACTGACGCATTTTCAGCATTTTGTTTAACCGTGCTTGTCATTTCCTCCATGCTGGAAGCTGTTTCTTCAAGCGATGAAGCTTGCTCTTCTGTACGTTGGCTTAAATCAGCATTGCCCTGTGCAATTTCATCGGCACCAGAGGCCACTGTTGTTGCAGATTGATTAACCCGCGCAATAATCTCTGTCAGCTTAGCCACAGTTGAGTTTGAATCATCTTTTAATTTAGCAAAAGTTCCCTGATAATCGCCTTCAATCCGCCGGGTTAAATTACCATGAGCCATGGCATCTAACATGCCGACTGTGTCTTGAATTACACCATCGGCAATAGACACTAAACGATTTAAACCTTTAGATAAATTAAGCGCAAAACCTGATTTATTGTGCTCGTCTAAACGAGTTGATAAGTCCCCTTCTGCTGCTTGCTGAATTAAGTTATCAATTTCACACTCAATTGAGGCTTCTTCGGTTCTGTCTTTCCATTCTACAATGGTGCCTATTTTTTCTCCGTTTGTATCTAACCAAGGCGAAGCCGTTAAATCAAAATTTAACTTACCAATTTTGATTTGTGCAAAATAAGGCTGGTCGAGCGCGGCTAATAATCGTCGTTGATGAGAAGGCTCTTTATGAAAAATATCAATACAACTACCCACTAAATTTTGAGTATTAAACCTAGGTAGTTCTTTTTGGATTTCACTTTCGCGATGTTTTAACATTTTCATGTTTTCATCGTTTACATAAACAATATTCAAATCATTGTCGGCAATCATGACACTGGCTTGGCATATTTTTAATGCATTTGAAAAATTAGCGACTTTCTGACTTTCAATTTCATTCAACTTTTGTTGAGTAATATCTGTTGCGTACTTAACTACTTTGTACGGCTTGCCATTAAGATCATAAATGGGATTATAAGATGCTTGGATCCAAACTTTCTCACCGTTTTTTGTAGTACGCTGAAACTCACCCGATTTGTATTCACCTTGGTTAAGATCTAACCAGAATTGTTTATATTCAGCGCTATTAACTACCTCAGCATCAACAAATATTGAATGGTGTTTACCTTCAACTTCAGCTAGTTGATAACCTAGTGTCGTTAAAAAGTTTTCATTGGCTTTAATGATGGTGCCATCTAAATTAAATTCAATCACTGCCTGTGATTTATGGATCGCATCCATTTGCCCTGAGTAGTTAGCCCATTGTGCTTTACGTTCAGTCACATCGGTAGCAAATTTAACAACTTTATAGGGGTTGCCGTCAGCATCAAAAATAGGATTGTAAGTCGCTTGTATCCATACATCATCGCCATTTTTTTTGATTCGCTTAAATTCGCCTGAAATATATTCACCTTGGTTTAAACGCTGCCAAAAGTTTTTATATTCACGACTTTTAGCGAAATCAGGCTCAACAAATATAGAATGATGCTGGCCTTTGATCTCATTTAATCGATAACCTAACGTATCTAAAAAATTATCATTAGCGGTTAATATCTCACCGTATAAATTAAATTCGATAACTGCTTGTGATTTATTAATTGCGCTAATTTGCCCAGAGAAATTGGCATCTAATTCTTTTCTGTTTGTTATATCACTCGCTAAACTAATAATTTTATAGGGTTTGCCGGCGTCATCTAAAACAGGTGTATATGAGGCCTGCAGCCAAACGGTATTACCTAAATTATCAACGCGCTCACACTCACCGTTAACACTCTCGCCTGAACGTAAAGTTTGCCAAAATGATTTATATTCAGCTGAGCTGGCATATTCGTGGGTAACAAATTTTTTATGATGCGCGCCTATAATTTCATCGCTATCATATCCCATTAAGTCTAAAAAATTTCGGTTTGCCGCTAGCACCCTAGCATCCAAATCAAACTCAATAACAGCTTGAGAGCGAGTAATAGCCTCTATCATTGCTTTAGATTGGTTATCTTTTTTCTGACCTAAAATACCGTCTAAAATCCCCATTAGCGTCCCCTTCAGACAAACCTATTAGTGCCGCTGCCAAACACGTTAAAGCAGCTGGTTTAAATTTAAAATAATTAATGTTTTGGCATTCACTTCTGCCAAACCAACAATATATTGTCGGTTTAAATTTTCATCTAAGCTAGGCGAATATTTAATGTGCGATCGTTCAACCCCGTATACGTCTGATACAGCATCCACCACAATCCCTATAATTTTATCCACGCCGTCTTGTTCTATCGCCAAAACAATAACCACGGTTACCGCACTGTAGTCTACTTTAGGAAGGTTAAATTTCTGTCGTAAATCCAGTAATGGAACAATAGTTCCTCTAAGATTGATAACACCTTTAACATAACTAGGCGAATTTGGGATCGGCGTTGTTGATTGCCATCCTCGGATTTCTTGCACTTTTAAAATATCAATACCGTACTCTTCACCATCCATTAAAAAGGTTAGGTATTGCGCAACATCGGCATTATCAATGAGATCTTGGCTATCTGTTAATTGCGCATTTAATGACTCTAAATTCATACGGTCGCAGACTCCAAAGATCCTGTCTGGTTAGCAAAGACAGTATTACTTTTATTTAGTCCTGCAAGCTTTACAATACCAGCGATGTCTAAAATTAAAGAAACAGTACCATCGCCTAAAATAGTTGCCCCTGAAATGCCATCTACCTTAAAATAATTTGCTTCTAAACTTTTAATCACCACTTGTTGTTGAGACAAAAGTTCATCTACAAACAAGCCTACTTTTTCATTGTCGTTCTCTACTACGACAAGCAAGCCATCTTCTAAGTTATCACTGCTGCCTTGATGTGAAAATACATCACTTAACCGTATAATTGGAATATATTCATCTCTGAGTTTTAAAACGTCTAACTCGCCGCCTACACGGCTAATAGCATTTGTTTTTACCTGCAAAGATTCAATAATATTGATGAGCGGAATAATATAAATATGCGAGCCAACGCTGAGCAATTGGCCGTCGAGTATAGCTAATGTTAGAGGTAGGCGAATAATAACCGTTGAACCTTCGGCAGGTTTTGATGCTAGTTCGACAGAGCCATTTAGCGCTTGAATGTTTCGCCTTACCACATCCATACCGACGCCTCGCCCTGATAAGTCAGATACTTGCTCTGCCGTTGAAAAGCCAGGTTCAAAAATAAGCAAATTAATTTGATCATCTGTTAGATCATCCGTTTCGGCAATTAAACCATTTGAAATTGCTTTTTCTCTAATTCGTTTTGTATTTAAACCTCGACCATCATCGACAATTTCAATAACGATATTGCCACCTTGGTGATATGCATTTAGTGTAATTTGACCCGTTTCATTTTTGCCTGCAGCTAAACGTTCAGCCGGTGATTCCAACCCATGGTCCATCGCATTTCGAACTAAATGCACTAAAGGATCAGAAATTTTCTCCATTAATGTTTTATCTAGTTCAGTTTGTTCACCTGTTAATTTCAGCTCAATTTTTTTATCCAGCTTTTTACTGGTATCTCTTACTAAACGAGGAAAACGACTGAATATAGAGCCAATTGGTAACATTCGTATTCGCATAACACTTTCTTGTAAATCTCTTGTATTATGCGCTAACTGAGCTAAACCAGCCTGCAAACTCAATAACTTATTATTATCCAACTCACCTTCAGAAAGTTGAGTTAACATTGCTTGAGTTATGACTAATTCACCAACCATATTAATTAAGGAATCGACTTTCTCGATACCTACTCTAATAGAGCCTGATTCTGTTTGTTTTGCTGATTTTTTCTGGTTTGAGGTAGGTGCTTTAATCTCATGCTGAATATTTATTTCGGCATCGCTGGCTACGGGTTCAAAATTATTGAGTTGTTGTGCTGATGCGTTACTAGCCCGCATTGAACTTTCAATCGCGCTTTTAGAAACGGGGATTTCTTGACCAGAAAAGCTGTTATCGTTTTCCACATTCGTTGATTGGCTTAACCCATGAATGTTGATTTCACATTCGTCTTCAATCCACTCAAAAATTTCAGATATTTGTGCTTTTGAGCAATCACTGACTAAAGTTAACGTCCATTTAAAATAACAGTCTTCTGGCTCAATGTCGGTTAACGCAGGCACATCTGAAATATCGATATTGACCGTTAATTCACCAAGTTCAGCTAACTCTTGCAATAAATACAAAGGCTCGTTGCCAGTTTTTAAAATATCTAATCCAGGTTTAAAGGAAATAACCCACCCTATAGATAAATTACCGCCTAAGTTAGGTTCACTCGGTGTTGCATCTATAATTTGAGAAGCGTCTGCAGCCAGAATCAAATTAAATTCTGCTTTTAATAATTGTGCTTGTTCGGTATCAGGCTCTTCTTCTGCTCTTAATGCACTTAAGATGTCACGCAAGCAGTCTACCGATTGTAGTAGTAAATCAATATATTGTTGTGTGAGTTGTCGTTGACCATCTCGAATTTGATCTAATAAGGTTTCAACCACATGAGTAAAATCAGCCACAGAGTTAAAGCCAAAAGTGCCGCTTCCACCCTTGATAGAATGCGCCGCTCTAAAAATTGTGTTGATGGTTTCGTTATCAGGCTCACCCGGCTGCAGTTCTAGCAGCTCCGACTCCATAATATCTAACCCTTCGAAGCTTTCTTCAAAGAAAACTTCAAAAAACTGACTGAGATCTATACTCATTCGGCTATCTCAAAACTTTACCAATAGTTGCCAATAATTGATCTGGATTAAAAGGTTTTACAATCCAACCTGTAGCGCCAGCAGCTTTGCCCGCGGATTTTTTATCTAATCCAGATTCTGTAGTTAACATTAACATGGGTACAAATTTATAATTGGGTAAGCTTCGCAAATGAGATATTAGCGTAATTCCGTCCATGTTTGGCATGTTGACATCCGATATTACTAGATCAAACTCAGCTTGTTTGGCAATTTCTAAAGCTTCAACCCCATCTTTAGCTTCAGTCACATCAAAACCTGCTTTTTTTAATGTAAAGCTAACCATCTGTCGCATAGAGGCTGAATCGTCCACGGCTAAAATTCTTTTCATATTTACTTCCTATCTTGATTTGGTGTTTATGAATTAATCTCTAAATATTGATTAACGCCGGAGGCAATAACTGCGCGATTAAAATCATCGCTAGTAGCTGTCCAAGTAAGCTGGAGCTGATTCTCGGATAACGATTTCTTTAACGAAACTAAGAGTTGTAGTACAGAAGTGTCGATGCGTTCGACTAAGCTTGCATCAATTTCAATCGCTTGTCCTAAAACCATAAGCTCACGAAAATCACTTAATATTTGCTCGGCTTGCGTAATATTTGCAACTGGCATCAATTGGTAACAAGAGGTTTCTATCATATCCGTTTTAACCTTTTATTATTCCAGACATTCAAATTTACGAGTCAATTAAATGTTGTAAGCTGTATTTATAATAGAGCTTAGTTAAAAAAAATCCACTTTATAATCAGTCTTATATAAAAATAATTTAATTAATATCTTTTGCATTAACGCTCAGATAAGTAAGCAATAACATCGATTAAAGTTTGGTAGTTAACTTTTGCTGGCGTCGTACTAAAGTCAGGTTTAATCCGCGCAACTAACTCCCCTTTTGGATTAACAACAACTAGCGCCGCAGAGTGGTTAACTAAGTAATCTTCACCTTCACCTGTTAACGAATAAATTAAACCTAACTCTCTGGTAAAAGGTAGCAAGTGCTGATGAGGTCCAGTTGCCGCTATAAAGTCAGCATTAAAAAAACGAATATATTGTGAGAGTTGCTGCTTTGTATCTCGTTTAGGATCCGCTGAAATAAAGACCACTTGAGCATTATTGACTTGTTTTGTGAGCTGCGGATAAATGTGTGCTAAATCAGTTAACGTGGTTGGGCAAATATCCGGACAATAGGTATAACCTAAAAAAACAATACTCCAATGATTTTTTAATCCACTTAAATTCAAACCATCACGGTTAGAAGTGCTTAGTTCAAATTCGCTGATTTTTCGGCTTGGCTGAAAAATTTGCACATTGTCAAATTGCCTTAACTCATTAGTTGATTTTTGGTCACTACAAGCTGTAATTGCAGCTAATATAAAAACCCATTGGATAAAATTGATTAAAATAAATTTCATGAAAAATTATGATCCACTAACATTACAATAAACATTAGCATTAAATGCCAAATTGAAAACTTGAACGTTTTAAACGCAAGCCCTGATTTATCGAACCATTTTAGCCGAATAGCATAGTTAATAAACTGCAAATTTAATAACAAGCTAATAGTTGCGTAAAACCCACCAAATAAACCCGATAAATAAGGTAAAATTGAGACGACCGTTAAGATCACACAATACAGTAAAATCATAGTTTTAGTGAACTCTACCCCATGAGTAATTGGCAACATAGGGACTTTAGCTTTAGCGTAATCATGTTTCCGATGAATAGCCAGCGCCCAAAAATGTGGTGGAGTCCAGCTAAAAATAATAAGGACTAATAAAAGTGCATTGGGATCAATTGAGTTAGTAACCGCTGTCCAGCCCAGTAATGGCGGCATAGCGCCAGCAAGCCCACCAATGACAATATTTTGAGGCGTTGCTCGCTTTAGGTATAAGGTATAAACCACGGCATAACCAAGTAAAGAAGCAAAGGTTAGCCAAGCAGTTAATTGATTTACAGCAAACCAAAGTAACGCAAACCCTAAAATGCCAATTCCTCCGGCAAAAATTAAAGCTTGGCGTTGAGACAAACGTCCTTTAACCACTGGGCGATGATACGTTCTAGCCATTTTTGCATCAATTTGAAAATCAACAACATGATTAATCGCCGCGGCAGCGCCTGCTAACAGGCCTATTCCAATAATGGTGGTTAATAATAGTTCAATATTCGGAAGTTGATTATTTGGCACATACATTCCAACCAGTGCAGTTAACAAGATTAACGCTACAACTTTAGGTTTCGTTAATTCAAAGTAATCTCGCCACAGCGCTATATTTATTTTTTTTGCTGATATTGTTAGTACTCGATTCATATCAATCATCCTCTTGGTATTAAATTGCGATTATCGTGCACGACTCTGCACTGGAGCGACTGAATAATAATAAAGTGTTAAAACAAACGCGGTTAATAACAACAATGCCACTGCATTATGTAACACTGCAACCATTAACGGTAAAGATAAAACAACGTTAGCAATGCCTAACCCAACTTGAGTAGCTAACAGCACTATTAATGAGGCGCTTGCTATATTCAACCTAGCGAAACCAGAAACTCTTTTTTGGCTTTGGAAAAAACAAAAAACCGCCCAACCCAATAAAGTAAATAGCGTAATAACGGCCCATATTCTGTGTGCGATGTGAATCGTCATCCGAGCAGAATAATCTAACACCCCATATTGATATGTGTCAGCTTCGGGACTTATTAAATGAAATGCATTTAAGTCTAAACGTTGCTGCCAGCCATCTTCACAAATAGGTAACTCTGTGCAGGCCAAAGCCGCGTAGTTAGTAGATGTCCACCCACCTAGTATAATTTGAATTAATAAAACTATAAAACAAAGCCAGGCTAGTTTAGGTAACTTGGTTTTCGTGACGGCTGTGTAAGCTAATGCCCGCTCTAAAAGAACTAACAAAACAAAAATAGAAAAACCACCAATTAAATGTGCCAAAACCACAGCGGGTAATAAAACCAGCGTCACAGTCCACATGCCTAAAGCGGCTTGAAAGCAAACCAAAAAAAACAAGCTAATGCTAAAAACTCTCACTTTTTGAGCGTGAGGCTTATAAATTGAAAGCACGGCAATGGCTAATATAATGAGCCCTAACGTTCCGGCAAAATACCGATGAATCATTTCATTCCAAGCTTTTTGCGGCTCGATAATTTGTTGTGGAAATTTAGCTTGCGCACTATTTACCTGCTCAGCTTTTGGCACGGTTAAATGCCCATAACACCCTGGCCAATCAGGACACCCTAGGCCTGCATCGGTTAAACGGGTAAAAGCACCCAATACAACCACAACAAATGCCAAAATAATCGCAATTCGCACTAATATTTTCATTACCCTACCCTAGATAACTTAAGTAATTTTCGTAAATCAGCTAATAAGTGTTTGGCGGCAATTAAATTCTCTTCACGCTTTAAACTAATTGGATAACGTAAAATAATTTGTCCTAGAGGATCAGCTATATAAACATAGTTTTTGGAAAGCTTTGCTGGCGGATTGATAATACCGGCAAATTTATGATTGGGATCGGCCTGATCTAGTAAAATAAGTTGCTGGTTTGTGGCAATGTAACGACTGGGTAATACTCTTTGGGTTTCACGACCTAATGCAATATCGGCTTGTTTGACTAAGTAAGTTGATTCTTGACAAAGTTTTTGGCAATCAAGTTCAGATGGCACTATCATTAACCATTTTCCACTCGCGCCGGCATTTAATTGCGTAATGTCCATTTGCATAGCAGGTGTGATCAGCTCTCCTTGATTAGTCGCTGATAAATTAAACCATTCCCCTTTTAACGCAATATAAGCTGCAATAACAGGGATGAAAAAGACGAAAAAAATAATACTTAAATTAAACCTAGCAGATCGCTTTTTTAGTTGATTGGTTTCTTCCATTTTACTGCCTTTATAATAATTATAATACATAATGCCAGCGCCAAACCAAACCATTGCACAGCATAACCATAATGTTTTTGTGCTGGCATAACAATAGGTTGCCAGTTAGGTTGGAATGCCATCAATGATTTTTTATCGACTACTGCAAGTATAGGCAATAAATCGATTTTTGCATGTTTTGAAATCTGTTCTAGGTTAACCTGTTGAATAAATTTATAGCCTAAACGCTGATGAATTTCTTCAGACATAAATAAGTTATGGTTTGGTTTTGTAATGCGGGCATTGAGTTCAGTAACGTTTAAAGGTAAGTCTTGTGTAGAAAAAGCTGGTATTCGATTTTTATCAACGGGTAACCAACCTAAATTAACCAATACATACTCTGCTTTCTCTGAGGATAGCGTTGAATTGTGATCTAATTTTATCGCCACAATACACTCGACCCCCAGTTGGTGATTCATTATTTTATTTTCAACAAACCAAATATTATCTAAATTAACAGAGCCGCTTATAAGAATAGGTTTGTCTAAATATGATTCTTCAGCCTGCTCCTTTAAATACTCAGCAGTCAATTGACTAGCTTGTACTTGAGCTGCTTGATCTAACTGAACTTGGCGAGTATTTTTATATTCAGCACGCTGCAATTGCCATTGCCCTAATGCTAATAACAAACACAAACTAGATAAAAAAAGTAAAAACGGCCAAATTTTTACATTTAACTGAAAACGACCTAGAGTTAATAACACATCACTTCCATTGAGGTATGCATGATAAAAATCATTATTGTAGTACTGCTCATATTTGTTATTTTTAATTTATTTAAAGCTTTATTGGCAATGAATAAAAATGATCAAACTCATCAAATGAGCAAAAGATTAGGTTTAAGGCTGATGTATTCTGTGGCCATTATTGCGTTTATTTTAGTAGCCGTGCAATTAGGATGGATTACCCCTAATCACCGACCTTATTGATTTAGTTATATTATGTAGACAAAAATAAATAAGCAAAGCCAAACCACATCAACAAAGTGCCAGTACCAGCTGGCCGATTGAAACGCAAAATGGTTCTTAGCGTTAAAATGCCCAGCTAATATTCTAAAAAATATAACAATTAAAAACAAAGTGCCTAAAGTAACATGCAAACCGTGAAACCCAGTTAGCAAAAAAAACGTATTACCATAAACCCCTGAATCTAAAGTGAGTCCTAAATCTTGATAGGCATGAATATATTCTTCTACTTGTAAGGTTAAAAAAGCAAACCCGAGTAAAATGGTAAACCCCATCATCCAACTCATTTGCTGACGTTTACCTTTTTCAAGACCAACATGGGCAAAATGAATCGTAATTGACGAGGTAAGCAATATTAGCGTATTAATTAAAGGAAGGCCCCAATACCCCATCGCTTGAGTTGTTTTACCAGAAGGTGTTTCAGTTAACGGCCATATAGCCTCAAACGTTGGCCATAAAATTTGAGCTGTCATTGCATTATTGCCAGCCCCAGCTAGCCAAGGCACAGAAATCGTCCTAGTATAAAAAAGAGCCCCAAAAAAAGCGGCAAAAAACATGACTTCTGAAAAAATAAACCAACTCATTCCTTGTCGATAAGAAATGCCCAATTGTGCACTGTGCAAACCAGTTTGTGACTCTTTAATTTGATCGCGAAACCAGCCAAACATCATAATAAACAAAACAATCAAACCGGCTAGCAGTACAAGCTGTCCCCAGCCAGCTTCACCTGTTTTGCTTATTTGAGTAACTAAGTTGCCCGACCCCACGGCTACCAAAAAAAAGCCGACAGCCCCCACAATCGGCCATGGGCTTTGCGCCGGGACATAATACGTCGCATTGTTATCTGACATGATTAACTCTCCTATAAGGCATTAGCCAGTGTTTGCTCGCTAATGGGATATAGCGTATACGCTAATGTTAATACTTTAATTTCTTCGGGCAGCGCTTTATCGACAAAAAATCTTAGCTTAAACTCAGTGGTTTCATTTGCCGCTAGTGCTTGTTGATTGAAACAAAAACATTCTGTTTTATTTAAATAAAGACTACCTTGTCCGGGCGAGACCGAAGGTATAGCCCGTACAGAAACAGCTTCGTTTAATGGGTTGGTGACATGAAATGAAACATTTTTCATTTCACCTGGATGAACTTCAACTGAGGGCGCACGCGCGATAAATTCACTCGGCTGGCCCGTTTTGTCAAAAGTAACAAATTCAACTCGTATAACTCGACTAGTATCAACCAAAGTTTGCGTATTAATGTCAGCTCTCTGCACGCTTCGGCCATTAATTCCGGTCAAATCACAAAACACATCGTATAAAGGCACTAAAGCAAACCCAAAGGCAAACATAGCCAATACGAATCCGCAGAGCCGAACGAGCAATTTTTTATTAGATTGAGTTTGCATTTCTTTAACCTACTTAATTTGAGGTGGTGTCGTAAAAGTATGATAAGGCGCTGGCGACTCGACTTCCCACTCAAGGCCGTGGGCACCATCCCACACTTGGGCATCAACGGCTTTACCTTTCTTTTTACAAGCTTTAATTAACAACGCCAGAAAAATTAACTGTGATAACCCAAACGCAAAACCACCTAAACTAATCAATTGATTCCAGTTTGCAAATTGAATTGAATAATCAGGAATTCGTCTTGGCATACCCGCTAATCCAACAAAATGCATAGGGAAAAATAGTACATTTACGGAGATCAACGAGCACCAAAAATGTAATTTAGCCAAGCCAACGTCGTACATAACCCCTGTCCACTTGGGCAACCAATAATAGGTTGCAGCTATGAGTGAAAATATTGCGCCTGTTACTAACACATAGTGAAAATGCGCAACCACAAAATAAGTATCATGGTATTGAAAGTCGACAGGTGTAATGGCCAACATGAGCCCAGAAAAACCACCAAAAGTGAACAAAACAATAAAAGCAATTGAAAAGAGCATTGGCACTTCAAAACTCAAAGCTCCTCGCCACATAGTAGCAACCCAGTTAAAAACTTTTACCCCAGTAGGCACGGAAATCAACATAGTGCAATACATAAAGAAAAGCTCTGCAAATACGGGCATACCCGTGGTAAACATATGGTGTGCCCATACAATAAAAGATAAAAACGCGATTGAAGCTGTGGCATAAACCATAGACGCGTAACCAAACAGTGATTTACGGCTAAACGTGGGCACTATCGTTGAAATAATACCAAAGGCAGGCAAAATCATAATGTAGACTTCAGGGTGACCAAAAAACCAAAAAATGTGCTGGAACATAACGGGATCGCCACCGCCTGCAGCATCAAAAAACGACGTACCAAAATATTTATCAGTCAACACCATAGTCACTGCGCCAGCCAACACTGGCATAACCGCTATTAATAAGTAAGCGGTAATAAACCACGTCCAGACAAACAGCGGTAATTTCATCCATGTCATACCTGGCGCTCTCATATTAAAAATGGTTACGATAACGTTAATCGCCCCCATAATTGATGAAATCCCCATAATATGAATTGCAAACACAAATAATGCGGTGCTATCACCGCTATAAGTAGTAGAAAGTGGCGCATAAAATGTCCACCCAAAAGCTGGGCCACCACCCTCAACAAATAAACTGGAAAGTAAAATTAAAAAGGCAAAAGGCAAAATCCAAAAACTGAGATTATTCATTCTGGGTAAAGCCATATCTGGTGCCCCTATCATCATAGGGATCATCCAGTTTGCCATACCAGTAAAAGCTGGCATAACCGCACCAAATACCATAATTAAACCATGTACTGTGGTCATTTGATTAAAAAAGTGAGGTTCAACAATTTGTAATCCGGGCTGGAAAAGCTCAGCCCGAATGACCATCGCCATAGCCCCACCTACAAGAAACATAATAAAAGCGAACCATAAATATAATGTACCTATATCTTTATGATTGGTTGTAAAGATCCATCTTTTAATGCCTGGAGCAGGACCATGTGCATGATCGTCATGGTTTTCTGAATGTTCGGTCGCAGAATTATTTTGAGTTATTGTGCTCATCTGTCATCCCCTACTGATTTTGTATAAACTGGTGAATATCTTTAGGCTGAACGAAATCTCCAGAGTTTATTCCCCAGGCATTACGTTCATATGTGACAACAGAAGCGATTTGTTTCAAGCTAAGTTGTTTGCTAAATGCTTGCATCGCAGTGCCATTTCGGCCATTTAATACAACATCTATATGTTCAGCTACATCGCCCGTTACCGCCGGACTGCCAACTAAAGAAGGAAACACGCCTGGTAGTCCCATACCATTTTGTTGGTGACAGGCTGCACAATACCCCATATAAACTTTTTCACCTTCAGCCATTAATTCTTCTTTGCTCATACTCATTGCAAGCAAACGTTTCTCTTCGGCTTTAGCGGCAGCTTTTTCTTGCTTTTTCTTCTCCATCCACAGATCGAATTCAGTTGGCTCTAACGCTTTTACAACGACCGGCATAAAACCATGATCTTTACCACAAAGTTCTGCGCACTGACCGCGATAAATACCTGGCTCATTAACATTGGTCCAAGCTTCATTAATAAATCCAGGGTTCGCATCTTTTTTAACCGCAAAATCCGGTACCCACCAACTGTGAATAACATCATCAGAGGTCATTAAAAATCTAACTTTTTTATTAGTTGGGATCACTAAAGGTTTGTCTACTTCTAAAAGGTAAGTATCACCTTTTAACCACTTACCAGTAATTTGTTCGTTGGGGGTAGCAAGCAAGCTGTAAAACTCAATGTCATGATCTAAGTATTTATAGTGCCATTTCCACTGTGAACCGGTAACGACAATCGTTAAATCGGCTTCGTTTGCATCCTCCATCGCAATCAGTGTTTTAGTCGCGGGTATAGCCATTACAATAAGTATAATGATAGGGATGATTGTCCACGCAATTTCCACTTTTATGCTTTCGTGAAAATTAGCTGCTTTTGCACCTTTGGATTTGCGATGGAATATAATGGCATAGAACATAGCGCCAAAAACGACTAAACCAATCACAATACAGATATAAAAAATAGTCATATGCAAGTCATAAACTTGATGACTGATGTCTGTTACCCCTGCTCGTAAATTAATCGTTGAGTGTGTTGCTGTTTCAGCTGCGTAAACTAATGTAAATGGTAGCAACGAAACTAAAGCCATAAAAACTTTACACTTTTGGCTCACGGCTTTCTCCTTGTTATTGTAATTTTATAGTGCGTTGTCGTTTTTTACTTGCGCAAACAATGCATGTATAAAAATTAGTCAAGGATTTGAAAATTTACAATTATTTAATATAAATAAAAATCAGAATATCTGAAGTAAATAGGAGACGGTGCAGAATAAATTAGCGCTAAGGTAGGGTTAAGTTAAATTGAAATTTTACATTAAATCCGAATAATAGCGTCAAAAAAGCTTAATATACTAAACCTATTAAGCTTTTTTATATAGCGATTCAGACAACTGCGACTATAAGAGCCTTGCTTTGAATAACAAGTTAAATCCAATCTGTATTTCTTATTACGCCAACCGCTAAACCTTCAATTGCAAAAGGGGTCGATTTTAAATCAACTTCGATTGGTGAAAAATCTTTATTTTCAGCAATTAATGTAACTTTACTTCCTTGTTGCTGATATCGCTTCACCGTCACATCGTCTTCAACTCGAGCCACAACAACTTGCCCATTTAATGCAGTTTGGGCTTTATGAACCGCTAATAAGTCTCCATCCATAATGCCAATTTCAATCATACTATCGCCTTGAACTCGCAATAAATAATCGGCATTAGGTTTAAATAAATGAGGGTCAACTTGATAGTGCTCTTCAACATGCTCTTGAGCTAAGATAGGAGAACCTGCTGCAACTTGACCAATTAAAGGCAAGCCTTCGTCTTCTATCGATTCTTCTTGTACTAAACGAATACCTCTGCTGGTACCTGCAATTATTTCAATAGCACCTTTTTTAGCCAACGCTTTTAAATGCTCTTCGGCTGCATTAGGAGATTTAAACCCTAAAATAGACGCAATTTCGGCTCTTGTTGGTGGCATACCTGTATCTTGAATGTTATCTTTTATTAGTTGCAGTATTTGACTTTGGCGTGCAGTTAAAGCTTTCATTTAATGTTTATCCATACAGTACTCATTACTGTTAGTATATACAGGTGCTTTAAAAACGCAAATAGAATATTGCTTAAACCATTGTGAATCTACAAAACATGCTGTGCAAAATCACTTCAAGCTAAAATTGATGGCTGTGTGTTCAGCTCAACATGTTACAATATAAAGAAATATTCAGCTTAATGACTTTAAATGACAGACTATAAAAAATTTTTTGCTCAGCTCCTAAACCTACCAATGAAACTCCTGATGAGTTCAAAGGTAATTTTAGATGATTTAGATTTAGAATTAGGCTCGACTAAACAGCCCATTTTTTATGTTATTAAACATGATTCACTATCTGATTTAATCGCATTAAAATCAGCTTGTAAAAAATCTAATTTACCTGACCCGTTTAAGCCGGTTAAAGTGAATGACACGCTTTTTCGTCGTTACGTATGTTTAGATAAACTACAACCGGTATTAGCTAAAGAGCCGGGGAAAACTGATGCTACTGAGCAAATTCAAACGGTATTACAGCAACATGTGCAGCAACCCGATTTAGATGCCAAACTCGTCCCTTGTTTTATCAGTTGGGGACGTTCGCCCGGCAAAGAAACCTCTAATATAAAAAAGCTTTTCAACCATCAAAAAAAGCCCAGCTGGTTACGTAAAATATTTACGGTGTTATTTATAGGACGAGATAATTTTGTTTCCGTTAATCAACCACTCTCTCTTAGATTTGTCGTTGACCAACATGGTAGCTCTCCTGAAATAGCACATAAGTTATTGCGCGTCGCTCGTTTTCATTTTCAAAGGCAGCAATTAACGATGGCTGGCCCCAGACTTTGGCAAAGAGATCATTTATTAACCTCGCTGTTAGCATCCCCTTCGATCAAAGATGCTATTAACGATGAAGCAAAAAGCAAAAATATCTCTTATGAAAAAGCGAAAGAGCAGGCAAAAAATTATTTAAATGAAATAGCTGCCGATTATCGCGATAGTTGGATCAGAATTGGGGATACTGTTTTAACTTGGATTTGGAACAAGCTTTACTCTGGGATTGAAGTTAAAAATGGTGAAAAAATAAGAAAGCTCGCACAAGATGGCCATGAAATCATTTATATGCCTTGCCATCGCAGCCATATGGATTATTTATTATTGACTTATGTGATATATCACCAAGGCTTAGTCCCTCCTCATATTGCCGCAGGCGTTAATCTTAACTTTTGGCCAATGGGTGGAATCTTCCGGCGCTCTGGAGCGTTTTTTATGCGCCGCTCTTTTAGAGGCAATAAACTCTATTCCGAAGTATTTAAAGAGTATCTGTCTCAGCTAATCAGTAAAGGACACTCAATAAAATTTTATCCAGAGTCTGGCCGTTCAAGAACAGGTCGATTACTAAAACCCAAAACAGGCATGTTAGCTATGGTCATACAAAACATGCTTAAAGGCCAAGATAGACCTGTCACTATAGTGCCTGTCTACATAGGCTACGAGCATGTCATGGAGGTTAAAACCTACTTGCGTGAACTGGGTGGACAAAAAAAGAAAAAAGAGTCTGCCTTACATTTGTTTAGCATTCTAAAAAACTTACGCCACTTTGGTCGTGGGTACGTTAATTTTGGTGAACCTATTAGCGTAAACAAAACCATGGAAAGCTATCAACCTAATTGGAAACAACAATTAGAGCAAAATCAAAAGCCTACATGGCTGCCCAGTTACATTAATTCATTAAGCCATAATGTAATGTGTAATATTAATCATGCAGCAGCTTTAAACGGTGTCACTTTAACCGCAATGAGTCTTTCAGTTGCCAATCAAAACACCTTGTTTAAAGATGATTTAATTAAACAACTTAAAATTTGTGTCGCACTCCATCAGGAAGAAACTCCTTTTAATAATCTAAGTATGCCGCCGGAAGACTCAATTGAAGCGCTCATTGATAATGCGGTAAAAATGGAAAAATTCACTGAGGATACCGAAGGGCAAAACACAATTTCTATCTCGCAAGAGAGCATAGTGGAGCTTAACTACTATCGTAATAACATTTTGCATCTTTATATTATTCCCTCGCTTATTGCCGCATTTTTATTAGAAACAAATAATATAGAAAAGTCAGAGTTAGTCGCCAATATCAATAAACTTTACCCTATTGTCGCTAACGAATACTTTTTAAAAATAGAGGTGAGTGAGTTAATTAAGCATATTGATGCTTGTATTAAAGTATTGGTCGATAATCATTTAATCTCATTAAATGAAGATAAATTGATCGCTGTAAGACCCGCTAATTCTGAGTATCTACAGTTACATTTATTAAGCTTAATTTCACAACAGACACTCCAGCGCTACGCGATAGTCTTACACTCAATTGAAAGCCACGAGCAAGGCCTATCTCGCTCAGCACTAGAAAGGCACTCATTAGATGTAGCTAAAAATTTGGCTAAATTGCATGATATAAAGTCACCCGCCTTTACGGATAAATCTATATTAAGTCAGTTTGTCGGTGAGTTAAAAGAGCAGGCTTTAATTGTCATTCATGAAGAAGGTCGGTTTATTGCAACTCCAGAACTAAAGGAGTTGAGTGGAAAGATTTATCGTTTAATAGATGGTGATATTTTAAATACCATTAAACATGCATAGGTTTGGATTAGCATCTAGAAAACTTTCAGAGTATAGGTAGCTAAGGCTACTTTTACTCTGCTCATAATGCAAATAATTACCGTAACAACCACTCAGTAGGTGTAATTTTTTTACCTTTTTTCTTCATAAGTTCTTCAATAAGTGGCGTAATAATAAGCTCCATTGCCAAACCCATTTTCCCACCAGGTACGACCATAGTATTGACGCGAGACATAAAAGCACCATCAATCATTTGCAAATAATATGGAAAGTTTATGCCTTTAGTACCACGAAACCGAATGACAACAAAGCTTTCATCTAAGCTTGGAATGTCTTTAGCTGAAAATGGATTTGAAGTATCAATTGTTGGGACGCGCTGAAAATTTATATGAGTGCGGCTAAATTGAGGTGTAATAAAATTAATATAATCATCCATGCTACGCACGATAGATGACATTACTGCTTCGTGACTATGGCCTCTGTCCGTGGTATCGCGAATAATTTTTTGAATCCACTCTAAGTTAATAATAGGTACCATGCCTATCAAGAGATCAACATGTCTCGCCACATCATTTTCTTCTGTTACAACCCCTCCGTGGAGGCCCTCATAGAATAGTAAATCAGATTCAGGTAAATCTTCCCAGGGAGTGAAAGTACCTGGCATTTGATTATAAGGCACAGCATCATCAAATGAATGTAGATAACGTCTTATTCTACCATTACCGGATTCACCATAAGTTTCAAACAACTCTTCCAATAAACCAAAATCATTTGCCACTGGACCAAAATAGCTAATATGTCGCCCTTGTTCTTGAGCTTTCCTAATTTCTACTTCCATTTCTGCGCGGGTGAAACGGTGGAAACTATCGCCTTCAACTTCAGCTGCTTTAATATCAAAGCTTCTAAAAATATGTCTAAAAGCTTTTGTTGTAGTCGACGTACCCGCACCAGATGAACCTGTTATCGCAATTATTGGTGATTTAGTTGACATAATATAGACCCTTAAAAAGTTAACCTATTTATACGGGATCAAGCACAAAGATCAAGGCTTGCGAATGCAGAGAGTATTTATAAATTAAATAATTTAAACGAAAAAAGCCCGACTCTTTCGAATCGGGCTGAATCTTGGGATGCTTTCACATCAAATTCTTATGTACAGGATGTACGGTATGTCTAAACTGCATAGATGCGTTGTTTAGACCTTATCCTAAAGGATAAAATAAAGAGCCTGGCAGTGTGCTACTCTCACATGGGAACTCCCACACTACCATCGCCGCTATTGTGTTTCACTTCTGAGTTCGAAATGGAATCAGGTGGTGCCACAATGCTTTGGCCGCCAGGCATAAGTCGGTCTGTTAATTCACTTTTCAGTCAATTAACCAATCAGGACAATACATAATAAAGAGTCAATCAAGTTTGTTTATTCATTCGCGCAGTCACACTTCACGTCATGTTAATAAACATTCGGCGTTGTATGGTTAAGCCTCACGGGTCATTAGTATTGGTTAGCTCAATGCCTCACAGCACTTACACACCCAACCTATCAACCTTGTAGTCTACAAGGGCCCTACTGGAGCTTATAGCTCAGTGAGAACTCATCTTGGGGCTCGCTTCCCGCTTAGATGCTTTCAGCGGTTATCGATTCCGAACTTAGCTACCGGGCAATGCTCTTGGCAGAACAACCCGAACACCAGTGGTTCGTCCACTCCGGTCCTCTCGTACTAGGAGAAGCCCCCCTCAATTCTCAAACGCCCACGGCAGATAGGGACCGAACTGTCTCACGACGTTCTAAACCCAGCTCGCGTACCACTTTAAATGGCGAACAGCCATACCCTTGGGACCGACTTCAGCCCCAGGATGTGATGAGCCGACATCGAGGTGCCAAACACCGCCGTCGATATGAACTCTTGGGCGGTATCAGCCTGTTATCCCCGGAGTACCTTTTATCCGTTGAGCGATGGCCCTTCCATTCAGAACCACCGGATCACTATGACCTACTTTCGTATCTGCTCGACGTGTCTGTCTCGCAGTTAAGCTGGCTTATGCCATTACACTAACCGTACGATGTCCGACCGTACTTAGCCAACCTTCGTGCTCCTCCGTTACGCTTTGGGAGGAGACCGCCCCAGTCAAACTACCCACCAGGCAATGTCCGCATTCCCGATTAGGGAACAACGTTAGAACATCAAACATACAAGGGTGGTATTTCAAGGTCGGCTCCACACCATCTAGCGACGATGCTTCAAAGCCTCCCACCTATCCTACACATGTAGGTTCAATGTTCACTGCCAAGCTGTAGTAAAGGTTCACGGGGTCTTTCCGTCTAGCCGCGGGTACACAGCATCTTCACTGCGATTTCAATTTCACTGAGTCTCGGGTGGAGACAGCGTGGCCATGATTACACCATTCGTGCAGGTCGGAACTTACCCGACAAGGAATTTCGCTACCTTAGGACCGTTATAGTTACGGCCGCCGTTTACCGGGGCTTCGATCAAGAGCTTCGACCTAAGTCTAACCCCATCAATTAACCTTCCGGCACCGGGCAGGTGTCATACCGTATACGTCATCTCTCGATTTAGCACAGTACTGTGTTTTTAATAAACAGTTCCAGCCACCTGGTTACTTCGACCACCTCTCGCTCCAGGCGTAAAGCCCTTCACAATAACGTGGCGTACCTTCTCCCGAAGTTACGGTACTATTTTGCCTAGTTCCTTCACCCGAGTTCTCTCAAGCGCCTTAGTATTCTCTACCTGACCACCTGTGTCGGTTTGGGGTACGGTTCTTAATGACCTGAAGCTTAGAAGATTTTCCTGGAAGTATGGCATCAACTACTTCACCCCCTTGGGGGCTCGTCTCGTGTCTCAGTCTTAAGGAAATCCGGATTTACCTAAATCTCCAACCTACACACTTTCACATGGACTACCAACGCCATGCTAGTTTAGCCTGCTCCGTCTCTCCGTCGCAGTCATTAAAAGTACGGGAATATTAACCCGTTTCCCATCGATTACGGCTTTCGCCCTCACCTTAGGGGCCGACTTACCCTGCCCTGATTAGCATGGGACAGGAAACCTTGGTCTTTCGGCGAGGGGGTTTTTCACCCCCTTTATCGTTACTCATGTCAGCATTCGCACTTCTGATATGTCCAGCATGCCTTACAGCTTTGCCTTCAACCACTTACAGAACGCTCCCCTACCACTTGAACCTAAGTTCAAATCCGCAGCTTCGGTTGCTTATTTAGCCCCGTTACATCTTCCGCGCAGGCCGACTCGACTAGTGAGCTATTACGCTTTCTTTAAAGGGTGGCTGCTTCTAAGCCAACCTCCTAGCTGTCTAAGCCTTCCCACATCGTTTCCCACTTAATAAGCATTGGGGACCTTAGCTGGCGGTCTGGGTTGTTGCCCTCTTCACGATGGACGTTAGCACCCACCGTGTGTCTCCCGGATATTACTCTCAGGTATTCGGAGTTTGCAAAGGGTTGGTAAGTCGGGATGACCCCCTAGCCTTAACAGTGCTCTACCCCCTGAGGTATTCGTCCGAGGCGCTACCTAAATAGCTTTCGGGGAGAACCAGCTATCTCCCGGCTTGATTAGCCTTTCACTCCGATCCACAGGTCATCCCCTAACTTTTCAACGTTAGTGGGTTCGGTCCTCCAATTGATGTTACTCAATCTTCAACCTGCCCATGGATAGATCGCCGGGTTTCGGGTCTATACCTAGCAACTCTACGCGCAGTTAACACTCGCTTTCGCTACGGCTCCCCTATTCGGTTAACCTTGCTACTAAATATAAGTCGCTGACCCATTATACAAAAGGTACGCAGTCACAGAACAAGTCTGCTCCCACTGCTTGTACGTACACGGTTTCAGGTTCTATTTCACTCCCCTCACAGGGGTTCTTTTCGCCTTTCCCTCACGGTACTGGTTCACTATCGGTCAATTGGGAGTATTTAGCCTTGGAGGATGGTCCCCCCGTCTTCAGTCAAGATATCACGTGTCCCGACCTACTTAATGCGTGAATGATAAATCTTCATATACAGGGCTATCACCTTCTATGGCTGCACTTTCCAGTGCATTCTACTAATTTATCATTCATCGGCTGTTCCCCGTTCGCTCGCCGCTACTTGGGGAATCTCGGTTGATTTCTGTTCCTCGGGGTACTTAGATGTTTCAGTTCTCCCGGTTTGCCTCTTACACCTATGTATTCAGTGCAAGATACTCTAAAAAGAGTGGGTTGCCCCATTCGGAAATCTATAACTTAAGCGTCTTTTATCGACTCGTCATAGCTTATCGCAG
Organism: Catenovulum adriaticum; assembly: GCF_026725475.1. Lineage (NCBI taxonomy): Bacteria > Pseudomonadati > Pseudomonadota > Gammaproteobacteria > Alteromonadales > Alteromonadaceae > Catenovulum > Catenovulum adriaticum. The sequence goes on from NZ_CP109965.1 coordinate 2,837,315, forward strand.
ATTAACACGTCCTTCATCGCCTCCAATTGCCTAGGCATCCACCGTGCACGCTTAGTCACTTAACCATACAACCCGAATGTTTATCCAGATTGTACGTAGGACTGCTTGCTACTTTGAATACTAATTCAACTTGATTGAATTCGTTTTTCTTTATTACTTCTTGTCCAGATTGTTAAAGAGCGTTGGATGTTAACGTTGCCGTTAAAAAAACCAAACTGAAGCATTGATGCAGTTTATTGCACCCCAACACTTGGGTTTGGTTTTTGCTTGCCTTTTAATTTGATAACCGTTTATTTATCTGTGTGAACACTGTGCATGTTTAATGAATTTTTGTAAGGAGGTGATCCAGCCCCAGGTTCCCCTAGGGCTACCTTGTTACGACTTCACCCCAGTCATGAACCACAAAGTGGTAAGCGCCCAATGTTAAGCTACCTACTTCTTTTGCAGCCCACTCCCATGGTGTGACGGGCGGTGTGTACAAGGCCCGGGAACGTATTCACCGCAGCATTCTGATCTGCGATTACTAGCGATTCCGACTTCATGGAGTCGAGTTGCAGACTCCAATCCGGACTACGAACAGCTTTAAGGGATTCGCACACTATCGCTAGTTAGCTGCCCTCTGTACTGTCCATTGTAGCACGTGTGTAGCCCATCCCGTAAGGGCCATGATGACTTGACGTCGTCCCCACCTTCCTCCGGTTTATCACCGGCAGTCTCCTTAGAGTTCCCGACCGAATCGCTGGTAACTAAGGATAAGGGTTGCGCTCGTTGCGGGACTTAACCCAACATTTCACAACACGAGCTGACGACAGCCATGCAGCACCTGTCTCACGATTCCCGAAGGCACACTAAAATCTCTTCTAGCTCTCGTGGATGTCAAGGGATGGTAAGGTTCTTCGCGTTGCATCGAATTAAACCACATGCTCCACCGCTTGTGCGGGCCCCCGTCAATTCATTTGAGTTTTAGCCTTGCGGCCGTACTCCCCAGGCGGTCTACTTATCGCGTTAGCTTCGCTACTCACGGATTAAATCCACAAACAGCAAGTAGACATCGTTTACGGCGTGGACTACCAGGGTATCTAATCCTGTTCGCTACCCACGCTTTCGCACCTCAGTGTCAGTAATGGGCCAGGGGGCCGCCTTCGCCACCGGTATTCCTTCAGATCTCTACGCATTTCACCGCTACACCTGAAATTCTACCCCCCTCTCCCTTACTCTAGCATGACAGTTCTGAATGCACGGCCGAGGTTGAGCCCCGGTTTTTCACACCCAGCTTATCACGCCACCTACGTGCGCTTTACGCCCAGTAATTCCGATTAACGCTTGCACCCTCCGTATTACCGCGGCTGCTGGCACGGAGTTAGCCGGTGCTTCTTCTGTCAGTAACGTCACAGTAAGTTGGTATTAACAACTTACCTTTCCTCCTGACTGAAAGTGCTTTACAACCCGAAAGCCTTCTTCACACACGCGGCATGGCTGCATCAGGGTTTCCCCCATTGTGCAATATTCCCCACTGCTGCCTCCCGTAGGAGTCTGGGCCGTGTCTCAGTCCCAGTGTGGCTGATCATCCTCTCAAACCAGCTAGAGATCGTCGCCTTGGTAGGCCATTACCCCACCAACTAGCTAATCTCACTTGGGTTCATCTCGTCGCAGGAGCCATAAAGGCCCCCTTTAACCCGTAGGTATTATGCGGTATTAGCCATCGTTTCCAATGGTTATCCCCCACAACGAGGCAGATACCCAAGCATTACTCACCCGTCCGCCGCTCGACGCCTGAGAGCAAGCTCTCATCGTTTCCGCTCGACTTGCATGTGTTAGGCCTGCCGCCAGCGTTCAATCTGAGCCATGATCAAACTCTTCAAAAAAGTTTTTAAATCTTGCTCAATTAACTCAAAATCACATTTTCATGTGAGCCTGAATAAATTGATAAATTGTTCATTCATCAAATCTATGCCAGTGCTCACACAGATAAATAAGGTTACCTAATTTTTAAAGAACGTTGCGGATATTCCGCTGCTTCTTACCGAAGCGAGGCCGCGCATTCTACGCTGTCCTCTTTTGTTGTCAAGCCTTTATTTTTCGTTATTGATATTTAACGTTAAACAGGCCTTTTCAACGGTTTGAACTCTATTGAGCTGCGCATTCACTCGCTGATGTTTGTCTGCGTGTTGCTGCGTTGTGGGGGCGCATTATAGGGACTAATTAAACCCCGTCAACGCTTTTTTTGAATTTATTTGAAATTAAAGTTTGTTTGCTTATAAAAACAACTATTCTGCTTTTTTTTGCATATTTTATGTACTTTTATTAACTTTGCAGTACAAAATTATCGAATTATCATGTAATTTACGTACTGCCTTATATACTTTTAAAATTATAAATTACAATTATCATTCTATTTCGAGGTTTCAATGTCTAATAATAATGTATTTAAACAAGCATTCGTGGTGATTTTTTTAACGTTAGTTTGTTTTTTTGTTCTACCACTCACGTCTTTCGAGCTATCAACTCACGTTGCATTAAGTTTAGGTCTCCTTATAGGGGGAAGTGTTTCTATTTTACTTTCTAGTACTAGTACAACTGCCGCTTCATCTGATACAGATGAAACTGATATTGCAACTAAAACTATTTATGTTGGTAATTTACCTTATCGAGCAAATGAAGCAGCAGTACGTGAGTTATTTGCAACACATGGTCAAGTAACATCTGTTAGATTAATGAGAGACAGAAATACTGGTAAACGTAAAGGATTTGGATTTGTGGAAATGGCGGAGTCTGCAGCGGACAAAGCAATATCAGAACTTAATGAGCAAGAATTCCAACAGCGTACGTTGAAAGTTAGAGAAGCAAAAGATAGAAGTAAGCAATCTAGCGAGAATCAATAAAGCCAAAAGTGTAAAGATACATCGCATCTGGCTGCATCCATAAAATTACCCCAGCCAGGTGCTTATGACTAAATCCCCTATATGTATTTGTTTGATTTTATTCCCCTAACAATTTTTGATTAAAATGATTAAAACGGTTCACAACGTCAATCAATTCGTTACCCGATAGTTGATACTGTTGGCTGAATACCTGTGTCATCATATTTTCAACTTCACTTTGATCCGCTAAATTTTGTTTACTTTTATCTACCATCTTCATTAAATCTTGCACATAATCATTGAGTGGCTGTTTTACTGTTTCTGGCATTTGGTGCGATTGTTTCTCGTAACCAGCAACGGCAGTGTAACTTTGAGCTACCTGAGTTTGCTGTGACAAATTTAATGAAAATGCGCTAATTTGATTTTCATCAAACCCTAGTTTTTGAGCTTGTTGATAGGCGGCTTGTACATTTCCGTCATAGAATTTAGATCCTAGATTAGCCGCATCGTTAACTAATTCACCAATGGCGACTAATTCATCGTCATTTAAATCGCCATCGACAGAAAATGAAAATGATTCTGATTGAAAAAATGCTTGGCTATATTCAGTTTGCCTTACGGTAAAATGATCCCCTGCTTCATTTTGTTGCTCCACATCAAGCTGGTTTAGTTTTTCTTGATATGCTTGCAAGTTCGCAAAACTAATTTGCACCGTATCTCCTTCAGCAGTTTTCAAATTAATACTACCATTGTTTTCTTGACTAAAATTCGATTGATAGCTCTGAGCTGAGAATAAACGGTCGACATTTTCTCCATTAATGCTTTTTTCAAACTCATCTAAACCAAAATTAATGCGTTCATGCGCTTTGTTAATACCTATTGCCAACGGATCGTCGCTACTTTCGTCTAAACCAAGATCTTTTCTAGCTGCGCCAACCCCCATTTCAACACCTTTTCGGGCTTGTGCTAGCATTTCATTTAATTCATCTTGTGAAGCACCACTTTGCGATGCGCTCGTTAAAGCGCCTTCAACAAAACTAAGTACGTTTTTCGCCACTTCTTCAAAATCAAATAAAGATTCATTATCTTTAGTCGCTTCGTCTATATTGATTGCTTTAGGCACTTCAAATTTAGCTAACGGTTTATCTGATATGCCTTCTAAATTCACGGCTAATGAACGATGTAAAATAGTTAAATTCATTTGTTGGGTTGAATACGAATTTAAATGCATCTGAACGGCAGAGTTTGATTGCGCTTGCTCACCTTTCTTATTTTGCGCTGCCAAAGATTGCTCTTTGCTATTAGCCTGAGCTTTATTTGCGTCAATCGGTTGGTTATCAATGCTCGATTTTAAATTTGTAATATCCATAATGTTCACCGTTAAAGTTTATACCAACTAAGTTATCGGCAGAAACTGAATAAGTTTTAATCAATTTTTGAATTAATCTAAAATTATAAACTAGCATTCAAGATTCAAGTAAGTAAAATACGCGTTTTTTTCAAGGGTAGCCAAATGCGAGTCGATCAAATAGATATTAGCCAATATGAATCTTTATTAAATGAAAAAGCGCAGCAGACTTTGGCATTGTTTGAACAAATTAAGCTTCCTGACAACATAAAAACGATTGAGTCTAATAATAAAAATTATCGATTGAGGGCTGAGTTTAGAGTTTGGCACCAAGATGAAGATAGCTTTTATATTATGTTTGATCCTGTTAATAAAGAAAAATTTCGCGTTGACTATTTTATTCCTGGTTCAGAGCTATTAAATAAAATGATGGTTGCGGTTAGAGAGCACTTTTTAAATAACCCGATACTCAGGTTTAAACTATATCAAGTCGATTTTTTAACAACGCTCAGTGGCGAAGCATTGGTTAGCTTAATTTATCACAAGAAACTTGATGATGAATGGCAACAACATGCTAAGCAACTAAAACAAGCGTTAAATGAAATAGCGCCTGTGAATATTATTGGCCGCGCCAGAAAGCAAAAAGTATTAGTCGATAAAGATTATGTAACTGAAACTTTGTCAGTACAAAATACGCAATATCATTACCAACAAATAGAAAATAGCTTTACCCAACCAAACGGCATGATTAATCAAGCTATGTTAAATTGGGCCAGCGTTATATCACAAAGTCTATCTGGCGACTTATTAGAGCTCTATTGTGGCAATGGTAATTTCAGCATTGCATTGGCAAAGCATTTTAATAAAGTACTAGCCACTGAAATTGCGCGCTCATCAGTTAAATCAGCACAATATAATTTAGCAAAAAATAATATTAACAATACGGTTATTGGTCAATCATCAGCGGAAGACTTTTCAGCAGCCTATTTTGAAGGCAAGTCGGTTAAATCTTTAAAAGACATCGCGTTATCAGATTATCAATTTACAACTATTTTAGTCGATCCGCCTCGCGCTGGGCTAGATGATAAAACGGTTGAGCTCATTCAAAAGTTTGACAATATTATTTATGTTTCTTGTAATCCCGAAACATTAAAAGATAACTTACTAGCAATTGATGAAACACACCAAGTGCAAGATTTAACGCTATTTGATCAGTTTCCGTATACGCATCATATTGAAACTGGCGTTTGGTTAACCAGACGCTCGTTGCTTTAGGGTAACCGCTGCACCATTTACAATTAGCCTAAGTTGCATATTTAATCGCTCTGCCGTTTGAGCTCGCTGCTCATGCGGCATATCTATCACTTCACCACCCGCATTAAACACCAATTTAACCATAGCTTCAGCTTGAACAAATGCAAAATCGTGAGGCGACTTTTGAGATGCGCATATATAGTCACTTAATTCTGCAATAAAATGCATAATTTCTCTTGAAACAGCGGCTCTAAATTGATCAGAAGTACCCGACCTAGCTTGTAGCAATATTCTAAATTCACTTTCGTTAGTTGTTAAAAAATGCATAAAAGTTTCTATAGAAGTATTAATAACCGAACCTTCTGTTGCAATACGCTGTCGTGCAGAGCGCATTAGTTGCCGAAGTAATAAACCTGCTTCATCTACCATAGTTAAGCCTAATTCATCTAAATCTTTAAAGTGACGATAAAAAGACGTGGGTGCAATTCCTGCTTCTCGGGCAACCTCTCGTAAACTTAAATTAGAAAAATCATGGTTGGCAGACAGTTGTTTAAACGCAGCCTGAATTAACGAGCGTCTGGTTTTTTCTTTTTGAATAGCTCTCTTACCTAGCATGACAATTCCTGTTTAAAACGATAATTTGTACATGATAAAACAAATAAGCATGCTTTTTACACCCGCGTCTATTAAATCCAGATAATTAATATTTGCAACTCAGTAACATTGCCAAATAAAAAATAATTCACAAACAAAATACATTTAACTTCTTTAGCTTAGAGAAGTAATTTGAATTTGGTTATAAAAACCACTTGATCATCTGAATACATCCTCTAAAATTGAGCTTACAAGTGTAAGCTAAAGAATCCTATTTCACTTTAGTAGCCGTTTTATTGAATATTTTGAGGTCTATATGAAAACAGCGCCTATCTCATGGCTAAATGTCATTATTTTTTTAGTCACTGGGCTTATCGCTTTATTTGCCGTGCCTTATTATGCCTTTACTCAAGGTTTTACCGCACTGGAAATAGTAGCAACCATTTTGTGTTTAGGATTTTGTGGGATGTCAATTACTGCTGGATACCACAGACTATGGTCACATAAAAGCTACAGCGCACACCCGATCATTAAATTCATTTTAGCTTTAGGCGGCGCATTTGCGCTTCAAAATAGCATTTTACATTGGTGTTCTGATCACAGAAATCATCACAAACATGTTGATAATAATGATAGAGACCCTTACAGCGCCAAACTTGGATTTTGGTACTCTCATATTGGTTGGATGCTGCGTGAATACCAAGGCGAAGAATATAAAAATTACAACAATGTTAAAGACTTACAGAAAGATAAAATTGTTATCTGGCAGCATAAATATTATTTAATACTAGCTATTGTCATGAATTTTGGGGTTCCACTCGTGATTGGTTTATATACGGATAGAGTTTTAGCCGCATTATTAAGTGTGGGTGTCTTACGTTTAGTATTAAGTCATCATTTTACCTTTTTCATTAATTCATTAGCGCATATTTGGGGTAAACAAACTTACAGCAGCGCTCATACAGCTAGAGACAATGGTTTTTTAGCCTTTTTAACTTACGGTGAAGGTTATCATAATTACCACCATAGCTTTGAATACGATTATAGAAATGGTATTAGGTGGTGGCATTTTGATCCCACTAAATGGTTTATCAAAGCGGCGTACTATCTTGGGCTTGCTAAAAACTTACGTACCGCACCAGAAGAGCGTATCGAAAAAACCAAAGCAACGCACAAAATGCAACTGCTTCGTGAAAAACTAACAGCTCAACCTCATAATCAGGCTATTTTAGAAAAAATTGAAACTGAATATGATTTGCTCATTACGCGGATGAGTGCATTTTATAAAGCTAAAAAGTTAGTGTTAGAATTAAAAACGCAGCAGCTAGAACATGACTACAAGCATTCGGAGGTTTATGCTCAATTTATTGAACTACAGCATAAATTTAACGAACAAAAACAAAAATTTTGGCAGCTTCATATAGCTCATCATCCGGCTTAAAGTATCTCTTAAAGTATCTATAAGAGGGCCCATGCCCTCTTTAATTGCTTTTTCATAATAACTTCTCTTTTTTTCTGAATTTTATAACAATTTCGCCCCCTCTCATTTCGCCAAAAACAAACATCCCTCGTTGACAACCTATTAGCTAAAATTTTAATCGATATAGTTGAGATTTATGCCACCTACTAGCGTCGCTTTGCGCTAGAATGGAGACAACACGATAAGCAATTAAAATAGGACGGCTTATGACTACTCAGAAAAAACCAAAAAATATAGATGTAAATAAGACAACCTCCCCACAGCAATTTGACTATGATGCCGTAGTAATAGGCACTGGTCCTGGGGGGGAAGGTGCAGCAATGGGACTTGCGAAAACAGGTTTAAAAGTTGCCATTATTGAAAAACATTCAGCAGTAGGTGGAGGGTGTACTCACTGGGGAACCATTCCATCAAAAGCATTAAGACAATCTGTATCCCAGCTCATTGATTTTAATCATAACCCACTATTTAGCGAAAACAGCCGAGAAATGCACATTACATTTCCGCAAATTTTAAAGCATGCGGAGGGTGTTATACGCCAGCAAACGCACTTACGTTCAAGTTTTTATAAACGTAATCGCGTTTCATTACTAAAAGGCGAAGCCTCTTTTATTGATAAGCATACAATTCAAATTACTCACGAAGATGGTTCTAGCCAATCAATTACTGCAAAAACGATTGTAATCGCAACCGGTTCTCGGCCATACCGTCCGGCGGATGTTGATTTTAATTCAGGCCGAGTGTACGACAGTGACACTGTATTATCACTACGACATGATCCAAGAACTATTATTATTTATGGCGCGGGCGTGATTGGTTCTGAATACGCTAGTATCTTTAGAGGACTAGGGGTAAAAGTCGATTTAATTAATACTCGTGAGCGTCTGTTAGCATTCCTAGACAACGAAATTTCAGATGCCATTAGCTACCACTTAGGCAACAGCGGCACAGTGATTAGAAATGGTGAAGAATACGCTAGCATCACTCAAGAAAAAGACGGTGTCGTGCTTAAAACTAAATCAGGCAAAAGATTTAAAGCTGATTGCTTACTGTTTGCGAATGGACGAACAGGTAATACAGATAAGCTTAATTTATCGGCAGTAGGTTTAAAAGCAGATGGTCGAGGCCAATTAAAAGTTGATCGCCATTACCAAACCGACATAGATAATATTTATGCAGTCGGTGATGTGATTGGCTACCCAAGTTTAGCTAGCGCTGCTTATGACCAAGGTCGATTGGCTGCTAATTTTATAACCCAAGGCGAAACCCACTCACATCTTGTTGATGATATTCCAACTGGCATTTATACCATCCCAGAGATCAGTTCGGTTGGTAAAACCGAACAAGAGCTCACCGCAGCCAAAATTCCTTACGAGGTGGGCAAAGCACAATTTAAACATCTAGCGCGAGCACAAATTGCCAATTCAACTATAGGTGGTTTAAAAATCCTGTTCCATCCTGAAAGTAAAGAAATTTTAGGTATCCACTGCTTCGGTACCGCGGCCTCAGAAATTGTGCACATTGGCCAAGCCATTATGCAACAAAAAGGCAGTGCCAATACAGTTGAATATTTTATAAATACCACATTCAACTATCCAACTATGGCCGAAGCCTACCGAGTTGCGGCACTTAACGGGCTCAACCGCCTTTTTTAAATAAGGAAAACAATAAAAGTTATTGTTTTCCACACCCTGAGTTGTTTGAACACAAATAGCATCTACACACTAAAAAGCCAAGCTAAAATAAGCTTGGCTTTTTTATAGTATATTTAATATTAGCTTAACTCACCTACTCTACAACACTTGTAAGCAGAGCGAGATAGCTTATAAAATACGCCTTATTTATTGTGGTAAACCGAGCTTAATTCAGTAACAGCTTGAATAAATGCGCCTGCATTTTCTGGCTTAACATCCGGTGTAATACCATGACCCAGATTAAAAACATGGCCAGTACCCTGCCCATAGCTTTCGAGTATAGAGGAAACTTCTGATCGGATTCGTTCAGGTGTGCCATGCAATATTGCGGGGTCCATATTTCCTTGTAATGCTACTTTGTCGCCAATTCGGCTTCTAGCATCACCAATATCAATTGACCAATCAAGCCCAACACCATCACAACCTGTAGCTGCTATTTGCTCTAACCAAAGTCCGCCACCTTTTGTAAATAAAACAACGGGTACTTTTTCACCGTTTTTAGTGCGGTGTAAACCATCAACAATTTTAGCCATATAATCTAAAGAAAATTCTCGATAGTCTTTAGGCGTAAGTACTCCACCCCATGTATCAAATATTTGGACAGCCTGCGCGCCTGCATCTATCTGAGCATTTAAGTAATCGATCACCGATGTTGCTAATTTATTTAATAAAGCATGCAATATTTCCGGTGATTGAAATGCCATTTTTTTAATTTTAGCAAATTGCCGAGTACTACCACCCTCAACCATATAAGTTGCTAAAGTCCAAGGACTGCCAGAAAAACCAATTAAAGGCACATCGCCATCAAGTGCTTTATGAATCGTGCTAACTGCATCCATCACATATTTTAAATCTTGATTTGGATCTAAATTTTTAAGTGACTTAACATCAGATAAATTATTTACCGTACGCTCAAATTTAGGACCTTCACCTGTTTCAAAATACAAACCCAGTCCCATTGCATCTGGAATCGTTAAAATATCTGAAAACAAAATAGCAGCATCAAGTGGATAACGTCTCAATGGTTGCAATGTTACTTCACAGGCTAATTCAGGATTTTTACATAATGACATAAAGTCACCAGCCTGCGCCCTAAGCTCTCTGTACTCTGGTAAATACCGGCCCGCTTGGCGCATCATCCAAACTGGAGTTCGGTCAATTGGCTGTTTTAACAATGCGTCTAAGTAACGTCTATTTTTAAGTGAGCTCATTATTTATTCCTATACAAAGCCTTATAACAGGCAAACAATACATTTAAATTACAAAATTTACAAAAAAGTGTATTTTTTGTTGCAACTAGAGATTCTATTTGATATAAAAGATACCGCGCTAGTGAAGAAAACTACAAGAAGCTCGTTTACGGGACCTCAAGCACTATTTTTATAGCCTTACTATTTTGTAAGGCTTTTTTGTTTCTGACCTTTAATCAATTAATTTCCAGCCTTTATAAACCTTAACCTTATAAATCTTCAATTTTAAGATTTAATTTGATTTTCGGCATACTCAATAAGCTGACCAGCAATTGAATATCGACCGGGTGTTTCAGGCAAATCAGCAAGATTATACCAGTCTGCATGCAAAATTTCCTTTTCATCTATCACTATTTTTCCACTTTCATATTCTGCAATGAAGCCGACCATCAACTGATGTGGAAATGGCCAAGCCTGGCTTGCAAAATAGCGAGGGTTTTTAACATTAATATTCGTCTCTTCTTTAACTTCGCGTGCGACAGCTTGTTCAAGCGTTTCTCCTGGCTCTACAAATCCAGCTAATACTGAATGCACACCTGACTGGCTTTTTTTACCTTGAGCCAACAAAATAGAGTTGCCTTTTAACACAGCCATAATGACACAGGGTGATAACCTAGGATAACATCTGTGGTGGCAACGCTTGCAATGCACTGCCATTTCCCAACCCACATGTTTCATCTTTTGACCACAACGGCCACAATAACGATGTGTTTCTAAAAAATGTTGAAATTGCACTGCTTTTGCCGCAAAGCCAAACAAAGCAAAATCACAATCATTTATTAATTGTTTTAACCCAATAAACCGGCCTGAAATTTCTGGCTTAATCGCAGCTTGAGATGCATTAATAAAATAAACGGGCGAGCGTTTATGCTCGCCTAAATAAACTGATTTATTGGCATTAATTGCATTAAATAACTCATCAGCACTTTGTAATGGAATACAAAGCGGCTGCGTCATTATATAAACTTCATCGTTCCTGACAATCAACCAGTGAGCTTGATGCTCACGAGCAAAATGTACTAATTGATTTACTTGCATTTTATAAATTTTTTCTTCTCGAATAACCTATATATGCACTCTTTTATCATATTTTTTATTAAATTGATTGAGCTATCTTGCTTTTTCTTTTTTAATCGCGTTAGATAAGGGGTATTACAGGAATCACCAAAAAAAGGTAAAGTAGACATGTTAACAGAGCTAAAACAAGTACAACAAAAATATGGCGGTGCTAACAAAGCTATCGATAATTGGCTAGAAGAAAGACGGGAGCTTTTAGTTCGCTATTGTAAACTTGCCGGTTTATTGCCCAAGGAAGCGCGTAACAATACAATTGAAAATTCAGATGTTATCGGTTTTTGCCAAGTGCTTGTCGATTACTTATCTGCAGGCCACTTTGAAGTGTTTGATGACATAGCATCAAAATGTGAAACCCATGGTGGGGAAAGCTTGGAGCTTGCCCGCACACTCTGGCCAAAAATAAACGAAACCACAGACATCGCACTCAATTTTAATGACAAGTATGCAGAAGTAAACGATGAGACCAATTGGGAAGCTTTTTCTACAGATTTGTCTAATTTAGTTGAGGCATTAGAAGATAGATTCAGCTATGAAGACAAACTAATTCATGCACTTTATACCAAGCATACTCAAGTCGCTTAAAGCAAGCTTTGCTTTAAGTATAAAAAAACCGCTATTTAAACAATAGCGGTTTTTTTGTTGAAAAGCTTAAACTTTACTCTGCGCTTTCAATTGATAATAACTCTACATCAAAAATAAGCGTTGCATACGGAGGAATGCTACCAGTTCCGTTTTCACCGTAAGCTAAATCGTAAGGCACGTAAAAACGGTACTTAGAACCAACTTGCATTAACTGAACACCTTCAGTCCAACCAGGAATAACACGGTTTAATGGGAAAGTTGCAGGTTCGCCACGATCTACTGAGCTATCAAATTTAGTACCGTCGATTAAAGTACCAGTATAGTGAACTTTAACAGTGTCTGTTGCTTTTGGCGAATCACCTTCGCCTGATTCAATTACTTCATACTGTAAGCCTGAATCAGTTGTCGTAATACCGTCTTTTTTAGCGTTTTCGGCTAAGAACTTTTCACCTTCTTCAAGGAATACTTTGCCTTCTTCCGCTTTTTTCGCTGATTCCATTTCTTGGTGCTGTTTTTGAAGTTCTTGTAATGCAGCTTGGATATCTTCAGGTGATAATTCAGGATTACCTGACAACGTATCTTCAACACCTTTTTTCACTAATTCAATATCAAGCCCTAAACCTACTGCGTTGATTTGCTCAACTGTTGATTTTAATTGACTACCAAAGTTTACACCTAAGCCGTAAGCTTGTTTTTCTGTCATTGTTTGCAATGTATCTGCCTCTTGTTGTTGAGTTGGTTGTGATTCTACTTGAGCGGTGTCCGATGTAGTTTTATCACTACAGCCCGCCATGATTAAAGCAGCTGTTAACGCACTTACTATGCCTAATTTTTGCATCTAAAAAATACTCCAATTTGCTAAATTTTTACTCACGTTTATAAATACTTACAAACATAAAAACCTAAATCTCAAATGACTCATCTGTAATTTGAGATATACTACCTGTATCGAGGTGATTAACAATGAAAATAAAATGTTATTAACGAGAGTCAACCTTATCATTATTATATTAAGCTCAATTTCACTTTGTGCTTGTCAACCAATAACACCAAAACCAAAACAAAGTTTTATTCATTCAGCTAATGGCTCAGTCGATGCTTTTCTCTCTAACGATTCAAATTGGCTTTTGGTTTCAAGTCAAACAAACCAAGTACAATTATGGAATCTTCAAGAACAAGCTCTGACTTATATTTGGCAACAAAGTTCAACTAAACATAATCCAGTTTATCTCATCCATATATCTGCCGGTAATGAATACGCCGTCTTGGCGTCCCGCACAGAGTTTTCATTATGGAACATGCACAGTGGCAAAAATATTGGCTACTGGCAAGTAAAAGATTCAAACATCCGAGACATAGTGGTAAACCGAACAGGCTCAAAAGTCGTTCTAGGTAAAAGTAATGGCGATATTTTAATATTCAACCCCCAAACCCAAGAACAAGCGACTTTTTTTGCTCATTCGCAAAAAATTAACCAAATTGCCCTCTCAAATGATGGTCAATACTTAATTTCGGCAAGTAACGATTACACAGCTTTATTGTGGGATATAAATAAACAAACTATAATTCAGCGCTTTGTTCACCCGCAACGGGTAACTCAAGTCGCTATTAGTGCTGATAATCAATTGATTTTTGCCAGTAGCGGCGCATACGCCGCTATTTATGATAGTAAAAGCGGAAATGAAGTTAGCCGACTGTCACAGAAAAATCATCAACAAAGTTACACCGCAGTTCGCTTTTCAGCTGATTCAAATTGGCTAGCTACAGGTTCGCCAGACAGACAATTAATGCTTTGGCAAGTACAAACTGGTAAACTGGTTAATCAATGGCAAGTCGCGATAAAGCAAGACAACCCTATTTCTGGCGCTATTGTTTATAGTTTAGCGTTTAAAGATGGCATGATATTAAGCGACAGCTCTTCGGGCATTACAGAATATTGGCGGTATAAATGAGCAAACACCTAGAGCAACGTATTGATAATTTAGAAACCCAAATTATCTTTCAAGAAGATATGATTGAAAGCTTAAATCAAGCTTTGATCGATCAGCAAGATCAGTTATTAACTCTGCAGCGACAACTCACTTTATTTGCAAAAAAAGTACAAGCGATGCAACCAGAAGCAGTTGGTCCACAATCACAAGAGCCCCCCCCGCCTCATTATTAATGTTTTCATGTAAACAAAAAGAGCGACCCAAAATGGGTTAAGCTAATATAGTGCTGCAAACTTAGAGGTGTGAACTCATGCCTGAATATTTTTAGATTAAACCTCAAAACAATTAAATTAAGCGCTCAGCTTGTTAAACTATAGCGCTTAATTGAACCACAATGAAAAAAACAGTCATTAATTTAATTGACAGGCTCTAAATCCGATGAGGTTTCAGTTTGAGGGCCTGTTTCAGTTGCCCCCTCCTGATCCGCGGTGCTTTCTTCTGCGGGACCCTCTTGCTCACTTGCCGGGGTGTTAGGTTCAAACGGCTTTAAAAAACTGGTATCCAACGGCGTTAATACCGAATCTTCAGTTGAACCCGTTGAAGCTTTTTCTGCTTCATTTGCATTGTCAGCTTGATTATCATCAATGGTAACTGGCGGTGTATAACCTGTACTAGCTAATGCAGCTAACTCAGCCGCTTGTTCCTTAATTGGCAAGCCTTCAATATCTTCAACTTGCATCGCTGTTCGTACTACTTTAATTAAACTTTCAATTTCTAACGCTTTTTGTTCGGCTTCTTCTTCATTTAATTTAACCATTGATTGCGACTCTTGGCCGATATTAAAAGCGCGCTGAGCTGCAACTAAAGCACCTTTACCCACCTGAGTCACTTCTGTACGTTGACGATAATTTTTATTAATAAATGCGATAGCTTGCTCAATGCTTTGTTCTGCTTGCTCAAATGTTTTTTCTGCATAGTCATCTGCATCATTGTCTTCGGCTTTATCTAAAACCAGTTGAGCCGGTGTAACGTTACGTTTTATTAAAGTGTTAATTTCTAAACGCGTCATATCGGCCAATAAATCGGCTTCCTCTTTACGTGCTTTTTCTACTTCGTTTTGTTCAATTAGTTTAAATAAATCAGTTAATTCATCCACCGTTTGACCATAGGTTTTAGGGTATTCTTTTTTACTATCTAACTCATCTAATACCTGTTTATGCGCCAAAGAGTCTGCCAAAACTTGCTCGATAAGGGCTTTTGCCTGATAACCGCTATTAAGAAACTCTTTTGTTTTAAAGGCTGTGGTAATAATTGCAAGCTCAGTGCTCATATCATCTTCTGAAGCTTGCCCATTTTGTAACTTTTCAATATAAGTTAAACTTTCTTGAGCATTTTTAAAGTGCAACGGGGTATAAAAAGCCAATTTATCTTGAACAGCTTTATCCATAGATTTTCGTGCATCCGCGACGGCTTGACCGGGCGTCATGTCTGATTTAAGCGCTTGTTGTTTGGCTAAATCTTCAACGCCAGTGGTTGCTAATTTATTACTTGAACATGCACTTAATAAAAAAAGTCCAGATAAAACAATCGGTAAAGTTTTCATCAAATTTCCTAAATAATTTTTATACATTATATCTTGTTTGGTGTGTTAACTAACTTGATGACCTCATTTGCAGAACTGATTTTTTATATTGAGCTCAAGTTAACTAACTTATTTTAGCAAAAATTTTCAAATTCAAAAGCCTATGCAAACAATCCGCTAATAGATAATTAAATAAAGCGAGCCAGATATTCAACTAGCAACCTAATTTTATTAGATAAATACCGATTATTAGGATACACAGCCCAAATGCCGTCATCCGCTTTTTGGTAACTATCTAATAAACTCATTAACTGACCACTTTGAATATGTTGTTTTACGTAATAGTCTGGTAATTGTACTATGCCTAAATGCTTTAAAGCTGCATCTACCAAGCCAAAACCGCTATTGCAACGCAAGTTGCCTTTCACTTTGACATGTCGCTGTTTGCTCGCGTATTCAAACCGCCAATAGTCTAAGGTCCCTAGTAAACAATTATGTCCCGCTAAGTCATCTAGGGTTTCAGGTTGTCCATGCCGACGAATGTATTCAGGGGAGGCACATAAGTATAGTTTTCGAGTGGTGAGCGTCGTTGACATTAATGTAGAACTTTCAAGCGCCCCTAAACGAATCGCTAAATCAATGCCTTGTTCGGCTAAATCTAACCTAGTATTAGTTAACTCAAGTTCAATTTCTATTTTTGGGTTTTCGATCAAAAATCGGTTAATAAGAGGGACTATTTTTAATTCGCCATAGTTAACCGGCGCAGTCATCTTAATTTTACCTGTTAATTGACTGTGTCGCTGATTAAGCGCTTGCTCAGCATTATCTAACCCATCAATGGCAATTTTACAGTGCTGATAAAAAATATGCCCTTCATCGGTCAATGATACATGTCGAGTGGTTCGGTACAGTAGTTTACTATCAAGCCTTTTTTCTAACGCACTGACTTGCCGGCTTACTTGTGCTGTAGACATTGATAGCTTCGTGCCTGCCGCAGTAAAACTGCCTAGTTCAGCCACTGCTGCAAATTCATAAATGCCATGCCATTGCATTATTATTACCTATATGTAAAAGTTAATTACCAAAACTACATATTATCATCATACAAGAAATAATTATAATAGGCGGTAGAAAGTATTGAGGTTAGCTATACTCAATTTCACTGATTTTTATTGAAAACAATACGAGGTTCCCCATGTCCGAACAATTTATGAAAACCCGAGCCGCAATAGCGTGGCAAGCCAATCAACCTTTATCAGTTGAAGAAGTTGATTTAATGTTACCAAAAAAAGGGGAAGTGCTTATTCGGGTTGTCGCTACAGGCGTATGCCATACCGACGCTTTTACTTTGTCTGGATCTGATCCTGAAGGTATTTTCCCAACTATTTTAGGTCACGAAGGTGGTGGGATTGTAGAACAAGTTGGTGAAGGCGTTACTAGTGTAAAAGTCGGCGACCATGTTATTCCGCTATATACGCCTGAATGTGGAGAGTGCAAATTTTGCTTATCTGGCAAAACCAATTTATGTCAAAAAATCAGAGCAACTCAAGGTAAAGGCGTTATGCCTGATGGTACAACCCGTTTTTACAAAGACGGCCAACCTATTTACCATTATATGGGCTGTTCAACGTTTGCTGAACATACTGTGTTACCTGAAATATCACTTGCCAAAGTTAACCCTGAAGCACCATTAGAAGAGGTTTGCTTATTGGGCTGCGGTGTCACCACGGGTATGGGCGCGGTCATGAACACGGCAAAAGTAAAAGCTGGCGATACGGTTGCTATATTTGGACTGGGCGGAATAGGTTTATCCGCTGTTATCGGCGCGACTATGGCTAAAGCCAGCAGAATAATAGCTATTGATGTTAACGAGCGTAAATTTGATTTAGCTAAAAAATTAGGTGCAACTGATTGTATCAATCCAAAAGATTACGATAAACCGATTCAGGAAGTTATTGTTGAGTTAACTGATGGCGGCGTTGATTTTTCGTTTGAATGCATTGGTAATGTTAATGTCATGCGCAGTGCACTTGAATGCTGCCATAAAGGCTGGGGTGAATCAGTTATTATTGGGGTTGCTGGTGCTGGTGAAGAAATTTCAACAAGACCATTTCAGTTAGTTACAGGCCGAGTTTGGCGCGGAAGTGCTTTTGGTGGCGTAAAAGGTCGAACTGAGCTGCCTGAATATGTCGAACGCTATTTAGCAGGTGAATTTAAGTTAGACGACTTTATTACTCACACAATGCCGCTTGAAAAAATAAATGAGGCATTTGAATTAATGGAAAAAGGCGAAAGCATTCGCTCTGTCATTCATTATTAATTGAGATAACGGTTGAGATAATTAAAGTCTAAATGAACAAAAGCGTCCTGACAGCACTATGGCATAAACATCTGTAGTGCTGCCTGCTTTTGCGTTAAGATAATTTCGCCTCAACTGTTCTAACCTTTTAATTATTCAACCACAAAACAAGGTAAAATATGCATTTAACTCAATTATCAAATAACCATGTTTTTGCCGGTTGGCACCAACAGCACGAACATGAATCTAACGTTTTAAATTGCACGATGAAATTTGCAATTTATCTTCCGCCTAAAGCCTTAAAAGGTGACAAAGTGCCTGTGCTTTATTGGCTTTCAGGGCTGACTTGCACCGAAGAAAACTTTATGCAAAAGGCTGGGGCATTTAAAGTCGCAGCGGAGCTAGGTATTGCCATTGTTGCACCTGATACCAGCCCAAGAGGCGCTGGCGTACCCGATGATTCGGATCAAGCATATGATTTAGGCTTAGGCGCAGGTTTTTACCTGAATGCGACTCAACCGCCTTGGGATACTCACTACAAAATGTATGACTACGTTGTAAATGAACTGCCTGAGATAATTGAAAATAACTTTCCTGTTAATCAGCAAAAAGTAATTAGTGGTCATTCTATGGGTGGTCATGGCGCGATCTCTATTGCCCTAAAAAACCCTGATAAATACTTATCGGTTTCTGCCTTTAGTCCAATTTGCAATCCAATTAACTGCCCGTGGGGACAAAAAGCCTTCACTGCTTATTTAGGTGATCAACAGGATCACTGGCTTGAATATGATAGCACTGAACTACTCAAACAAAGTAAAAAACAGATTCCCATGTTGATTAGCCAAGGTGATGCGGATAATTTTTTAAACGAACAATTAAAACCAGATGCGTTAATTGAAATAGCTAAACAAAAAGATTACCTGCTCGATTATCATTTAGAACCTGGTTATGACCATAGCTACTTTTTTATTTCGACCTTTATTGAGCAGCATTTACGATTCCACGCTCAATATTTACAGAAATAAATTAACAAACCTATCATCTTTGGCTTTTATATTATTTTTGAGAAACGAGGTATTTTTCGAAATTAAAATTCACAGACTAAGAGCTCAGGTCACAATTGTCTTATGCTGGGTTTGAAATAATTTGTTTAGGTCGTTTAAGTTCATTATTTCAGCCTTGCCAAGACAATTTTTGTTCAGCTCAAATAATATACAAAAATTACCAACTCGAAGGTTTAGCATCAAATCTGGTTAATTTATTTAGCCTTTCAGATAAATGAGCCAGGCACATTATCTTCGCCTTAAATATGAATGATCAGTAAATATTCCGCTATACCACTGGTAAAACCCCTGCGAAAACCGTTAAAATTGTCATAATTATATATTTAAAAAAGAGCAAAATTATGGGTAGAAGTTTTGAAAATAGAAAAGCGTCAATGGCAAAAACCCAAGGCGCTAAAACCAAAGTATATTCTAAATACGGTAAAGAAATTTATGTAGTTGCTAAAAACGGCAGCCCTGACCCTGAAGCAAATATTGCATTACGCCGTTTAATTGATAAAGCAAAAAAAGATCAAGTACCTACCCATGTTATTGATAAAGCAATAGATAAAGCAAAAGGCGGAGCCGGTGAAGATTATCAACCTGCCCGTTACGAAGGTTTTGGTCCAGGTAATTGCCAAGTTATAGTTGACTGCTTAACCGACAACTCAAACCGAACGTTTGCCGAAGTACGAAACTGCTTTACAAAAACCAATTCAAAGCTAGGTGCACCTGGCTCCGTGGCTCACATGTTTGATCATCAAGCTGTATTTAGCTTTAAAGGTGATGAAGAAGCTTGCCTAGAAGCACTAATGATGGCCGACGTTGATGTTACTGACATTGAAGAAGAAGACGGCATGTTAACCGTATTAGCACCTCACACCGAGTTTTTTAAAGCCAAAACGGCGCTGAGCGAAAGCTTTCCTGAAATTGATTTTGAAATTGAAGAAATCACATTCAATCCACAAATGGAAACAGAAGTCACAGGTGAAGATGTTGAGATGTTTGAAAAATTTATAAATATGCTCAACGATTGTGATGATGTGCAAGAAATTTATCATAATGCAGAACTAAGCGAATAAATACGTCCATTGATCTCGGATGTATTTCTTTTTACGTATAACTTTTGCTTACTCCAAGGGCAAAAAAATATTTTAGACTGCCTTTGGAGTTATAAGCTTGTTAGTCTGCACTAAGTTGGACAAAGCTAAAACCATAACTCAAAGCTCAAGAGTGACAAACAGGTAAGACTAATATAGCCACTCGATAACCGTTAATTCAAAGCTCCAAAATAAATGCCAAATGAGCTCACCTTTCCTACGCCATAACCAAAAATCGTTCCAAATAGACATCACCAAAAAGATGCACCCAAAACAGTGCGCCGCACCAAAGTAAACCACAAACCAAGAGACATCTTGGCTAATCGATTCACTTACATACGCATCAAGCATCTAAAACGCTACCTTAATCTCTATTAAGTTATTTATTTTCATGTTTGAGATGATAGGCATTAATATTGCTTTGTTAGATGTAGAGTAATAATAAATGAACGATAACGGTCACATTCCAGCGGTAGAGGAACCTATGAATTTAAAAAGCCAACTTATGCAATTAACATCTAAAGAGAAACACTGGCTACCCTGGTTTGGTCAAAATGGTAAGTTTGCTTTGGGCTGGTCTTGCTTTGCAAACAAAAGCACTTATTCCGCCGTTGAACAGACATTTGAAGGCACTGCTGCAACCCGAGTAAAAATTTTACAAATGTGGACTAATAACCACTGGGAACACTTACATACTCTGGCAAATCAAATCGACTTAACGCAGGCTAGCCATACCCAGCAGCTGCTGGCTCAAAAATTACATGCGGCACCTGACTTTTCTGAAATTTTTGTCATTGATAACCAAGCTACTATAGTTAGTAGCACTCATTCTCGCCGAGTAGGTCAACGGCATAATCAGCATAATGCTTGGCTTAACGCCAAACAAAGTGCTTTTTTACATGGCCCTTATATCGATCCGCTCACACTTGAAATAGGTCCATCGAGCTCAAAGTTTCATGACGCTGTAACGTTAATGTTTTATTTACCTGTGATTGAAAACAACGAGCTAAAATGTGTAATTGCCGCGCGTGTGCCAAATGATGTACTTGGGGATTTAATTCAGCGCGAAGCTGGCCATATTTACCCTGAATCAGGCGATAATTATTTATTTATGGTTCACTCAAAATTCGATCCAAGTTTAAAGCAAGGTATCGCATTATCTAGATCTCGGTTTGAAGACAGCACTTTTAGCCATGGCGAAAATTTAAAGTCAGGCATCCATACAAAATTTGGAACCGTTCAAATACAAAAACATACTGAATTTGAAATTCGCTTTACTGATCCCGCAACTGGAGAACTACATCCAGGTGTAAGAGAAACAATAAAAAATGGTCAAAATTTATTTGTAACTTACCCCGGTTACTCAGATTACCGCCATATCCCAGTAATAGGTAAAGGGGTTACTTTCAAACTTCCGGGTTCGCCAGATACTTGGGGAATGATGTGCGAAGGTGACTTAGAAGAAGTTTACCGCCGCCGCTCAATTAATATTAGTTTAATGATGCTCTATTTACTAATGGTCACTAGTATTGTTTCAATTCACGGATGTTTAAGCGCATTTACCGGATGGCCTAACTTATGGATTAATACAGCTACGGGTTTTGCAGCTTTATTCAGCTGTTATATATTTTCCATGTTTGGAACCAATAAGGTATCCACCAGGTTAAATGAAATGACCCATGTCATTAGAACCATTGCCGAAGGTGAAGGCAATTTAACTCAACGACTTGAACCTAACCAAATAAAGCACGATGAAACGGGCGATATGAGCCGTTGGATTAATAGCTTTATTGATAACCTAGACGGAATTGTGGGAGAGGTAATTCAGGCAGCCCACAATGTGAAAGAAACCAATGAAAACATGCTCAATCGTAATGAGGAAGCGCACAACAGCTCTCATCAAGTCTATGAATCAATGCAGCACATGCAAAATTTAATTGAAACCCAACGCGAAGTTATATTACGAGCCTCAGACACCGCCGAAAATATGAAATCAACCATGGCTGCCGTCGTTGAAAAAGCGAAACAAGAGTATCAAGATGCTCGCTCAGGCACTCAAGCAATTCGAGATATCGTTGATAAAACCGCTAATTCAGTGCAATCAATTGATTCAAGAATGGGCGAAATCGGAAATATCATCAATGTCATCACTGAAATAACGAATCAAACCAATCTACTTGCTTTAAATGCCGCAATTGAAGCAGCTAGAGCTGGCGAGCATGGCAGAGGGTTTTCAGTTGTTGCTGATGAGGTAAGAGGCTTAGCTGGGCGGACGGCTGTCGCCGCAAAAGACATCCAGCAGATGATTCAAGGCCTGCAAGAAGAAACCCAACAAGCCGTTAATTTTATGGAGCTAGGCGTTAAAGACGTAGATCAAAGTTTAAAATTAACCGAAGCCGCTTCAAGTGAAAATCAAGAACTGCATACTATCGTTGAACAAATGTTTGAAACCATCAATGTCATTGAACAAAACAGTGCTAAAAACGGTGAAACCGCTAAGAATGTAACCGCGGTTAGCCAAAATATGGCAAACTCAATTGCCGAATTAGCGGCCAGCTCAAGTATGGTTGACTCTACCGCCAATAAACTTCAGAGATTGGTCAGTACTTTTGAAGTAAGCTCCAATCGCTAAAAAATCAACTCACTTTAGAGTTTAAAAAAACTAACTTGAGTTTGCACTTTTTCGCTCGCTTGTTGCATTTCTTCGCTATAAGCTTTGGTGCTTTCTGAAATAGAGGCGGTTTTATCTGATAGCATTTGAACTGTGTGCATGTTTTCACTAATATCAGCGGCCACCGCGCTTTGCTCCTCTGCAGCTGTCGCAATTTGCTGAGTTTGACCATTTACTTGATGAATCATAGCTAAAATATCAGCCAATAGTTGATTGCTTTGAGTGACACTTTGCTCAGTTGAAGAAGCAATAGTACCGCTTTCATTCATCATATTAACTGCATTGTCGCAAGCGCCCCCTAACTGAGACAACATAGTTTCAATTTCACGGACAGATGATTGCGAGCGCTGCGCTAAGTTACGAACCTCATCTGCCACAACAGCAAAACCTCGTCCCTGCTCACCCGCTCGAGCGGCTTCAATGGCCGCATTTAAAGCGAGCAAGTTAGTTTGCTCGGCAATATTACGAATCACATCCAAAATACTTTCAATTCTTGTCGACTCATCGCGCAATAAATTAACAACAGCTGAGGTTTCATTTAAATTATTAACTAAGTTAATTACTGCCTCTTTGGTATGCTCTGATGATTCAATACCGCGATTAGCTAAGCTAGTCATTTCATCTGAAGTATCTGCAGTTTCAGAAGTGTTAACAGCGATGCTTTTACTGGTAGTTGAAAACTCTTCAATTGCAGTAACGACCTGAATCGTATGCCCAGAAACCTCAGATGCTGCTTGCTGAATATTAGCGTTAGCCTTAAGCAACGTTTGGCTATTTTGCCCTACCACGTTAGTTGACTCGTTAATCTCTAACAAAGTTTTATGAAGGTGTTGAATACTCAAATCTATTGCCCTCCCTAACTGAGCTAACTCATCTTTTCCTTCAATATTACACTGGCTGGTTAATTGCCCTTTCGCCATTGCTTGGGCTGCTTGTTTAACCTTATTCACTGCGATAATTATATTTTTAGCAATTAATGAGCTAAATAACCATGCGGCAAATAACGCAATGAAAATTGCGATATAAAAAACAATATTTGCATACTCTATCGCGGCTTGTGCAGCTTGATTTGCTTGCCTAGCTTTATTTGCGTTTAACTTACCAAATTCGACTAAATAAGTTGTTAATGCGTTATACGAATTTACAAACTCAGAAAAAATAATAAAAGGGGCTTTGTTATCAGGAGCTTGTTCCATTGCTTGAATAAATTGAGTAGAACGCTGTTGAAATTGCTCAACGAGGTTAATTAATTGCGTTAAATTGTTTTTATTGCCTGAAAAATCTTCCGACAGCTCATTGAGTAGGTCTGGCGTATCAGCCATGTGTTGCTTAATATTTTGTTTATAACCGCCTAGTTGTTCATTTAAATTAAGCAAGTACGCGATTTGCAACCCCCTTACGTTCAGCATGATGTCATTTTGTTTTTCTTTTAAACCGTTAAAAGCAACTGATACTTTAAAATTACCTTGGTAAAATTGATTAAAGTTGCCCGCAATTTCATCATTAGCAGATTTAATAAATAACAACGCGACAATAAAAATGGCACATATACTACCCACTAACAAAAAGAATTTACGCTTAATCGATAAGTTATTTATTTTCATTGTTCACACTGCCTGTTAATAATTGAGCCAAACCCTATACAAAATAAGCAGTCTTGCGCGTAACTAACTTACTTTAATAAGTATCACCGAACCTAGGGCTGTTTAACTTTGTTTGTAATTTGAACTGAGATAAAAAATTATCTAGCTATAAAGTAGAAAAACGAGCTTTAGCGAACTAAACCACACTCACTTTTTCTTTGTTAATGATTAAAATAGCCTATTACTCAAAAATGACACTTAAGTTACACGCCCTAATTAATTAAAAAACATAAATACAAGCTATATGGATATTACCGGTCGTGTTTGTATTAACTAAACTTATATTTTTTACATTATAACCTATCAACTCTAAATGATTTGACAGCAAAATGATCGAGGAGCTATTTTTTATAACTAACTGATGCTAAACTTATTTAACTCAGGTTTGGCTCTCGCCAAAATTATCTACCTAGATATTTAGTGTAGACCAAGATTTATTAACTGCTCAAAGCCCAAAATAGAAAGGGAGTACACCCTTGTTTGATAACACAAATTTAACTTACTCTGTCAATAATAGTACAGTCACTCTTAGAGATGATAAAAAAGAATTGTTATTAATAACCCCTCCTATGTATAAAAATATTATAGTGTCGCGTTACACCGTAGAGTTAACCGACATGCAACCGGAGAGGCGTCCAAATATAAAGAATATATATTTGCACGAAATATTTAAAAGAGAAAAAACATTTTTCTTTGTAAAAGCAGGTGATACCGAATATCAAGTAGACTTAAAATTTGATGAAAACCCAATCACCCCGATGAAATTTTAATTTTAGCGCATGTTTTTATTTAGAACACAACAAAAAATGGCTCTTGTTTAAAGAACCATTTTTGTTTGACTTGAAAATTCAATAACCGAACTTATTTTAGCTTCCAATTAATTGTTTGGCCTGCAAAAAATGGCACTATTGGTTGGCCGTTAGGTAAAATAATTTGCTCTGGTATTTGCCAATCTTCTTTAATGAGTGTCACTGTGCCGGTATTTCTAGGCAAACCATAAAAGTCTGCGCCATAATGGCTAGCAAAACCTTCTAATTTATCAATTACACCTAGTTCATCAAATACTTGTGCATATAGCTCAAGCGCACTCCAAGCGCTATAGCAACCAGCACAACCACAAGCTGATTCTTTATTTTGCTTTTCATGTGGTGCTGAATCTGTCCCTAAAAAGAACTTTTTAGAACCCGATGCTATAGCGGCTCTTAACGCTTGTTGATGTGTATTGCGCTTTAAAACAGGTAAACAATAGTTATGTGGTTTGACCCCACCGACTAATAAATCATTTCTATTTAACAATAAATGCTGTGGTGTAATTGTCGCGGCAACGTTATCACCAGCTTCGCTTACAAATTGCGCCGCGTCAGCCGTTGTAATGTGCTCAGCAACAATTTTTAATTGGGGTAAACGAGCGACTATTTTACTTAGATGCTCATCAATAAATACTTTTTCGCGATCAAAAATGTCGACTTCATGGCGAGTCACTTCACCGTGAATAAGCAACAATAAGCCTTGTTCAGCCATAGCTTCAAATACAGGGTACATAGATTCCAATGCACTAACAGCTGCATCTGAGTTAGTTGTTGCACCGGCTGGATACAATTTACAAGCTACAATACCTGCTCGTTTCGCCGCTTTAATATCATCAATGCTAGTATTATTAGTTAAATATAGCGTCATCAAAGGTTCAAATTGACTGGCCTTAGGCTTGGCTTGCAAAATACGCTGTTTATATTGCATTGCCATATCTGCATTTGTCACCGGCGGAACCAAATTAGGCATTACAATTGCGCGCGCAAAACACCGAGCAGTTGCGGGCACGGTTTCGGGCAACATCTCACCATCACGAAAATGTAAATGCCAGTCATCTGGCGTTTGAATTGTTATTTGAGTCATTAAGTTTATCTCTAAATCTATCTATTATATTTATGTTTTATGCGGTGCCGCCAACCACTAATTCGTCTACTTTAACAGTAGGCTGCCCAACACCCACGGGCACACTTTGGCCATCTTTACCACATACCCCAACACCTAAATCGAGTTTTAGATCGTTACCAACCATAGACACTTGATTCATTGCGTCTGGGCCATTACCAATTAAAGTTGCACCTTTAATTGGAGTGGTAATTTCTCCATCTTCAATCAAGTAAGCTTCTGACGTTGAAAATACAAACTTCCCAGAAGTAATATCAACTTGCCCACCGCCAAAATTAGGTGCGTAAATTCCTTTTTTAACAGAGCCTATAATCTCTTGCGGATCGCTTTGCCCCGGCAACATATAAGTATTTGTCATTCTAGGCATAGGCAAATGAGCATAACTTTCACGGCGACCATTGCCAGTAGGATTAACCCCCATTAGTCTGGCGTTCATTTTATCCTGCATAAAGCCTTTTAAAATACCATTTTCAATTAATACGTTATATTGGCTTTGGACACCTTCATCATCTACGGTTAAGGAGCCTCTACGATTTAGTAAGGTTCCATCATCAACAATAGTGCATAAGTTAGATGCAACTTTTTGCCCCATGCTACTACTATATGTAGACGACTTTTTACGGTTAAAATCACCTTCTAAGCCGTGTCCAACCGCTTCATGCAATAATACACCTGGCCAACCAGCACCTAGTACAACAGGCATAGCGCCAGCCGGAGCTGGAATCGCTTCTAAATTGATTAAAGCTTGGCTAACAGCTTGCTTTGCATATTGGCTAAAACGAGGCTCTCCGTGCTCATCAGCTTCAAAGAAATAAGCATAATCTGTCCGACCACCACCACCGCAGCTGCCACTCTCTCGGCGGCCATTGCGCTCAACTAAAACAGTGCAATTCAATCTAACTAAAGGCCGTTGGTCGGTTGCTAAGGTGCCGTCACTTGCCGCAATTAAAACCTCTTCGTACACCGCCGTAATACTTGCATTAACTTGAATGACACAAGGATCATGAGAACGAGCAACTTGCTCCATATCTTTTAAAAGTTGGACTTTTTGCTCTGGCGATAAGCTACCAAACGGGTTAACACCTGTATAAATAGGCTTAGTTTCTGTTTGCTTGAAAACCCCAACTTTAAAATCAGCACTTTGATTACTGATACAGCGGGCAGCTTCCGCCGCTTTTGCTAATGACTGTGGGTTAATTTCATCAGCGTAAGCAAAACCTGTTTTGTCGCCATCAACGGCTCGTACCCCAACACCTCGTTCAATATTAAACGAGCCGTCTTTAACAATGCCATCTTCTAGCACCCAAGATTCATGCAGGCTCGATTGAAAAAATAAGTCAGCATAATCTAATTTGCGCTGATGCATAAAAGCTAAGTTTTTTTCTAACTCAGCTAAGTCCAGTTGACTTTGAATTAATAAATTATCGGTTACTTGATTCATTAAACTTCTTACTTAAATTGTCTATGCTGTAAATTTGGCATTTTGGTTCTCACCTGAGCTATTTTACTCAGATGAATTGAACTTTCGATTAATCCGGGCTGCTCAGCATGCTGGTGAATAATCTCACCCCAAGGGTCAATGACCATAGAGTGTCCAAACGTTTGCCTACCATTTTCGTGCTGACCAGTTTGATTTGCAGCGGCAACAAAACATTGGTTTTCAATCGCTCTCGCTCGCATTAATGTTTCCCAATGCGCGCACCCGGTAACATAGGTAAACGCACTAGGAATACAAATAATATCAGGCTCTTCAAGCTGCATTAGCCTAAATAGCTCTGGAAAACGAACATCGTAACATATCGCCAAGGCGATTTTTGCAAAAGGTGTATCGACAACCACAACTTTATTACCCGCTAAAGTGATCTCACTTTCACGATACTGCTTAGTTTTATCCGCGACATCTGCATCAAATAAATGAACTTTATTGTACCTAGCCTGAATTTGCCCATCAGGTGAAAACAAAAAACAAGCTGCGCTGAATAAATCACTGTCTTTATTTTTAATCGGCAGGCTACCACCAACTATCCACAGCCCATATTTTTTAGCATTGTGCGCTAAAAATTTTTGCACTGGACCATTATCATAATCCTCTGCAATTTGACTCGATGCCTGATCTGAGCCGCCAAAACAGGCAAAACATTCAGGCAAAATAACTAATTTATGGCCTTGCCCTTGAATTTGTGAAAATTGCTGAGTTAACCAAACCAAATTATCTTCAACTTTGGGCGATGAATTCATTTGAATCGTAGTAATTGAAATATCCATGTAAACCTCAATTTGATTTTAACCAACAAAAGCTTATTTAGCTTTTTTAGGAGTCCGTTTTGATGGTTGAGCCGGTAATTTAACTTCTCGACTTTCTCGGCCTGTTTCTACGACTTTAGGCTCATCAATAGTGCCACTAATTCTAAATTTTATTTGCGAAATAACATCAGCAGACTCAAGCACCTGATCAATCGCTAACGCGGCAATTCCAGTCACCGGATTTACCATCCACGCAATTAATACGGGTAAACTTGAGGTAATTTTAGGGCTAAACCTCACATCATAGCTAAGCTCTTGTGAGACTAAGTCGGTGCTTCCTTTCACTTCCATATTGCCGGCAACACCATCCATTTTAGTGTTATCCGTATACGCCAGACCATTAGTTAATTTAACCTTACCTGTCATCTGGTTGTAGAACAAGCCTTTGCTAAAGACATCTCGAAAATCAAGTTTAAGTTTACGTACAAGAGAATCTAAACTTAGCATAGACAAGATACGGGCACCCTTGTCTGATACTTCCGTAAAATATCCTTCACCTAAACGCCAATTCAAATCGCCGTTTAAATATTGATAACTTAAATTAACTGGTGGCTGTGGCCAGTTAAATGAAAAATCGGCTTTAATACTAGAGTCTCTAATAGCGGATGATAACTGATAATCACGCAACCAATGACCAAAATCCGAGCTATTAATTTGTCCGCGTAATTGCGTTGAACTACGCGATTGATTATCCAAACGCCATAACCCTGATGCTGAAATTTGGTGCTGTCGGTAATTCAATTTAAAGTTATTTAAAAGTAAGTCATTGGGCGAAGCGCGGCTAATATCAAAACTGACTTTACCTAGGTTTTTCTGATCTAACTGACAGGTTTCACAACTAAATTGAACTCTAGGAATAGAGTCAAAAATATTTCGGATGTCAGTTGGGCTATAACCTGATAAAGTTTCATTATCAATTGAATTATTATCTGTCGTTTCATTTTCCGTTGGCAGAGTTAGATAAAAATGTTCAGCGGCAATGGTTAAGCCTTGTTGCTGCCAATTATCAAACGCGGTTACGCGTCCTCTAAATTCTTTTGCATTAATTTGAGTTTGCCAGCTTTGCTCGACTCTTTGTGTATCAAAATTAACGTCATGCCAAGTTAACATGCCTAATTCAAGTTGTTTAACTTCACCACGAATTCGCTCGGGCAAGTCAATCATAGCACTGCCATCTGGCGACTGATCAAGTTGCCCCAAATCAGTCGTTAAGTCATTAATAAAGTTCGCATATTGAGAAAAGTCAATTTGTTCTAAATGCGCTGCAATATTAAATCCAGTTGCCGGCGGAGATAAAATATGTTCACCCAATACTAAATACGCGCGACTAAACTTAGCCATTTCATAAGGGAGCACCGCACTAAATGACAGATTATTGCCCGATGTTAATTCCATCAACGCACGCTCATTATCACCATTAATTATCAAGTTCGTAATTTTTAGCTGGCTTGCAGATTTTTGATACGGCTCAGGTAATTTTAATGTGACGCCATGCATGTCTGAAGCAACATTTAGATTGAAATTAAAATCATCATTCTGACCGAGCATAATTTCTAAATGACCATCGACATGAGCATTACCTTTTAAGCGATCCGCCATATTTAAAAAGCCAGCTTGTGTTAATATAGCGTCAAGAGGCCAATCACCTAGCAAGTCAAAATTAAGCTGATAACCCGCCGAGGTTTGCAAGCTATTAAAATCCATTTGATACGGGACCGGCCCCCAATCAAAAGTCATTTTTTTGCCAACCAGCTTATCCATATCAAACTCTAATAAGCCATTCACTCTTTGAAATACAAAACCCGTTTTAGCGATGGTGATTTTATTTTGATCAAATACGACATCGCCACTTACATTTAAATCTTGACTGTGATGAAGCGGAATAAACAAATCTAAATTAACGTTAACATCACCTTCCACTTGGGCTTGCTCTAAGGCACTACCTACTGAGTTTTGCAAACTACTTTGTAACATCACCTCGGTTACATCTGCGCCTTTTGCGGCCAACTGCGCATTTAGTTGCAAACTAGCATCTTTTGAAGCCAAATCATCAATTTTGGCATCTAGCGTAATGAGTTGTGCATTTAATAAATTCGCTTTTCGGCTATTAAATAGTAAACTTTTATTCAAAAAGGTTAAGGTAAGATCAACGTTATCAGCTGCTGGCCAATCAGGCTGAAATGCAAAACGAGTCTTTTCTAATGCTAACTGAGCTTTAAAAATGCCTTGATTTTGCTTAAAAGGATATTCATTTAATTTACCCTGCCATATCAATTGTCCACTCGTCACTTTGCCCGACTCTAAAGCTCGCTGCAAATAATCAAAGGTTTGTTGGCCAATCAATTTTTGCGGTAAAAAATCTGGCACGGCACTAATATTAACCTCTCCTATTTCACCAAAAACAGATAACTCTAAATCATTATTTACATCTGGCGATAAACTTAGCGCTGTTCGCAAATTAAGCTGAGCTAAATCTAACTCTATATGTGGAAACTTTAATTTCCAATCATCATCTTGATAAGTAAAAATAGAAGTTGCAGTGGCTGATTTAAGCTTAAGTTTTTTTGAAAATACACTTTCCCAAGCAAGTTCACTTTCAGGTAAAGACCAAGCACTAACGATAGTCCCCGGCTTAGCTGACACTTGAGCTTTAAGTCCTGTCACTTGTGGAACTGACAATATTTCCTGCCAACTCACATCGGCTATAGCTGCGTGTAATTTCCAACGTTTTTTGTTTTGATAATTCAAATGTAAATTATCAATCGATGGCTCACCATTCATCGCTCGAATAAATTGCTTAGCATTATTTGGTAGGTCAAATAAACTAGTTACAGCTTTAATCGGCGTTAAATTAATTCTGGGTGAGTACATTTTCCAGGTTTTGGCTTGCTTCTTTAAATGAATATCTAAGCCTGACCATAGTTGCTGGCCAGCGGCAAAGCTCATATCAGAAAAATGCAGTAAAGGATTTTCGTCTAAAAAATTAGCTTGAATTTGTCCACTCACAATTTCAAATTCATGCAACTGATTACCGATATACCAATTAAGTGGGCTAGGATCAACGTTCAGTAAAAAATGAGATAGCGCACTTTTTTTAATATCTAGCCAAGCTTCAAATTTAAGCCGGCTATGGATATTTTTAACTTGCTTTGCCAAATAAGGTTTTACCCACGGCGCCAAATCGACACCATCCGATTTGACATAAAATTGGCCTGAATAGGTTTCAATACCATCATCTGTCAAATTTAGTACAAACCCTAGTCTATCGGCTTCTATCCCCTCTAATGAAAACTCGCCAACCCCTTGGTGATTTTTGTTTTGATTAAACCATTTGAGCTGATGGATTTTAATTTGGTGGGCAGCTTCATCTGGGGTAATAATAGTAACATGGCTATTTTGCACATCAAATCGCTGAAATTGCTCTAAAAATATATCTTTAAAAAGCGAAAATAATGCAAAGTTATCACCGCTTTTTTTGGCTGCATTCAATTTGTCGGTATCGACTTGAACTTCAACCCCTTCAAGCACAAAGTTTTTAACGACCAAAGAGCGCTGTAACAGAGTTTGCCAAAAATCTAATTCTAAATTAACTTGGCTTATATCAACGAGCACTGGTGAATCTTGTTCCGGTCGACGTTTAAACCGAAAGCCTTTCATGTTAATTTGAGGCCCGTTTCCACGCCAATCTGCCGCTAAATATTCAATATCAATGGGTTGGTCAAATTTTTGTTCAAACCAAACCGCTATGTGTTCTTTAAAATCATTTGCGTAGGGCAAGCCTAACCTAATAGCGCTTAAAATAATCGCTAGTGTTACTAACAGAATTGCAAAGCTTACCCATATTTTTCGAATTAGCCCTGCACAAAAAGATTTAATCGCCACTAAATCATAACCACATCAAATTGCTCTGGCCCATATAAAAGCTCCGATTGAACTTTAATTTGTTTACCAATAAAAACTTCTAATTCACCTAACGCATGTGATTCTTCACTCAACAAATAATCACAAACCGCCGAACCAGCGTAAACCACAAATCGGTCGGCGTCATACGCCGATTCACTCTAACGACTTCACGTAATATTTCATAACAAATGGTTTCAACTGTTTTCAGTGATCCTCTGCCCTGACAAATATGACAAGCGTCACATAAAATATGTTCCAAACTTTCGCGGGTTCTTTTACGGGTCATCTCTACCAACCCAAGCGCAGAAAACCCATGAATATTGGTTTTAGTTCTATCATGAGACAAGGCTTGCTCTAGTCCATGCAGTACGCGGCGTTTATGATCATCTGCAATCATGTCGATAAAATCGATAATAATGATCCCACCCAAATTGCGTAATCTAAGTTGACGAGCAATTGCTTGAGTTGCTTCAATGTTAGTATTAAATATAGTGTCTTCTAAGTTTCGATGACCAACGAATGCGCCTGTATTAATATCAATAGTGGTCATGGCTTCGGTTTGGTCAATAATTAAATAACCACCTGATTTAAGCTGAACCTTTCGCTCTAGTGCGCGCTGAATTTCATTTTCGACATCAAACAAATCAAAAATAGGTCTTTCACCCGGATAATATTCAATAACATTTTTTAAATTAGGTACAAACTCTTTAACAAAATCATGGAGTAAATCAAAAGCCAATTTTGAATCCACTCGAATTCGCTCCACTTTGCTGCCAACAAAATCTCTTAATATTCGAAAAGCTAAGGTTAAATCTTCGTATAAACAGCGGATTTTACCACTGCCTTGTTTACGCTTAGATATTTTATTCCACACCCGACGCAAAAAAATAGCATCTTGTTCAAGTTCTTCAGTTTCAATCCCTTCTGCCGCAGTACGAACGATAAAGCTGCCATCATCATCAGAGAATTTGCTCACTAGTGCTTTTAATCGTTCACGTTCCGCTTCACTTTCAACTCGCTGAGAAACCCCAACATGACCTGAACCTGGCATAAATACTAAATATCGAGAAGGAATAGTAATATCCGTTGTTAACCTTGCGCCTTTTGTACCTAAAGGGTCTTTAACCACCTGCACAACAATATCTTGCCCTTCTTTAACTAAATCTCGAATATCTTTCACTTGAATTTGGGTTTTGTCTATTGCCTGCTCTTCTTTAATTTCATGATGAACACTAATATCCGAGGCATGCAAAAAAGCAGCTTTATCTAAACCAATATCAATAAACGCCGCTTGCATGCCGGGTAAAACGCGACTGACTTTTCCGTTATAAATATTACCTACCAAGCCTCGTTTAGCTTGTCTTTCAATATGAACTTCTTGCAAACTGCCATTTTCAACAACGGCAACTCGAGTTTCTGTTGGGGTAATATTAATTAATAACTCTGCACTCATTTAAATTGGCTGTCCTATCATGTTAACGGTCTAAGTCGCCCCTGCTCGGTGTTATAAATTGCTAATGGCTATTATTTACGAACTGAGGTTGAGTAGTTGCTTGGTTTCATATAAGGGTAGGCCAACAATGGCAGAATAGCTGCCATTAATTTTTTTAACATATTGGCCTGCAATGCCCTGTATTGCATAACTGCCCGCTTTATCTTGGGGCTCCCCTGTTTGCCAATACTCGATGATTTGTTGTTGATTAATTTCGGTAAAAAACACATCACTAATCACAATATCAGACAATGATTGAGTATTAGATTTTAAATGTATTGCTGTCATCACTTGATGCGTCTGGCCTGATAACAAACTGAGCATTTTAACAGCATCAGCTTGATTCTTTGGCTTGCCTAACAATTGTTTTTGAAAAACCACTATCGTATCTGAGCCTAACACAGCGCCATCTTTAGGGCTATTTTCCCAACCAGCTTCAGCTTTAGCTTTGGCTAAACGTAAAACATAGTCCTGTGCAGTTTCATTTTCAAAAGGTGTTTCGTCAATTTCCCCATCAACTGGCTCAAAATCAACTTGTAGTTGTGCCAATAATGCCCGTCGACGTGGCGATTTTGAGGCAAGATATAGTTTTTTCATATTATCTAATTCTAAATGCGCGGCGGTATTTTCTTAGTAAAACCAATGCAGTAGGCCAAATTATCATATTGGTTAAAATTGGCCATAATAGCTCAGGTTGAAAATAAGCCGTCGTTAAAAAATGCTGCAGCCAGTAATCAGCCAAGTGATAAAATGCACTAACTAAACCAATAATTAATACTTGCTGAACAGCTGAAAAATTACGGATAGTTAAATAATTAGTTGAGCAAATATAAGCAACCAAAGCCAACATAACCGCATGTGAACCTAAAACTGAGCCTAATAAAATATCCAGAATAAACCCGCATATCCAGCCTGTTCCTACATTCACTTTATGTGGCAGTGCAATACACCAATAAATTAATACCACCAACAACCAGTCTGGGCGAAACGCTTCAATAATGCTTGGCAATGGCGTGATTGCTAAAATAAATGATATAAAAAGGGTAAATGCAATTAAACTGATACCACCCATAATTACCCCTCTTGCCCGTCATTAGTTTGCTTACTTGGTTTTTCTTTTGATAGCTTATTCTTAATAGCTTCTTTTGAACCTCGTTGAGGTTGATGCTCTGATGTTGGAGGCCAAAGTAACAACAAATATCGAATTCGATTTAAGTGGGCAATAGGACGAGCTTTAATTTGAGCAAAAGGTAAACTTTCATTAAACGTAACTTCCGTTACTTCAGCTACGGGGTAACCTTCAGGGTATAGTTTCCCTAAACCCGAACTCATTAACAAGTCGCCTTTTTGAATATCAGTTGAGTGTGGCACAAAGTTAAGCTCTAGACGATCAATTCTGCCACTACCAGTTGCAATACTACGTACGGCATTACGCACTACACGCACCGGTATAGAATGGGTATGGTCAGTAATCAACAACACCCGACTAGTTGTAGAGCCAACATTAACGACTTGGCCTACAATACCGTTTTCATCCAGTACAGCTTGGCCTTCAAACACCCCATTTAAAGTACCTTTATTAATAACAACTTGGTGGCTATTTGGATTACTTTCAACTGACATAACCTCAGCAATCATCTTACGCATTTCTTGCCTAAGTGGTGAATCTAAAAGCGCGCGTAGCCTATCATTTTCACGCTCTAAAAAGGCCATACGCTGAACTTTTTCACTGAGTATTAAGTGTTGTTCTCGCAACCTGGTATTTTCACCCAATAAATCATGACGTGAAGAAAGAGATTCGGTTGACCAGTTAAACATTTTTTGCGGTAAATTGGCGGTATATAAAATAGGACTGACAAAAGAGTTAAGGTATACCTTTGCATCTTCAAAACCGTTCAGCTTGTGATCAACAAACATAGTGGCTACTGAAATAATCAGTGCAAGAAACATACGTGTTTGAGGGGCAGGACCACTACCAAACAATGGAGTCATAAAAAACGTAGACCATAAAAAAGTCGGCAAAAGCCGACTGATTAATCATAAGAGAATAAATCGCCACCATGAACATCAATCATATCAATGGCCTTACCGCCTCCTCGGGCGACACAAGTTAATGGTTCATCTGCAATCACTACAGGAATGCCTGTTTCTTCCATTAATAAACGATCTAAATCTTTTAATAACGCGCCGCCGCCTGTTAATACCATGCCGCGTTCACTGATATCGGATGCTAATTCAGGTGGTGATTGCTCAAGCGCAACCATTACCGAGCTAACAATCCCCTGAAGTGGTTCTTGTAATGCTTCTAATATTTCGTTGCTGTTTAGGGTAAAGCTTCTTGGAACGCCCTCAGCTACGTTACGACCACGCACTTCAATTTCTTTAACTTCATCACCCGGATAAGCTGAACCAATTTCATGTTTAATTCGTTCGGCCGTAGCCTCACCAATCAAGCTACCAAAATTACGACGCACATAAGAAATAATAGCTTCATCAAACTTATCACCACCAATACGTACAGATGATGAGTAGACAATACCGTTTAATGAAATAATAGCAACTTCTGTCGTACCACCACCGATATCAACTACCATAGAACCTGTTGCTTCTGATACTGGTAAATCAGCACCAATTGCTGCCGCCATTGGCTCTTCAATTAAATAAACTTCACGAGCGCCTGCACCCAGCGCTGATTCTTTAATTGCACGTTGTTCAACTTGAGTTGCCCCACAAGGCACACAAATTAATACTCGTGGGCTAGGACGTAACAAATTAGTATTATGCACTTGCTTAATAAAATACTGCAGCATTTTTTCGGTAACATAAAAATCTGCAATCACGCCATCTTTCATTGGACGAATCGCTTTAATATTACCTGGCGTTCGGCCTAACATTTGCTTTGCGGCAGAACCCACTGCAGCAACTGTTTTTTGCCCACCTGCTCTTTCCTGACGAATCGCAACAACGGAAGGCTCGTTTAACACAATACCTTGATCTTTTACATAAATGAGTGTGTTTGCCGTTCCTAAATCTATTGATAGATCATTTGAAAACACACCACGGAGTTTCTTTAAAAGCATGGGGAAAAACCCTATTAAAATTCTGAACGATGGAAATTGCTGCTAACTTTACCAACGAGGTACACATTCGGCAAGCAAACTAAAGCGATATCACAAAATAGTCGACAATTTGTAAACCAATTTATTATTAATATTATGTACCAATATAATTTTATGATTTTATCGCCAATCAGCTTGCTATTTTAGCGGAAAATAATAGACATTACAGAGCTAGTTTTGCTAACTCTGCACTTTTTCTTAATTATTTTTCACTATTTGACTATTCACTAGCCCGGCAAACACATTTTTTGGTTTATTTGACATTAATTCGTACACTTGCTGATAAGCTAATACCGCTTTAACATATTCTCGTGTTTCATGGTATGGAATATTTTCAATCCAAATATCTAACGGCATTGCTTTATCTTTTGGTAACCAGCTCATCACACGGCTATAGCCTGCATTATAAGATGCAATAGCCAGAGGTGTTTGCTGTTTCGTCCGTTTAATTAAACCACTAATATATTTAGTGCCTAACCGAATATTGGTATTAGCTTCATACAAACGTCGTCGACTCACTCTTTTCCCTTCTACAAATCTGGCTGTGGCAGGCATAATTTGCATTAATCCCATAGCCCCGACTGGTGAATGGGCATCTTCCATAAAAGAGCTTTCACGACGCGATATCGCAAACGCTAAACTAGAATCAATCCCCACCCGTTTACTATATTTTTGATATAAGTCAGCAAACGCTTTTGGAAAACGAATAGACACCTCATCGTATAGCCCAGCTTGAGCTATCCCACGCAGTGCTTGATCATACCATTGCCATTGATAAGCCAAGTACGATGCGGCCGCTAATTCATCAGAACTTAACGTGCGTTTATATTGCCACCATTCCCGCCGTGCTGAAACATTGCGCTTAATCTGTAAAAACTCGTAAGTTCGCTTAGCAGCTGGTGCACTAGCTAATTTACTAATGACGGCTTGTTCGGCTTTATAAGGTTTATAGTTTAGTTGATAAGGTTCTTCAATTTGAGCCGCTGCCATAAAACCATAATAATGGCGAGTTTTAGATAATTCAATAAACCGGTTGTTTGCAGTATGTTTTATCCCAAGCTTTGCCTGAGCGCGTGAAAGCCAATAACGGTAAATCGCTTTTTGCTGCAATTGCTCTGGCAAACTTTGAATTACAGAAGCAACATTAACCCAATCTTGCTCTCGTAAATAAGCCGCTAAATGCCAATGCGTTAATTTATCGTCTTTAACCTCATTAGGTACTTTATCCATCCAATCAATTGCATCTTTATGGCCCTTGCTCGCTAACGCCAGAGCAAACGTATATAAAACTTGGCCACGTTGCTCTGCACTAAACGGAAATTTTTCTTCAATTATTGGCCAATGTTTAATCGCTGAGTCGGGATCTCGCCATATTAACCTTTTAATACCATAAAACTGGATTTTGGCATTATCTTCATTGGGTGATTTAAATTGATTTAGCTGGGTAATAACAGCAGGGTTACGCCTAACCGCATGCCAAAGCTTGGCCCATGCTTGCTCTGATTTAGGTAATAGCTTAGTTAAATATGGAATCAGTGTATGACTACCACCATCTGCCGCTTTAATAACTCGCTGTTTAACCACATTGGTTGTTCTAAAGCCTGCTTTTTGCCACTGATCAAATAACGGATCACATACTTTAGGCTGTGATTGTCCGACTACCCACAAATCTTTAACTTGATCCGCTATATCTTTAATTTTGCCGCCAATCGCCAATTCAAATCTTAAATACTGGCAATTTAGTTCAGCACTCGATGTAGGCTTAAAATCATTAATAAACAACAAAGGCTCATTTTTTTTAGCCAAATAATTTAACCATTTCTTACGTAATGGCCACTCTAATGGGGTGCTTTCATAAATAGATAAAAAAGATCTAATTTTGTCTTTGTTCGATAAATACGTATTATTTTTTAAATAAGCCAACTCAACATAAGGAAACAAAGGATAATCTGCCAATTTTTCTCGCCAACGCTCTACCGTTTTATAGGAGCCATTTTGCGCTTCTGCTTCAGCGCTCGAAAACCATTCTCTTTGCTGCTCTATATCAGCACTCAT
Source organism: Catenovulum adriaticum (assembly GCF_026725475.1). Lineage (NCBI taxonomy): Bacteria > Pseudomonadati > Pseudomonadota > Gammaproteobacteria > Alteromonadales > Alteromonadaceae > Catenovulum > Catenovulum adriaticum. The sequence goes on from NZ_CP109965.1 coordinate 2,876,529, forward strand.
TGCAAAGCTGTTAGAACCAACCCAAACTAGCGAACCGAGTACCAAACTAACCCATTTCATAAATACCAATCCCTAAATTACTACAACAAACACAATATTTTTAATACATAATCCACGAAGCTTAATAAAATTCAAACAAGTGTTTGAATTTTTAGATTTACCGATTACACTTTCTAAGTTGTTAATTTATTATTTTTCTAACATAACATCAGCAAAATGCTAAGACTATAATAACGAAAGCTGTCTCAGGGTGTAACCCTAAAGCCAATATTCAGTTATATCAAAACTGCTTAATCTATCCAAAATTAACTATTGATAGGAGCTCAGTCCATGATTTATGCAGGCCAACACCTTAAGTTAATTCAGCTTGAATCGCAATTAGCTGAATTAGTATTAGATTCAGCTAGCTCAGCAAACAAGTTTGACCAAACAACTTTAGCAGAGTTTCACAACGCGCTCTTAAAAGCTAAATCCGCCAACCTAAAAGGCTTGTTAATTCGTAGTGAAAAAAATCACTTTATTGTGGGCGCCGACATTACTGAGTTTTTAACTAAATTTAATTTACCACTTGATGAGCTTAATCAATGGTTAAAGCAAGCGACAGACATTTTTGATTTATTAGAAGATTTACCTTTTCCTACAGTTTCCGCCATTACAGGCTATGCCTTAGGCGGTGGATGTGAAGCGATACTCGCCACTGACTACCGAATAGTTGACCACACAGCTCAAATTGGTTTGCCAGAAGTAAAACTCGGAATTATGCCTGGGTTTGGTGGCACGGTTAGAATGCCACGTATTATCGGTACTGATAACGCGTTAAAACTCATTACGACAGGCTCAACTAATAGCGCGGATGACTGTTTAAAATTAGGTTTAGTTGATGCTGTTATTAACGACCCAGACCAATTACGCGAAGCAGGATTAGACTGTTTAAAACAAGCTGCAAGCGGTGATTTTGATTGGCAAACTAAACGTGCAGCAAAATTATCCCCGCTACAATTGAGTAAAACTGAAAGCTTAATGTGCTTTAATTTGGCAAAGGCTATGGTAGCCCAGCATGCAGGGCCACATTATCCAGCACCTATGATGGCTGTAAACACGATAAAAGCAGCAGCCACTCATACCCGCAAGCAAGCCATGCTAATTGAAAATGAAAATTTTATAACGCTTACTCAAACCCCACAGGCAAAAGCATTAGTTGGTGTATTTTTAGCTGACCAGCAATTAAAATCAAATGTAAAACGAATAACCAAATCTGTTTCTCCTCCTAAACAGGCGGGCATTTTAGGTGCTGGGATTATGGGAGGTGGTATTGCCTATCAATCCGCTTACAAAGGCATACCTGTGGTGTTAAAAGATATCAACCAACAAGCACTCGATTTAGGAATGAAAACCGCTGCCGACCTGTTAAGCAAACAGTTATCACGTGGTCGAATTGACCAAGCTAAAATGTTAAAAGCATTAACCAGTATTCAGCCAAGCTTAGATGATAAACCTTTAACACAAGCAGATATCATTGTTGAAGCCGTGGTTGAAAAAGCAGAAATTAAACAAAAAGTGCTTAAACAAACTGAATCAATTAGCAAACCAGACACAGTATTAACCTCAAACACATCAACAATTTCAATCAACCAGCTGGCCAGTGAATTGGCTCGCCCCGAGCAATTTTGTGGAATGCATTTTTTCAATCCGGTTCACCGAATGCCTTTGGTTGAAGTTATTAGAGGTGAAAAAACATCAAACGAAACAATAGCTAAAGTCGTAGCTTACGCGAGTGCGATGGGAAAATCCGCAATTGTGGTAAACGACTGCCCCGGCTTTTTTGTCAATCGTGTGTTATTTCCTTACTTAGCCGCGTTTAATCAATTAGTTTGCGATGGCGCTGATTTCAGACAAGTTGATAAGGTAATGGAAAAATCTTTTGGATGGCCAATGGGGCCTGCTTATTTACTCGACGTAATAGGAATAGATACAGCGCACCATGCTCAAAATGTCATGGCACTTGGATTTCCAGATCGCATGCCATTACCTAAGCTTAATTTATTAGCTGAGTTAAACCATGCCAATCATTTAGGTCAAAAAACAAAGCGAGGGTTTTATCAATACCAAACCGACAAAAAAGGCAAGTTACAAAAACAAACTGACGATTTTGTCGATAAACTATTAATCGAAAAAGGTATTAAGCCGAATCAATTTTCTGAACAAGAAATAATAGACCGACTCATGACGCCTATGCTCAATGAAACATTACGCTGCTTGCATGACAACATTATTGATAGTGCCGAAGCTGCCGACATGGCGTTGTTATATGGTTTAGGTTTCCCTCCATTTAGAGGTGGCGCCTTTAGATACATGGAAACCATAGGTCTTGAGAATTTTGTAAAACAAGCTGACAACTTAGCCGATTTAGGACCACTTTACCAAGTACCAAACGCTGCCAGAGAAGCTATTAATCAGCAAGTTAACTATCTAAATAACGCGGAGTCAAAGCTATGAAAGATGTCGTCATTGTAGATTGTGTACGCACCCCTATGGGACGCTCTAAAGCTGGAGTATTTAAAAATGTCAGAGCCGAAGATTTGTCTGCTCATTTAATCCAACAATTACTAGCGCGTAACCCAAACCTAAACCCCAATGAAATTGAAGATGTAATCTGGGGTTGTGTCATGCAAACATTAGAGCAAGGTTTTAATGTTGCGCGTAACGCTGCTTTATTAGCTGGTTTGCCTCCGTCGGTTGCTGCTGTCACGGTAAATCGTTTGTGTGGCTCATCTATGCAAGCGCTGCACGATGCTAGCCGCTCAATAATGTGCGGCATGGGCGACATATTTATCATAGGTGGTGTTGAACATATGGGACACATCCCTATGACTCACGGTGTTGATTTTCATCCAGGCCTAGCCAAAAACACCGCATTAGGGGCTGGCTCTATGGGGTTAACCGCAGAGTTATTAGGTCGAAAATTTAATATTAGCCGAGAACAACAAGATGCCTTTGCCAGTCGCTCTCACCAGAATGCGCATCAAGCCACGATAACGGGTTTATTCTCTAAAGAAATCATTCCAACTTATGGTCATTTAGCAGATGGCCGCTTAGCGTTAATCAAACAAGACGAAGTCATTCGACCGGAAACTAATACTGAAAAATTAGCATCACTTAAACCTGTATTTGACCCTGTCAACGGCACTGTTACTGCTGGTACATCATCGGCATTGTCAGATGGTGCGTCAGCCATGCTGGTCATGTCAGCAGAAAAAGCAAAATTACTCAATTTAACACCGATAGCAAAAATAAAATCAATGGCGGTTTCAGGTTGCGACCCATCAACTATGGGGTTTGGTCCTGTTCCAGCAAGTGAAAAAGCGCTCAAACGCGCCAAACTTACATTAGCTGATATTGATTTATTTGAATTAAATGAAGCGTTTGCAGCACAAAGTTTGGCCTGTATCCAAGCGCTTGGAATTGAAGACAAGTTAGACGATCAAATTAATTTAAATGGCGGTGCTATCGCTTTAGGGCATCCATTAGGTTGTTCAGGAGCTCGCATCAGCACAACTTTGCTCAATTTAATGCAAAATAAAAATGCCAATTTAGGGTTAGCGACTATGTGTATTGGTTTAGGCCAAGGCATTAGTACTATCTTCGAGCGTTTAAATTAATTAAATGTAAGCGCCTTTATCCCTTTATCACGGGCGCTTTTTATTGATAACAAATCGAGTTTTATTGAACAAACTGGCTTGTCAATTACGCTCAGTCGACTAATATAGGTTTAAATTTTACAGCCTTCACTAAGGTGTGTGGATCTTTGTGTTATTTTGAGCAATAGGGGCTGAGGCCAAAATTATAAACAAAGATAAACACGCCCTAATCTAAGATAAACAATAGGGACGCATATGAAAAAGTTCACATCAATCAAACTCGCGATAGCGGCAGCTTGCTTGGCTGCTAGCTCAGCACAGGCAGACACCATTTTAGGTTTATACGCAGGCGCGCAATATTGGCAAGTTGAGCCTGAAGGTCAATTTGGTAGCAGCGATGATCAACAAGCTGCATTCAATTATGATGATGACGCACAAGGTTCATTTTATGTTGCCTTAGAGCATCCGGTTCCGTTAATTCCTAATATTAAAATTCGCCAAACCCAGTTAGAAGTTGCGGGTAGTCAAAACATGAGCTTTAACTTTAATGGCACCGCTTTTGATGGCAAGGTAAGCACTGAAGCTGATTTATCTAATACAGATTTAACATTATATTACGAAGTATTAGATAACGGCTTAGCCAGCCTAGATTTTGGGGTGACAGTAAAAAGCTTAGACGGTGAAATTATGGTCATGGATGATGATGGTACATCTGAAATGCAAGAACTAACCGGGTATGTGCCTATGGGGTATTTAGCGGCTCAAGTTGGTTTACCATTAACGGGCCTATCTTTATACGGTGATGTGAGTGTCTTATCAATTGGCGATCATAGTTTAACCGATTATCAAGCCGGTATTGCATATGCGTTTGTTGATAATATTGCGGTCGATATCAGCGCTCAATTAGGCTATCGCAGCTTTAAACTTGAGTTGGATGATTTAGACGGTATCCATTCTGATTTAGAGTTTTCAGGCGCTTATGCCGGTTTAGAAGTACACTTTTAAAAATCTTTAATCTAAAAAATATCCAAGCAGGTTAGCGATATTAAATCAGAGTTAACCTAAAAAGCAGCTTAGCAATGAGACCCACTTTATGGTATCACTTCTAGGCTGCTTTTTTGTATCAGCGCTTAATACTAAATGAAATAGTAACAATATTACTACTGGAATTGATACTGTGTATAAATTTGTTTAATTGCAGATTTTGCTTTTAAAGCCAGCGATGGTTGTTGGTTGGCCTGAGCTTGATACTGTGCATTAGTATAAGCCTCAACTTGGGGAAAAAGTTTATTTTCAGCTTGAGCATTATCAAAATATTGGCGAGCCGATATCTGTGAATTTAACCGAGCCTGAATTGATTTTTCAGCTGTGCTTAGTTTGTTTCTTAGGCCATTTGCATCTGGTGCAATTTGCTGCAAAGTTTTTAACCAAAAAATAGCCGAGCCAGATTGTTTATTAACTAAAAAATGATCGGCTCTTGCTGTTATTTTAACCGATAAAAATACTTTTAACGCATTACGCTGAATTGCATTTTTTTCAAACGAATACTGCTGTGTTTTTAAATACCCCAAAAATGCTTTATACAAATAACCATCAGCTAAATAGCGATTACTCTGGCTAATTAGCGTCAGCTCTTTATTCGTTTCAATTCGTTTAAGTTTATTTTGAATACTGGCGTTATTTGGTGAAAACTCCAACGCTTTTAAATAATAGGTTTCAGCTTGATGCCACTTCTTATTTTTTTCTGCCAACTCCGCTTGCTGAATAAAATAATCCGCACCATTGTGGGTTTTAGCTTTTGTTTTTAAATCTTCCGCTTGGGTTAATTCAGGGTTTAAAGCCAACGCTGACTCAGCTAACACAACCACCTTTTCAAAATTTTCTTGGTCGAATGCTTGCTTCGCTTGGTTTAAATAATCTTGGCTGCCATTTTTGGTTAATTGCGCTAATAATTGAGTCGTGTTTTTATAATCTGGGTAACGCTTAATCAACTGATTGAGTAAACCTTGCGCTTGAAGCCATTTTTGCTGGTGCATGCTCTCATGGATAGCTTGGTAATCTCGATTAACAGCCTCAATAAATTGATGTTTTTCATCCGATAATCGTTCAGTTAATAACTCAGCTTGATTAATATCTAACGATTTAACCTCAGCAACAATTTGCTCTGCTTGATTAAAGTTCTTTATATGTTTAGGTGTTTTCGATAATAACAAATTGACTTGCTGACTTAATTCATCAGCGAGCTGACTTTTAGCTTCATTCAACTTTTGCTGATAAAGCGAGTTATCTGGCGATTTAATTAAAGCTTGCTCAAAGTACGCTATTGCTTGGCTATATTGCTGTTTGTTATTTAGTTCTAAACCTTGCTCGTATTCAAGTTTGCCGTTAGTTGTACATGCGGTGGTCGATATCAGTGCCAGCCAAAGCAATGCCATTTTGGTTTTCATATATACTCCAAGCTTACAGAACTAGGGTCTGAGCAGATTAAAATCTGCAAGATTATACTAAAGTCGGCCTAAAATGCGAATCTAACGTCAGAGGGTAAAATACTTCGAGGGTAATTTGGGGCATAAAAAGCGTTAAAATAAAAACCAGCCAGCTCACCAAAAAATTAAACTGGCTTGTTTTTTAATCATTCAACCAAATTGGCTTTCGGTAAGCACTTAACGCGTGCCGTAAATAACCATAGTTTTACCGTGCGCTTCAATCAGGCCTTGCTCTTCAAGATTTTTTAATACTCGACCCACCATTTCACGAGAACATCCAACAATACGGCCTAATTCCTGACGAGTAATTTTAATTTGCATACCATCAGGATGAGTCATCGCATCTGGTTGTTTGCATAAGTCTAATAAAGTAGCGGCTACTCGACCAGTTACATCTAAAAAGGCTAAATCAACAACTTTTTGCGAGGTATCTCTTAAACGCAATGCTAATTGGCTAGATACTCTGAACAAAATTTCTGGGTTATCTTTGTATAAGCGCTTAAATTTATCGTAGCTAATTTCTGCTACTTCGCATTCTGTACGCGCTTTAACTGAAGCACTTCGTGCTTCGTTATCAAATAAGCCCATCTCACCGTAAAATTCACCAGGATTCAAATACGCCAAAACAAGTTCGCGCCCTTCTTCACCTTCCATTGTGACGGAAACCGAACCTTCTAATAATAAATAAAGTGATTTAGGCTCATCTCCGGCATTAATAATGGTACTTTTGGCGGGATAACGTTGTCGATTACACTGTTTAATAAATGCTTGAAGCTCGTCATCATTGGCGACGTGAAAAGGTATACTCATAATAATTTCTCTTTTGTTAGAGTTATTTAACGACTAAATTAATTTAAGATCAGCCTATCTTCGAATTAACAATTATTGCAAACATGGATACAAGTTGCGCTTGGTGAACAATGTACCCGATCAAAAATAATAAAAGCCAGAACTTTATCGTATATTGAGAGTTTAAATCACAAAATCAAGCTAAAGACATCATAAATTTGCAACTTGGGGGTGGTAATATGTTATTTTACTGACGCTAAATTAAATTTATATTAAAGTTTTTCTAGGGAATAATTGAGTTAAGTCGGTATAATTATTTTGTCGGCATCAACAACCCCGGCTAGCAATATCTAATCAAAAAACATTCAAATCAGCTCATGGTAGTTAAATTTTTATTGTGTATTTAAGCCAATTAAAAATATAGAGCGATATAACACTTAGGAGTTCTTATGGAAACAGTAACTGAATGGTTTGAAAACAACCAAGGCTTATTAATTAGCTATGCAGTTAGCTTAATCACGGCAATTTTAATTTTGTGGATTGGCTTTAAAATAGCACGAAAAATCTCCACTATGATCAACAATGCCATGGTCAAAAAATCAATCGACCCTGCGGTTGCCTCTTTCGTTGCAAGCTTATCTCATGCCATCATTGCGGCAGCGATTATTATTGTTGCATTAGGCCATGTCGGCGTACAAACGGCCACTTTTGTCGCTATTTTAGGTGCGGCCGGTTTAGCGATTGGTTTATCTTTACAAGGGTCACTCGCCAATTTTGCATCAGGTATTTTAATTACCGTATTTAGACCATTTAAAGCAGGCGATTTTATCGAAGCTGGCGGTGTTGCAGGTGTCGTAAAAGAAATCCAAATTTTCTCAACTATAATGACAACGCCAGATAATAAATTTGTAGTAGTACCAAATGCTCAGGTAACGGGTAGTCCAATCACTAACTACTCTCGCCATGATACTCGCCGTTTAGATATGGTTATTGGTGTATCTTACTCTGCTGATTTACAACAAACTGAAGATTTACTTAATCGCATAGTAAAATCGCATCCAAATGTACTAGAAACGCCAGAGCCTACTGTAGCCGTTTCTGAACTTGCCGACTCGTCAGTTAACTTCGTAGTTCGTCCTTGGGTTAACACGGCTAACTATTGGCCAACTAAATTCGAGCTAACCAAAACCATTAAACAAGAATTAGATAAAGCAAATATCGGCATTCCATTTCCACAAATGGATATTCATGTACATAAAGAAGAAAAAACCGAATCTGAATAGTTAAGTAGTAGAAGGAAAATTAGCGCATGAAATTATTTAAATTGGCCAGCTTAAGTTGCATGGTTTGTGCTGCATTTAGCGCACAAGCAGCAGAGCCATCAACGGCAGAAGTTGAGTTAGGTGTTATTGCAACGTCAGGTAATACCGATAGTACTTCACTAAAAGGTAAAGTTACTATTAATCAGGAGCTAGAAAACTGGAAAAATAATTACCAGTTAGATGCCTTGTACAAAAAAGACGAAGTAGAAGTTGATGGTGTAGACGAAGAGCAAACGACAGCACAAAAGCTTTTTGTTTCAGCCCAAGGTGACTATAAATTAAACCAAGAGCATTCAGCGCTATTTGTTTATGGTTCATATACAGACGATAGATTTAGTGGTTTTGAATATCAAAGCACCGTGGCTGTTGGTTATTCTGATCAATTATTTAGTACCGACAATTCGTTTTTAAATTACAACATTGGTCCTGGTTATACTTTTAACGAAACGGATGATGGTGAAAAAAATGAAGCTGCTGTGGTACGTTTAGCGGCAGAGTACCAATATGAACTTAGTGAAAATGCTAAATTCACACAATTATTAAGTACAGAAGCAGCGTTCGACAGTGATAATAATACACGAACTCGCTCTGAATCGGCGGTTTCAGCAAACTTAATGGGCAACTTAAGCATGAAAGCCGCTTATACGATTGTCCATAATAGTGAAGTTCCTGCTGATAATGAAAACACAGATACAACTACGAGTATCACGTTAGTTTATTTATTCTAAATAATATCTAAACCTAAAAACCAAGCTAAACAAGCTTGGTTTTTCCTTCCTCTTTGAACTTCCTCCCCTAACCTTACCTTTAAATTTTAACAAAAATGTAAAAAAATCTTTGCATTGTGAGCAGTGTTCATTTTATACTCAGCTCCATAATAAAGCTGTTTAATAACCAGACATGTGCTCATTAATGCGTTATTAAATACAAAAGATTAAATATAATAATTAAAAAATGCAATCTGTCGCTAAGTTACGCTTCCTAATACTATTAGTTTATCTATTCAGTATGACTCACGCTCATGCGAAGGTAAGTGCATCTTTCGCTAGCCAACTAGGCTATACCGATAATTTATTAAAAACATCAGACAAAATTTCAACAATGCAACAAAGCTTACAGGCTCAATTGAATATGGTTCATCAGTGGAGGCAACTTAATTCTAATTGCGGCTTATCCGTTTCGGGGACACGTTATCAAGCATCTCAAAATGATAATATTGCCAATAATCACTTTCATTGTGTTTTAAGTTACCAACCAAGCAGCCAACATACCATGAGCCTAAACGCAGGGTATAATAATGCAGATGAAACCCGAGGTTCAGGAATTAGCAAAAATGCCCCTAATAATATTGATCAACCAGATCAATATACCAATCAAAACTTAAACCTAACTTACCTGTATCAAACCAGCCCACTGCAGGGCTTTCGATTTTCTAGCAGCATAAAATTAACAGATAAAAACTACCAATCCGCCCGAAGCCTAGCTTTACAAAACAACCGTCAGCAAAATAAACTAGATTTAATAGTCGGTTACCAATCACGTAAAAATACCTATTGGTTTACTCACTATGGCATTTCAAATAGCCGTTTTAACGAAGCCGAGCATCGCAACAATAATGTAAATACATTAGCGTTAGGGTTAGCCTGGCAAGCCACAGCCATTACCGGATTTAAGGCGGAGCTAGGTCAGCAAAATAAAGTAAATGATGACCACTTAAATAAGAATGCCTCGAATAAGAGTGAGTATTGGTCAATCAGTGCAACCTGGGCCCCTAAAACCTATTCAGTATTCACGTTAAATAGTCGTAGTTATTACCAAAGCAGTGTATTAACAGACTCAAATACACAGCAAAACCAAACACTCAGTTTAGATTGGCGGCACAGTTGGAACAATAGGTTAGATAGCCAAGTTGGAATGAGCTATCAAAAGTACGATCAGGATTCACAAGATAATCGCATAGAAAAATTAAAGTCGTTTAATATGTCGGTTGCTTACACTTTGAATAACCGGATAAAAACTAAGTTAAGTTGGCAACTACAAAATAATCAAGACAACTTGAGGCAATATAGTTTCCGCCAGCAACAAATTTTTTTAACGTTTAATTTAGCTTGGCAGACATAAAATGCAATTAATCAACACGAGATTTATTAGCCTAATTTGTCTGTTTTTTTCCTGCTGGGTGACTGTATCGGCAAACGAGCTAAGTGAATATAAATTAGGCTCAGGTGATACTATTTCGATTTATGTTTACGGTCACAATGATTTAACTTTAACGGCCAAATTAGATGACAGTGGGAAAATTAGTTACCCTTTTATTGGTGATATCATCATCAAAAATAAAACCACTCGCCAAATCAGACAAGAAATTACAGAAAAGCTCAAACAAGGCTATTTAGTTGCGCCGCAAGTGCATGTTTCGGTTTCGCAATACCGTCCTTTTTATATTTATGGTCAAGTCAATAAACCCGGCAGTTTTGCCTATCAACCTGGTTTAACCGTGGTAATGGCAATTGCATTAGCAGGTGGCTTAACTGAACGAGCTTCAAGTAACTGGTTTATTAAACGGAGCCAGCAATCAACGCAAATTGCGGCTAATGATGAAGATTTAATTTACCCTGGTGATATGTTAACGATAGAAAAGAGCTTTTTTTAATGGCTGAACATATTCCACAAGATGAAATTGATTTAGGCCAGCTATTTTCGCTTTTATGGCGACAAAAATGGTTACCCATTTTTTTCTGCATTTGCTTTGTATTGATAGCATGGGTTTATGTACAAAACATAGATAAAAAATATGCCGCTACTACCACGATTCAAATTGGTATTGATCAAGGTAATGTGGTTTCTATTGATGATCTTTATGTTTTAGAAGCAAGAAGCAAAGAGTATTACAGCACTCAAATTGAGCTGCTAAAATCACGCAGTATGTTAAGTCGAGTCGTCACTCAACTGGGTTTAACACAAAACGACCTGTCTCCTATTATGGAGCGGCCTATTTATCAGTACTTGCCCTCTCTTAAACCAAAAAAAACAAAGCCGCAGGCCACGCCTAGCAATACAGATTTAGCAAAAAAACTACAAAAAATGGTAAAAATCAGCCAAATAACGGGCAGTCAACTCATCAATATAACCGTAACCGCGCCCAATCCTAAACTAGCACAAAGTATTGCTAATACCCTTGCGGATGTTTACATGCAGTACCATCAAGATTCTAGAAATAAACTTAATGATAATGCAACAAAGTGGCTTATCACTGAACTTGAGCAACTAAAATCTAAACTTGATGCCGCTGAAGAAAACCTTCAAGCATATATAAAACAAGAAGATTTAGTTGATTTAGCGGGTATATTAAGCTTAAAAAGCAAAGACATAGAAACACTAGCCAAACAGCTACTGATTGCAGAAAGAGAAGTTAAAGCACTAAAAGTCAAATATAAAATCATTCAGCAAACGCAAGATCCCATTTTACTTTTACTATCAAATGCCATTCCCACCAATGCATTGGTCGAATCAACTCACAGTACCTTATCGCAGCTAAAACTTAAACTCGCTGAATTAGCTTTAGTATTTGGCCCCAAGCACCCAAAACATATCGCATTATCTGAAGAAATAAAAGCCACTCAGGCGACTTTAAATCAACAGATTGCAACGCTAATTCAAGGTGTCGAATATAATTATAAAACGGCGATAAAACAGCATGAACAAGTTGAAAAAAGCTTCAAGCAAGCTAAACAGGAATACCAACAGTTAACTAAACAGCAGAATAAATTTCGCCAATTACAAAGGGAAGTCACGGCCAACCAAGAACTATACGATACCTTTTTAAAACGGTTGCAAGAAACCAAAGCGACCAAAAGTATGGAAAAAGCTTTCGCTAATATCGTTGACTATGCACAAATAAACCCAGTTCCTATCAGCCCCAAAAAGCCACTGATTTTAGTATTGGCTTTGCTATTAGGTGGCATGCTAGGCACTTTGCTTGTTTTTGTTATTGAGTTTTCAAGAACAGGCGTTCGAGATAAAGATGAAGTATCACAAATTAGTGCGCTACCTGTTTTATCTGAAATACCAAAAATTAAACGGCGCAACCAAAATGGTAACCCCATGCTACCAACCGAGTTGTTTGCAAACGAGTACTACCTTGAAAGTATTCGAACTCTGCGTACAAGATTAAAAATGAATTATGAGCAAGTTAATATTATTGCCATCACTTCAGCTATGCCTAATGAGGGTAAATCCACCTTAGCATTAAATTTAGCTAAAGCTTTTTCAGAGGTAGAAAAAGTATTAGTAATAGATGCAGACTTACGCAAACCTTCAATGGCTCAAAAATTAGGATTACCTGCCAACAGACAAGGCCTAGTTGAATTAATGTCAGGCCAATATAAAGTATCAAGTTGTTTATACCGACAAGATTCGCTTGGTTTTGATGTATTAACTTCGGGTGCCAATTGTGATAACCCTAGCAAGCTTTTATTATCAAAAGATTTTCCTCGTTTGCTAAAAGGGTTAGCCAAATATTATGACAAAGTAATTATAGAAACCGCGCCAGTAAATCTGGTTGCCGATGCTCAAGCTATTAGTAAAGCTGCAGATGGGATTTTATTTGTTGCCAAGGCTGAAAAAACGCCCAGAGGATTTATTAGTCATGGCCTTGGTTTATTAAATCAAGTTCAGGCAAATGTCCTAGGTATTGTGCTTAATCAAACTCAGCAAAAGTTATCTCGCTATCAATACCGTCAATACATTAAACCAGTTAAACCCGACTCAAAAGAGGCCATGCCTGCTAATGTTGTGCCTTTGCCGAAACGTTTTAATGGGCTAGATAATGAAGCTTTTGAATTACAACGCCAAGACCTGCTGGCACAATATCAAAAGCTAAACCGCCCCCCTAAACGCTTGTCGTTAAACAAAGCAAGAAAGCAATAAGCTATCGCCCGATAATAAATGATTAATCTTAACCGAGATCAGGTTCTATTTGTTTAATTTGTTGGCGAACCACAATATAAGAGCCAAACCAGCCCAGCAGCATACTCAACCCCAGCAGACCAAACATTTCGCTCCCACTGAGTCCAATTAAACTAAACTCTGATTGATATAACTCGGTAATTTGCTGAATTGACGCCGATAAATACCAAATTAAAATTTCAATACTAAACCAAGCTATCATACCGGCAAAAAAGCCGTACCATAACCCTGTATATAAAAATGGCCTCTGAATAAACCTATCGGTTGCCCCTACTAGTTTGAGTACTTCTATTTCATCTCTACGATTCACAATGGATAATCGAATAGTATTACCGACAATTAAAATAACCGATAAACACAAAATCACAATTAAACTGCTCATCGCATCTTTAACCATGCTTAACAGCGCATTAAGCCGCTTCAGCCACTCAATATCTAGCTTACCAAAATCAACTTCGCGCATTTGTTCTAATTCAATCAATAAATCTGCTGCAGCATTGGCAGATGAAAAATCACTAAGTGGCGTTACCACCAAAACATTAGGCAAAGGGTTAGTTTCAAGCAAATCAAGTGCGCTTCCAAAACCAGATAATTGCTCAAATTCATCAAGTGCTTGTTGTTTGCTAACCAACTGTACTTTTTCAACTTTATGATTTAATTCAATTTGGGTAACAAAGGTATTTAATTGTTGGTCGGTTAAATCATCTTGCAAAAAAACAGATATTTCGGCGGCGTTTTGCCAATTTTGTTCAACCAGCTCGGCATTTTTTACCACAACAAACAAAGTGGCAGGTAAAGTTAAACTTAAACCTAAAACAGCGATAGTTAATATAGAAGGTAAGGTATCGCGCCATATACTCCCTAACGCCATTAACCATTGGCGGACATGGCTTACAAAAAAACTGATTATCTTTTGTATAAAGCCTAATTTTCGCTGATGAGCGCCGCCAGAGCGAGTGCGATGACCAAATAATAAACTCACTCAAGGTCCCCTTCTGGTGTATCTTGTGAATCAGTTAAATTGGTATTTAACATTCTGCCTTGCTTTAACGTAAAAGTTCGATATTTCATTCTGGCAATTAAGCCCAAATCATGTGTTGCAATTAAAACACTGGTGCCAACTTGGTTAAACTCTTCAAAAATACGCATAATATCTAACGATAATTTAGGATCTAAGTTACCTGTTGGTTCGTCAGCTAATAATAAAGGTGGGGTGTTGACCACAGCGCGCGCAATACCAACTCTTTGCTGCTCACCACCCGATAACATAACTGGGTAATATCGCTGTTTTTCTAATAAACTAACTTTATCAAGCGCTGCATGCACACGCTTACGGGTTTCTTTTAAACTATAACCTTCAATAATTAACGGTAGTGCGACATTATCAAATACAGTTTGCTCTTTTAACAAATGATGGTTTTGAAATATCATGCCAATATCACGGCGAACATATGGCACTTGCTTTTTAGATACTTTACTTAAGTCGTGACCGTTAATTAATACTTTGCCCGCAGACGGACGCTCCATAATAGAAATCAGTTTAAGCAAAGTGCTTTTCCCTGCACCTGAATGGCCGGTTAAAAAAGCCAGTTCGCCAGCTTTAAGTTCAAAGCTCACCTTTTGTAATGCTTGGTGGCCTCCGCGGTATGTTTTTGACACTTGCTCAAACTGAATCATCCGTAAACCTTGCTTTGGTATGGCTTATATAGTTGTGCTCGTTAACTTGCCGAATCTGCTTTTTCGTGCTGGCTTGTATCTTGCTCATTTTTATCTTCAGTGCTAAATAAAGCTTCAATAAATTCGTCGGCATCGAATGGGCGTAAATCGTCAATTCCTTCCCCCACCCCAATATAACGAATGGGTACTTTGAATTGATCCGCAACTGAAAATATAACACCGCCTTTAGCAGTACCATCTAGTTTAGTTAATGAAATACCCGTTAAGCCAACCGCTTCATCAAATAATTTAGTTTGGCTAATCGCATTTTGTCCTGTGGTAGAGTCAATCACTAACATCACTTCGTGCGGTGCCTTAGGATCAATTTTTTTCATTACTCGAACAATTTTTTTAAGTTCTTCCATTAAATGCGCTTTGTTTTGTAAACGCCCTGCCGTATCTGCAATGAGCACATCTATGTTTTTTGCTTTAGCAGAAGCAAAAGCATCATAAACAACAGAAGCACTATCTGCACCTGTATGCTGAGCAACCACATTAATATTATTGCGTTGCCCCCAAACTTGTAATTGCTCAACAGCTGCTGCACGGAAAGTATCGCCCGCAGCCAACATCACTGATTTACCTTGCTGTTGATACTGTTTGGCTAATTTACCTATGGTTGTCGTTTTACCGACCCCATTAACCCCGACCATTAACATTACAAATGGGCCATCTGAATTAGGCACACTTAATTCAAGTGGCTGATTTACTTCGCCCAATATTTCGCGCATTTTTTCTTTTAGCAACGAATATAAAGCTTCTGCATCGGTTAAACCTTGCTTTTTCGCTGTCTGCGTAACGGAATCAATTACTCGGGTAGTGGTTTCTATACCTAAGTCAGCCATTAAAAGCTGAGTTTCTAGCTCTTCGAGTAAATCATCATCAATTTTTTTACCTTTAAATAAGCCAAATAAACCGCTGCCAATTGAAGCTTTAGTACGAGTTAAACTTTGCTTAAGACGGCTAAAAAATCCTATTTTTTGAGGGCGCTGAGCTGGCTCTTCAACTTGCGTAGGTATATCATTATTTTCTTCACTTTCAGATAGAGCTGCTTGCGGCGAAGAATCTGCTGGCTGAATTTGCTCAATTTCAGGTGAATTAACGGGTGTAGATGACTTCGCCTCTTCTTTTTTCTGAGGTGCTTCAACGGCTTCAGCTTGCTCTGTCTGCTTATTAACCTGTTGAGCCTCTTCTACTGTTTTTTGTTCATCTTTAGTTTTGTTCTTTTGACCAAACCAGCCAAATAAACCTTTCTTTTTGTTCATTCGATTTTATATCTCTATTAATTATGCTTATCAGGCTGTATTGATATCAGCTTAACTAGGCTCGGCCTATATTTAAGCGTATTTTACCCCTAAACCGACTTTCACCCAAGTGCTGTCTTGCTTCAACCTTCAATCTGTGATGGCTGTTAATTAATGGATTGAGTATAATTAGCTTACAATAACTCAAAAGTAGCTAACAGCATTTACATTTATGGTATCACGCAGACCCGTTAGACAAAATAAAGCCAATCAAACAAAGACAAAAAAATCTAATGGCTTTGTCAGAATTATTAGTGGTAAGTTTAAAGGTAAAAAACTGCCTGTAAGAGACAGCCAAGGGTTACGCCCCACAACTGACCGAGTAAAAGAAACTCTATTTAATTGGTTAATGTTTAAAGTGCATGGTAGCCGAGTGTTA
This sequence comes from Catenovulum adriaticum, assembly GCF_026725475.1. Taxonomy (NCBI): domain Bacteria; kingdom Pseudomonadati; phylum Pseudomonadota; class Gammaproteobacteria; order Alteromonadales; family Alteromonadaceae; genus Catenovulum; species Catenovulum adriaticum. The sequence continues at coordinate 2,893,131 of NZ_CP109965.1, forward strand.
GATTGTTTTTCAGGCTCAGGTTCTCTTGGTTTTGAAGCCTTATCACGAGAGGCCGAATACTTAGTTATGATTGAAAAAGATCCAACAGTTGCCCAACAATTAAAACAAAATTTAAACCTGCTGAGTAAAAATGATGTACATCTTAATGCTCAAGTTATCGAGCAAGACTGTCTACACTATTTAACGCAAACCCAAAGCGAATTTGATTTAGTGTTTGTCGATCCGCCATTTCGTTTAGGGTTAGCCGAACAAGCCTGCAATTTATTAGCTCAATCAGATTTATTAACCGATGATGCTTACATTTATGTTGAAACTGAAAGCGAATTAAAAACAAGCGGTTACCCAGATAACTGGCAGTTGTTAAAAGAAAAAACTGCAGGTCAGGTATGTTATCGGCTTTTTCAATATCAAAAATAATTTATTGTTTTATCCAAGATAGCTTATCTTATACAAAGCATAAACTCAGTTTAGTTTCATATAACCAAAAATAAATAACAGGTCCGCATGCCAAATAGCTCAATATTAATGGATGTAGAAAAGGTATTTTTTGTATCTGAGCAATCCGCGCCGGCCGAAATACTTGAGCAAGTCACTCAAGCAACGGCTAACTGCAGCTTATTTGATATATCAGTACAAGATATTTTGTCTGGCAGCATTCAGCTCTCAACTCAAGATTATTGCATCTTATACCTGCCTGATTCTTTCAACTTTCAGGTCATTCCTCAATTAGCAAAAGCCGGCTGTATTATTGCTTTATTACCTCACCCAAATGCGCCACAAAGTGCAATTGGTTTTGGGATTGCATCTGACATGGCTGACGCAATTGAAGATTGCTTTAATCAAGAACAATACACAGTTGATATGCTCCGATGCAATAACGAATTGGTATTAAACTCAGTTGAGTTAGGTGATTTTGTTGGTTTAAAACCAGTTAGAATAAAAACGCCAAGCTTGCTTGCAAGTATAAAAAGTTTTGGTCGCCGCTGGCGTGAAGTTCGTCACCAAATTCCTTTTAAGCTCACTCTAACTACCCAAAAAGGCAAAACCATCACCACCGCAGCCACTGCGGTTTCGGTCGTTGCACATTCAAGCAATACTCGATTTGTCCAACATTTAATAGGTGAATCAAATATCAATGACGGTATGTTTCATGCTGTTTTTTTAGCCCCCAGAAGCATACGTCAGCTTTTTTTAGGTTTAATAAAAAATACCATCACAACGCCCACGCGTTTACCTGACTTTATTGGCCATGTCAGAACTGGCGGCATGGATTTAACAACCCATAAAGCCATCGTTTATAGTATTGATGGTCGAGAATTAACGGGTGATAAACTGCACTTTGAAACACAAGAAAAATCATTACAACTGGTGCCAGGACGCTACTTAACTATCGACAGAGCTGCCGCTCATGGTAAAGAAGTCTTCAGAACACAACATTTACCAACGGCCGATGCGGTCCCTGAGTTAATTAGCAAAACATTGCCTTGGAATATTCATGCTGGCACAGAAGAGTTTAAAGAGCTATATCAATCTCTACGTGAAAATGCGATTACCTCAAGCGCATTTTTAACCTTAATGGCACTCTCGACTATGCTGGCAACCCTTGGGTTATTTGCCAATTCGGCACCTGTGATTATTGGCGCTATGATCTTAGCCCCATTAATGGCCCCTATTGTTTCGTTAGCGATGAGTACTGTACGCCAAGATCAAAGTTTAATGACTCAATCCGGCAAAACCTTAATAAATGGCTTATTGCTTTCATTAGGCTGTGGTTCATTGCTTTCGTTAATGATTCCACTCGATACCCCGACAGCTGAAATGTCTGCTCGTATTTCGCCTAATTTATTAGATTTAGGCGTGGCGATTATTTCAGGCGTTGCAGCGGCTTACGCCAATAGCCGCTCTGAGGTTGCTAAAAGTCTAGCTGGTGTTGCTATTGCGGTTGCACTAGTTCCACCATTGGCCACTACAGGGATCGCAGTGGCGTGGATGGATTTAAACATGATCTGGGGGTCGTTTTTACTATTTTTAACTAACCTGTCTGGCATTGTATTAGCCGCTGCCATTACGTTTTCTTGGCTTGGGTTTTCACCCTTTAGGCGAGCGCAAAAAGGGTTATTAATTTCCGTCATTATTACCACTTTAATTTCTATTCCACTCGCGTTTAGCTTTGCGAATATGGTAAATAGCAATAGCTGGAACAGTCAGCTTCAATCTATTCAGTTTGATGACGCAAAATTGGGTAATATTGAAATTATTCATCAAACCCCGCTGTTAATTCGGTTTGACTTAATTGTTTCACAATATCCTGATGAAACAAAAATTGCGCTCATCAAACAGCAGCTTGAACAAAAGTTAAATCAGGCGGTTACCATAGAATTAACCGTGGTAATAAAACACTAATCATTGTAACTATAAAATGACACTTAAACTCAAATGCAAAATAACTGGCCAAAATTCAGTTAACTTTTTATAAAATTAAGCAATTTTTGCGCAGCAACTGGTTAATTTTACTGCTAGAATAAATTTGCAAGAGAAAAATCACCAGCTCATTTGGTGGTTTAGTTTTTAAATAAAGAAAGAGAAAACAATGTCAAATCAAGTTACAGGAACAGTGAAGTGGTTCAATGATGAAAAAGGTTTTGGATTTATTGAACAAGAAGGCGGTAAAGATGTATTTGTACATTTTAGTGCAATACAAGCAAACGGACGTAAAACCTTGCAAGACGGTCAACAAGTTACTATGACTGTTTCACAAGGCCAAAAAGGCCCGCAAGCAGACAGTGTCACCCCTGGTTAATTAATCCAGAAATAAAATACAGTCGGTTAGGTTTATAATAATGTTCTAACAGATTCATTATTAGCTTAAACGAATGCCGACTTTTATCTCTTATCTAATTTTTCTCTTTAATCTATTCTCAACAGCATACAAGTCGTCATTTTTCATTTAAACTCGTTTACAAGTTGCACTTAATATTGTCTCTTAGGAGTTTCCGTTGGAAAAAATTTTTGAAAATATACTCTATTCTGCCCGTTGGTTATTAGCGCCGCTCTATTTAGGTTTAAGCTTGGCTTTGATTGCACTAACGCTTAAATTTTTTCAAGAAATTATTCATATTTTCCCTGTCATATTTTCAACCAAAGAAACAGACTTAGTCTTAACTATTTTGTCCTTGATTGATTTATCTCTAGTGGGGGGCTTGTTGATCATGGTCATGCTATCTGGCTATGAAAACTTTGTCAGCCAAATAAACCTAGAAGCAGGTAAAGAAAAGCTGGGTTGGTTAGGTAAGGTAGACTCGGGCACACTTAAAACAAAAGTGGCGGCCTCTATCGTTGCTATTTCATCCATTCACTTATTAAAAGTTTTTATGAATTCCGAGCAACTCGATGGTGAAAAAATGATGTGGTATGTCATTACTCACCTAACCTTCGTTGTTTCAGCTTTTATTATGGGTTACCTAGATAAAATAAACCGCCATTAAACTTAAAAGTAAGCTAATTGCTTTAATTTTAATAATGCCGCGACACTAATAGCATCATGAATACGACCTTGCATTACGTATTCATACGCTTGTGAAAGCGGTATTTTTACCAATTGTAAATCTTCCGTTTCTTCGGGCTGCGCTTCACCCATTTGCAAATCTTTTGCGACATATACGATCGCTTGATCATCGGTTGACGAATTAGAAAGTGACATTTCTAAAAAGGGGATCAAAGTTTTTGCAGTTAAGCCGGATTCTTCTTTAAGCTCTCGTAGGGCACAATCTTCGGCTTTTTCGCCAATAGGACAGCCACCTTCAATAATTTCCCAGCTATAAGCATTTAACGGATAACGCCACTGCCCCACTAACCAAGTGTTGCCATCTTCATCAATAGGTACAATACCAACCGCTGAGTTTTGAAACTCTACCACACTATAAATTCCATCTGTGCCAGCAGGGGTTATCACTTTATCTTCACGAACTTTAATCCAGGGACTTTGGTAAACTTGTTCACTGTGTTTAACTTGCCATGGGTTACCTTTATCTTGCATATTGCCTCCATCAAGCTAATGATTATTATATTTGAGCGGTTTAAAAGTGCGACTTTCATCCGCTCTCAATTGTGCACCTTCAAAGTATGATATGTAAAATTAAAACCAGACTATCATAAATACTTGAATTGTATTGTGCCAAACTTCATAGTATTAACTTATAAATTGAAATGCGTGGAACAACCAATGAGCAAAGTATTAGCTGAATTAATAGATTTATTAACGCTTGAAAAAATTGAACAAGGTATTTATCGAGGTCAATCTCAAGATTTAGGTTTTGGTGCTGTTTTTGGTGGTCAAGTATTGGGGCAAGCATTATCAGCCGCGCAACAAAGTGCCCCTCCAGAAAGAGGGTTGCATTCATTTCATTCCTATTTTTTACGCTCAGGTGATGTTAAGCATCCTATCGTTTATAAAGTAGATGTTATTCGTGATGGCAAAAGTTTTTGTACACGTCGAGTAGAAGCTATTCAGCATGGTCAAACCATTTTTTATTTAACGGCTTCGTTTCAAAAAGCAGAGCAAGGCTTTGAACACCAAGCAAGTATGCCTAATGTGAAAGGTCCTGATGGGTTAATATCAGAGCTTGAATTAGCACGTCAATATCAGGAAAACATTCCCGCGCCTATCCGCGATAAATTTATTAGTGACAAACCACTCGAATTTAGACCAGTTGAACTGATAAACCCACTTAAACCTGAAAAAGGTGAAGCTCATCGTCATATTTGGCTTAAAGCCAATGGTCAAATTCCTTTGCATTCAAAAGCACATCAGTACCTATTAGCTTACGCATCCGATTTTAATTTTTTAGTTACCTCTCTTCAGCCTCATGGACGCTCATTTATCGACCCTAATATGCAAGTTGCAACGCTCGATCACTCTATGTGGTTTCACCGAGAGTTTAACTTAAATGACTGGTTGTTATTTGTAATAGATAGTCCATCTGCATCGGGGGCACGTGGCTTTGTTAGAGGACAATTTTTTAATCAGCAGGGCCACTTAGTAGCATCTTGTACGCAAGAAGGTGTTATCAGAGACAGAAGCTGACGCTCACACCGACCTAAAATTAAAATCGCAGGCGTCAAGCATACAAAAACAATGTTTTATGATTCGCGACTAAATAAAATCTAACCGCGGTTTTGAACAACAAGCCCTATAATTGTGGCTAAAATAAAATGTGGCTAAAGTAAAAATATCGGCATAGAAAAATTAGCCACTTTATTATTTTATTGGCAACTTATTGCTCTATACAAAACGCTTACGATTATTTGAAGTCGTATTGATAAAACAAACTATCTTAAATTAAAAATCACACTGGTTGCTATGCTTTTTCTGCCGCAATAACAGAAATTTCAACCAGCAAAGCGTCACGTGCCATAGCGGCCTGAACACAGGCTCTGGCTGGTGCGTCGCCTTGTGGAACCCAAGCATCCCAAACTTGATTCATTTGTGCAAAATCATTCATATCTTTTAAATAAATAGTGGCTGATAAAATGTGCGATTTATCACTGCCTGCCCGCTCAAGTAGAGCTTCAACCTTATCTAACATCGTTTGAGTTTGCTCTTTAATTCCGGCTGTTGCATCATTGCAAACTTGCCCACATAAATAAATTGTACCTTGATGTTTTACAATTCGGCTCATGCGAGCCCCCGTTTCAACTCTTTCAATCATTGTTTGCATCCCAGTTATCTAGTTGCCCTATTCTACCGAATAATTTACCAGATAACTTATGCATGAAATAAAAAATAACTAAACATAAAACGCTTCGTTATTTTTGTTGATGAGTAAAACACCCATCCCAATCGGCTTGCGTATTACCAGTAAGCGCTTGAATACGTTCAACATAAAGTGGGTATAATTTTTTATCTGGGTGTAATTTCGCCAGTTTACTAAACAGCATTTTAGCTTTTGGCCAATCTTGCAAAAAATATGCACTAAACGCTTGCTCGTGCAATTGAACATCAATTTGATTAGGCTGAGGTTGATATATATTAATCGCTTGCTGTTTGCCTTTAACTTTTACCTTATCAACCAATTGAAATAAATAACCTTTATTTAATCGGTAGGTATTTTCACTCACAAGCATATTAACACCATAAAATTTAGTAATGCTTTCTAAGCGGCTGGCTAAATTAACAGCATCCCCAATGACGGTATAGGCACGCCTGAATTCTGATCCCATATCACCCACATTCATTTCGCCAGAATTAATCCCAATACCAATTTCTATTTGTGGCCAGCCTTTTTTAGCGAAATTTTTATTTAGCTGCTGACACTTTTCCAGCATTTGTAAGGCTGCGGCTACAGCGTGCTCTGCATGTTTTTCATCGTCAACCGGTGCGCCCCAAAATGCCATCACCATATCGCCTACATATTTATCAATGGTGCCTTGATTGTCGAGAATGATTTTAGTAATGGGTGATAAATAATCATTTAGTAACTGTTTAACTTGATTCGCAGTGAGTTGCTCTGAAATTTGGGTAAAACCTCTAATGTCTGCAAATAAGACTGTCATATTTTTTCGCTCGCCATCAAAATTTACTGCATTTGGGTTTTCCAATATTTTATTTATATGAGCGGCCGGAACATACTGCTGAAAATAATTTTTAATTCTATTTTTTTGTCGGCTTTCAGCAATATAACCTGCAATAACATTTAAAATAGTAATAGATAAAACAATTAATAAGCTCGAAGTTAGCGGAAATACCAATTGCCAAATGATCCAAAAATACAAATTGATAATGACACAACCCAGTAAGCAAAATACACCAACCAAGGACATCATTACTGGCCCTAATTTATGCAACAAAAAGCTCAACATCAGCCCTAAAAACAGTAAAAACAACGCCATAATGGCATCACTGGTATCAAGCTCAGTTAGTAAAATTTCAGGATTAAGTAATCCATAAGCAACACTTGCATGAATTTCAACGCCTGGATAATTCATACCAACAGGGGTTTCTTTTAAATCAGCTAACCCAACTGCTGAGGTACCAACAAATGCAATTGCGCCTGCCAGCTCACTTTTCATGACTCTTTTTTCAATAATATCCGTTGCCGATATATACTTAAAATAGCCTTGTCCTGCTTGATAAGGCACCCAAATTCGCCCATATAAATCAGTAGCTATAGACTGCTGGTTAAGCTCAATCCCTGTAATATGAGAACGCTTTTCAGAAAATTCAGTGCGTACTTTAATTTCAGGTTCAAAAGAATATGCGCGCACCGCCTCCAAGGCAAGCGAGGGATAAAGCGTTTGTTGGTGTCTTAGTAATAAAGCGGCACGACGGATCGAACCATCATCGTCAGGAGTTGAGTTAATAAACCCTTGATAAAACGGTGTGTTTTTTGAATGTTGAGTTAACGAACTAAAAGTGGAGCGTATATAAGCTTTATTCATGACAGTGGTTTGATTTGCGTTCATGTCGCTTGTTAACGTGACCGCACTCACCACAGTTTCAGATTTAGAGCCTGTGGAATCGTCTAGCAACATAGCTAAAACCGTATCACCTTTAGTTAACGCCTTGGCAAAATTAGCATCTGCGTCAAAAGGGTTAATCAGTGGTTTAAGCTGCTTTTGTAACTCAGCATCACTTGGGTATTGGGATAAAATTTGCTGAACTGGGTTATTTTCTGGCTCGCTAAACATAATATCAAAAGCTACCACCGCGACCTGAGATTCAAATAAGTTTTCTAATAAAGTCGCCATTTTATTGCGGCTCCAAGGAAACCTTCCCTGCTCCGCAATCGATTTTTCATCAATATCAATAATAATAATTTTATCTTGTGATAATTCGGATGAGGAGGTATTTTGAGATGGTAATTCTGAACTGTTTGAGGTTTGATTTAATTGAGGTTTAACAATTTTTTGCACTAAATTAAAGCGCACATCGTATAAAATGCCCTCAACTTTATTCAGAGCCACCCGAGATGTTGAATGATTAGGAGATAACTGCCACGCCACTGTCAGAAAAGTGATTATTAATCCAAAAAAAACAGTTAGACGTGTAAACCTCATTTTATAACTCTATACTCATCCCTTCGGCTGCAGCAAAAATATCAATATCTAAATCATTGGCTGACAAGTATTGCTCAATTTCAATGATTTGGCGATCTATTTGTTGATCAGTACGGCTAAAATCATGGCTAAACAAAGCGCATTTTTTCACGCTAGCCTGACAGGCTAGCCGAACCGTTTGTTCAATAACGCTATGTCCCCAACCATGCTTATGTGGCATATCACTCGTTTGGTATTGAGCGTCATGAATTAATAAATCAACTGAATCTAAAAACTCAAACCATTGCTGATAGCTAGTTGCTGCCGGATAAGGCGGCTCAAGTTCGTTATCTGTAATATAAGCAAGTCTTTTACCATTGTCTTCAATTAAGTAAGCACTGCCCCCGCCAGGGTGATTAATTTGAATTCGCTTTATCAGGGCACTGCCGATTTGCCACTGTCGCTTTTTATTTAATTGGGTAAATTGGATATCTGCTTTGAGTTGCTGGTAACCAATCGGAAACCAAGTTTCAGACATTTGTTCAAGAATCGCTATGTCTTGCTGCGGTTCTGTTAACCCTGCGGTAATATAAAGCGTTCTCTGAGCTTGGTAAGCTGGCGGGAAAAATGGAAAGCCTTGAATATGATCCCAGTGGTTATGTGTTAATAACAAATGAATTGGCGTATCTTTGTGGAGTAATTGCTCACCCAATTTAACAATACCAGTGCCCGCATCTAAAATTAAGTCGGTTCCATCAGATAACGCGACATGAACACAAGCCGTATTTCCCCCATATTTAATAAACTCTGCGCCAACAGCGGGTAAAGAACCTCTAACCCCATAAAATGTAATCTGCATTGTTTAACCTACGTAACTTGTTATCGTTATTATTATTTTAACCAGAGATTGATAAAAATTCAGTTTAGCCCCTTATAGTTGCCAACATTTTCACAAAAGACTGTTTTGTTTGATAAATGAATATGAGCCACTAAAATTCGTTCACACTTTAAAAGCACAGCGACAAACTATTAAGGTGTAAATTCAAATGCGCCACCTGCCGCAACACTAGGAAACGCTCGGCCATACAAATCAAATTGGTGTTGATAGTCATCATTTTGATGATTTTTTTGATTTAAATTCGCCGCTAAATCTAATTCGGCACGATTAATAGCTTGCCCGAATTTGTTATGCCACTGGCCAGCTTCGTCTTTAAACGATAAAAAACCATCCACAACATATTGGTCAAGATTAATTGTAAGCTTATCTTGGTTAGCTGGTTGCGAGTTTTGGTCTGCGCCAAGCTCATTTTGGTTAGTCATTAATTTGGGTTTAGCTGGATCGATAGTTTTGATGCTGACTAGGTTTTTAGAGCGCGTTACCGTGTCCAGTTTAACGGCTGGTGTTTGGTTATTTGCAATAGAATGACCATTTTTAAAAACAGCCGGAGCTTCTAACAAACCTGTTACTTTACCGCTGCTCTGTTCAATTTTTGCAAAATTAAAATGCTCACCTTCACCAAATGAGGAAACTTGCTGCGTTTTACTAGAGGTGAAATCAATAGCGCCGTCCCACACTGCTAAAAATAACTCGCTGCCGACCATTTCCACTTCGTAGTGTGTGCCTCTTACCCCAATACTGCCTACGGGAGTGTTGAGTTGATAATTTCCATTATAACTTTTGATTTTACCGCTAATGGTTCTCAAACCACCTGATAACAAGTTCATTACCGCTGAACCTGTCTTGCTTTTTTCATCATATTGGTAACTAGAAATTTCTAGTTGTGTGTTCTCTTGAAGTGCTAAAATCCCGCCATCAATCATTTTAAATTGCGCTTGGCTGTTGGGTGCTGTCGTGACTCTATCCACTTTATAAACCGGTGAACGACGAGACAATTGACGAACATTTTTTTGGTCGCTCGCTTTGACTTCACCACTTGCAATAATCGTTTTGCCCGCTAAAACTTCAGCAACACTGTGACTTGAAACAACCAAACTTAATGTGAGCAAACAGCATTTTAAATACGGGTTTAAGTTACTATAATTAATTTTTTTCATATACCTGCTCATTAAAATTGATAGCTGATTAAACTAGTGATCAAATTTCGGTCAAAATCATAAATTGCATGATTACTGCTTCTATTCATTATTTTAATACTATTTTGCCATAGCCATTTATCAGCAAGCGGATAATCCAATTCAAATTTAATTGAATTAAGATGATCGCTTCGTTTATTTGGGTAACGCGACAATACAGGAATTTGTCCTAATAGTGTCTCATTTAAATAAGGGTGATCGGCAGCTTGATGTTGAACCTGCACTCGTAATTGACCCCAATTTTCAATCATACTGGTTAATGTTAATCCAAAGGTATTTAAGTCTCGCTCAAATTGCTTAGATGCTGAATTAAAATTATCCACCTCTTCAATAGCATGTGCGGCATAAGCGGTCAAATTATGTTCGTCAAAACGATAACTATAACTCAGTTTTAAGCTACGAGTGTTTAAATTTAAATCAGAATTATCGTCGTTACTCGTTGCTGAAAAATTAGTCGACAATGCTAACTTTTGCTTACTATCAAGTTGCCAACTTAACTTAGCAAGTAATGCTGTTAAGTCTTGATAACCTGAGCCGCCTAACCAAAATTTCTGATAAAATAAATTAGCCCGAGCGCTTAAAGTTTGCCAAGAATGAGCATAGCCCACCGATAAATCTAATTGTGTCGTTTCTAAATGGTCTAAGCCTGAATACAAAGTCTTATTCACAGACCCGCTAGCCAATACAGCACCTGACTTAATAACGGGTTTACGATATAAAATTTTAGCTGCTAATAATTGTTGGTAAGCTGATTGTTTAGGTAACGTAAAATCCACTAGACCTAATTTTTGAAGCGGTAATGGAAAAATAATTTCACTTAACCCTGCACCAACATTGGAGTCATAACCCACGCCCACACTCACTTTCGCAAGAGTGCTCGATTTATTTTTTGATTGGCTGTGTTTAATTTGGGCTAAATAATTCTGACTGTTTTGTTTAATTAGCGCATTATCCGATTGCTTTTTAAGTATCGTAAATTCTTGTTCAGCTGCAACTAAGTTATTCACTTTGTAATAAACTAATGCAAGCGCATAACGAGCAGGCGCATCTTGTGGACGAACCAATAACGTTCGTTCAAATGCGAAAATCGCTTCTTGATAAAAACCTGCATGATAAGCCGATAAACCATACAAATAGTCAAAGTCAGGTTCACCTGCCAACAAGTCGAATAAGCTATCCGCCAAACGATACGCAGCTTGATAATTTTGTTGGTCAACCAGTTCAATTAAACGCTGACGGTCGTCCTGTGCATACGATGAAACTGGTACAGCTGCTATCCCCACACATAAAAAAGAGGCTGAAATCAGCCGGGGCTTAAGAAATCCAATCATAAACTGTCCTGATAAACTGAGTGACTCACTCAATATAAGGTTACATATCCAAATCATTTGGACATTATGGCTGCTATTTTATCGGCAATCTGACCGATAAAACAGACATTTTAATGAATATATTCCATACTCTATAAATCAGTCTGGTCAGCCTAACAGGAAAGCAGTGAATAAAATAAAATTAATCATTTTCGCTATTTTAATAAGCATCACCAGCCAATTAGTTAGCGCTAAACAAATTCAATTTTCTAGACAGCAAAACCAATTTAACTACCAATGGCTGGATCATAATAAAACGCAACAATCGCTCAGCTTTAGCGTTAAAAAGCCAGCATTATTTAATTTATTAGGCAACTTTAAAGCATATCGTCCCGCATTAGCTCAGCAGTATTTATTCATTCAACTACAACGACAGCTGCCGGATTTAAACTCACGCCATGCTCAGTTGCGTTTATATCGTCAGGGCAAAGATGTCGCGATAAAAATAAAAAGTACAAGCCCCGCTCACCAAGCTCAAATAATGGAAAACCTCAATCAATTAAAGGCGAGCTTGTTAAAGGCGTATTTACAAAAACATTATTACATGGAGTTCACTAACAGCTCTGCGACCACTATGATAAAACCGGATCACATTCGCATTGCCCAAACCGCTCAGCCTTTATTTACTGAATTAAACAAGAAAGCCGAAGTTCAGCTAAAAAAAATGAATATAAAACAGTTCATTAATTTTTATTTAGGTTGGTTGCAAAGCATTCCGTATTCCACGTTAGAAGACAGAGTCACATCGCAAGGGGCCGGATTCAATCCCCCCAATCGTTTATTGCTTGAAAATCAAGGCGATTGCGATAGTAAATCAACGTTATTTATTAGTTTGATGCGCAATTTTTTTGCCCGGCTCGAAATGGTTATGGTTTATTTACCTAACCATGCATTAGTAGGCCTAAAAATGCCTTATCAAGCAAAAGATGAGTTTATTAATATTGATGGGATTAATTATGTATTAGCCGAACCGACCGGCCCGGCTTTAATGAAATTAGGCCAAATTTCAGATAGTTCAAAGCGACATATTCAAGCAAATAGGTTTACTGTAGAAACGATGCCGATTAACTAACATGCATTTATTTTAAAGCTCAAGTCCGGTTATTTAACCAGCCAAGGTTGCGAAAACCAATAAAAACGGCCACTGCCATCTGCAATTGGCAAGGTGCAATTATATCTCGTTCGGCCTTTATTTAAACTTTGCTGCGCCGTTATTTTACTGACTTGATCTTTATGCAATATATCAGCGTTTGGCTGAGAGCTAACATAACAAGCTAATTGATTACGGTTATTAATTTTTGTCAGCCAATGTAAATCAACACTTGGCGGATTAGACTGGCTAGCCAACAACGGACTTGGTAATTTTTTATAATCAATAGGCAAAGCTTTACTGTTAAGTTTAACGGCCAGCGTTTTTAAATTGGTATAATTGCCTGATGCCGGAAAACGAGGCAGTGCGGTAAAATCTGAATAAGACGCGATCACCCCGCTTTGCTGTCCAAAACCAATTAAATTATTATCACTTAACCAATCTGTTAGCCAAGTATCATACTCACCATACGGAAAGGCGACCAATTTAGGTGAGCTACCAAGCTGTTTAGTGATCGCTTTTTCAGTCGACAAAATGGATGATTTAATTTGCTCTTGCCATTGATTCGCCGTCATATCATCAGGCTGTCTGACCCAATAATCGTGCTGCCAACCATGGTTTGCTATAGTCATTTTTTTATTCTGCCAGGTTTTTAGCTGCTGCCATGATAAATAATGCGACCTATGTTTTTTTAAGAGCCCAGGATTAACAAAAATAGTGGCTGGCCAACCTCTTTTTTCAAGTTCTGGCAGGGCAACATCCAATAAGTTTAAATAACCATCATCAAATGTAATAGCCACAGATTTATCGGCTAACGTTTCGCCTGCTTTTATTTTTTGCAACGCACTAGGTAAATCTACTATGTTAAATTGGTTATCCGCTAAATAATTTAAGTGCTCAATAAATTCGTCAGGTTTTATGCTTGTTACTGCTGGGGTATCATCTGCCACATGATGATACTGTAATACCACCAAATTAGAATTTAGCTCGGTTTTTTCCTCTGCGAGCGCTATTCTGTTAAAATTAACCAATCCAAATAATGCCAATGCGCTGTAACTGATTAATGTTTTTAAACGTTTTAAATTTTTCATCTATTCAACTCCGTGCCATTTTGGCGATTGCCATTCCAATGATAGTATCGAATGTTACCACACCTTTATTAGGACTGGTGGATACTGCAGTACTTGGGCACTTGCCTCAGCCCCATTTATTGGCAGGCGTCACAATTTCAAGCATGTTGATTACTGCCGCCGTATGGATTTTTGGCTTTTTACGAATGTCAGTGACTGGCTTAACCGCTCAGGCAAGTGTTAAATCAGATGGTGGCATACAAACCAATATCATTCTAAAACAAACATTAACTATTGCTGGCTTAGCCGCCATTTTAATCTTACTACTGCAAAGCCCGTATTTACAATTGGGGTTGTGGTACGCCAACACTGAATCACTTACTCAACTGAGTGCCCGCGATTATTTTGAGATTCGAATTTGGGCTATTCCAGCCAGTTTAGCCAACTTAGTGCTGATTGGCTGGTTACTTGCTCAGCATAAAGCTAAGCAAATTATGTGGGTGCAAATTTTAATTAATCTCACCAATTTGGTATTAGATTTAATTTTAGTTTACCAGTTTAACTTGGGGGTAAAAGGTGTCGCTTGGGCAAGTTTTATTGCAGAGTATCTAGGCTTTATTTGTTTGTTATTAATTGCGCGCCCACTCATCTTGCCTAATCGCTTAATCCAGTGGCAACAGAGTTTTAGCTGGCAGCAATTAAAACCTTTTATGCTGGTTAATCGAGATATTTTATTACGCACGCTGATATTGCAATCTGCACTGCTGTTTATCACTTTTCAAGGTGCTAGATTGGGCGTGAATATTGTTGCCAGCAACGCAGTTTTAATGAATTTTATGATGCTGATTTCATTGGGGTTAGATGGTATTGCTTATGCAGCCGAAGTTTTAGTTGGTAAACATTATGGTGCAAAAAAAGCCAAATTATTAAAACAAACACTAAACGCCTGTGCTTTTTTTACAGCTGTTTTTGCTATTTTTTACAGTTTATTATTTATTATTTTTGGTCAAAAAATAATAAACTTAATGACAGACATAACGCCAATTCGAGAAATCGCAAGCGACTATTTAATATATATAATGGTGCTGCCGGTTACTGCAGCTGCATGTTTTTTACTCGACGGAGTGTTTATTGGTTTGGCGGCCAGTAAGACGATGCGAAACAGCATGCTGGTGTCTGTTTGTGCGGTGTTTTTTCCAGTTTGGTTTATTTGCGATATGGTTTTAAGTGGCATACAAGCTCAGTGGGCGAATCATGCATTATGGATTGCATTAAACACGATGATGATCGCACGAGGCATCACTCTTTATCGGAAAATACCTGCTTATATTGCTCGCGCTGAATCCTCAAACGTAACCAGCGATTAGCAAAAATGCCAATATAACCAAATACAGCGTAGGAAAAACTCAGTAAAACAAACACTAACGCAAGATAAAACCAAAAAGGTGCAAAGTACAAGCTTAGCCAAACACCGCCCGAACTAATCCAAAAAGCCAGTACCCCAATAGTAAAAATGCGCCAGCTTTTAGCTGGCGCATTGCCTAATCGTTCTAATAACGAAATGGGTTCACTCATCATTAATAATTTATTATTAGTCGCTTATCATTAGTAATAAGAGTGAGAGCCAGCCTGATGTTCTGTTACATCTTTAACGCCGGTTAGCTCACCTTCAAATTGCTCAATAAGCTGTTTTTCAATGCCTTCTTTTAATGTGACATCAACCATTGAACAACCATTACAGCCGCCACCAAATTCTAATATAGCAACACCGTCATCAGTTAATTCAATTAAGCTTACTTTACCGCCGTGGTTGGCAAGCTGCGGGTTAATTGTGCTCACTAATACATATTCAATACGCTCGCGTAACGAGGCATCTTCAGACACCTTACGCATTTTTGCATTAGGCGCTTTTAACGTTAACTGCGATCCCATTTGATCTGTGACAAAATCAATTGAAGCATCTTCTAAATAAGGCTCGCTATCACGATCGACAACGGCATTAAAATCTTCAAATTTCATCACAATGTCACTTTCTTCAATCGCATCAGCAGGACAATATGACACGCCACATTCAGCGTTGGGCGTACCTGGATTAACCACAAAGATACGAATTTGAGTGCCATCATCTTGTTTTTCTAACAAGTTGGCAAAGTGCAATTGTGCTGTTTCAGAAATCGCAACTAGGTTTTGAGTTTCGCTCATATAAAGTACCTGACTAAATTACTCGGAATTACGATATGATACTCCGATCTGACTCAACAAAAAAGGTGGTATTAAAAATTTACTCGCTCATATTGCTCAATGTGTTGCTGTAATCACTTATTTAAACTGCCATCCGGTTGTTGTCTTAAACATTTAAAATCTGCTTAATTTTAATAATAGATAAAGCACTTCTAGAAGATCAAGCCTATGATATAATCTGATAGTCGCTTGTACTTGTGGAGTTGTCTGTTTAATGCGCTGCTTTGTTTTATTTTTTATTCTGTTTATTTCAAGCTTTAATTCTGCCGCATCGGCAGAGCCTATAATCTCACCTGAATCATATTTTGGGACAGCTTTGGGCGAAAAGCATTTGCGCTACGGACAAATTGAAAATTATTTAACCTACCTAGCTCAACAAAGTAATAACCTTACTCGAGCGAAATATGGCCAGTCTCATCAAGGTAGAGCCCTAAAGCTTAGTATTATTTCGTCTGCAGAAAACTTAGCTAATTTAGATAAGTTAAGAATCCGCCATGAACAGCTAAATAATCCCTACGCGAGCAAGTTAGATACTGAAAACATGCCCGTATTTATTTGGCTAAGCTTTTCGTCACATGGTAATGAACCCAGTGGCAGTCACGCTGCAATAAAACTCATTCATAAATTATTAACTGACCAAAGCCCGCAAGTACAACAGTGGCTAAAACACAGTATCATTTTATTAGATACCATTGCCAATCCGGATGGATTTGACAACTTTGCACATTGGGCCAACAAAAACTACAGTCAATACCCAAGTGATGATCGGCAAAATCAGGCCAATTTAGAGCCTTGGCCAAGCGCCCGAGGCAATCATTATCATTTTGACCTAAACCGTGATTGGCTACCATTAACCCAAATAGAGTCACAAGCCAGAATTGAGCAGTATCATAAATGGAAACCTAATTTACTGGCTGATTTTCATGAAATGCAATCTGATCACAGTTATTTTTTTCAGCCCGGTGTGCCCAGCCGAGTTAACCCGCTAACGCCTAAAGAAAACATTCAGCTAACTAAAGCATTAACCGACTACACGGCGAGCAGTTTTGATAAGCAGGGTAAACTCTATTTTAGCGAAGAAAGATTTGATGATTTTTATATTGGAAAAGGCTCTACCTACCCGGACATTCAAGGTGGGCTAGGCATTTTATTAGAACAAGCAGGGAGTTTAGGCCAAGTAATAGAAACCCAATTTGGCCAACTTACCTTTGCCAAAACAATAGACAATCAGTTTACTGGCGCCATTTCAATGCTCAGAGCGGCTAACGCTAAACGGGTTGAGCTATTAAACTATCAACAAAACTTTTTTAAACAATCCATTGAACTAGCAAAACAAGATGATTTATCTGGTTTTATAGTGACAGCGCCCGCTGGCGATGAACAACAAAAACTGTATCGCTTTTTAAATTTGTTGCAACAACACAAAATAAACGCATTTAAACTCACAGATGATTTAAGCCTAAACAAAGTTACTTACAGTAAAGAAACCAGTTATTGGATTCCACTGGCACAAGCGCAATACCGATTAATAAAAAGTTTATTTAGTGAACAAACACAATTTGAAGACCATGTATTTTATGATGTCACTAATTGGAACTTGGCTTTGGCTCAAGGCATTCAATATCAACCAATAGAAAAGCGTTTATTTGGAATTAAAGCAGATTCAAAGCCTTGGCAAAAAAATACGCACACCATCGCTGAAAAAAATGCATTAAATCCAGCTGCAACTGCTTGGATATTTAATTGGCAAGCACCAAATGCACCGGCTTTATTAACAGCCTTGTTAGCAAAAAAAGTGATTGTTAGAGTAGCAGAAAAACCAATAACAGCAGTAACCCAAACGGGTAATAAAACTTTTTCGGCTGGTAGTTTATTAGTCATCCGTAGTGAAAATAAGCAAACCGATTTAGAACAGCTGGCACAACTAGCCAACCAATATTTAGTCAGTTACGATAATTTATTAACCACTCATACCCCTAACGGCCCCGATTTAGGGAGTGCGTTTCAAGTAAAATTAAGTTTGCCCAATGCCGCCATTTTAATTGGTGACCAAGTGTCGGCTTTTGAAGTGGGGCAAATTTGGCATCATTTTGATACACAGTTAAATTTACCACTTAACCAATTGAGCATCGCTCGTTTAAAGCAAATCAATTTAGAAAAATATAGCCACTTAATAATGCCTAGCGGTGATTATCAAACTTTGCCCAAGAGTTGGGTGAATAAGCTCACCAATTGGATAAAACAGGGCGGAACCTTAATCACGTTAAAACGAGCCAGTTTATGGGCAAGCCAAAAAGGGTTCATTAGCAATGAGTTTTTAACACAGCGAGATCTAGAATTAGCCTTCAAAGAATCTCATTATGATTACCAAGATCAAGAAGCTTATTTAGCAGAACGCATGCTAACCGGTAGTGTATTTAAATTAAACCTAGATACCAGCCACCCATTAGCTTTGGGCTATGAGCAAAAAGACTTATCTATTTTTAAAAATGATAGAGTTATGCTCTTGCAATCTGGCTCGCCTTTTCATGATGTTGCTCGCTATGTCAATGATCCGCTCGTTGCTGGTTATGCCAGTAAAGCTAATCAAAAATCATTGGCTAATACTGTCGCATTAACTGCTTATAAGTTAGGTAAAGGCCAGATCATTGCATTTGCCGATGATCCACTTTACCGAGGTTATTGGTTCGCTAGCGCCCCTTTATTTAACAACAGCATTTATTTTTCGCATTTAATTAATTTCACCCACTAATCTAAGCGAGCCCAGCAAACACAGGCTGCTGACACTTGTGCAGCCCCTGCATTTAATAAAATTTGCGAAAAAGCTTGCAGCGTGGCCCCCGTTGTAACTACATCATCGACAATCAAAATACGTCGTCCTGTTATAGTTGAAACATTTTTTACGACAAAGGCCTGACTTAAATTATAAGCTCTTTGTTTGGCATTTAATTTAGCTTGTTGACGTGTATAGCGAACTCGCTTGGTTGAATTTAAGACAGGCAACTGAGTTAATCGCTGCAATAGATTAGCCAGCCAATGAGCCTGATTAAAGCCTCGCATATAATACCGCCACCAATGCAAAGGCACTGGTGCTAAATAATCATAAGCAGAAAAATCAACATTTTGGCTTAAAATAAGCTTTTTCAAACACGCTTTAGCCACCGGGTTTGCTTGATATTTAACTTGCGGGATTAAAAAATCAAATGGTGCTTGGTATTCATCAAAACAATACAATTGATTTATATTAGAGAGTTTTAACATACGCTGAGCATCCGGCCTAAATAATATATCCTCCCAAGCTAAATGGGTAGGCGAGCTTAATACTTGGCTTAAACAATGTTCACAAATTGTATCTGCTCTATCAATTAAGCTATCGCATAAATAACAGCGGATAAACGCAAGTGAAGGCTTATGTGATAATATCTTCATTTTTCATCCTTGAATTTATATAGACTACCAAAATATGACAAAACCACACTTATATCTAATTCATGGTTGGGGCATGAATAAAGCGATCTGGCAACCTATTACTTATTCGCTTACTGAATATTTTGAAATTCATTTATTAGATTTACCCGGCTATGGCGATGCCCATGCAAGCTACCCAGCAAATTATAGTTTAACCAACATTAGCCAACAGCTTGCGGAACAAATTGAGGTGCCCGGCCTCATCTTAGGCTGGTCATTGGGTGGCTTAGTCGCTCAGCAAATTGCCATCAGCAATCCTGAAAAACTCACCTACTTAATCAGTCTAGCTTCAACCCCTTGTTTTCAAGCTCACACTAAGTGGCCAGGTATTCGACCTGAGATACTACAAACCTTTCAGCAACAATTAGCCAATGATTATCAAAAAACAATAGAACGATTTTTGGCTATTCAAGCCATGGGCAGCACCACAGCTAAACAAGATATAAAATTAATAAAGCAGCTATTAATGCAGCATACCAGCCCCTGTAAAAATGTGTTGACAGCCGGGTTAAGTATTTTAGAACAAGCTGATTTACGTTTAAATATAGCTGACATAAAAACACCCTGTACCAGACTATACGGAAAATTAGACAGCTTAGTACCAGCCAAAGCGATAGCGCCTATTCAACAGCTACATCCACAAAGCCAATATTACGTATTCGAAAAAGCGTCTCATGCTCCTTTTATTTCGCATCCTGATGAGTTT
This sequence comes from Catenovulum adriaticum, assembly GCF_026725475.1. Taxonomy (NCBI): domain Bacteria; kingdom Pseudomonadati; phylum Pseudomonadota; class Gammaproteobacteria; order Alteromonadales; family Alteromonadaceae; genus Catenovulum; species Catenovulum adriaticum. The sequence goes on from NZ_CP109965.1 coordinate 2,913,204, forward strand.
AGTCAAGTTATCTTGTCACTATTGCACAAAATTTAAATTAAAAGCGAAGTAAAAAAACCAGCAACAAACACAGAGACTTTCATTTTTCGCTTTTTTGGTTAATAATTAGCCTTGTTATATTCGCTTAGAATCCAGAAAAGATTCAGCGGTAAAGAGGTTAACAGGAGATTTATTTTGGATATTCAGTCTGCATACAATTCCGGTTTGTACGGCTTAGCACAAGCTGAACAAGGCATAAATAAAAATGCCCAAGATATTGCCAATAATTCTTTGCGCCAATCCAACAATGAAGAATTGAATGCCCAAGCTAATAATGCAGAACAAAATGCAGCCAATGCAGAGCAAGCACAAACAGAATTGAATCATCAGTCACAGCAAAGCCAAACCGAGTTAACTGACAATTTGGTTGATTTAAACGTAAACCAATTACAGGCAGATGCGAATATAAAAACCTTGCAAACAGCCAACGAAGTGATTGGCAGCATCATTGATATTAAAGTTTAACCCAACACTACAATAGCAAATTAAGGCTTATTTACGGTAATGAACATAGTCACTCAGTTTCCTGTTAATTTGAATCTGAACTTAGCAAACCCTCACACTGAAGAGGCACGCAAAGAGGCTTTGTCACGCCAAGCTATTAGCGAAGCGGCTGAAAATGAGCAATCTCCGTCCCAGTCGGGTACTGGAGCTGACCAAGAAAAAAACCTAAAACGTGGTTTACAACAAAGTTTAACGTATGATTTTTCCCGTCAGGAGTTAAATAAACAAGCTGCAGCTAATTATGATGTCACCAATCCAAATTCTGAGTTAAACGATGCTTCAGCGCAGCAAGATGCCACTCAAGATCAGGAAAACAGAGGTCAATCTTTTACCCAACAAAATGCTGAACCGAGCGATAAAATCACGCCTGAACAGCAACAAGAAGATCAAGAACTTGACGATCTTAAGCAAAGAGATCAAGAAGTTAGAATTCATGAACAAGCACATGCCAATACTGGCGGACAGTATGCCGGTAGCCCACAATATGAATTTGAGCGTGGCCCGGATGGGAAAAATTATGCAGTAGAAGGCGAAGTAAAGATTGATGTATCACCCGTTAGTGGTGATCCACAAGCAACAATTGAAAAAATGGATCAGGTTAAACGGGCAGCATTAGCGCCTGCTGAACCTTCTAGCGCAGATCGAAAAGTAGCAAACGAAGCCGCTCAAACCGCGCAAGAAGCTAGAGCTGAACTCATTCAGGCTCAATCCAATAATGAAACTGTTGACCCTGAACAAAATATAAATGCTGCGCCAAGCACTGTAAACACAGTTCCTTTTGCTGAGCCTGATATTCAAACTCAAACAACCCCGTCGGTTGCTGATGTATTTCAAAATACTCAAACCGAGCAAGCGTCCATCCCCAAGTTCGAACCTAAACAAACCTTAGCCCAAAACTCAGATCAAGCTTCGCTTAACATTGAACAAAGAGATCAAAATATAAATGCCAGAGCCTTAAAAATTGAGCGTTTTTATCAACAAAGCAGTGCCCCAAGTGAGCTTAGTTTTACCCGATACGCTTAAAATAAAGGCGAGATACTACCCATTATATCATTATAAATATTGCTGGTACCCGGAGCTATAATTTAATACAAGGTTTATGTGGTAATAAACTTGTGCCTTTGCTTTATTGAGCCCGCTTAGGAGTTTATTGACAGGTTGGAAAAAAAGTGCGGAACCGCACTTTTTTAAATACAGCGTTTACTACCTAAACAAACTAAACCACTCATTTAATTTGCTTAGGCGAAATAAACCATCAGCGTTAAGCTATGCCATAAGCTTGGCGGTAAGCTTCTACTTTTTCGAGCTCTTGTGTTTTATCACCAGCTTGTTGTAAATATTCAATTAAGTCAGTTAAACTAATAATTGAAATAACTTGGGTTTGAAAATCACGTTCAACTTCTTGAATGGCAGATAGCTCAGCTTTGCCTTTTTCTTGTCGATCAAGCGCAATTAAAACACCTGATAAGTTAGCACCTTGAGCTTGAATAATTTCCATCGATTCGCGAATTGCTGTACCAGCGGTAATCACATCGTCAACCAACATTACGTCACCGGTTAATTCCGAGCCAACCAATTGACCGCCTTCACCATGATCTTTTTTCTCCTTACGATTAAAGCAGTAAGGTACATCTTGATCATATTTATCGGCTAAAGCAACAGCTGTAGCGGTCGCAATTGGAATCCCTTTATAGGCAGGGCCAAATAGCAAATCATATTTAACCGCAGCATCTTGCAGTGCAGCAGCGTAAAATTGGCCTAATTTGGCTAAATCACCACCGGTTTTAAATAAACCGGCATTAAAAAAATAAGGGCTGATTCGGCCCGATTTTAGTGTGAATTCGCCAAACTTTAATACACCGCGAGATAACGCAAATTCAATAAATTCTCGTTGATATTTTTGCATTAAATTATCCTTACCAACTTAAGCTAAAGCTGCTTTTTGAATATCAGTAATCTCACGCACCGCATGACGAGCATACTCAAGCATTTCGTTCATTTCTTCAAAGCTAAAAGGTTCACCTTCAGCTGTACCTTGAACTTCGATTAATTTGCCGGTTTCTGTCATCACTACGTTCATATCGGTTTCTGCGTCTGAGTCTTCTAAATACTCTAAGTCAGCAATCACTTCACCTTTATAAACGCCCACAGAGATAGCGGCAATCATATGTTTAAGTGGATTTGTTTTTAATGAGCCTTTTTTACGTAAAAAGGTTAATGCATCAACTAATGCCACACAAGCACCTGTAATAGAAGCTGTACGAGTACCCCCATCAGCTTGAATAACATCACAGTCAATTGTAATGGTATGTTCACCTAGCGCTTTTAAGTCAACCGCGGCTCTAAGTGCTCGGCCAATTAAGCGCTGAATTTCTAATGTTCTGCCACCTTGTTTGCCACGTGCGGCTTCACGATCACAACGCGTGTGAGTTGAACGAGGTAACATACCATATTCAGCCGTGATCCACCCCTCTCCTTTGCCTTTCATAAAACGAGGCACACCATCGCTGGCGCTAGCGGTACAAATTACTTTGGTTTCACCAAATTCAACTAATACTGAACCTTCTGCATGAGCTGTAAAGTTACGAGTAATTGAAATAGGACGGATTTGACTAGCTGTTCGACCACTTGGACGCATGAAATTCTCCTGTTAGCATTTTATCTGGGTATTATACCCAAGTCGCTTTAATATGCGAGCTACAAGCTATATCTCTTGCCAGAATCAAAAGTCTTGCGGTGTATTTAAATCCAAGTTATGAATTGTTCCAGGCTTTAGCTGCCTGTTCGTCTGAATCTTTTGCATCGACCCAATGTTCTCCCTGCATTGTTTGCTCTTTTTTCCAAAAAGGCGCGCGTGTTTTAAGTTGATCCATAATAAATTGAGCGGCTTCAAACGCAGCATCTCTATGGGGGCTCGTCACCCCAACAAAAACAATTTGCTCTGATAGGTTAAGTTCGCCAACTCGGTGCACAATAGCAACTCGGTTAACTGGCCATCGAGTTTTAGCTTGTTGCTCTAAGCGCGTTAGCACTTTGTCTGTCATTGCCGGGTAGTGTTCAAGAGTTAAGCTTTTTATTTGACTGTTTTGGTTAAAATCTCTCACCAAACCAACAAAAAACACCACGGCACCGTCTGTTTGATTATTATCGCTCAGCAAAGCATATTCTTCGGCAATATTAAAATCTTGGGTTTGAACTTTAATCATGATAATTGAAATCTATTCATTGTGTTATGGGTCTTAATATCTAAGTATACTGCAAAGCGATAAGTTAACCTCAACTCGGTTTAATAAATAGGTAGAAATATGTTTAATATGAATTTCAGTAAACGCTGTGTCATAAATACGGCCGAGCAGCACTGGCAACCTAGCCCTGCCAACGGGGTTTGGCGTAAACCACTCGCTCGTGAACAAGCAGAGCAAGGTCATGCCACCAGCATAGTAAAATATGAAGCAGGCACCAGCTTTAAACCACATAAGCACCCTAAAGGCGAAGAAATTTTTGTACTTGAAGGCGTTTTTAGTGATGAAAATGGCAATTACCCTGCTGGCACTTATTTACGCAACCCTCAAGGTTCCAGCCATGCGCCATTTAGTAAAGAAGGCTGCATCATTTTTGTTAAATTATGCCAGTTTCATCCAGAAGATAAACAGCAGGTAGTCATTAATACCAGCTTGCAAAACTGGCAGCCAGGCCAAGGTCAGCTACAAGTTATGCCTTTACACAGCTATGCAACCGAACACACGGCTTTGGTTAAATGGCCAGCGGGTGAAAAATTTAAACCACACACACATTTTGGTGGTGAAGAAATTTTAGTACTAAGCGGTACGTTTTGTGATGAATATGCCCACTACCCTGCCGGTAGTTGGATTCGAAGCCCTCATTTATCAAGCCATCGCCCATTCGTTGAGCAAGATACAATCATTTGGGTTAAAACGGGACATTTAATAACTTAAAGTGACGATAAGCTCGATCTGCTATCCGTATCGCAAAGTCGTCTAAAAACGGGTATTTAGCTTGTTGAAGTAAATAAAGTGCAAAAATGTTCACATCCTTAGGTCTTTTCAGTATTAACCACTTTACTTACATTTATAAGGCGTTAACATGCCAGCTAATTTTAGCGTATTAAATTTTATTTTTTCACGTTTTCTCAAATACGCATTTTTTCATTTTGCCTGCTAAGGAATATTTTATGAAACACTTAAAAAAATCATTAACCGCAGCCTTAACTGCATTAGCTTTACCGGCGTCAGCTAACTTTTTAACTGCGGACTTAAGCAATGATGCCTTTAAAATTGAAATTGGCTCAGATAGATTAGTGCAAGATGTTCAGCTTTCAGCAGCCGCCACCGGAACCGATGATGATGTGAGTGTATTTTCATTTACAGGCATGATGGCGGGCCCTATTCAAGGTCAACCAAATTTAACAGCCGGATTAGGTGGCCGCTTATATCTATCTGATATTTATGATGAAAATGTGCAAGGTTTTGCACTAGGTGGACAAGCAATTTATCGTTTACCACAAAACCCAGCCGTTTCATTTCAAGGCCAATTCTTTTATACCCCTGATATATTAATGAGTGATGATTTTGATTATCAAACAGACTTATCGCTGCGTGCTAATTATCAATTATTACCAAATGGTAGCGTTTATGTCGGTTACCGACATTTAAAAGCAAATACTGAAAATGGCCCTAACTTCACATTAGATAAAGGTATTAACATAGGTTTTGAGTTTAAGTTTTAATAAATAATTACAAAATCAAGCAAACTTACAGTAAAAGCAATCACGTTATGTGATTGCTTTTTTTTTAATATTTTATTGACCTGAATTCAGGTTATTTTGCATTTTTACAATTCGGCATGAGGTCCAAATACTTCGTAATGAATACGCGATCCATCTACACCTAAAGTCTCTAATTGCTGTTTAGCAAAACGCATAAATCCAACTGGCCCACAAATATAAAAATCCGCACTTTGCATAGGTAAAGTATCAGCAATAGCGGCAATCTCCATATAACCATGGTGCTGTTCAAAGTTAGTTAAAGGCGCAGTACCACTAGAATTTTGAATATCTTGATACCAAACATGATTACTTAAGTTAAGCTGCTGAGTTAACACTTGGTTTCGCCTGATAAAACTATGCTGATAGCGATTTTGACAAGCATGTAAGTTAAATATAGGTTGCGAATACCCTTTACCGGCAAAGGTTTCTAGCATAGCTTGCATTGGGGTTAAACCAACGCCCGCAGACACTAATACCACAGGTGCTTGTTTGTCTTCAAAATAAAAATCACCCGCCGGCGCAAATAACTCAACTTGATCGCCTAAGCGCAAGCCATCATGCAAAAAGTTCGAAACAATACCGGGTTGCTCAATAATTTCACGCTTAACTGAGATTTGATAACTATGGGTATTTGCAACACCTGACAATGAATATTGCCTGATTTGACGATAAGTTTGATTACCAATGCTAAGCTGAATTCCAATATATTGACCCGGCTGAAATTCAGCCACTAAACCAGCATCGGCGGGTTCAAAAACCAAACTTTTAACCAACTCTGATTCAATCCGTTTTTCAACTAAAATGAATTTTCGTGCCCCTTTCCAACCACCTTGTTTGGTTGCTGATTGTTGATACAAGTCACCCTCTACGCCAATAAAAACATCAGCCAATTGCTGGTAGGCTTTACCCCACGCGGCTTCTAACTCAGGCGTAAATAAGTCACCCGTTAACTCTCTAAAAGTTTCAATTAAATGATGACCAACAATAGGATAATGTTCTGGCTGAATATTCAAACTGGTATGTTTGTTCGCTATTCTCCCCACGGCTTGCTGTAAAACTTCTAAATTATCTATATTTTTTGCATAAGCAAGCACCGCATTAAATAAAGCTGACTGCTGTGCGCCCGAGGTTTGATTTTGCAAATTAAAAATATGTTTAAGCTCGGGATTATGCTCAAACATACGTTGATAAAAATGTTCAGTAATCGCCGTATTAGCAGACTCTAACACCGGAATGGTCCCTTTTACTAAATCAATTTCTGACTGGGTTAACATAACAACTCCTACAGTAAAGAAAAGAATAAAAAAATATAAAATTAAGATAAAATTCAAGCGCGGCTTAACACCGGCCAATAAATCACCACAAAAAAACTAAAACTAATCACCCACAAACCAGCGCTTAAGTTTCATGCCCAAAAATGCAGTTACCAATAAAAACCGTATTTTAGTTGGTGGCATATTCGTTTTTTGCTCGGCTATTTTTCTATTAGATGGTTTGAATTAACTTGAATAGAGCAAAAACAAGACCAACTTCATAAACGTCTGATATATAAATAAAAATAAAAAAATGAGCGAAAGAAAGCATACAAAAAGTCAAATTGACCTAGCTCAGCATGTGTCATATAGACTCAATTGTTATTTTTTGATAGTCTCAATTTTTAATTTTAAAATGTTGAATCAGTTATGCCGGATATCCCCGCTGCCAATTTAATCAAACTGGCACTCGATTTAAGCAATAGCCTAACCAGTGCCGATAGGTATCAGCGATTGCTCAGCATTATCTGTCAAACAATTAATAATGAAGCAGTGGTGTTATTAAAATACCAAGGAGATCAGCTTGTTCCTTTAGCACAGCAAGGGCTAACCCGTGAAGTGTTGGGCCGCCGCTTTTTAATCAGCGAGCATCCAAGACTTGCTCAAATTTGCCAATCTGATGAACCTGTACGCTTCACTAGTCAGTGTGACTTACCCGATCCTTACGATGGCATGTTACTCGCTCAAGGCGGAAATTTACCGGTTCATGCCTGCATGGGATTACCATTAAAAGCGGATGATCAATTACTTGGGGTTTTAACGCTCGACAGTATGACGCCCCATGCGTTTGATGAAATCGCCCAACATACTTTATATTTAATCAGTGCTATGTCGGCTGCAACATTAAAAACCGCAATGCGAATTCAGCAATTAGAGCACTTATCTAACCATAATCAGCAAGTAGTTGCCGAATTAACCCGAGATGCTTTAACCAAAGATGGCGGCGAGCTGATTGGCGATAGCCCAGCAATGGACAAACTTAAACATGAAATTAGCTTATCTGCCCCCTCTGATTTTACTATTTTAATTGAAGGAGAAACCGGCACAGGTAAAGAGCTGGTAGCCCGTACGCTGCACATGCACTCCACTCGAAAAAACGGCCCTTTAGTGTATGTTAACTGTGCAGCTTTACCTGAAAATTTAATCGAAAGTGAATTATTTGGCCATGTAAAAGGCGCATTTACTGGTGCCGACAAAAACCGAACCGGCAAATTTAGTTTAGCTAATCACGGAACCATATTTTTAGATGAAATAGGCGAATTACCGCTAGGCTTGCAAAGCAAGCTATTAAGAGCCCTGCAAAATCAAGAAATTCAGCCTGTCGGTTTAGACAAAACCGAGCAGTTAAATGTAAGAGTGATCGCCGCCACCAACCGACAACTTAAGCAAGAGGTTGAAGCAGGCAGATTCAGAGCTGATTTATACCACCGGCTTTCAGTTTTTCCAATTACAGTACCTGCCCTGCGCAACCGCATTAGTGATATTCCATTGTTAACAGGTTATTTTATTGAACAAGTCAGGCGAAAATTAGGGATTGCTCAATTAGTCCTGTCGGCTAATATAATGCCTGTATTTAAAGCTTACTCATGGCCAGGTAATGTACGTGAATTAGAGCATACTATTAGTCGCTCTGCGTTAAATGCACGCAGTAACAGCCGACAAGGTGTGGTCACCATTGAAATAAGCGATATTCATTTATTAACTCAGTCTTCAGTAAAACCTGAAAGCGACGAAACCGTTAATACAATTGATACGACTTCAAATTCCAAGACACAGATAGATGAAACACGTGAGCCATTACCAAGTTCAGCTAATCAAAACCTGATAAATTTACGCCAGGCAACCGAGCAATTTCAACTGGATTTAATAACCAAAACCCTAGCCCAAAACGACATGAACTGGAGCGCTACCGCAAAACAATTATCAACCGACAGAGCAAACCTAGTAAGGTTAGCCAAGCGTTTAGGTATCGTTATTAAAAAGCAAATTATGTAAGCTCACATAGCACTTTTTTGTTAATATTTAAAAGGAAAAGCAATGAAATACAATAAATTAGGAAGCAGTCAGTTATCTGTATCCGAGGTTTGTTTAGGCTCTATGACTTGGGGCAACCAAAACACTCAACACGATGCCAACCAACAAATTGATTATGCGTTAGCACAAGGTATTAATTTTATCGATACCGCCGAAATGTATGCGGTACCGCCGACAGAAAAAACTTATGGCACCACTGAAACTATTATTGGTAACTGGATAGCTACTAACCAAAATCAACGTGAAAATTTTATTCTCGCCAGTAAAATCGCGGGTAATGGCTTGGCTTACATTAGAGGCGGCAGTGATATTAGTGGCGAAACGGTCACTCAAGCGATTGATAACTCACTTAAGCGATTACAAACTGATTATATCGACTTATACCAACTACATTGGCCTAACCGAACCTCACCTCATTTTGGCAAACACCACCCAAATCATATCTCTTTTACCAACGTTAATGCAGAGCAAGAAACCCAAGGTATGCTTGATATTTTACAAGCGTTAGATAAAGCGGTGAAACAAGGTAAAATCCGGCATTTTGGGTTATCTGATGATACTCCATGGGGCATTAATCAATATATCAAGTTGAGTGAAGCGCACAATTTAACCCGAGTCACCGCTATTCAAAATGAATTTAGCCTGCTCCACACTAAAGATTGGCCTTATTTAATTGAAAACTGCGTCCATCAGGAAGTCGCTTATTTACCTTGGTCTCCATTAGCAGGTGGCGTTTTATCAGGCAAATATTTAAATGGTGCCCGACCTGAAGGCAGTCGTTGGTGCCATGCCCAGCGCAATGGATTATTTAGAGATACACAAAACACACATCAAGCCGTTAGCCGCTATATGCAGATTGCTGAACAGCATAATATAACGCCAGCTCAACTTGCTTTAGCTTGGTGTAAACAAGTTGATGGGGTTACCTCAACTATTATTGGCGCAACGTCTATGGCGCAGTTAAAAGAAGATATTGCCGCCTTTGATATTCAATTATATGCTGATGCACTCAAACAAGTAGCAGATGTACTTAAAGACTTTCCAGCTCCATTTTAAAGCTCGGTAAAGTATACTCAATCGTTTTATCGCTCAATTTTGCCCACATGATAAACTTAGGGCGTGTTGAGCGATAAAAAACCATTAACCATAAGCTTTTTGTGTCATCGATATGAGCTCCTAACGTTAAATACTTATCATTTATACTCTCGTCTTAAATGTTAACATTTCATCCTCATTTTTTGTTAATCAACTTTCTTTTCACAACAAAAACAGCCCACTATATGAATTACCCAATTCAAATTTTAAAAAACACATAATAAAAAACACATAATAAAAAGCTATAAAACAAAAAATAAATATCATTAAAAAATACGATAAAAATATAAATCTTATATAAAAATAGAAAAAATTAAAAATAACCATTTAAAAAACAATTGGTTACTATTTTGCATGTGTGGGATGAATATTAAGTAAAAATTAAATTGAATTAAATTGTCTACAAAATACAATAAAATATTAACTTTACATGTAAAGTGGTGTATATTTAACTTGTGTTTAAAACTTGTGAAACAAATGTACTTTAATTGCAGGTTTAAATAAAAGAAATACAAGGTATTCAAAAATTATAAGCCGTATTTTGATTGCCAAAATTTCTAAGTTAATTTTAACAATTGGAGATAGTAACAATGGTTAATCAATTTAAATTGAAACCACTCGCATTTGCGATGTCATCTGTGCTACTTGCCAGCAGTTTAGCGTATGCTGCTGAAGAAGAAGATGATAGCAAGAAAGAAGCTGATAAAGATGCAACCGAGATCATAGAAGTAACAGGCTTCCGAGGCAGTGTTTTAAAATCTATGCTGCAAAAGCGCAATTCAGGAAATGTAACCGACTCAATTTTTGCTGAAGATATTGGTAAATCTACAGACCAAAATATCGCAGATGCATTATCTCGTGTAACGGGTGTTTCTGTTCAATCTCAGGATGGTGAGGGCACGCTTATTTCCGTTAGGGGTGCAAATCCAAATATGAACGTCATTTCTTTAAATGGTGTTCAATTAACTAGCCCGGGTGAAAATCAGTCAGTCGATTTAAGTGCTTTCTCATCCGATATATTATCTCATATTGATGTTGTTAAAACTCCCAGTGCAGATCATGATGAAGGTTCATTAGGTGCTACTGTTAATTTACATACCGCACGACCTCTATCAATGAATTACAAAGCACGTCGAATGCAAATTCAAGGTCGCTATAATGACTTTTCTGAAAATAACGATTACAAAATTTCTGGTAGTTTTTCAGACAAATTCTTTGATGACAGATTTGGGGTATTAGTTACCGCTTATAAAGAGACGAATTCTATTCGCCGTGATCAAATGACCATTAGCGATTGGGAAGTCGTTAATGTGGCTAGAGGTGTAGATACAGACGGTCAACTAGTAACTGACTTTAAAGCCTTTATGCCTGAACAATTACAATACTCGTTATTCCAAAACGAAAGAAACAGACATGGTGGCACAGTTACATTTGAGCTGGCACCAACAGACGATACAACCATTGCACTTGATTTGACCTATGGTAAAGCAGATAAGGTAGAGACTTTCCATAATATGACGGTTCGCACTCGCCCTGACTATGCTAACTTTGTGGCAGGTGTTGAATATGATCAATTAAAAGTGACCGGAACAAGCGATAACCTTGTCCCTGAGTTTTCAGATCCAGCTGAGTGGATGGTTGTTGACCGAGATACAAGAACCCTAGTGAAAACGGTTAAACGTTTTGCAGATGGTGGTTATGGCCGTAGAAACGGTGGTGATGAATCTGAAAATAAAGTAGCCAACCTAGAAATAAAGCATTACTTAACTGACAATATCATGCTTGATTTTGGTGCCAACTATTCAAGTACAGAGTTAGTTTTACACCAAAAAAATATGGGTATGCTAAATGGTTTTGTCAGTTTAGCCAATTTAGGACAGGCTGGCCCTTATGGCGACCCGGTGAATGGCATCCAGCCTGCGGGGATAGATTGTACAACCGGCACCTGTGAAATGGTATTTGGCGACGGTATTGTTTCGCATCAAGATCCAATCAACAAATTTGATTCCTTAGCGTACACAGCGTTCAACCCTGATGATATTAACGCTCAATCTGTCAATGGTCCTGCATTTGCAATTACCGATCGCACCGTTAAAGATGAAATCAAATCAGCCTATATAGACTTAGATTGGGATGTTGATCTTTTAGGCGTTATCACTAAAATTGAAGCTGGTATTAAAAGAACTGAAAGAAGCAAATTTGTTGACGATCAAAGAACCACATTTGAACAAACATCACTTCCTGTTGTTGTTCAGTTATATGATTCATTTGGCAACGTAACAGGCGAAAGAACCCTTAGGGAAGGTAGTTCGATTGGGGATGTACCAGCAACCAATTTTGCTTCAGACGAATCATTCCCGTACGACAACTTTATGGAAGATTTGGGTGTGCCGATGAGCGCAGCAACGGATGGGTGGCCTTTGGTTGATGAAGCTAAATTATTGGCCTCATCTATTGGCGATGAAAATGTCCAACAAGATATCCGAAACCTTAATACTCGTTCAGCCGAATTAGAAAACTCGGCGGCCTATTTAAAACTTAACTTTGAACCAGTAGAAGGGCTTACGGGTGACATAGGTGTTCGGTATATTAAAGCAAAAGTAGACACTTCTGGCTATTCGGGAATGAACTTTACCAACGACGGACTTGATCGTGTTTATGACCCATTTTTATTTGCACATTTGAGAGACGCAACTCTACCAACTTGTGCTTATGACTTTAACACGCCAAATGGCCTAGGTCAGGCGGCTTTAGATAGTCGTTTAGATGGTCTTGGTTGGGATCGAAATGGTACACCAGATGATTATACTGATGATGTAAGGATTCCAGTCAACGGTGTAGATCCAAATGCACCAGACCAAAGCAACGCTGTATACCCATGTTTTGACAGCTGGACTCTTAAAAGCGAAGCTGAACACTGGCGCATGTGGCGCCATGTTGATTCCTCAACAGCTCAGTTTTATCGCTGGGGTGATGATCCTGAAGCGACTGAAGATAGAAGCAGCAGAGAATTCCCAACAACAGGTAAAAATGAATACGATATGTATTTGCCTAGCTTAAATTTAAACTGGGCGGTAACTGATAATTTCATCACTCGTTTTGCAACTTCGAAAACCATTTCTTATCCAACAATAGATGATTTGAAACCTGGGTTTATCGGTAACGAAGGTTATTGGGGTAACCCAGGCACAACCAAAGGCAACTGGTTAAGGTTATCTAACCCAGAGTTAAGTCCACTTGAATCTATAAATTTAGATTTATCATTTGAATGGTATTTTAGTGATACTGGCTTATTATCTGTTGGTTTATTCCATAAGGATATGACTAACTTTGTGGAAGAAGAAAATGCCGTTGTATATTTAGATGATTTACGCCATGTTGACCTTGAAGGTGGATATGATGCCCAAAACTTAATTAAATCTGAAGCTGCAATTTTGGCTGATTTAGAAGACCCTGACTTACGTGATGGTGTTGGTTCTCAAGCCTGTATGCCATCTCGTGGCAATATTAATGATTTTGGTAAAGACTGGTGGTATTCAGTAAATGATCCGCTAACAGCTCAAGCAGAAGACTGGTTAAACTACTGCGCATTATTTAATGCCACAGCAAAACGAAATGGTAAAGGCGGTAATATCAAAGGTGTTGAATTTAATTACAGCCAAACCTATGACTTTTTACCGGGTATTTGGTCAGGGTTAGGTTCTCAAGTTAACTACACTTATCAAGAGTCTGAAACTGATGTTGAAGATTCAAGTTTATTAGAAGGGTTGAAATTGCCGACCATGCCATTTGCTTGGACACCAAAGCACAGTTATAACGCAACCGTATTCTGGGAAAAATTTGGTCATCAAATTCGCTTAGCCTATCGTGGTAAATCAGACGAATTGGTGAATCGAAATTGGAACAACGGTAACTTATGGCAAGAAGGTCGGGGGACAGTTGATTTTTCTGCAAACTACAAAGTTAATGAAATGTTCACCATTGGCTTTAATGCACTCAATGTTACTGATGAACCGGTTAGACGATACTATACAAGTTTCCTCCATGACTTTGGTGATACTCAAATTGGTGAGAATGGTGAAGTTGAACAAGTGTTCTTTAATGAAGGAAATGCGCTTGAAAATAGTAATGCTCCCACGTCAAGAACGCAGTCACTTCAAAAAACTGGCAGAACTTACCGTTTGACACTTAATGTGAAATTTTAATGGCAGGAGTCAAAATTATGAAATTATATAATAGAAAAGTTACTGCCGTATTAGTTGCGGCAGCTTTATCTGGGTGCAGTAGCGATAATTCTGCAGATTTAACAAATGAAAACGCACCACAACTGTTAGAAACAGCTGATATTGCAAACGAATACAGTACATTTCAAGTGGAAACGCCTGATACTTATTTAGCGGGCGCTGTAGCTGACCCTAGACTTCAGTGGCATTTTACATTTAACGAAGATGATATGTTTGATGACCCTGATGGCGACTTTGAAAAAGTTGACTATTATGATATCGACTTATTGGCTGGGGTGACTGATGCAGATGCAATTCAATATTTAGATGTCACTGAGATGGAAATTTTGTGGCGCGGCCCAGACTGTAGTGACGCTTTGGTTACCGCGGTCAACTATGAAGATTATTGTACACCTTTCTTGGAAGAAGCTGGTTTTAGTGTTGGAGACAACCTAGAGTGGACAGAAAAACAAGAAGTCCAGGCCATTCAAAATTTAGCGACTGTATGGGAGCCTTTATATAATGGCTTTGAATTCAGAGATAATGTTTTGCGCGTTACGCCAAGAAACTTTGCACCTATATTAGGGCAAGACGAAAGAGCTGAATTGGATCTGAGATTTAAAGTCAGTGACGGAGAACATGCAGTGACTCGTTACGTAAAAGCCACTGTAATGGGCTTAAACAATGCACCTCAGTTTCTTGAATTGAACGAAGACGGCACCCCTGTCGTAGATGAGACTGGTAACACTGAAGATAAACAGTTAGATATACCAGAACCATCAGAAAAAGACTTACCTGTTACCATTAATCTGATTGAAGGTATCTATGACAAGGATATCATGGACAACTATCAGTTCAGCCAAGAAGTAGGAGACCTGTCAGATTTCTATCAGGTTAGAAATGCTTATGCAGAAGAAGTATTGAGCATTGATAGTTATGAACTAACGATGGGTGCAGGTAGCTCAATCACAATGGCTGACCTACCAGACCAAATTAAAAATACAGGTCTGTTTGGTCAAATCAATCAAGTTAGAAACCCATTTACGGGTCAACTTGAAGAAGCCAATATTACGATTGATCCACGGCTGTTAGCAGACCTTTTAGAGAAGGGTGAGTTTGCAAATTTGACCTATGAAATAGTCATTAAAGATAGTGATGATAATTTAACAACTCGGACCATTGTTGTGCCTATAGAAGGGGCTAACTTAACAAACCCTCCTGAACTAAGTGAAGAGGTTATCACTAAAACTTTAGCATCTAACGAAAGTGAAATTCAGGAAATTGATTTGCTCGAAAAAATCAAAGATTCTGATGGTGATGCACTGACGGTTATTGAATTTTCAGGACCGGAAGGGGTCGGTATTAATCGAACTGACAGCAAGTTACGGTTAGATACCTACCAATACCTATACCTTGAACCAGGCGAAACTGAAACTTTAGTTTTTACCTATAAGGTAACTGATGGTCAGTACGAGTCGGAAGAAAGAACACTCAATATTGAAATTACCGGTGGAACTAACAATTTAGTGAAAAAAGGTGATTTTGAAAATGGTGTTTTAGATAACGGCTGGGTATGGCAATGGAGCCCAGGTGGTAGTGATAATTTAGTTGTTAATCAAGATGCAGCTCACTCTGGCACTTATGGTTTAAGTGTGCTTGAATCTAGCATGTTTATTCGCTTAAGAAACACTGGGATCATTCAAAATACGATACGAGAAGATGATAATTTTTATATTAGCTTTTCTGGTAAAACTGCCGCTCCTTGGGGTAGACCAAGAATTGTCGTCAACAAAGGTGATACCTATGATATTAATGATCCGGTATTTAACTCTGATGATACAAGTTCATTAGGCGTCGCTAATACTTGGGTAGATCGTTATATAGACTTTGATGCCGCTGAAACCGAAGATACGGAAGCCTATTTCAAAGGTACAAACGATATCAGCGTTACTATCTTAGCCAATAAAGATGACCGTTTTGATGACTTTGCAATTGTAAAGTACAAATTAACAGGACAGCGAAACCTTGTGCCAAATGGTAACTTTAACGAGGATTCATTAGGTGTCGCAGGATGGACAACAACAGGTAGCGCAACGGTTTCATTGTCAGAAGATGCAACCTCTCAACCTGGCGTAGACGATACTTATGGGTTACTTGTTGAAGGCGGAGCGAGTGGCGGCAACTTAGTATTTGATTCAAGTGTGCTTAAACAAGGCGTTAAACAAGGTATGCGATACATTGTTGAGTTTAAATTCAAATCGCCAGAAACGACGACGGCTGAACCACTTGATTGGAGCGTTCTGGAAGATGGTGGTACCAACTTTGTGAGAAATCGTAAATTCAGCAAAGGATCTGACACTGCTTACGAAACCTATAAAGTGCACTTAGATACCACGTCTGATAGTGTATTTTCAGATAACACCGTTGTTAAGTCTGTCACCTCAGATGTTGATTTTGACTGGGGTAATGCAAATTACAGTCTAAACTTCAATATCCCTGCCAATGCAGTTTATTGGGTCGACGATATAAAAATGTATCCAGTACCAAAAGGATATTAAAACTTGGGTGCTATTTAAAACAAAAAACAGCCGGCTTGCCGGCTGTTTTTATTTGTGTTTGATGCTTTAATTAAGTTCAGGCCAAGCAATCATTATGGGAGCGATAAATTTGAATCAATCTATTGTGATTTTGGGCGGCGGCACAGCGGGCTGGATGACAGCTATTTTATTTGCGCACCGTTGGCCATCTGCCGATATACATTTAATCGAATCGTCTGATATACCCACTGTTGGTGTAGGTGAAGGTTCGACCCCCTACCTAAAAAATTTGTTTGATCAGTTAAACATTTCAGAAGATGAATGGATGCCACAATGTAATGCCACCTACAAAAATGGTATAACCTTTAAAAATTGGTCGACTCAACCTGGATGTGAAAGCTATTTTCACCCTTTTTTAAGTCAATATGATGCCGATATTATACCTGTATTTGAACACCATGCCCGACTTAGGTGCCATGGGTACCCTGTGCAAGCTCATCCCGATCATTACTTTTTAACTAAACAACTAACTGATGAGTTTAAAAAAGCATTACCAATTGATGGCAATAACTCAGTTGTTACTTTATATGCATATCATTTTGATGCTGCTAAATTGGGCATGTTTTTAAAAAATAAATCGATTGAATTAGGGGTTAAACATAGCTACGGCACCATAAAATCCATTCAGCAAAAAAATAATGGTGATATTGCCCAGTTAACAACAAACAGTGGTGAAATATTGACAGGCGATTTATTTGTCGACTGCTCTGGCTTTAATGCTTTGTTGATTGATAAAACCTTAAAGACGCCTTTTGTTAAATTTGATGAAAATTTATTTAATGACTCTGCGATTGCGATACCTTCAGCAAAAGTCGAAAACTACAAACCTGAAACAAAATCAACTGCACTGAGCTGTGGATGGGCTTGGCAAATCCCTTTAACAAACCGAGTTGGAAATGGTTATGTGTATAGTTCAAAATATCAAACAGCAGAGAGTGCTGAAGCTGAGTTGCGTAAATTAATTGGTGTAACTGAACAAGAGCAGCCAGCAAAACATATAAAAATGCGTGTAGGAAGAGTCGAAAAGCACTGGAATAAAAATTGTCTCGCGGTAGGCTTATCTCAAGGTTTTATTGAACCGCTAGAAGCAACTGCGCTTAACTTTGTTCAGGATACCATTAATAGTTTTATCCAAGCTTATGAAGAAGGTGAAAAAAATAAACAAGCTTTTAACGATAAAATGAATTATGCGTTTGAGCGGATCCGAGATTATATTGTTTTGCATTACTGGAGTAATTCTCGTAATGACTCTCAATATTGGCAGGATTGTAAGCAAATCCCTATCTCGCCATCATTGCACAAATTATTAGGTGTTTGGTTCAGTGGGGGCAGCTTAAGTGACGAACTTAAAGCCCAACAAATCGACCAATATTACCCGTCGGCCTCGTGGCTTGCTTTACTGGCAGGCTATGGTGTGTTTCCGCCGTTTGATCCAACTAAAAAAGAAGATTTTAGCCAAGACATCCGTTCAATTATAGCAAGAAGACAGGCGCTATCAGCCCAGTTTAAAAAGCTATAAGTTAATTTTACGAATTCGGATAGTCTCAACCAATGCACAACGATTTCTATCTTAGTATTCGCGGCACATTGGTTAAAATAAATATGACAAGCAAAAAAAAGCCGCTCAAAAGAGCGGCTACAAGGGAGATACAACAAAGGTCATACTTAACACACCTTTAAATAGACTCAGCTATTTGAGGTTAGTTCAAAAATAATTTTATTTATTTTCAAAAGAATCAGTATGACTTTGATTTTCATCTTCACGGCTTTCCTCGTGGCGAATATAACCAGCCGCTTCTTCAGTTAATTTTTCTTTTTGAGCCGGGTCAGAGTCATTAAATTGCACTCGTGATTGTTGGTTAACTTGATAAATAGTTTCAGCATTTTTCAAATCTCCCTCATTTTTAATTGAAGCGATGGCTTCTCTATTTTTCAAAAACCCTTTAATCTCATCGATGATGGTATTTAACTCTCCACCATTTTTATTTAACTCTAAAATATAACGGGGCATTTCAAGGTTTTGCGAACCCGTAGTCGCAAAAGTGCTGGTTTTAATTCGGCTACTCAATACCCAAGGAGTGATAGAACTTCGTACCACCACGTTTTCAGAGCGAGTTGAATCATGAATCGACATCCCGGTTGAAACTTTGCTTTCGGTGTAAGTGCCTTCGGTTTTCATCCACATCAACAAACTACTAAAATGCATTTCAGCCCAAAATAATCGACTACCACTGGCTAAAATTTTGCTACCAGAAGCCACTGCTTGCCAACTAAAGAAAATAATTAAAAAGGCGGCGAATAAGTCGCTTAATTGATAAAGCAAGCTGCTAGCGGTTTCCGCATTAGCATATTCCAACTCAGGCAATAAAGCTTTACCGGATGCATATAGTTCATAGCCCGTTGAAAATAGCTGCATCACTAAAAACGCTGAGATAACAGCCAAAACCTGAGCTGCAATAGTGGCAATTAAACGTGTGGTTTTAAAGCTAGCAGAATACTTAATATCAGCCAATTCGGGCTGCGTTTCTATTAATAACTTCCCTTTAAAGCTACCTTTACCTTGGCTTTGCTCAACTAGTTGAGGGTCAAAATCTTGATATACCCGATTAGGAACTTCTTTATAACGACGATTAGCTAAAACAATATTTTCTATATTAATGAAAATTTCGTTTGGGTGGACAGATTCTTGTAAATTATCCCGATATTCAGAGACTTCCGTAATAGGTGTTGCAAGTTTAAACCTTTCTTTTAATAAAATAACTGAAACAATAATTACCGCTAGGCTAAGTAATAAAAATAAAATTAAATTAAACCAAGCGCTGAACGCTGCAGTGCTATCAAATAAAGCTTCAAGATCTTTTAACGTACCTGAATCTAGTTGAGTAAATATATAACCAATTGCAATAGGCACAATAATAGCAATAGTTACCAACTTAGCTAAGCTTGCAGCTCCTTTTTTATGTAGAGCTCTATTTTTAACATTATTGAGAGAGTTTGCGGTACTGCGCCATAAAAACGTTAAATAAATCAGTAACAATAAAGACAAAATAGGCACAATATAACGACCACTTTCACCAGCCAATCCGGATTGCGAAATAAAATAAGCGATCGCAAACGCCAACAACGCAGTAAATGATGATAAAACTAAACCGCCTAACTCCTGAACAAAGTTACGGATCGGGTAAGGTAAAAATACGAGCTTGGGTAACACCGAGTGAATGAATCTCGAGACCCAGCCAATAGGTTCAACAAAGGTCGTGTTTTTTCGACCCATTAACATCGACTCTAATTCTTGATTGTTGTATGCCGTTGTTCGCTTTTCGGCCTGAGCATTTTCTTGCTCACTAGGATTAAAATTAAAGGCTAAAGAAGTCGGTACTGAACGACCAACAAAATATTTAAACAGTTGAAATAGCCCTGTACCTAAATGTTTAAAACCCCAGGTTAATAAAATTAACCCTAACGCGGCATTTGTCCATGCCAAAACCATGTCAGTTTGAAGAGATTCTGCTACATCTAGCAGCGGAAAAATCCCCATTAAACAGATTGCGACACCTGCTATCGATTTAACCAAACCTTCGGTTTTAAAAGGATTTTTAATACCGAGCGTATTAGCACCAAAATCGTAAGCCATAAAAGAGTCCTTGTTTATTGTTTTGCTTGAGCTGTATTTTAACGATAATTTTTGAGGTTTGACCAGAAGTTTTTAGCAAGGGGGCAGATAAGTCTAATTAAATATAAAAAATACAAAAAAAAACCGCTGAATGAATAATTCAAACAGCGGCACACAAGGGAGATACAACAAGGAATAACATTTAACACACTTACAATTAAATAGACTCAGCCCATTGCATTTAGTTCAAAGCAATTTAAAATATTTTTAATTATTTTTATTGAGCACAATATGAAAACTATTTTAATTAACCAACAACCGATCGAATTGTATAAGCTATTAAAACTTGAAGCTTTAGTTTACGGAGGAGGAGAAGCAAAAATGGTGATTGCAGATGGTCTGGTTAAGCTCAACGGAAAAACTGAAACCCAAAAGCGTAAAAAGATTTTGGCTAACGATGTAATTGAATTTGATGGTGAATCTTTTTTAATAGAACTTGCACCAGGTATTGAGCTTACCCAGCTAGATAAAATTGAAGCTGAGCGCATAAAACAACTTCGAAAAGTTGAATCTAAACCAAGCGCCTCAAGTACAATTAAAAAGGCTAAGCGCCGCCCTATTCAATTTTAATCTGAATTTGTCATCAGAGGTTGCGCTGCGGTTCAATTCAGCTCACCCCTGTTTTTGCTATCATCAATATTTAATTTTGGCGATCTTTTACTGTTTTATGAGCTCAATAATTTCTTGCTGATACTGAGCTGTTTTTTTGCTGCTAAAGCCAGCATGCATATGCTTAACTTCGCCATCTCGACCAATAATATAACTGCTTGGCATGCCCACTAGCTGATAAGCTTTTGCAATTTTACTATTAGGGTCGTACACAATTGGAAAATTTGCGGGTACTTGTTCAAGAAACTCATCTGCCATTGATTTCTCAACGTCAACATTAACCGCAATTACCGTAAAGCCTTTTTCTTTATATTGCGTTTGTAGTTCATTTAACCAAGGGAAAGATTTACGACAAGGTGCGCACCAAGACGCCCAAAAGTCGACATAGACCACTTTTCCCTTTAAATCACTTAAACTCGTTTTATCATTTATTTTAAAATCCGGTGCAGGCTCTGCCACCGCTGGAGTTATCAACCCAACTAAAAGAACAAAAATACTCAAAATAGATTTCATACGCTAACCTTTATTAATACACACATTTTTAATAGACAGACATTTAAAGTAAATCATTTCATATGTCGTAAACAAACTCAAAATAACTTATGATTTATCTACAAAATCTCGATAAGGAAGACTGCCATGTTAAAACATTTTTTGAGCACAATTATTATCAGTTTAACGTTTAGCTTTGTTTTACAAGCCAAAGATTTAACAAATCAAGAAATTGAAAATTGGTTAAGTGCCAGCCCTGAAATTTCAACTTGGCTAAATAAACACAAAGCTATTTTAAATAGCGAAGAGAAAATAAATTTTTTAGAGTCTAGTCCAAAGCAAGTTTCTGATTACGCGAATAGAGTTTTAAAAAAACATGATTTATATGCACCTTTAAAAGCTAATTTAAACCAATATGGTTTTAGTAACTTAGATCGTTTTTTTGAAGTGCAAACACAAATTGTTCAAGCTTATATGGCAGTATCAGTTGAACAAGCTAATATTCCGTCATCAATGAACCAAGAGCTCTTAAATGCTTTAGCTGATCTTGAAAAAGCGGAAGGATTAACGGCTGAGCAAAAAGCTCAAATGAAAAAACAAATGACTCAAATGATGGGGCAAGTAATGAAAATGCAAGGTTCGCCTAAAAACCAAAATGATCGCGAAAAAATAACGCCTTACCTTGATAAAATTTCAGCCGCTTTTGAGCAATTTCAGTAGTCAACAAATTTAATTGGATCAATTAAATACAATGCAAAAACAAGATAAACATCAGCTTAATCACCAACACGTGCCCGGCCCTTTTGATATTGCAATGATGCTGTTATCCGCATTTGCGATGATTATTGTTATTTGCATATTTGTTGCACCAATTGATGCTGAAACACGGCGGTTACTGCTTTCAATTGATACTTTCATTTGTTTTGTATTTATTATCCATTTTATTATCAGCACAATTAAAGCTGACAGCAAAGTGACTTATTTTAAACGTCACTGGCTAGAGCTATTGGCGAGTGTTCCTTTAATTGAACAACTTAGGTTATTAAGATTACTGCAAATTTTTCGTGTAATAAAAATGCTAACCTTAGCCAAAGATGTATTTATTCCAATGCTAGCTAAACGCATTCAAACTACAATGGCTGGCTTATTGGTATTTATGATCACTATTGTGGCAAGCAGCGCAGTCGCCATTTTTATCATCGAAAGTGATAACCCTGACAGTAATATAAAAACGGCTGAAGATGCGCTATGGTGGGGGTTAGTTACCATCTCGACTGTGGGTTATGGCGATTATTATCCCGTAACCTCAGCAGGCAGGTTAATCAGCAGCATTTTAATTATTAGCGGAGTGAGTTTATTTGGTGTTATCTCTGGTTATATCGCTTCTAGCTTTTCGCGACCATCAGCAGCAGAAGAGCAAGAAGAAGAAACAGATCGCGCTATTTTAAAACAATTATTAATAGAAAACCGCCAGCTCAAACACGAAATGCAAGCAGAGCTAAAGCAGCTAAGAACAGAACTCGAAAAATTTAAACAAGAGTGATCATTTAGCCTGTGTCATTCGTATAGGTTATATCAAACATCCGATATAACCTAAAGTATGCTAGCCAGAATTCCGTATCAGTACATCATCAACTTTGCTTTATTTCAAACTATTTGGTTTGCTGGTGCACTTTGGGCCAATAGCTCACTTTGGATAACACTGCCCTGTCTGATAGCACTATGTTTAAATATTAAAATCGGCGTGACAGATCTTAAGCTTTTATCAATTTGTGCAGTTTTAGGTCTTATTATCGACGGTAGCTTAATCCAATCTGGCTTATTTATTTTACCTTCAACATCTTCTTGGCTGCCATTATGGTTGTGGCTTATTTGGCTCGCGTTTGCTTTAACACTCAGGCATTCATTAAGCTATATTATCGGCAATACAAAACTCGCCTTTGTGGCTGGCGCTATTTTTGGGCCTGTTGCTTACAACGGTGGTAAAGCCCTTGGGGCAATCGAGTTTGGCTTGCCTAATTGGGTTATCAGTTTGATTTTAGCGTCGATTTGGGGCGTTATCATGTTGGGGTTATCGCTGTGGTTAAAACACCAACCATCAACCACCGCTTGTAACTAAGGAACTTCTAATATGCATTACTTTAAAATTTTCATTTTATGCTTAAATTGCTTTTGGCTGAACGCCTGCTCGACTCACGTAAGTGATTACACAAACAGTTCGCCAGATTTTAAATTAGAACACTACTTTAACGGCAATATAAAAGCTTGGGGCATATTGCAAAATTATAGTGGTAAAGTTAGCCGACGATTTACCGTTGATATCAAAGCGAAATGGGACGGTAATCAAGGTGAATTAAAAGAGTATTTCGAATTTGATGATGGTGAAAAACAAACCAGAATTTGGACACTCACAAAAATTGCAAATGGCGTATACGAAGGGCAGGCAAATGATGTAATTGGCACCGCGCAAATTAAACAAGTCGGTATGGCGGTTAATTTGCAGTATCAATTAAGCGTTCCTGTTGACGGAGACAGCTATATATTTACCATTGATGATTGGATGTACCAAATTGACGATAAGCGGGTATTTAATAAGTCGACACTTTCTAAGCTGGGTGTAGAAGTCGCTCAATTGACGATTTTCTTTGAAAAACAGTAACACAACTGGACTTTTTGTAAGCTATCTTTCATTATTGCCATTTGTTTCTCTCAAATCAGATATTTTATGGCACATATCGCAATTTACCCGGGCACCTTTGATCCTATCACCAATGGACATTTAGATTTAATAGAGCGCACCAGCAAGTTATTTAACCAAGTGATAGTTGCAGTTGCCAATAATTCTAGTAAACAGCCATTATTCGACTTAACTGAAAGAGTCGAATTGGTGGAACAAGTCATCAAACCACTTCATAATGTCAAAGTAATTGGTTTTAGTGGTTTATTGGTTGATTTAGCAAAAGAACATAAAGCTGATGTTTTGGTACGTGGTGTTAGAGCCGTGGCCGACTTTGAGTATGAGTTTCAGCTAACTAATGTCAACCGTAATTTACACCCTGCGTTAGAAACTATTTTTTTAACTCCGCTTGAGAAAAATTCTTATATCTCCTCCACTATAGTGAAAGAAGTCGCTAAACATGGGGGCAAAGTTGCTGATTTTGTGGCACCAAAAATTGAACAAGCCCTTAAAATTAAATTCAGTTAATAAGGGCATATATTTAATCTAAAAATTAGGCTAGCGCGAACTTAGGTGCTGATTGCGTTTGCATAAGATGTGGATGAAAAAAGTTATGAAAAGCAGGATAAATCGCACTTTGCACCTTTTCCATAAATATTTTAGTCGACAACTTGGTACTTTGTTCTGCGCTAAATAACCCTGCGCGGTACAAACATCGCTGTGAAACTGTTTGATTATCCAGCTCAATAGTCACTTTTTCTGTTGTTTCAACCATTTGAAAACCAAATAATTTTAATGCTCTTGCCATTTTCCGTTCAATAAAAATATAAGCTGAATTTACCCCTATATGCTCACAAATAACATTGATTGACAAAAATAAAGCTCTAAAAATGAGTGCATTAATGTTTAGTCCTTGCAAGCGATGCCTAAAATCAGGGCAAACGACTAAGCGAGATATTTCGTGGCTTTTAGCTTGAACAGGATAATCTGGTATATAACTTGAAAAAGGCAATTTATGCTGCAAGTTAGGAGAAACTAAACGAACACAACCGACCACTTCACCTGTGGCTTTATAAGTTACAATGCAATGAATCGCATCGTGATCAAACTCATCGCTTTCAAGTCCACTATCGAGTTGAGTTGATCGTTTTGAAAAATAGCCTAACTGCTGACAAAAAACTTTATGCCTTAATTTAAAAGCCTGCTTTAACTCTATCGGGCTTGGAATTTTAATATCAAAAAGATTAAAAAATATGTCACTAGGTGAATCAGTAAAATTTTGGTTTGGGATGCGCTGTGCGTGTAGCATCAAGCAAGTCCTCTTCGTTAACTATTCTATTTGAATTAGACCTGATGATTAGATGAAGCAATCAACCTAAAATTAAATTGGCTCATTTATTAAAAATTAATACTACAAACAAAATTAATCTTCTGAGTCGACTCCTTTATAACAATAACTGCTAGTTTCCATACTGAACGTGTATAAACTGAACTGCTAAATGAAAATCGCTTTTCATTTAAAGATTCAGTGACCGGTCAATTTAATCTGACTTTTTATCTAAAAACATCAGTATTAACATTAATATGTTAATTAATTTTTACATATTAACATTACTTTTGAGCGTTATGTAAGTATAAAAACGTGAATCAAGTCTACTTTTTTAAACTAAATTCATAATTCAATCTAATTTTAAATGAACCTTGGCCAATTACCAGCTTAACTAGCGTTTTATTTTTGATCCGCTGTTTATTTATAAACTGAAAACTAAAATTTTAGATTTTCGCTGATAATTATATAAAGCTTGTTTTTGGCTAGGTAAATCTTCTACCGTCCCTAATTGAAAGCCCTGCTCCATAAACCAATGAATGCTACGTGTCGTTAACGCAAACACGCGCTTATAATTTTGTTTGCGTGCTTTTAATAATATGTGTTTAAGCAGCATAGCGCCGCGATCCGCATCTCTATATTGAGGGTGGACAGCTAAACACGCAAACTCACCAACTTGATCTTCGGTAAACGGATATAAGGCAGCGCAGCCTATAACCAACCCATCACGTTCAATAATAATGAAATGATCAATTTCCATTTCTAATTGCTCTCGTGAGCGACGAACTAAGAGCCCTTGCTCTTCTAGAGGGCGAATAGTATCTAAAATCCCGCCAATATCACCTATAGTTGCGCTACGCAGTTTTTCAGCGGGCTCTGTTACAATTTGAGTCCCTATGCCGTCTCGTGAAAATAGTTCTTGTAGCAATGAGCCGTTAATTTGATAACTCACTAAGTGAGAACGAGGCACTCCGGCTCGTGCGGCAGTGATAGCAGCATTTAAAAATGCTAATGTAGCAGAGCAAGCGTCATCATCTTGATCCATTTGCTCATAAATTGCTTGCGCATCGTTAGGCATTAACTCAGCAATAATATTGCCAGCTTCATCCGCAATACCATTACTGTCGCTAAAGCCTATCATTTTGTCGGCTTTAAGTTTTATCGCAACTTGAGTCGCAATTTCTTCCGCGGTTAAATTAAAGCTCTCCCCTGTAATCGATGCTGCAATAGGGCCTAACAAGACAATACCGTGAGAATCGAGTTGACGGCTAATGCCTGATACATCAATTCGTCTCACTTTACCTGTATGATGGTAATCAACACCTTCATCAATCCCTAAAGGTTGAGCGATAACAAAATTACCGCTAATGACATTAATTTGTGCGCCTTGCATTGGGGTATTGCTTAAACTCATTGATAAACGGGCGGTAATGTCTAACATCAAGCCGCCGGCGACTTGCTTAATTAATGACAGCAAAGAATCGTCAGTTACTCGAATTCGTTTGTGATATTCACTACTCAAACCCGCATTGTCGATTGAGCTGTTAATTTGTGGGCGAGCGCCATAAACCAAAACAATTTTAATGCCCAAACTATTAAGCAAGGCAATATCATTAATAATATCGTGAAAACCAGGTTGAGAAATTGCTTCACCGCCTAACATCACCACAAAAGTTTTCCCTCGGTGGGCGTTAACATAAGGAGCAGATTGGCGAAAGCCATCTACTAGTTCGGTGGTGCGCACATTTCTTTCCATCGTTTTCTCAGCTATTAAAATCAGTTACTTATAAAATATACAAAAAAGCTAGTCGATTGACTAGCTTTTGCAAAGAGACAAGTGACGCAATTAAGCATTATTTTTGTTTAGATGCGATTGCTTCTTTAACTCTGTCTTTTGAAGTACCACCTAAAGCAACTCGTTTTTCTAAGCAAGCTTCAATAGTTAGGTGTTGATATACATCGTCATCAATTTGCTCGCTAAATTCTTTTAGTTTAGCAATAGGTAAATCTTCTAATGGCTTGCCTTCAGCAATTGCAGCTACTACAGCCACACCAACAATATGATGCGCTTCACGGAAAGGGATGCCTTTCGCAACTAAGTAGTCAGCTAATTCAGTTGCATTTGAGTAACCTTGTTGAGCGGCTTGATAAGTACGCTCTTTGTTTACTTTAATGCCCTGAATACATAACACTGCCATTTGCAAACAAATAGTCCAAGTATCAACGGTATCAAATAAGCCTTCTTTGTCTTCTTGCATATCTTTGTTATAGGCAAGCGGTAAAGCTTTCATAGTAACCATCATACCGGTTAATGAGCCAACAACACGGCCACATTTACCACGGATTAACTCCATCGCATCAGGGTTTTTCTTTTGAGGCATTAACGATGAACCAGAGGTTACATCGTCACTCATTTCTAAAAACCCAGCTTCGCCAGAATTATAAAAAATGATATCTTCAGCCATACGTGATAAATGCACAGATGAAATTGAAGCAACTGATAATAACTCTAACACGTGATCTCGGTCAGAAACCGAATCTAAACTGTTACGTGTTGCACGATCAAAACCTAAATCTTGAGCCAAGGCTTCACGATCAATTGCATAGGCCGTACCAGCTAATGCACCGCATCCTAAAGGTGATGTATTCATTAGCGCTAAAGCATTATTTAAACGCTGAACATCCCGTTCAAACATTTCCACATAAGCTAAACACCAATGTGCAAAAGTGACTGGCTGAGCCCGCTGCAAGTGAGTATAACCCGGTAGAACTGTATCTTGTTCGCGCTCAGCGAGTTTCACTAATTCTTCAATTAAATTAGCTAACAACGATTTAAGGTCTTCACCTTGTTGACGACACCATAGTTTTAAATCAGTTGCTACTTGGTCGTTTCGGCTTCGGCCTGTGTGTAATTTTTTGCCTAAATCACCCACAGCTTCAATCAGTTTAATCTCAACCCAACTGTGAATATCTTCAGCGTCATCCAACAACACCATAGCAGGCTCGGCCTGCACTTGCGCTAATAAATCAGTTAATGCTTTTTCAAGATCTTGCTGTTCTTGCTTACTTAATACATTAACGCTTAATAACGCACGTGACCAAGAGATAGAACCAACAATGTCTTGCTCTGCCATGCGGTAATCCACAGGCAGAGAATCATTAAACTGTTTAAATAAATCACTTGTTTGGCCAGTAAAACGACCGCCCCAAAGTGCCATTATTTTTTCTCCGTTGCAGCTTGTTCCGCTTTGTTCATTGCAGAAATTCGGCTTGATAAACTAAATAAGCGAATAAAACCTTCAGCATCTTTTTGGTTATAAACTTCGTCTTCACCAAAAGTTGAAAACTCTTCATTGTATAAGCTGTTTGGTGAACGACGCTGAGTTACAGTACAGTTACCTTTGTATAAACGTACCACAATGTCACCTGTAATTTCTTCAGCGAAAGCCGCGGCGGCGGCTAGCAATGATTTAGACAATTGAGTAAACCAACGGCCATCATAAATTACATGAGAAAATTCTAAGCCCACTTGCTCACGGAATTTAAGTGCGCTTTTATCTAAGATCATAGTTTCTAGCGCTTTATAAGCTTTCATCAATACAGTACCGCCCGGCGTTTCATAACAACCACGAGATTTCATACCAACTAAACGGTTTTCAACGATATCAATTCGGCCTACACCATGAGCTGCAGCTTTCTCGTTTAAATAAACAATAGATTCGTATGGAGACAATGCTTTGCCGTCAACAGAGACTAACTCGCCTTTTTCAAAGCTTAGTTCAAGTGTTTCAGACTCATCTGGTGCATCCATAGGATCAACCGTCATCGTCCAAATACCTTTTGATGGCTCACACCAAGGATCTTCAATTTCACCACCTTCGTGTGAAATATGCCAAGCGTTTGCATCACGGCTATAAATTTTAGTTAATGACGCAGAACAAGGGATATTACGCTCTGCTAAATAATCTAATAAATCTTCACGTGAGCGCATTTCCCATTCGCGCCAAGGTGCAATCACTTTCAATTGTGGTGCTAATGCAGCAAAACAAGATTCAAAACGAATTTGGTCATTACCTTTACCAGTACAACCATGACAAACGGCGTCTGCACCTACTTTTAATGCCACTTCAACATGCGCTTTAGCAATTACTGGGCGTGCCATTGAAGTACCTAACAAGTATTCGCCTTCGTAAACAGAGCCAGTTTTAACAATTGGATAAATATAGTTTTTAACAAATTCTTCTTTTAAGTCAACAACATGACATTCAGATGCACCAGAGGCAACGGCTTTTTCTTTTATACCTTCAAGTTCTTCATCGCCTTGCCCAACATCGGCACAAAATGCAACAACTTCACAATTATTATAGGTTTCTTTTAACCATGGAATAATCGCTGACGTATCTAAACCACCGCTATATGCTAAAACTACTTTTTTAATATCTGACATTTTATCTACTCTCTATATTATTTATTTGCCAAGCAAAGTCATCAAAACCGCATTTTGAGCGTGCATACGGTTTTCTGCTTGCTGCATTAATACTGAACATTCACCATCAACTACATCATCCGTCGCTTCAATACCACGGTAAACTGGCTGACAATGCATAAAATATTTAGCGCCTGTGCTGGCCATTAAAGCTGCATTAGTCTGGTATGGGTTAAATATTTTTTGAATATCTTCAAGTGACTTAGTATCGCCCATTGACACCCAAGTATCATTATAAATGGCGTCGACTCCTTTTGCGTCTTTTACATCATTACTTAATGTAATTGAACCACCATTGTCTGCTGCTAATTTTTTAGCTTGCTCATAAATTTGCGCGTCAGGCGAATAACCAACGGGTGTTATCACTCTAACATCAATCCCCAGAATGGCGCCGGCTAACATAAGTGAATGGGTTACATTGTTACCGTCACCAATGTAAGCGATAGAAGCCCCTTCTAAAGAGTTGCCTCTTACTTCATACAATGTTTGGTAATCTGCCATTGCCTGGCAAGGGTGATATAAATCACACAATGAATTAACCACAGGTACAGAGCCAAACTCAACTAACTCTTCAAGTGTTTGGTGATCAAATACACGTGCAACAATGGCATCAACCCAGCAAGATAAGTTTAAGGCAAAATCTTTAACCGATTCACGTTTACCTAAAGCACCATTTTGCTGATCTAAATAAACCGCATGGCCGCCCAATTTAGCGATACCAACGTCAAAGCTAACACGCGTTCTTAAAGATGGTTTTTCATAAATTGTCGCTACGCTCTTGCCCGCTAAAGCCTGGCTATATTTTTTAGGATTAGCTTTAAAATCGACGGCTAGCTTGATGATGTCCATCAATTCTTCTTTCGAGCAGTCTTTTACACTTAAAAAGTTTTGCAAAACTTCAACTCCGTTTATTCACTTGGTTGAACCGTCGTGCCACACGACTGGCTATCTAACCATTGAGAAATTAAATTTGGATTTCGCCAGTTTAAAATGCCAATTGGGGCATTTAATGCTGTTGCCGTATCTAAAGCAGTATAAACTTTAACAATCATCCCGTCGGTTATAATTTTGTCAGCTATTAATTTTTCAGCAAGGTTTTTGGTCATGCTTGGAATAACTTTTTTGTCCCCATCCAAAATACCATCAACATCTGATAATAAAATTAACTGACCTTGTAAAATTTTAGCAATGGCTTCAGCTGCCTGATCGGCATTTACATTCAATAAATTGCCTTGTGAATCTGCACCAATTGAACTCACTAAAGGCAAGTAGCCCGAGTCGAGCAAAGTTTTAATTAGCCCTGCACTACCTGATTCAACTTGCCCAACGCGGCCTAAATCGGGATCACTTACACCACACTGCAAATCAGCACCATCGGCTAAACTAATACCAACGGCTTTATCACCCACAGCTAATACACTGGATAACATTTGTTTATTGGCCGTTCCAGCCAAACCACCTACCACATAAGGCATATGTTCTGTTGGGGTGATACGCAAACCGTCTTTCTTTTCGCTGGTTAAGCCTAAATCAGTCAACAGCTTTTGGACTAAGGCACCACCACCGTGAACAACGACCACTTTTTGATGCTCACGGATTTTTTTTAATTCGCTAAAAAATGCAATTAAACTGTCAGCGCTTTCTAACAAAGCGCCGCCCACTTTAATGACTAACGTTTTATTTGAGTTTGCCATTAATTCACTAAACCTCGGTCAGCGGCAAAACCAAATCTCAAATTAGCACACTGCATTGCTTGGCCTGCAGCCCCTTTTAATAAATTATCTATTGCACTAATTACAATTAAATAACCCGTTTTTTCATCAAACTGCCAGTGAATGTCAACAAAAGGAGTACGTTCAACCGCTTGGATTGATGGCCATGCTTGACGTAAACGCACTAATGGGTGGCCTTCGTAGGCTTCTTTATAAACCTGATTCACTTGCTTGGCATTCGCGCCATCAGCTAGTTTTAATGTTGTTGTCGCTAAAATACCACGCTTAAAATTACCTAAATGCGGGGTAAAAATAACAGGCGTACCTAAATGTTCATTAATCTCTGGCTGATGTCTATGAGACAAGACACCGTAAGGATGTAAACTCACTTCACAAAAACTGTTGCTAATAGCCGCTTTTCGGCCTGCACCTGTTACCCCACTGGTTGCATTTATAATGGGCAACACATTGCTATCTATTAACTTAGCTTCTTGTAATGGTTTTAGCGCAGATAAACAAGCAGTTGGATAACAACCCGGCACTGAAATTAAATTAGATTTGCGGATATCTGCATGATTCCACTCAGCCAACCCATAAACCGCTTGGTTTAATAAATCAGGGTATTTATGTGAGAAACCATAATATTCGTTAATAACAGATAGATCAGATAGACGATAAGCACCAGACAAATCAAATACCACACCGCCAGCTTCGATAATGCGACGTACCATTTCAACACTGGCTTCATGCGGTGTACATAAAAATATCGCATCACATTCTGCAACTAATTTAGTGATTTGCTTTTCACTAATAGGAATTAAGGTCCGATCGATTTGATAAGCAAATTGTCCATGAATGGCAGAAAACGCTTTATAAGCATCATTACTATTTTCTGAAACATACAAACCTGCAATTTCAAATTCAGGGTGTTTATGTATTAAACCTGCTAACTCAGCCCCTGTATAACCACTTGCACCAACAATTGATACTCTAACCATAATTAATCCCCAGTATTATGCGCAAAACCAAACGTGTATTGTAGCAACCTCGACACCAAAAAATAAAGCGCACAGCACAGACAAAGTTAAAAAACCTGCCTAAGCTATGCGCAAATCTCGATTTATTCACTAAAAAACCGTAACCTTTGGGTTTATCGCCCCAAAATATGTGTATATATTAAACAATATAAAAACGACTCTCAAGTTTAAAGTGAATATATATTCACTTTAAATGGATAAGTATTGAAATTTCCTTACATCTATACATATTAGAGTCGATAAATTGATACAGCATATCAAACCAACAAAAAAATTAAATTTTGAGCAACTCTGCTAGCAGTTGTTATTAAAAAAGCCTCAAGTTAATTTGAGGCTTTTTTAATTTGAGGCAAGTTGAAATAAAAAATGAGACGCATGGCTTACAATAAGTAAACCTAAATACTATCTAAAGCTTGTTTAACATCTTCAGCTAATTCTTCTGCATCTTCAATCCCAACTGAAAAACGAATTAAAGTTTGAGTAATGCCCGCTTTTAATTGTGCTGCTTCATCCATTGCAGCATGCGTCATAGTTGCTGGATGGCAAACTAAACTTTCAACGCCACCTAAAGATTCTGCCAATGAAAAATGCTCAAGTGCTTTAATAAATTGAGTCACTTGCTCAACTCCGCCTTTTAACTCAAAACTCAACATAGCGCCGAATCCAAGTTGCTGCTTTTTAGCTAATTCATGACCTGGGTGAGAGGCTAAACTGGGGTGATTAACTTGTTTTACCGCAGGGTGAGCGTCTAGCACTTTAACTAAAGCGAGTGAATTTTTTTGGTGCTGCTTCATTCTTGGCACTAAAGTTCGAACGCCACGCAAAGTTAAATAGCTATCAAATGCTGATCCGGTAATACCAATGCAATTTGCCCACCAAGCAAGCTCTTCGCCTAATTCTTTAGTTTTGGTAACCACTACACCACCAACCACATCGCTGTGGCCGTTAATATATTTAGTAGTAGAATGCACAACAATATCTGCACCCAAGGTAAGTGGCTGCTGTAAAACTGGCGATAAAAAGGTGTTATCTACTGCCACTAAAGCATCGCATTGTTTTGCACGTGCACAAATATCGCCAATATCGGTAATGCGTAACAATGGATTGCTGGGTGATTCAACCCAAATAATTTTTGGCTGTGCTGCAAAAGCTGCATCTAGCTCTGCTTGGTTAGTTTGGTCTATTACTTTTAATTTAAAAGCGCCACGTGCAGCTAAGTTAACAAATAAACGATAGCTACCGCCATAACAGTCGTGCGGCACCACTAATAAGTCTTCAGGTTTTAACAATTGGCAAATTAAGTTAATGGCAGCTGTACCGGTTGCAGTTACTATGCCGTGCTGACCTTGCTCTAATTCAGCTAAAGTATTTGCTAAAATATCACGAGACGGATTACCGCAACGGCTATAGTCGTAAGGCCCCTTTTGATCAAATCCATCAAATGCATACGTGCTAGATAAATAAATAGGCGGAACAACAGCGTTATATTGCCCATCATTTTCAATGCCACCGCGCACCGCGATAGTTGCTAAATTCTTTTTACTCATTAATGATCCCTAACTGGATGTAAGTTACGCTCAAGTAGCTTAGGTTTTTGCTTGCCACTTGAGAATAGACGTCTATACGTCTAAAATGTATCGACTAGCGACTCTTGGGTCAAGCAGTTTAATGGCATAATTTATATTAAAGCTATAAATATAAGCGCCCAACCTATACAATCAGCGACAAATTCAGGCATTAACCCTAATAAAATGAAAACGACAAATAGCACTAAATGGAATGGCCAGTATATTCACCCTTACGCTGAGCACGGCAAAAAAAGTGAAATGGTGAAAAAAATAACGGTTTCAATTCCGACAAATGTATTACAAGTATTAACCGATGAGCGCACTCGCCGTCAGGTAAATAACCTTAAACACGCCACCAATAGCGAATTGCTATGCGAAGCCTTTTTGCATGCTTTTACGGGTCAACCTTTGCCAACTGATCAAGATTTAGCGAAAGACAGCCAGCATCGGATACCTGCTGAAGCACGCCAAATAATGCATGATATGGGGATTGAGTTTAGCGAAGACGATATTTTAGACAACGACGACTAATCTATCTCAATGCAATCGCAAGGTTTTATCTTAACTCGTCATGCCCGAGATACAGCCAAAGGATGCGAAATTTGCTACTGGATTACCACAGATTCAGGGCCATACCAGCTTATACTACCCCAACAAAAGCCTATATTTGTTGTAAAATCTGAAGATAAGGATGCCATTTCTGCGCGACTGAATCCGTTAAATATTCAATTTGAATGGCGCTCCCTCTCCCATCAAACATTCCAGCATAAATCAGTGGCGGCACTTTATTTTAATAATCTAAAAGCTCAAAACTTAGCGGTTAATAAACTAAAAAGACACGCCATTGAATGCTTTGAGTACGATTTGAGATTAGCTGACCGAATTTTAACTGAGCGCTTTATTTATGGCTCAATCGCGTTCGACTCTAGTCAAACCACAAAAAATAATCACCCTACGGTTCTTAATCCAAAAATTAAACCTTGTGATTATCAGCCCAGCTTAAGCTTTATTTCATTAGATATTGAATGCTCAATGCAAGGACAGCTTTACTCGATTGGCTTACAAAACAATCAGCTCGAACGAGTAATTATGATTGGCTCTTTTGAACCATCAAATTTAGATATTGTTTGGGTTGATAACGAAAAAGCGCTACTTGTTGAGTTAATAAAACAAATTAAACAGCTCGACCCTGATTTAATCATAGGCTGGAATGTCATTAACTTTGATTTCAAATTACTCATAAAACGGGCAGAAAAATATCAGCTTGCGCTCACACTTGGTCGCGATAATTATCCGATTAGTTGGCGCGATAATAAAACCGATAACAATATAGGTTATGTCAGCATGGCAGGCCGTGTTGTAATTGACGGCATAGACGCACTAAAAATGGCAACTTATCAATTTAGTAGCTTCAGTTTACAAAATGTCTCACAGGTTTTATTAGGCAAAACCAAACTAATCGAAGATGTTGACAACCGCGGCCAGCAAATCACCGAAGATTTTAAGCATAACAAAATCAAGCTCGCTAAATACAATTTAGAAGATTGCCGTTTAGTCTCGCAAATATTTGATAAAACGAGACTCATTGATTTTTTACGGCTGCGCACTCAACTAACCGGATTAGAGCTAGACAGAGTAGGTGGTTCAGTAGCCGCTTTTACTAACTTATATTTACCCAAATTACACCGCGCTGGTTATGTAGCACCTAATTTACCGCAAGATGGCGGACTTGCCAGCCCCGGCGGTTATGTAATGGACTCCAAACCTGGGCTATACAAAAACGTGCTCGTGCTCGATTTTAAAAGCCTGTACCCGTCCATTATCCGCACCTTTAAAATTGATCCAATGGGGTTAATTGAAGGATTAGCCAACCCTGAAAACGCAATTGAGGGTTTTAAAGGCGCGCTATTTTCTCGCAAAAAACACTTTCTACCTGACATAATCACCAATTTATGGCAACAAAGAGATCAAGCTAAAAAAGAAAAAGATGCCGCCCGTTCACAGGCAATTAAAATTATCATGAATTCATTTTATGGTGTTTTAGGCTCTGGAGGTTGCCGGTTTTACGATACCCGCTTAGCCAGCTCAATTACCATGCGTGGACACCAAATCATGCAACAAACCGCCAAATGGATTGAAGCACAAGGCTACTCAGTTATTTATGGTGATACCGACTCCACTTTCGTCTGGCTTGAACATATCGAAGATGGAAACCAAGCTAGACAAATAGGGGCTGAATTAGCCACAGGTATAAATCTATATTGGCAAAATAAATTACAACAAGATTTCCAACTAGAATGCGACCTAGAAATAGAGTTTGAAACCCTCTACTCCACATTTTTAATGCCTACTATTAGAGGCTCTGAAGCTGGTAGTAAAAAACGTTATGCTGGTTTAATCAAACCAGCTTCAGGCGAAGAAAAGCTCATTTTTAAAGGGCTAGAAACGGTTAGGAGCGATTGGACTGAATTGGCTCGTGAATTTCAAACTGAAGTTTATCGACAGGTTTTTGCCGAGCAAGACCCTTGCATTTATATTCAAAAAATTATCGCAGAAGTTCAAGCCGGTAAACGGGATAAAC
Organism: Catenovulum adriaticum; assembly: GCF_026725475.1. Classification (NCBI taxonomy): domain Bacteria; kingdom Pseudomonadati; phylum Pseudomonadota; class Gammaproteobacteria; order Alteromonadales; family Alteromonadaceae; genus Catenovulum; species Catenovulum adriaticum. The sequence goes on from NZ_CP109965.1 coordinate 2,949,957, forward strand.
AACTTATTTATAAAAAACGACTGCGCCGTAAATTAGATGCTTATGTTAAAAACATTCCACCGCAAGTTCGCGCCGCTAGATTAGCAGATGAAAAAAATAAACAGCTCGGCAAGCCGCTAAAATACCAAAATAAAGGCTGGATCCAATATTTAATCACCTTAAATGGCCCAGAGCCTGTTGAATACCAAACCAGTCAAATAGATTACCAGCACTATATTGATAAACAAATCAAACCCATTGCAGAAGGCATTTTACCTTTTGTTGGACTCAATTTTGAGCATATTAACAGTCGTCAACTGCGCTTGTTTTAATCCTGGCTCAAACTAACAAACCGCCGTAAATAAGCCCTGTTTATTCAACGGTTAACGTTTTATCATAACGGCATATTTGTATTTTTTATGCTGTTAAGATGCCTGCTTGTTTTCTGAATCCCCCATAAGACAGACATCTAAAAACCCATACGTTGTTTCAGGAATATATTGGGAGAAAATAAGACAGACACCAAAAAAGGTTGCTAAGCGATTGTAATTTATATTTTTTAACAACGCCTGTCATATACGACTCAAGGCGGTTCAATTACAGCACTATGCTAAAGCCCATCAACTCAAACGCGTCAAAGGCATTCCTAAAACAAAGCAGCGGCTGCAAACCTAAATTCAAATAAAACCCAAAGCCTTTATTTTAACGCGCAATTTAATTGCCGACATGCTTGTCTCTGAAATTTACAAAAAATATTAAAATCTGTACAAATGCTGCAGAATGTCACCGGTAAGCAACTACCTGATACAAGATACTAGATGCATCAGCTAAATGACTGCCAAGTTACAAAATTTCATCAATAAAAACCAACGAACCCAAAGACAAAAAGTCACTAACTAACTGCTTTTATGCCCTTTTTCCGAAAAGTGGTTATTTACGGCAGATTCAAAATGTGTAAAATAGGAGGGCTCGTCACATCTTATTAAAAATTTTTTTAATTGGAACAAATGTGGCTCACTTGACTGATATTATCATATTTACTTACGCTACGTTATTAAAGGGGTTATACGTTTGAAAATTTGCCATTTATTTGCTGCAACAATTCTTTTTTACCCCTTTCTGGTATTATCTGACGTTCAGATCGAAGGCAACTTTTTAATTACTGATGAACAAATCACTACTCGTGGTCAACTTCTTAACCAGTGCAGTTCTCTGGGTCTAGAAAACCTTAGCGCCAAAGAGTTTATAGCCGTTCGTAAAAACCCACATTTGAGAAAACTAAGAAATCTCATCAATATAGCAGATGGAAAAATCCACTCGTTTTCTAATGGAAGGATGAGAATTGTTAAGGATTTTACATATGCAACGAATGCTGCACCATATTATGCTATCTGCAAAGGAGCTGCGAAAATTAGTTCTTCTCAAAGAAAGCAAGCTTTTAATGATTCTGAGCCAGAAGAGCATAAACAAATAAAGTTCATGGACATGTCATTATCAGGGACTGTCAAATCGGAGCTCAACGCCTCCACAGATGGAAATTTGTCTGATACCTCGCTATTTAGAACTTTTCTCGCTGAGCGTATTGTGAAAGAACATCATCCTGAAGCCTATTCAGATGGTACCCTCCGTAAAAATCTGATCAAATATTATAAAGATAAAGTAAAATTGGCAGCGCCAATCGGACAGACAATTTTCGAAGATGTAAACATCTATGCCGAGCGTAAAAGGAAAAATCATCGTTTTACTTCATCTGTAAGCGAAGCATTATTCCAACGGTTCAGTAAAGATTTAGAGCGCTCCAGTATTCGATATGACGCCTTGACAGGACGCATTTTGTACCTGAGATCTGAGCAAAATGTGAATATTATTGAACGGGATCTGCCAAAAGTTGCTGAGATGCTAGCTCAAAAATGGCAAACAAAGTACTTTTTTGAATTCGACAAATACAATTATTACATCTCTGACGCTCTTTTATGTAGATTGTATAAAACACCACCTAAAAAGTTTGGATTCAGCGAGCAAAATACCACCAACTCGATTACCATTGAGTGTAGATATACACAACCTTTCGAAATGCTATATAAACAAGAAGATACATATAGAAGTTTTATCGATGATGTAGTCAAGAATCCTCCCCAGAAGCAAGGCTTAGACATAACTTTATAGATTTATCCATCTTTAGAGCATAAAGCCCACGGCTAGCGCATTTTAATCCCAGACTCTAACAGGGTTGAGCGATAATTATCGTCTAGCCCAGCCATTTTCTTTTTTCTCGCCATACTCGCTGACTTCGTTGTGTCTTGCTTGAATAAAGCCATCGCTATTTTTCGGATTACATTGATTACCAGTGGGCCTCGCTTTTTTCGTATTCTTGATTCATCTTCCCTAAACGTCATATCCAACATCCAGTGCATACTTTCAACTTGCCAGTGACTTCGAACGGCATTGAGGAGTAGCTGTTGGCATACTCTGGTTTCAATGCGTCCATGTCCAGTGTCAACTTCTGTGTATATACTATATTTTTCTTCACTCACCCTTCACGAACGCTTTTATGCCACCAGGCCTCTAGCTCGCGCTGCATACCCGAATGGTTCCCCTTTAAAGCTAAAATATAGTCCGCTTTTTGATAGATAATTTGCTGGGCTATCTCTGGTTGGCATCCCATTGCATCAAGCGTGACAATACTATTTTCAATATCTAACATCGTTAATAAATCTGGAATGGCGGTGATTTCATTCGTTTTTGTATCAACTGCTGTTTGACCTAATACTAACTGATGTTGGCAACTCCAAGCGCTAACCGTATGGAGTGCGGTTTTTCGGTCATTTGTGGTAAATGAGCGTCGTGCCGTTTTTCCATCAACTGCAATGATATCGGCACCTGTCACTTTAATGAGGGATGATATCCACGATTGGAATGCGTTTTCTATTTCACTGGCTTTTAATCGGCAAATGACACGTGCAATAGTGTCATGTTTGGGTATACCTGCTTTGAAGGAGCCATACTTTTTAAGCCATTCAAGTTTTAAGTGACCAAAGTCTTCAATATCTTCCCAACCCTCAGCGCCTGAAAGGACTGCGCTAATTGATACTAAAAGAATATCGAGTAGGTTATGTTTTTACAGCGGTCGATGCGTGGAGCTGTGATTGAATCAAAGTGTGTCAGAAAAGTTGCGCTCATTTTTGGATCCAAGGTTGTTATTATGCCTTGATCTGATCGCTACTTGTTCAATAAGTTCAATTTATAATGATCTTGCCGTGCATCGCAAAGCAAAAATCAACTAATTCTTGTTAAAAACTCATTTGTATGCTATTTATACGCCCTCTAAAGCAAACTTTCATTTTTGCAAGGCTCTAATTTAAGATGATTTTCCGTATTATGATTAATTTAATTGTCGTCAGCGTGGTGGTGCTACTCACTTCACTGCGGGGGGATAATTTGGTTTAATCATAATCAAACTGACTTAACAAGCCCCCGCATCGCAAGATTCGGGGGTTTTTTGTTTTATAGCTAAGCAAACGAGTATATACCCGTGCTACCTCAACATGCTTGATTTCAGCCGGAGAAAAAAATGCATGAGACAAGGCAAATTGCTGAAGGTATAGTCATTCTACATCAAAGCAATTTAACGCCGTATCAGGCATTTTTAGCCCGGCCCTTTGGGAGCTTCACAGCGCTTACACTACTGCGTTATATTGGTTTGAAAGGTGCCTACATTCCTTTACCAATATGCCTTGTATTGAAAGCGCTGTGATAGCTCTGAAACATGCATCTTGAAGTAGCACGGGTATAGTAAGTCACAAACGATAGATAAAGGGTAGATTATGACCGGCGCTGAACTGGTTTTAAAAGTATTACAACAACACGGCATACAACACATTTTTGGTTACCCGGGCGGAGCCATTATGCCAATTTACGATGCACTTTATGATTCTGACGTTGAACATTTTTTATGTCGTCATGAGCAAGGTGCGGCATTTTCGGCAATTGGTTACGCACGTTCAACCGGAAAAGTGGGCGTTTGTATGGCCACTTCTGGTCCGGGTGCAACTAACTTAGTAACAGGTTTGGCAGATGCCATGATGGATTCAATTCCGGTTGTTGCTATTACAGGCCAAGTATTCAGCGGATTGATCGGCACTGATGCATTTCAAGAAATGGACGTGTTAGGCATGTCGCTATCCATTACCAAACAAAGCTTTTTGGTTCAAAGCTTAGATGAATTGGCCGATATTTTACACCAAGCCTTTGAAGTAGCTCAATCTGGCCGGCCAGGTCCGGTATTGGTTGATATCCCTAAAGATATTCAAATTGGTGCGGTTGATTTTGAACCTTACCCTATTGCACAAAAACAGTATCCTTTACTAGAAACAAATGCGATAGCCAAAGCCCGAGATTTAATCGGCTCGGCACAAAAACCTCTGTTTTATATTGGCGGTGGCGTAGGCATGGCTGACGCTATCGAAGAGATGCAAGATTTACTTAATGCGACCCAAATTCCGGCTATTTCAACCTTAAAAGCTTTGGGTACAGTGCCTGCTGATTACCCTTATAACTTAGGTTTAGTTGGCATGCATGGTAATCAAGCGGCTAATCATGCGGTTCAAGAATGTGACTTATTAATTTGCACTGGCGCTCGTTTTGATGACAGGGTAACGGGCAAGTTAGATAGTTTTGCGCCTAATGCCAAAATTATTCATTTAGATATAGATCCGGCTGAAATTCATAAACTCCGCCAAGCTGATGTTTCTATTTTAGCCGATTTTAAGCAACTACTGCCTGAGCTTGCAGTAACCCCGAGCATAAGTACGTGGCAACAACACGCAGCCGATTTAAAAACACAATATGCGTGGCGCTATGATTTTCCGGGCGAAACCATATACGCGCCTAAATTATTAAATTTATTAAGCCAAAGGTTACCTTTTGACCATGCTGTGAGTTGCGATGTAGGCCAACACCAAATGTGGGTTGCTCAGCATATGCTATTTAGTTCGCCTCGAAATCACTTATCCAGCGGCGGTGCTGGCACTATGGGGTTTGGTTTACCAGCAGCTATTGGCGTTCAGGTTGCTCGCCCAGATTGCACTTCAGTGGTTGTATCTGGCGATGGTTCATTTATGATGAATGTTCAAGAGTTAGGGACAATTAAGCGCTTTAAATTACCAGTTAAAATTGTTTTGTTAGATAACCAACGTTTAGGTATGGTTAAACAATGGCAAGAGCTATTTTTTGAAGAGCGATATTCAGAAACAAACTTAAGTGATAACCCAGATTTTGTTACACTGGCTAAAGCATTTGATATTCCAGCGTTAAGCATTAATCAGGCAGATCAAATTGAAGATGGTATCGACCAGCTAATTAATAGCAAAGGACCATTTTTATTACACGTTCAAATTGACGAAAAAGAAAATGTTTGGCCACTTGTGCCACCGGGTAAAGCAAACAATGACATGTTGGAGGGTGAACTATGACACATACCATTAAACTTGAGGCAAGCAACAGACCAGAAGTAATGGAACGAATTTTAAGAGTCGTTCGTCATCGCGGTTTTAGCTTGGAAGAAGTGCTAATGAAGCAGTGCCATACCACTAACAGCACCCAAATTACACTAACAGTGTCAGGCGAGCGCCCAATTAGCAATTTAGAAAACCAGTTAAATAAACTATACGACGTTGCCCAACTTGAACGAGCGCAAACCGGCGCATCAGCAGTTGCAATGAACGCATAATTCAGGATAAAAAATCATGAGCAATAACAATTACCCAGAACTCATTTGGCACAACGGCAAAGTCATTCCTTGGCAAGAAGCGACTGTGCACATTGTTTGTCATGCAATCCATTATGGTTCATCTGTGTTTGAAGGGGTTCGCTGTTACGATACCCCTAAAGGGCCAGCCATTTTTCGGTTAAACGAACACACACGTCGTTTATTTGATTCAGCTAAAATTTATCGCTTTGAAATACCTTTTACGGCGGATGAAATCAACCAAGGTTGTAAAGACATCATCAAACAAAATGGTTTAAAAAGCGCGTATTTAAGACCATTTGCGTTCATGGGGGCTCACAACTTAGGTTTAAATCCACCCAAAGTACCATTAGAAACATCAATCATCGCATTAGATTGGGGTTCGTATTTAGGTGAAGAAAGCTTAGAACAAGGCGTAGATGCTGCTATTACATCTTGGAATCGTTTAGCACCTAATACTATGCCAACGGGCGCAAAAGCAGGTGGTAACTATTTATCATCTATTTTAATTACCACAGAAGCAAAACGTCATGGTTATGTTGAAGGCATAGGACTTGACCAAAATGGCTGTATTTCAGAAGGCGCTGGCGAAAATATTTTTATTGTCCGTGATGGCGTTATTAGCACACCACCGGCAACAAGTGGTATCTTACCAGGCATCACCCGTAATACATTAATGACATTAGCGCAAGAACGTGGCTACACTGTGCGTGAACAAGCCATTCCGCGCGAAGCTTTATATTTAGCCGACGAAGTATTTATGTGCGGTACCGCTGCCGAAGTTGTACCGGTTCGAAGCGTTGACCAAATACAAGTGGGTAATGGTAAACGAGGTCCAATTACAGAGATGCTTCAAAAAGATTATTTTGGTATCTTTAACGGCACAACCGAAGATAAATGGGGCTGGTTAAGTTATATTAACGATTAACTTATACTGACTATTTGCTCGGAATCACATTTAGTTTTAATAAAAATAAAGCTGCAACGCTAAATGCAGCGACTTTAAAAGCGACAGCAAAACTCGGTTAAAATAACCGAGTACAATTTAAAACAGCAAATGTTGAACTTAGCATTTTAAAAAATTAATTAAAGCAGGCAATCGCCTGCTTTTGCATTTAACTATAAATGCAAACATTGAATTGGAGAATATTATGCCAAAACTTAGATCCGCAACCACGACTCAAGGCCGCAACATGGCAGGTGCTCGTGCATTATGGCGTGCAACCGGTATGAAAGATGAAGATTTCAGTAAACCAATTATTGCCGTCGCCAATTCATTTACCCAGTTTGTTCCTGGCCATGTTCATTTAAAAGACATGGGTCAACTCGTTGCTCGTTCAATTGAAGAAGCGGGTGGCGTAGCAAAAGAATTTAATACTATCGCCGTAGATGACGGGATTGCTATGGGTCATGGTGGTATGCTTTACAGCTTGCCATCTCGTGACCTAATTGCCGATTCAGTTGAATACATGGTCAACGCTCATTGTGCCGACGCACTCGTTTGTATTTCAAACTGCGACAAAATCACACCTGGGATGTTAATGGCGGCAATGCGTTTGAATGTACCTGTAGTATTTGTATCGGGCGGCCCGATGGAAGCAGGTAAAACTAAACTGTCAGATCAAATCATTAAACTTGACTTAGTTGATGCCATGATCCAAGGCGCAGATCCCAAAGTATCAGATGAACAAAGTGAAGCGGTTGAGCGTTCAGCTTGTCCTACTTGTGGTTCATGTTCTGGTATGTTTACTGCTAACTCAATGAACTGCTTAACCGAAGCTTTAGGTTTATCACTGCCGGGTAACGGCTCTCTATTAGCAACTCATGCTGACCGAGAAAACTTATTTAAAAAAGCGGGCAGTCAAATTGTTGAGTTATGCACTCAATATTATACCAATGACGACGACTCAGTATTGCCCCGCAATATTGCTACCCGCGAAGCGTTTGAAAACGCAATGGCGTTAGATATTGCAATGGGTGGTTCAACCAATACGGTTTTACATTTATTAGCTGCTGCGCAAGAAGGTGGCGTTGAATTTGACATGGAAGCTATTGATCAAATGTCACGTCGAATTCCTAATTTAAGTAAGGTCGCTCCAGCCACTCAAAAATATCATATGGAAGATGTTCACCGCGCTGGTGGGGTTGTTGGTTTATTAGGCGAATTAAATCGAGCAGGTTTATTAAACCAAAATGTAAATCATATTTTGGGCGGCAAAATGACTGATGTGCTCGACAAATGGGACATTATGGTCACTCAAGACGAAGCCGTAAAAACATTTTACAGTGCTGGTCCGGCTGGGATTCGTACAACCAAAGCATTCTCTCAAGATTGCCGCTGGCCAACCTTAGATGACGATCGTGAAAACGGCTGTATTCGCCGTATCGAAAACGCGTACAGCCAAGATGGTGGTTTAGCAGTGCTTAGCGGTAATATTGCCGTTGATGGCTGTATTGTTAAAACCGCAGGTGTAGACGAAAGCATCTTAAAATTTACTGGTCCAGCTGTCGTATTTGAAAGCCAAGAAGATGCGGTCGAAGGCATTTTAGGTGATAAAGTAAAAGCTGGAGATGTTGTTGTTATTCGCTACGAAGGCCCTAAAGGTGGACCAGGCATGCAAGAAATGCTTTACCCAACTACCTTCTTAAAATCAAAAGGCTTAGGTAAAGATTGTGCGCTGATCACTGATGGTCGCTTCTCTGGTGGTACTTCAGGTTTATCTATTGGCCACGTTTCGCCAGAAGCTGCCAGTGGCGGTACGATTGGTTTAGTTGAAAGTGGCGACATGATTGCGATTGATATTCCAAACCGTACCATTGAATTAGAAGTTGCGGAAGATGTCCTAGCTGAACGCCGTTTAGTTCGCGATTCAAAAGGCTGGAAACCTGAAAGCCGTGAGCGTGAAGTGTCCTTTGCTTTAAAAACATTTGCGATGTTCGCAACCAGTGCCGATAAAGGTGCCGTTCGTGATCGCAGCAAATTAGAAGACTAAATAATTGAGTCGCTGACCACTTCAGTTCACTAATAAAGCGAATATTTTTAACAAAATATTCGCTTTATCCACCAGCTCATATCTATCAACCCGCTAGGTTAAAACAATGACAGAGACACAGCAGCATTTAAGCGCACAAGATTATTTACGTAAAATTTTAGTCGCCCCTGTTTACGATGTCGCCAAAAATACTGATCTCAACCATTTGAGCTCATTATCACAACGTTTACAGCACGATATTTGGTTAAAACGTGAAGACCAACAACCAGTTAAATCATTTAAATTGCGTGGCGCTTATAACAAAATAGCTAATTTGTCAGACGATGCTAAAGACAGAGGGGTTATCACGGCGTCTGCCGGAAATCACGCTCAAGGCGTTGCATTATCGGCCAATAAAATGCGAGTAAAAGCCACAATAGTCATGCCAGAAACCACACCTGATATCAAAGTAGATGCAGTACGAAGTTTTGGTGGTGACTGGGTTGATATTATTTTAATTGGTCGCAGTTTTGATGTGGCCAGCAAACATGCTCAAGCTTTGGCAAAAGAGCATGGTTACACTTATGTGCCGCCATTTGATGACGAAGATGTCATTGCAGGGCAAGGTACTATCGCTAAAGAGCTTTTTGACAGTAAGCGTGACTTAGACATGGTGTTTGTGGCCGTGGGCGGTGGTGGTTTAGCTGCTGGCATAGCCGTTTATTTAAAGCAGCTAAAACCCAACATTAAAATTATTGCAGTTGAATCAGACGAATCTGCTTGTCTTAAAAAAGCATTGGAAAGCGGGCAAAGAGAAACCTTGGATCAAGTGGGTATATTTGCTGACGGTGTTGCGGTAAAAATTATAGGTGAAGAAACCTTCAGATTATGCCAACAATACGTTGACGAAGTTATAACCGTTAACAGTGATGAAATCTGTGCTGCAATCAAAGATACCTTTGATGATACCAGAGCCATTGCTGAGCCGGCTGGCGCTTTGTCTGTAGCCGGAATAAAAAAATGGTTAAGCCAAAATAAACCAGATAAAAAACTGCAAATTGGCGGGATTTTATGTGGTGCCAATATTAATTTTCATACCCTTAGATATGTGTCTGAGCGAGCCGAGCTGGGAGAGAAAAAAGAAGCGATTATCGCAGCCACCATTCCGGAGCAAAAAGGCGCATTTCGTCACTTTTGCGAAACGTTAGCAGGCCGAACCATCTCAGAGTTTAACTATCGTTATGCGCCAACTGAAAATGCACATGTGTATGTGGGTTTGAAATTACGTCAAAGTGATACCGAATTACCAGCCGTACTTGCTGAACTGAAAAAACGCAACATTGAAGGCTTTGATTTATCAGATAACGAAGCCGCTAAAATGCATGTTCGTCATATGGTAGGTGGCCGCGTACAAAACCTAACAAACGAGCGTTTATTTAGTTTTGTGTTCCCTGAGTATCCGGGTGCATTAATGAGCTTTTTAAATACCTTGGGCACTCAATGGAATATAACCCTTTTCCATTACCGCAATCACAGTGCGGCAAGTGGCATGGTATTGGCTGGTTTTGATGTACCTGAAAACGAGCTGGATGAATTACATCAGCATTTAGATGAAATCGGCTACCAATACAAAGAAGAAACCGCTAATCCGGCTTATCACTTCTTTTTAAAAAGCTAGACTATTGCCAATTATTACTTAAATTCAAGAAAGAAAAGCGAGTTAGCCGGGCTAACTCGCTTTAATTTTTTCAATGCGCGCTATCAGTAAATACTCTAACTGATTTGACTCCAAACGAAAATTAATTAACGGTAGACACGCTATTGTATTTATTTAAAAATGCTTCAACTTCTTGCAATAATTTAAGTCGAGATTGAGGGTAAATTAAATGATGCCCTTCGTCTTCTAGCTCAACAAATTTAACGAGCTTATCTTCATCTTCTAACTCATCAAACATATCTTCTGACTGTTCAATATCCACAACTTTATCAATCTCACCATGAATTAATAAAACAGGCGTTTTCACCTGCTTTGCAAAGTTAATCGGTGAAATAGATTCTAAAAAATCATCCGTTACTTTTTTATTAGCCATTGAGTCTTCCCAATACGAAACCACCCAGTGATCACTGCCATGATCGTATTTTTCTTTATCTAACATTTCTGTTAAATCACTAACACCATTTACAGATACTGCGCAGCGATATTTATCGGGTGTAAAAGTAGCGCCCGCCAAGGCTGCGTAACCGCCATAACTAATACCAAAAATACAAACTCGTTCAGGATCAACCTCCCCAGATACCACTAAACTATCTAGCGTATCATTTAAATCACTTTGCATTTTTGCGCCCCATTCACCACGACCCGCCAAGATGTGATCAGCACCAAAGCCTTTAGAGCCCCTAAATTGTGGTTGAATCACTAAATAGCCTCGATTTGCAAAAAATTGAGCTAACCAGTCAAAACTATAATGATCATAAGCTTCAGGCCCACCATGCGGAAGCAGAATAGCGGGTAATTTTTTTGCAGGTCTGCCACTCGCTGCTGGGTAGGTTAATAAGGTGGGGATAGTTAAACCGTCGTTAGCTTTAAACTCGCGAATAGCCACTGGGTTAAAATCGGATACGTCTATATTCTCTCTTTGATTTGCCAGATTGGTAAACCCGTCTTTATTATATAAAAAATAACCACCTAAAATCTCTGGGCCTTGAATATGAAATACAATATTTTTCCAGTCTGGGGAGTAATCAGCGATTTGAATACTATGATCCGCTATTTCACTTTTAATTCCCTGATAAGTTTTATCTAAATTAGCATCAAAAAACTTATAGTCCGGGTAAAAGCCTGCGTATTTAACACCATAAACGACTCTATGGATGTCAGTTAAAACAAACTCAATATCAGCATCCGGATTAACAAAGATAGGGCCTTCAATTTTGCCATCCGCCAACGCCATAGTGTAGTAATTATTACGCCCAGAGTTGTCATACATTAGCATAACGAGTTTGTCTCTTTGCGGTGTTAAGCCCACAAAGCTTTTTGTTCTGATTGGCGTCGTTTCTGTATAAATATCACGCCATGAACGTCCATCTCTCACTTGCACTCTATGTAAGTTTTTTTCGTTATTGTATCTCTCTTGAACAAGTAACTCGCCGTCGCCATCCACAAAAAAATCAATAGCATCATGCGTGCCGTTAGTTAAGCGCCTTGGCTCACGTTTTTTATCTAACCTGACGGACATTAAAGTATAAACAGGAGATTCAAAGCGGGTACCATCTTGCCCATAATAAGCTGGCATCATCACTTTATCTTCGCCTAACTTAACCCCCACTACATCGCTCACTTGAGTTTGACCTCGGTAAATGCCGTAGCCAGGTATGAGTAATTGGCGTATACTTTTATCATTTACATTGTATACATAAGCAGCTTTAACATTATGGCGGCCCGAATACCCATAGAGCCCCATATATTTTGATGTTTTTAGAATCAATCGATTATTATCTAAAAAATAAATATTCTTAGGATCAATTTCAGAGACATCTATTGCACCTAAAACTTTATTACTCGCAACTTCTCTTACCAGTAATAAATCTTGTTTTCCGTCATGATGACGATAAGCAAAATGAGTTCCATCCGGCGAGACTCTGACCATACTAGCCGAGGGTAACGCTGCATAAACTTCCAAAGCTATTTTTTTGGCGTGCAGCGGCAAAATAGATGTAAGGCAAACCAATAAAAGCAATATCCTTTTACATAAAAGCATAGAAAATCCTAACCAATCAAATAGAGTGTATATACAAAACCGCAAATTTAATCATAAAAAAAATAAAAAAGATACATAAAAATAACTTGTAGAAACAAAAATACTACTTCATGATTTTTAAGATAAAAGACGCCTAACATTGATATTTTCTATCATTATTTCTATCTTTGTTATAAATTAAACATTAAACGCTTAATTATAAAAACAGGTTTATGGATGACCACTCTCCCACTCAAAACAACAGCAAGAAGCTTATTTGCTTGGCAACAAAGGTTTGCCTTATTAATTAGCCTTTTCACGCTATGTTGTATTAGTATTTGGTGCTTTTCAGTAGCCGATAATGCAAAGCACCACTTTAAACAAAAGCTTCAACTCATCTTAACCATGCAACCCGATATTAAACTAAACCAACTGAGTCCGTTGTTGGCCAAACAGTTTGATGTAAGCGCCATTTACTATCCAGCTAGCCAGCGCCTAGAAAAGCTTAACCCGACCTCTTTTTTTGATTGGACAACCAAAAGTTCACCTATTGCAATTACAACTGAAGGTGTGAATAGCAAACAAAATATTCAAATAGAATACATAGTACTAGCTGATCATTACGTGTTATTTATTGCCACTGTAACTGGCTTTTTTTGGCTAATTGCTTTATTTGTTTTATGGTCAATCAGCAGGATCAGCGAACGTAAAGTTTTTATGATTGAACGCAAAGCACGCCGAATGCAAATTGCCAGCCGTCATGAAATGGGCAAACGTCCAAACCTCTTTAATTTATTAGATAGTTTGCTCGATGAGCTCAACTTTGCTCGCCAAGAGCAAAGTCGCGTTGATAAATTTATTCGAATTCAAACCTTTTTAGATCCTCAAACTGGTATTGGTAACCAAGTTTATTTTAATAACCGATTAGAAGCATTATTAAATATTGAAGAAAAAATAGCCCAGGGTGCAGTAATCGGACTTAGATTAAATGGACTAGCAGAAATAGAAGAACGACATGGAGATGACACCGCACTTGAAGTGCTGGTGCAATTTACCAATATTATTGAGCAAGCCTTGCAAAGGTATAAGCAGGCTATTTTTGCCCGTCATTCTCAATACGATCTGGGCATTATCATTGCCAATATATCTGTCAAAGAAATCGAGCTACTGTGTAATCATTTAATGCGTTCACTTGCTCATGTTCGAGTGCCCAAAAAAACCGACATTGATAACCTTTTTCATATTGGCGTTGCCACTTTTAAATCAGGTGATTTGTTACCACAGGTGTTGCGCGAAGCAGATATGGCAATTCGCTCAGCTGAATTGCAAGGTCCGTCTAGCTGGTTTATGTTTGAAGAAGAAGACAGCGTTAAAACCATGACAATGGGTTCTCTGCAATGGCGAACGCTATTAGAAAACAAACTTGCAAACAATGGTTTTTTAATTTGTTTTCAGGCTGTAATGAAAACACAGCCTTACCAAGTACACCACCAAGAAGTCATAGTTCAAGTACAAGACCGCCAAGGCCAAATGCTACCCAGTAATTTATTTATGCCTATGGCACATAAATGTGGGTTAGCGACACAAATAGATAAACAAATAATGGGGTTATTGGCGCAGCAATTAACGGCCAGTCAAAACTCGGTTTTAACTAGCATTCATCTAAGCCCAGACTCGCTACTAGATAAATCGTTTAGAAACTGGTTAACGAATTTGTTAGCTGAAAATACTCAATTTGCAGAACAAGTCATTATTGAAATCAGCGAACATGCCATTGTTAATTATATTGAAGAGCTAAGCTACTTTGTGCAGCAGCTAGACAATTTATCGGTACAAATTTTAATCGATCAGGTAGGCCAGTACGTCACCAGCTCTAATTACATAAAACAACTTCCGATTCGGTATTTAAAGCTTCATCCAAGTATTGTTCGCAATATTCATCAGCGCAGCGAAAATCAACTATTTATTCGTAGCCTACAGGGCACTTGTGCGGGGACAAAAATAAAAATATTCGCTTATGGCATAGAAAATCTAGAAGATTGGCAAGAAATTAAAAACCTAGGATTAGCCGGTGCCCAAGGCAGTTATACCACCCTAAAAACCAATCCTTGATTTAATTAATTTACGCCAAGCTTTGCTAAATAATCTTGCCTAACCAAACCTCGCTGAGCAAAACCTCGCCAACCTTGTAACCCACCGGTATGCACCGCTATGATATGATCGCCGTCTTTAAATTGCCCAGCTCGAATTGCATTAAAGAGTGCTAGCATCATTTTACCAGTGTAAATAGGGTCTAATAAAATTTGATAACCTTGGTAAAAATCTTCAATAAAATCGAGTAAGCTTTGTGTTATTTTGCCAAAACCACCTAAGTGCTGGTCACAGCATAACCTCCAATTATCATGCGAGCTGTTTAATTGTGCTAATCCTAACTGGATATCTGCGGCTAAATATTCAGCGTTAGCCAATGCTGCAACCCCAATTGCTTGTTGCCTAGACTTAAGTTGACTAATAATTCCAGTAAAACTCGTCGCACTACCAACAGGACAAATAATATGGGAAAAGTCACAATTTAATTCACCAATCAACTCTGCAACCCCTTTCATCCCACTCGCGCCAAAACCCCCTTCAGCAATTATGCAAGCATTGGGGTGTTTTGCTTGTAGCTCATTTAAGTACGTAGGATTGTTTTTTTGCCGGTAAGTTTGTCTATCTACGCATTCAATTGTCATCCCTAGCGCTTGGCAATCTTTAAGCGTTTCATTGTTAGGATCTATCCCATCAGCTCTCACTATCGCATGGGCGGGTCGTTTAAAGTAATGACAGGCGTAAGCCAGCGCATGCAAATGGTTACTATAAGCCCCCCCAAAAGAAACAATAGGTTGATCTGAATCTGATTTAAAGTAATCTTTTAGTTTACGCCATTTATTGCCTGATAAATTAGGATGAATTAAATCATCTCTTTTAATAGATAGTTGAATATTTTGGTCTGTCAGGTGTTTTATTGATAGTGGCTGTAAGGGGCTAGGCAAAATAAACACGAAAAGTAAAACTCCCGTTTAATAAAAAATCGAAAATATCCACTATATTAAAGGTAAGTTGTTAATCAATATAGCTATAATGAGTAAAAGCCAATAGAATGTTAGCCAAAGGCAAAAAAGTAACAACTTATACGCTTCTTTAAGATAAGTATTACCACTTTCAAACAATAATAAATTAGACACTATGGCTGCTATTATAAAAAAACTAACCGCCAAATTCAGTTCAAAATCCACGAGTAAATATGCTGGCGTGATTATGATGAACGGCATTGGATTTTATTTATTAATTTATGCAAAAGGCAGCAAGCAACCTATTCATTCTCAGCAGCAACACCATGTCGAAGGTGAGTCATGGCAAGATACATTAAGCCATTTTTTACAACACCCATTATTAAAACAGTCAGTGGTAAGTATTGTGTTGCCAAGCGATCAATATCAAATGCTGATTGTTGATAAACCAGATGTAAATGAAAGCGAGCTACCCAACGCGATACGATATTCAGCAAAAGATTATTTATCAACTAATTTAGAAGATGTAGCGATAGATTATTTTGATATGCCAATTCAAATGTTTGGCCAAAACAAAGTGAATTTAGTGGCCGCTAAGCTCAGTTTTATAAAACCGGTTATCGATATTTGTTTACGCTATTGCCATCAAATCCAGCGAATAACTATTGACGAACTTGCTTATCAAGACTTATTTATCGATGTGCAAGAAGCATCCATGCTAGTGATTCATCAGCCTAACGAAGAGCTGCTGATGCAAATCGTAAAAGATGGACAGCTTTACTTTTTTAGACGAATTAGAGGCTTTAGCAAACTCAATCAATATACAGAGTTTGAAATAAACCAAGGCGCAATTGATAGCCTGAGTATTGAAATTCAACGTTCACTTGATTATTTTGAGAGCCAATTAAGACAAGCCCCCGTAAAACGAATTTATATTTCAGTCAGCTCTATGTTTGAACCACTATTAATTGATAAAATTGGCGAAAATTTTACCATGCCAGTGCTCCCACTCAAAAACAGAGTTGTCGATGAACTACCTGAAACAACTGAAAACCAACATGGCTTTTATCCTGCGGTGGGCGCAGCCCAAGAATTAATACGGGGAACGTATTAATGAAACATAACGTGAATTTTTATTTTGATGAATTCAAACAAAAAAAACAAATTATATCGCTAAAAAAAGCGTTAATGCTTACTGTCATCATCACGTTATTAGTTATATTTTTTGCTTTTACCAGTGCGCAAAAAGCTCAACAAAAACAACAGTCACTTACGAAAATGCGCATATTGGTAGCTGAGAAACGAGCGCTGGTTAGTGAATTTGAGAACGCGCTAAAAAGCCGAAAATTGGATCCGAAATTAACTGAACTTATTGTCCAGCTACAAAAGAAAATTGAAATTAAACAACAAATAACTCAGCAAATTCAAGACAGAAGTCAAAACCAAATAAACGGATACTCACAACTCATGGCCGATTTATCACAAACCATGCCCACGGGAATCTGGCTTAACAAAATCAGCTTTAGCGATGATCAAATCGAACTAGCAGGCGCAACCCAACAGGCTCAGTTACTACCCAAGTGGTTGCAAAAACTCGAGCAATCAACCTATTTTAATGACCGAGCGTTTAATAATTTGCAATTAAGTAATATAGAAAACAAAAACCTAACCACCTTTAATGTGATTAGCTTAATTGAGCCAGAGGTAAACTAAATGAGCTTTACTGCATGGAAAACTCAATTTAGCGCATACGAAAAACAATTTTCAGAACTCAGTACTCGAGAAAAAGTTTTAATTTTATTATCTACCATTGTTGGGATAGGTTATATTGGCTTTACTTTTTTTATTGAACCGCATTTAACTGATTTATCGCAAAGTAAGCTTGAATTAACACAACTAAATACAGAGCTAAGCCAACTAGAAAGCAGCGCCCGTGAATATAAAAAGGCACTGCAAGTGGATATCAACCTACCACTAAAACAACAAATTTCAGGATTAGAAAAAAAACTAAGTTTCGCCGAGCAAGAAATCAACCAAATTAGCGACCAGTTAGTTCAAGCGCAACAAATGAGTCAAATGTTAGAGGCTATGCTTAGCCAAACTCACTCACTAAAGCTCCTTAAATTACAATCTTTGCCTGCCGTTAATTTGCTAGCAAAACCAAATAAAAATGACTTTATAGAGCCTAATAATCAATTACCAAAAACTGAATTAGCCGTAAGTAAAAGCTCAATTGGTTTATACCAACAAGGTATTTTGCTCACTATTGAAGGAAATTATCATGATATCCATCAATTTTTACAACAAGCCGAACAGCTACCTTGGCGCTTTTATTGGCAACAATTTAATTACCAAGTTGGCCAATATCCAACCGCTCAACTTGAGTTAAAATTGATTACCTTAAGTTTATCTGAGGGTTTTGTAAGCTTATGAACATCAGCACCCGCTTTTCACTCGCACTAATGGGCTGTTATTTACTTTGCTCAACCTTTAATTTGGTTCATGCGGAGCAAAAGCTCGGTAAAGATCCGACTCAGCCTGCATTCAGTGCAGCAACCTCACCCGCTAGTCAAAGTGTTCAAAAAAAACAAAACTGGCAGCTACAAGCCGTAACATATAGCAGTAATAAACAAACCGCTATTATTAATGGTAAAAGCTATCTAGCAGGCCAGTGGCTAACGAAACAAGTTAAATTAAGGCAAATTTTGCCAGACGCTGTTGTTATTCTAGTTAATAATAAAGCACAAACTTTGACCTTAAGAGCCAACAAAATTAAAACTGAAGTTAATGGAGCATTTAACTAAATGCAGAGTCAAAATTCCGTTCAATATAATAAAAAAACATTATTAAACAGCTTGCTGGTATTTTCACTAATAAGTAGCTTACTCGCTTGCTCATCTACAAAACTCGACCCTGAAATTGAAAAAAGTTTAAATGAACCAACTCAGTCTCAAGCCAAAACTGAAATCCCAAAAGAAGTATTAGCCGACCTTATTCCACAAATTAATAACTTGTCTAATCAACCCCAGTTACAAGAAAAACGCTATGATATTGATGCGAGCCAAGTACCAGTTGGTGCTTTTTTTCAAAGTTTAGTTTCAGACACCCCGCTTAATATTGTGGTTCACCCAAAAGTAACCGGCGACATTAGCCTGACATTAAAAGGCGTTAGCTTACCTGAAGTTATTGAAGTCATTGGAGATATTTATGGTTACGACATCCAATTAAAAGGCCGGTTATTAAAAGTTTATCCAGCTGGCGTTCGCACAGAAACTTTCTCTGTTAATTACTTAGCCATGCAACGCAATGGTGTGTCTTATACATCCATTCAATCTGGTGGTGTTAGCAACCCAACCAATAACCAGAGTGGAAACAATTTAAGCTCTAATTCATATGCCAACTCAAATTCAGGCTTAGGTTTAGCTGGCCAACAATTTGAAAACAACAATAGCGTCGAGTCCAGTAGTTTATTAAATAATGGCACTCGAATTGTTTCGTCTAACCAAAATCATTTTTGGAAAGATTTAACCAATGCTTTAAAAGGCTTAGTCGGCGAAGATGAAAAAGCGAATATTATTGTTAATCCGCAAGCAGGTTTGATTACAGTTCGTGCACAGCCAGAAGCATTACGAAGTATTCGCTCATTTTTACAAGCCACTGAAGAGCAAATGCAGCGGCAAGTTATTTTAGAGGCAAAAGTAATTGAAGTCAGCTTAAGCGATGCTTACCAACAAGGTATTCAATGGGAAACCATTTTAGGCTCAGTTGATTCAACCGAGGTTGGGTCTACCCGGACCGGTACAGCGTTAGGCAATAACATTAGCAATGCGCTAGCTGGCGTAACGAGTATCTCATTTAATAATGGTGATTTTTCCGGCTTATTAAAACTATTAAAAACTCAAGGTAATGTTCAGGTATTATCTAGCCCAAGACTCACAGCCGCCAACAACCAAAAAGCAGTGATAAAAGTTGGCACAGATGAATATTTTGTTACCAATGTATCAACAACCACAGTAACTGGCACAGCGACAACCTCCTCACCCAATATTGAACTAGAACCTTTTTTTAGTGGTATCGCCTTAGATGTCACGCCGCAAATTGATAGCGCCGGCAGCGTCATTTTACATGTTCACCCATCTGTGATTGATACCAGTGAGCAAGTAAAAGTGGTGACGTTAAATGAGCAAAATTTCACCCTACCACTCGCGCAAAGTAATGTCAGAGAATCGGACACCATAATTAAAGCTAAGTCTGGTGAAATTGTCATTATTGGGGGCTTAATGCAAACGATAACCTCAGATAAAAGCTCGAGTGTGCCTTTATTAGGTGATATTCCGGGATTAGGTAACTTATTTAGTTCTATTTCTCAAGAAACCCAAAAGAAAGAATTGATCATTATGATCAAACCTACGGTCGTGGGACAAGGTAGCTGGCAAGAACAATTACAGCGTTCATCTGAATTATTAGATAAATGGTATCAATAGAGGAATATTAATGTACTTATACCATTTTGGTTTGCGAGAGCTGCCGTTTACCTTAACGCCAAATACTCAGTTTTTTTTGGGCCTACCCAGCCACCATGAAGCACTACAAACTTTATTAACCGCCCTAAAAATGGGTGAAGGTTTTATTAAAGTGACAGGTGAAGTTGGTACGGGTAAAACTTTGTTATGCCGCAAGTTAATGAATGATATTCCGGCTGAGTTTGTGACCGCTTATATTCCCAACCCTTATTTGCAACCTGATGAACTTAGATTGGCGTTAGCACAAGAGCTTGGAATTCATTGCGATCAAATAAACTCTGCACAATTAACTCAATTAATTCAGCAAGCACTATTAGATATATCAAAACAAAACAAAACTCTAGTTTTAATATTAGATGAAGCCCAAGTACTGCCAGAAGAGAGCCTTGAAGTTTTACGTTTATTTACCAATTTAGAAACCGAAAGCCGAAAATTAATTCAGCTGGTTTTATTTGCCCAACCTGAGCTTGACGAAAAGCTCAACAAACATAGCTTGCGGCAAGTAAAACAACGTATTACTTTTTCATTTAAATTAAGTGCGTTGTCAGAAACTCAAATTCAGCCTTACTTACATCACAGGATGACTGTGGCAGGCTTTAAAGGCTTACCTGTTTTTTCAGAGCCTGTATGCAAAAGTATTTATCAGCTCACTCAAGGCACCCCTAGAATTGTTAATATTATTGCACATAAATGCTTAATGTTAGCTTATGGTGAAGGCAAGCAAAATGTAGAACTTAAACATGTTAAAGCGGCCAGTTCAGACACAGGCATCAGCACCAACAAAACTCATATAAACACCTTAGCTTTAAAAAAAATGGGCTTATTAACAGCTGCTAGCCTTGCTGTTATTGTGCTTGTATTACTAAGTCTTAAATTATCAGCTGGAGCATTTTGATGAGTGTAATCAACCAAATGCTGAAAGATTTGGACAAACGTCAATCGAACCAAGCTGATCCGGGCGTAGATTATCCAAAAATTCCGGTGCAGCCAGAGCAAACCGCCGCTTCTAAAAATCGCTATTGGCTATTTGCCATTATATCTTTGGTTATAGTTATAACCGGACTAGGTATTGCCAACTGGCTAAAACAGCCTGAGTCGACGCAACCAAGCCACCCACTTGCTGAAATGAATAATCGGGATATAACCTCACAGGCACCCGAAAAAACCTCGCTTAAACCGCTGACCATTAAAGATGAAAACACCCAACAAAATTTAGCGAAGGCGGCAAAAAAAGCCTTGGTGCCTGCTGTTATGTATCAAGCAGCCCAGACAAGCAAACAAGAGCCCCCAAGCTCTATTCAAAACCCTGACCAAAATTCAAACTCGCAGGCCAGTTTGAAAACAGATCCGATTGTAAATACAAGTTCAAACGCTTCTGAAAATAACCCAGTTCAGCAAAATGATATCTCAGCTAATAATACTGAGACGGTTAAAAACACAGCTAAAAATACCACACCACCAGCAACTGACGACGCCTTCGTTAACATAAATAATCAGCTAAAAACTTCAACCCAGGCTGCGACTGACAATATAAATAAAGCGTCAAACCAGCAAGACGATCGTTTTATGAGCATAAATCCAACTCAACAATCTAATACTAAAATTGCCCACAATAAATTAGAACAAGCAAAAGCCTTATTAGACAAAGGACAATTTGTAAAAGCCGAACAATTATTACAATCCGCTTTAACTTTGCAGCCAGACTTACACAAAGCCAGAATCACATGGATGAGCATTCGTTACGGAGAGCAAAATTTACCAGCAGCTCTTGCAGTACTTCAGCAAGGCATAAAAAGTTACCCTGACCATTTGGCTTATCATTTATTAGCTGCTCGCATTTTATTAGAAATGGACAAACCCGATCTAGCATGGACACTCATTGAAAACCAACATCCACCCATTAGCAGCAACACAGGTTTTTACCAATTAAAAGCGTCATTAGCGCAGCAGCTTAACTTAGCTAAACAAGCCTTAAAAAACTGGCAAGCATTACTAAGTATTAACTCTATGCAAGCCAACTGGCAATTAGGCGCAGCTATTGCGGCAGAACAAGCAGAACTGCCCGCGCAAGCCATTATCCATTACCAAAAAGCCTTTAATTTAGGAGGTTTGAGCAAAGCCTCTCGTCAGTTTATTCAGCAAAAATTAGCGAGTTTACAGCCATGATGAAACCTAAACTCAAAAAGCGGCTCGGTGATTTATTAGTTGATGAAGGTATTATTACCGAAGGCCAATTAACGACAGCATTGGAGCAACAAAAAACATCAGGCCGAAAGCTGGGGTCTACATTAACTGAATCAGGCGCAATATCTGAGCGTCAATTATTAACTTTTTTAGCGCAGCAGCTTAATGTGCCTTATTGGGATATTTCACAAAAGCGAATTAAGCCTGAACTGGTGCGAAAAGTCCCAGAGGTACAAGCCAGACGCAATCGTACTTTATTAATAGAAGAAGACGATAAACACTACACCATTGGCATGAGCGACCCGGCAGACATTAATGCAATTGATGCTATCTCTGGCATTTTAGTGGATAAAGATATTCAAATTGTAGCTGTGCGTGAAAGCCAAATTTTAGAAGCTTTTGATAGTCTATATCGACGAACGGCCGATATTCAATCGTTCGCATCTCAACTTGAAAACGAATATAGCGAAACTGAAGATTTTGATTTAGGCGGCTTTGCTCAGGCAGGTGATGAAGAAGAAGCTACTGTTGCTAAGCTTCTTAACACCATATTTGAAGATGCCGTTCAGGTAAAGGCCTCAGATATTCACATTGAGCCAGACGAACGAGCCGTAAGAATTCGGCAACGTGTTGATGGGGTTTTACAAGAATCGATTTTAAATGAAGCCAGCATCGCTCAAGCATTAGTGTTGCGATTAAAGCTTATGGCGGGTTTAGATATTTCAGAAAAACGATTGCCTCAAGATGGTCGCTTTAATATTCGGATTCGTGGAAAAAGCATAGATATTAGGATGTCGACCATGCCAATTCAGCATGGTGAATCTGTTGTAATGCGTTTGCTTGACCAATCTGGCGGCATATTATCACTTGAACAAACCGGTATGCCTGATGACATTTTACTGCGAATTAGAAATGTACTACAACGTCCACACGGTATGATTTTAGTCACAGGCCCAACCGGTTCAGGTAAAACTACCTCGCTTTATGGCGCTTTAAGCGAACTGAATCAATCCAGCCATAAAATAATTACGGTTGAAGATCCGGTTGAGTACCGCCTGCCCAGAATCAATCAAGTACAAGTTAACAGCAAAATTAACCTTTCTTTTGCGAGCGTATTAAGAACCGCATTGCGTCAGGATCCTGATATTATTATGGTTGGCGAAATGCGGGATACCGAAACAGTTGAAATTGGTTTACGTGGTGCACTGACCGGCCATTTAGTTTTATCAACGCTACATACTAATGATGCTGTCAGCAGCGCAATTAGATTAATTGATATGGGCGCACCCGGCTATTTAGTCGCCAGCTCGCTCAGAGCCATAGTCGCCCAGCGATTAATTAGAAAAGTATGCGAAGACTGTAAAACTGAATATCAGCCAGAACCTCATGAAAAAGTATGGTTAACCGGGATTGCTCGTAACGACATCAGCCAGCAAACCTTTGTCGAAGGAACAGGCTGCCAAGCCTGTAACTATGTTGGTTACCGCGGACGAATTGGGGTGTTTGAATTGTTAGAGCTTGATGAAGACATGATGAATGCACTAAAACGAGACGATACTGAAGCATTTTCTCATTTTGCTAAACTCAGCCCTCACTATAAAAGCTTAGCTGCCGCAGCATTAGATTATGCCACAACTGGGGTTACCTCTGTCGCTGAGGTGTTAAAGCTAGTTGAAAACATTGCCGAGCTGGATAAATACGCTCAGCAATCAGCCGAACCTCAAATTCAAGCGGATTAAATAATGGCTAATTTTTCGTATACAGGCAAATTAGCAGGCAGAGAAGTCAGTGGCACGGTTGACGCCATTAATGAAGCGGCAGCAGCTGACAATTTAATAAAGCGTAATATTACCCCGCTTCATATTGAGCTCAGCAAAACAAACAAAGCAAAGACAAATCAAAACTTTGATGTTTCACAGTGGTTTATTCCAAATGTCAGCTTGGAAGATCTAGGCATGTTTTCGCGCCAAATGTATTCGTTGGTTAAAGCAGGCATTCCGATTGTAAGAGCCATGAATGGATTAGCGGATACCACCAATTCAGTCAGGCTCAAACAAGCTTTGCAAAAAGTAAATACAGAGCTTGAAAAAGGCCGTGCGCTTTCAGCTGCGCTCGCCGCCCATCCAAAAATATTCTCTCGCTTATTTATCAGTATGATCAATGTCGGGGAAAATACCGGTAAATTAGACGAAGCATTTTTGCTGTTGTCCGAGTACTTTGAAAAAGAGCAGTCAACCCGCAAACAAATCAAATCGGCAATGCGCTACCCAATGTTTGTACTATTGGCGATTGTGATCGCCATCTTTTTAATGAATTTATTTGTCATCCCCACATTTGCAGCTATGTTTGCAAAATTTAATTCTGAACTGCCATGGACAACTCAATTTTTGGTAGGCAGCTCTAATTTTTTTGTACATCACTGGCCTTTATTAATTGTAGCGATCTCTGCCTGCATCTTTACCATAAAACGATACGTAAATAGCCGCAGCGGGCGTTACAAATGGGATAAAATAAAGCTTAAAATCCCAATTGTAGGTTCCATTATTGAACGCTCAACCTTATCTCGTTTTGCTCGCTCTTTCGCGATGATGCTGCAATCTGGCGTGCCGCTAACCCAAGCGCTGAATTTAGTGGCCGAATCTGTCGACAATGCTTATATGGCCGACAAAATACTCAGTATGAGAAAAGGCATTGAGCGCGGTGAAAGCCTGCTACGAACCGCTAATGCTAGCAACCTATTTACCCCGCTAGTAATGCAAATGATCGCAGTAGGTGAAGAAACCGGACAAGTTGATACTATGTTAACTGAAGTAGCTGATTTTTATGACAGAGAGGTCGATTTTGATTTAAAAAGCCTAACCGCAAAAATTGAACCTATACTCATTACTATTGTAGCGGGCATGGTTTTAATTTTAGCGCTTGGCATATTTATGCCAATGTGGAATATGATGGGCGCAATTAAGGGTCGCTAATGAAACTAAGGCCGCGCGTACCGCCCGTTAAACAAAATAGCTATTTTGTATTTAAATTGATACTCGCTATTAGTATTAGCTTAGGTTTATCAATGGTATGGCTAATTGAGTTTAACGAAACAGAAAATAATGTGACCTATGCTAGCTTTAAATTAATCAGCAAAGATTTTAATAACGCCGTCAACTTAGCACACGTAGAATGGTTAAGAATGGCTCGGCCAACCAGTATAAAAATATATGCCGATTTAGAAAATTTAGCCGATTTTACTAAAATAAAAATGAACAATCGGGGCTGGCCTGATATATCACCAAATAATAGCGCAGGCTGCGCCAAACTATGGCAAAACTTACTAAAACAACCATTAGAAATTATTCATCAAAACATTACGGTCCGGTACAATAACCATACCTGCATTTATCAATTGAATCAGTCACAGGTATTAACCTACCAAATGAAACAGGGTCAGGTAACCTACCACAACCAAGGAGTGACATATGAAAGCAATAAACACTAAACAAACGGGTTTTTCACTGGTTGAATTAGTCATAGTGATCATTATATTAGGTTTATTGGCTGCGACCGCTTTGCCTAGATTATTAAGTGTGACAGATGACGCTGAAGATGCCACCGTTGAAGGCGTAGCAGGTGGTTTTGCCACTGCGGTAGGTTTAGTGCGTTCACAATGGGAATTAGAAGGCAGACCGGGTTCATCTGGTGGCGACAGCGCTGCGACCGTTAATTTAGATGGTGTAGTGGTTGCAGTAGATCCAAGCAGAGGTTACCCAACAGGTGGTGAAAATGATTCAAATTCAAGCGCCAATGCGTTAACCGCCACTGATTGCCAAGCGATTTTTATCAGTATTTTGCAAAGCTCGCCTAAAATAACCACCGGCTTTAGTGGCAACAATTCAGCCAGTTTTGCTGAAAACGACTATTACACAACAACGGGTACCAGCGGCGGACAAAGCACTTGCCTGTATTATTTAGTGCAAACCGTAAAAAGTAATAGCGCGGCACCTAGCGGTACAAATATTGGCAATGGCTTTGAATATTTACCACAAACCGGACAAGTCAGCGTATTTAGTAATAATTAACTTAATTTGTAACATTAAACAAAATAATTTGCGATTGCTAGCAAAATTAAAGAAAAACTTTGATAGCAATTAAATACCAAATAAACTAAATTCAACTTAACAAATTACATGAGGTGTTATATGAGAAGTAATAAAGGTTTTACCTTAATCGAACTAATTGTCGTTATTGTCGTTTTAGGCATCTTAGCAGTGACTGCTGCACCTAAATTTATAGGGGTTCAGGATGAAGCAAATGGAGCAGTTGCTGATGGGATTGTTGGCTCAATTACGAGTGCAATGTCAATGACCCATGGTAAAGCGCTTGTTTCAAGCAGCACTGCAGCAGACGATGATGTGAGTGATTCAAATTTAGGCACTATTGAAATGGTGTTTGGCTATCCTGAAGCAAGCAGCTTGGGCATAGGCAAAATAATAGACCTTCCTCAAGGATGGACACCTGGCAATGCTAGCGCAGCTACAAGCACATATACGCTAAAAAAAGATGATTGCACTATCACCTACACTGAAGCAGCTGATGCAAGCAGCACTGCAACTGTTGCAAAAGTTTGCTCATAAATAAAACCAATAGTTAAAGAGGGATATTTCCCTCTTTAACTTAATATACCATTTTAGATATCCAACAAAGCTTAGCCACTATATAAGCGAAAATATGAGACTAGATCGCTGCGGCTTCACCTTAATAGAACTTGTTGTTGTCATTGTTTTAATTGGCATATTATCTGCCATTGCCTTACCTAAACTCTCTTTGATTGATCGCAGCTCAAATTTAACCGAAGCCAGAGACAGGTTATTATCGGTATTGCGTCATAATCAATTGCAATCAATGCAAAATTCCCAGACCGATGGCTGTTATAAAATTCTGATAAACGCCACCCGCTTTGGTCAGCAAACTCAAAATTGTGACTCACAAATTTTACCAAACACTTTTACACCGGATTATTTAGGCCTAAGCCAGGCTGAAGCCACACAAGCTAAACTGAAATTTAAAGCCAACGGCGCGCCAATCAACCAGTATTTTCAAATTACGTTTAATTCATTAGGTGTGCCTGAAAGCAACTGCCTATCAGGTTGCTCAATTACGCTGACGCTCAACAGTCAATCCCAAACAATTTATATAGAGCCTCAGGGTTATATCCACCTATGAAGTTAAACACAGCTAAGCAACCAACTGGCTTTACATTAATTGAATTAATTATTGGCATTATGCTGATAGCGACTGCGATGTTACTTTTCACCGGTGTTTTACAAAATAGCAGCCGCTTTGCGGCCGACCCTTGGCATCAAGTTAGAGCTAGTGAGTTAGGATCTGCTTTAATGAATGAAATTTTAGCAAAATCTTTTGATGAGAATTCAAACCGTTCTGGCGGTTATATTCGCTGTAGCAGCAATGATACTGCGGCCCCTGATTGCTCATTGCCAAATACACTAAAAGCAGATGCTGCTGAAAATAACCGCAGTGAATTTGATGATATAGATGATTACAACGGCTTAGATGCAAGTGGCGATAATATCGTTAATTTGAATATTGCCAAGAATGCTGAGTTAAGCCAAGCCTATCAAAAATTTAGAGTTAAGGTAGTGGTATTTTACGATGCTAATTTTGATGGCATTGCCGATTCAAACATAAGTCAATTCAAGCTCATTCAAATCAACATAACGGATCCGCTTGGTAATCAAACTCAGTTCGCCAGTTATAAGGGTAACTATTAATGTATTTACCCACCCGACCAAAATCCAGCGGTTTTACCTTGATAGAACTCATCTTAGTGATTGTAATTTTGGCTATTGTGGGTACATTTAGCGCCCGTTTTTTAGGTTGGGGCGCTCAGTATTATGTTGACGTTACCGAGCGCCAGCGCGTGCTGGATGATAGCCGGTTTATTGTAGAGCGTTTAACCCGTGAATTAAGAAACGCCTTGCCTTACAGTTTAAGAGTTAAAACCGATGCGTCTGCGAATTACGCTTGCCTTGAATATGTCCCTATTATTACCAGTGGTCATTATTTAACCATTCCGGTTAACAGCAGTGATAATAAACTCAGCCTCATCAGCCCTTCAACGGGTAATACCTTAGCCAGTGGCCAAAATATTAGTATTTACCCTACCAACCCAGATAAGGTTTATAACGTTTTAAATCAGCAAACTTATCGTATCAATTCAGTGGAAGCCGTTGAAACCGATGATGATAGTCAGCAAATTAATTTTGCTAACAATATTAATTTTGCTTCGGGTTCGCCAGCTAAGCGCTATTATATTTGGCAAACTCCAGTTAGCTATTGCTTAGAAAATAATAAAATATATCGCTATCAAGGTTATTCAGCAGGGGTTAATCAGTACAATCCTACACAATTAAAAGCCTTATCTGGAGTGAGTTATCATTTAATGGCTCAAGACGTCAGTAATCAATTAACTACAGAGCCACCGTTCAGGCTGGATTCTAGCGGTTTAATTCGACACGCCCAAGTTGCACTTTATTTGAAATTTTCGCGCTTTACAGACAATACTGAAGATATGTTTTTTTATCATCTCGTGCAGGTGCCCAATGCGCCATAAACCCGCTATTTTATCATTTAAATCAAAGCAATCCGGTAGCATGCTGGTCACCGGGCTATTTATTATTGTATTTATGGCGGTGCTACTGGCTGGGATTTTACGGACTATTAATGTAGGCGGTATAAATACAGCCTACGAAGTGGTAGGTACACGTGCATTATTAGCAGCGCAAACTGGATTAGAAGTTGGACTAAGCCGCCTATACCCACTCAATTCACAAAATTCAGCGACTTGTACCGCTGTTAAAGCCAGCCCAAACCCAATATCTTTACCTAATATAAATGCATTTAAAAGCTGTTCAGTTACGTTAAATTGTGAAACCAGGGTTGACGTAAACAATAATAAAGATTTATTTGTCATTACTGCAAAAAGCAAATGCAATCATTCAGAGTTAAGCACATCCCGAAAACTCGAAATTGAGGCCATTGAGCTATGAACCTCCTTAAATTACTCTCGTTTTTAACTGGCATTATATCGCTTGGTTTAGTTTCATTTATATCTGTTGCAGCCCCTTTTTGCAGCCAAGTGTTTAGTGGAGCTGTAGCCAGTCATGATGAAACTGGTCATTTAACTATGACTAATTCAATATCACGCATTCTTAACGACCCGAATTATGACCAACTCCCTTTTAATTCAATTACGTTACCCAATAACGAAAGCGAATATAAAAATACGTGCGGTGCAAATCAAGTATGTGGAATTAGTGGCAATTCAAACCCTACAATCGAGCTGCCAACTTTTCAATCTCAATCTCGCGGAGGCAATGTAACCATAAACAACAATAGCAGTTCTAAAATCCTTTCAAATCAAAATTATAAAGAAGTTACCATAGATGGAACTGCTGCCACCGTTCAATCAGCTAATAGTATATATAAAATGAAATCTCTTGTGGTAAGAAACAGTAATAGTAAATTGAAACTGCCAGCGGGAGATTACTATATTGAAACCCTTACTTTAGATGGAGGGGCTATTGAATTTGACAGCAGTAGAGGAGAAGGGAACGTACGATTGCACGTGAAAAACTATATCCTTGTCCGAAACTCCAACTCAGGTATAAACATAAACGGCTCACCGAACAATGTTGTTATCTATGTTCATGCCAAAAAAAACAGTGAAAGTTATGGGGTTAAACTTCTCGCTGGCGCTCAAGTATCCGCTTTTCTTTATGTTGGAAATAACTCTAATGGAAATGTAAAAATAGAAAATAGTATTTCAAAATTTACAGGTAGAATGGCTGTTCGTAACTTGGAAATAATAGATGCCACTGTCGAATATGCAGGTAACCCTAACCAAGTTGATTTTGGTGATGCCTGTGAAAGTAGTCCTCCTCCAGTTTCCACTTGTCCGGCTATAGGTTCAAATACAATGAAAGCAAGTATAAATGAGTTTCACATTGAAAATAAAAACAGCTGGATTGAGCTTTATATTAAAGATACGCCTACCAGTATCAACTTAAAAAACTGGAAAATAAAAGCCCATGGCGCAAAAAAAGGTAGCCAATTTGAGTTTACATTATTTACCAGCAATAAATATTTCAATCAGGGTGACTTTTTAATTTTTGCTGAAAATACTAATAATTCTGATTTTGACGAAGTGGCATCCACTTTTTTATTTGATAAAAACGAAATTGATTGGCACAACAACTTTCAAGAAATATTGCTGCTAGATGCTCAAGGTCAACTGGTTCATTATTTAAAATATCAACAAGGCAACGGCAATGAAAACGAATGGGAAGATTGCTTAACAGATGCGCCCAACGCCTCCACCCAAATAGAGCCCCCCGGCAATAAAGCCACGGCCTGCGCTATTGAAGATGGTTCAGCAGATGCCAGTGAATGGAATTCAGACTGTGAAAGCACACCGGGTCAAAGTAACTCTGGCGAAACAATCGACCATTATGAAATTATTCACCCAGCTACAGCGCTGTCTTGTAAAGGGGCTGATGTAACGGTAAAAGCCTGCCTTGATTCGGCCTGCAGTCAGCTCGCAACAGAGCCGAGCAGTGCCACTTTAAATAAGTCTATCTCTAATAATTTAACTGCAATTGATGCCAATGCGTTTACGGGCAGTAAAGCCATTAACTTTACCCAAGCAGGCGAGTTAACCGCCAGTTTAAGTTTATCGGCGTTATCTCCCAGCGCACCAGTTCAATGCAAACTAGCATCCGGAAGTTTAAGCAATTGCCAAATTAATTTTAGTGATTCCGCTTTATTTGTAAGCAGTGCTAGTGCCACCAGCTGCAGCTCAGCCAGGTTAACTGTGCAGGCACTAAAATCAGATCAAAGTTTAAACTGCGCTCCCGCATGGCGAGGTAGAAAAAACGTCAACCTGAGCTTTAACTATGCTAACCCAGCTTCAAACCCTCATAATACGCAAGTCAGCATTAATAATTTAGTATTAAGTGCGGGTATTGAAAAAACTAAAATTCTGACCTTTGATAGTACATCCACCGCCAAATTGAGTATTGATTATGCAGATGCCGGACAAATCAGCATAACCGCATCGGATCCAGATAACATATTACAAACTAGCAGTGGCCAATTAACCTTAGTGCCCACGAAATTGGTATTATCCGGCAGTAATACCAATGCACAACAAGCTGCAACTGACTTTAGCTATAAATTGTCTGCTCAATGTAGCGATGGTCAAATTACACCTAATTATCAGCCTGATAACTTACAGCTAAAATTTAGCAGAAATGTACCAAATGGCGCGACTTACCAAGGCGTTGAAGCCAATTTAAACTACGCAAATAATGCTCAAACCTCGTCGGCGCAAACATCTGCTGCGGTATTTTCTACAGCCAATAATCTTATCTTTAATAATGGCGAGTTTGTCTTTAATCAGGCTCAAATCAATGAAGCCGGACAATATCAACTGGCATTTCAGGATACAAATTACCTTAACTCAGGGATCACAATTTCATCTAACCCTATTGAATTAGGGTTATTTATCCCAGCCAAATTAAGCATTTATCAAGCCTCAGATGTTCTGCCAAACGGATTTACCGATACCCGAGTTCAGGGGGCATTTAACGAAACCATAGGCACATTTAGTTATTTAGGACAAAACTTTGGTTACGCTTTAAACCAGACGCCCACTGTAATGGTGCTGGCAGAAAACGCTAAAGGTGAAACTTTATATAATTATTCGCCTGCCCTTAATAGCGCTAACCTGGCCTTTGCCCCTGCAAATATGTCAGCAACCAGCGCCAGTGGCAAACTCTTAACAGCAAGCTTTAACAATGGTTTGCTAAGCGATAATAACGATGGTAGTTACAGCTATCAATTTTCATCCGATGACAGTTTTAGTTACACCAAAACTGCTGCTAATGCCGAGCAAGTCCCGTTTGAAAGTGATATTAGCTTAAGATTTAACAGTGACTTTTTTGTTGATCAGGACTATAACCAAATAAGCAACTCACAAGCCAAAGACATACAGCCCGTGGCTGCAACAATTTATGCGGGCCGTTTAACTACAAGCAATAATTTTGGCCCGGAAACAGATACACTTAACTTGCCTGTTTATATTGAGTATTACACTGCTGCTGGCTGGATGGTTGCAAATAATGACAACCAAACACAAATGGATTCCAGTGTTTTTACCTTTGGTGGCAGCGGCCATAATCTGGGTGATAACTGGCAAAACAGTTACAGCTTAAATACAAATAAAACCGTTAACTTATTATCACCGGATACATCCTCAAATCAGGTATCCAGCACAAGCGGTCAGTTTTATTTTAATTTTGCTGCACCCGGCGCTAATAATTCAGGGAGCCTATCAAGCCAAATTGATTTAACCTCATTACCCTATCTACAATACGATTGGAATGGCGATAACAATTTAGATACTCAAATTAGTTCAGAGTTAATTTGGGGATTGTACCGTGGCAGCGACAAGGTGATATTTTGGCGGGAAAACTTTAATTAATCCGCTTTGAGCGGCTAATCTTGCCAGCGTTTCTTCATTGTTTTAATCGTTTCAGCTGACACACCATGAATATTAGGCCACTGACCTTCACATACTAAAATTTGTAATTCAGCCTGATATTTTTGGGCTAATTTTTTATAATCAGCCATTTCCCAATGGCGTACAAATGTATTAGCGACCACGACATCTTCACCTTGTGATAAATAAAACTCAGTTTGTTGCCGGCACCAAAGGTGAGCTTTCTTTAATAGCTGGGGATCATAATGATATTCGCCTTGCCTATTAATAAAATACTGGTCAGCTTCAAGGTGAATTGCATCCAATGTTTGAGCTAAGGTCGATTTTCCGGAACCGGGTAAACCACGAATCAAAATTAATTTTTGCAAAACGTGCTCTCTTAAAATGTGTTCCCTTAGGATTCAGTTAGATAACTATAATCAAACAGCTCCTAAAATTAAACAACTTCAACCCAGTTTAATATAAATCTCTATGGTAACGCTCAGAAACGAGCAAGTCGTTCTTGCCATCTTCACCTAAAATTTTAGCTAGGGCCTGATCAACAGATTTGCCCATACCTTCAAGACTACCGCACACATAAACATCGGCACCTTTATCAATAAATTGGCAAACCTCGTCAGCATGCTTAATCAGCACATCATGCACATAAATTGGCGTTGCTTTCGAACAAGGTAATTTAGCGCGAGAAAACACACGATCAACCCGAGTTAATACACCTTGTTGCTGCCACCACTCTAATTCAGCTTGCATAGTGCAATCAAATTCTGGATCACGGTCGCCATAAATTAACCATACGGGTCCTGCGTCATCAAAATAATAACGCTGTTCAATATGCCCAATTAACCCAGCTAAACCACTGCCAGCACCAATTAATAACAAAGGTGCCTGTTCAGACTTTAACTGACAAGCAGGATTTGCCCGCACTTTAACTTTTATTTGATCGCCTATTTGGCAGCTTTGCGTTAAAAATCCTGAAGCCAAACCAAACTGGCCGTCGTCTTTAGTTAACAAACGAACAATGAGCTTAATTTCATTATTTTCAACAAAGCGACTATCCGCGCTGGCAATTGAATAGCTGCGAGGTGAAGGCAGCTCATTATCTGCTACAGGGTGTGAGGGAATAACTTCTAATATATCACCGGCTTGCCAAACTAAATTTGCTGCTGATAAACGCAACAAATATAAACCTGAAAATGGGCTGCCCGGGTTAAGTTGTGTTGATTCCAGCAACTCAACATCAATAAAATCAGCAATAAAGTTTTTATCTTGGGTTTGCACTTGGCTGGCATCAATGCAAATTAATGGCTGCAGCGCATTTGCTCCACATTTATTGAGCTCGGTAAAAACTTGTTTTCCAAAAGCACAAAACTCAGGATAATGACTGTCGCCAAATGCCGTTACGCTATATTTTAAAGACTGTAAGGAATTGCCTGATATCTTAGAAAATAAACGTAAAAAAGAGCGACCATTATCAGGTGGCTCACCATCACCGTACGTGCTAACAAAGAAATCAACCTGAGAAGCGCTTTGCAGCTTATCTAGCGTTAAATGATTCAGCGGAACTAAAGCTGCATCAGTTAAAGATTCAAAAAAAGCTTGCGCTTTTAAGCGCGCTTGGCCAGTTTGACTAGCATAAGCCACTATATGGGTTGCATTAGCATCTTGCTTACTTTGCTTAAGTCGTTTAAGCCACCAAATAATGGCAACCCAAGTGCACCAGCCAACCCCTAACAATATAGCTAAAACCAAGCGCATATTTTCAGACATATTTACAACGGTAAAACTTCAAATACGCCTGAGTAACCACCACGACGACTTGTCGCTGGCGCTTTGGCTTTGTCATCTTGATAAGATACTTCAATAAAGTACATACCTGCTTTTGGCCAAGTGACAGTAAATTTACCTTTTTCATCCGTTTTCACGTTAATGGTTTCGGGATCATTTCTGTAACGCATAGCGCCGCGATTCACCTCAACTTCAGCATCTACTGCCGGGCTGCCATCAATTAACATAATAAATTCCGCAGTTTCGGTTGCATATAAATCGTTAGGATGAGTTACAGGTACTAGTTCTAAACCTTGATTAGTTGGCTTTAATGTTTCTTTGCTTAGCTCACCTAAAGTAACAAAAGTTTCAACCCGACGAGAGCTAAAAGAGACATTAAGATCTTTTGCATTTTTAGGTACCGCAGTTTCAAAAGTTTCACCTTTAGTTCCGCCCCTTCTTGGTGGCCACATTTTACGATTACCCTCATCGTCGCGCCACATTGCTCGAATACCAGCTGACGCCGACGAAATACGATAAGTACCACTTTGGGTTAATTTAAGGTCAAAAGTTGAACGGTATTTACCTGTCGCGGCGTTTTCCAGCTCTAGTTTTTTGCCATCTGGCCCTGTCGCTTCAATGCTCTTAGTAGGATAAGCAACATGCTCAGGTAAAAATAACGTATTTGAAACTGCCGCATCAAAGGTGACGTAATTCTCTTCACCTGATAACACGCTTTCACTTGGTTTAATCCAAGCTCTGTGCGCGTTTGCTTGCGAAGTAACGAGTATTAATGCTAAAGGCAATACTGCCGTTTTTATCAATTTAATCGGTAACATATAATATTAATTCCTTAATGTGATTGAATAATGCTTTTTAATCTGCTCAGCCTATAAAGAAGCTGCGTTTATTGCTTTGCACTTAAACGAATCAAACCTAACTCAGAGCGACCTTCCACAGACAAAGGTAATTTTGTTGTATCCAAAGGCAAAGTAAGCGGAATATTCACCAATTCTCTTCCGCCAACTTCACGTACAGCTTCAATCCGAATTTTGTATTTACCAGCCGGCATTTTAGCTAAAAGATCCGTTAAATCAGTCGACACTGTATGCATGCCAGGGCCTTTGCTTGCACCCGTAACACCATCAATGGGTAACGATAAATTACGACCAGCACGACGCCACCACTGGCGTAAATCGGCTAGCCATTCTTCACCTTTGGCATTTTTCATTTCAACGTCATACCAAACTGCGATTTGTGTCACTTGCCGTTTGCTATCTTCCAGCCATATCGCAACATAAGGTTTGTGGTATTCTGCAACCTGCAAACTCGGAAGAGCGACTTCTAATTTAAGGTTAGGTTGTGCATTAGCCGTGCTTGTCGCGATAACACACAACACCGCACTTAAAAATTTTATTAATTTATTCATTCAGATTTAAAACTCCAATATCAGTGTACAAACAACAATAAAAGTATGGCCGGAGCGATTACGCCTAATAAAGTAATCGGCCAAGTCATCCATCTTTGTCCTGCTTGGCGACATAACAACAGCAGTCCAGTGACACAAAAGATCACACAAACAATGGCAAAAAAGTCAATAAACCAGCCCCAAGCTATGCCTGTGTCTCGGCCTTTGTGTAAATCATTAAAATAAGCAATCCAGCCACGATCAGTGCTTTCATAGGTTAGTAAACTAGAATAAAAGTCTACAGCCAGCCAAGTGTCGGAGCCTGGCCCTGCATGCACAATATATAATTCATCTTGGCTCCATTGCGCCTGTGCATGAGCCGATAATTGCACACTATGTACTTGGGCTAACCATAATGTTAAAGCTTTGGGTACTGAGCTATCTTCTTCATCAATTGCTTTTTCTGCACGCTTTTTTAAAGACGTAACCAAAGTTGAAGGTAACTCAACTTCTATTACTTTTACATCCGGTGTAATTTTAATATCTGCAGCGTGATTAAGCGTGATCCCTGTAACCGAAAACAACAACATGCCAACCAACGCAAAAGCTGCACTAACCCAATGCCATTGTCTAACCGAACCTAAACTAAACTGCATTTTTTCACCTATATTTATAAGCGGTAGCTTAACTTAGAAACTAACTGATACACTAGCCCAAAAGTTACGTGATTTATCTTTTACATTATAATCATCATAAAAGGTAACTTCACTTACAACGCCTCGTCCTGTCAGGTACTCATAGGTACCGTCATTATTTGAATCATCATAAGTGGTTGTGTAAGAG
Source organism: Catenovulum adriaticum (assembly GCF_026725475.1). NCBI lineage: Bacteria > Pseudomonadati > Pseudomonadota > Gammaproteobacteria > Alteromonadales > Alteromonadaceae > Catenovulum > Catenovulum adriaticum. The sequence continues at coordinate 2,986,730 of NZ_CP109965.1, forward strand.
GTGAAGTCTCTATCCAACAAGTTGTTAACACGTAAGCTTACCATCACATTGTCATTTAATGTCCAACGTGCACCTAAATTAAATAAAGAGTAACTTTTGTAGAAGAGCTCTCGCTTACTATGGGTATCATAACTACGATATCGATCCGATCTAAACTCACCTTGCAAATAAATATACAAGTTATCAGTGGCAGACCAATTTAAGTTCACGTTAGACATATGCTCTGCGGTATTCGTTAAAGGTAAACCTTCTTCACTGCCGCTTTTTTGCTCACTATCGGTCCAAGTATAATTGGCATAAACAGACCAACCTGGTAAAAATTGATAACGACCTGCTAACTCAACCCCTTGTAGTGCGACTTCATCAATATTAATTTTTTGGCTATAGCTTTCGTAACCAAGCTGATCATACTCACCTAAATTAACACAAGGTCGTTCACCATTAGTTTGTTCACAACTTTTAATGGTATCGCCGCTGGCAATTTTATCTTCAAACTTGGTATTAAAGTAAGTGATATTGAAGTTGTTATCGTTACGGTTCCAATAAAGTGCGATTTCTGAATTAACACTGGTTTCAGGCTGTAACTCAGGGTTACCGGCAAATGGGCTAGTACCTTGACCACGAAACCCGGTCACACCATCATATAAATCTGTGGTTTTAGGCGTTTTATAACCTGTACTTACCCCACCTTTTAATGTCCATTCATTGGCTAGCTCATAAACACCATAAAGGCGAGGTGAAGTTTGGCTACCAAATACATCGTGGTTATCGTAACGAATACCGGCTGTTAAAGTGAATTTATTGGTCATCATCCAGTTATCTTCAGCAAAAACTGAATACATTTTTTGCTCTTGAACTGCGCCTGGTTTGCCGCTTTCTAAACCAAATACGCCATCTTGCAATTCACCATCAATTAACTGACCACCCAACACAAAAGCGTGATCGCCAGCAAAGTTATTAACTGGAATATCAAATCTAAGGTCATAAGTGTATTGACTGCTATCCAGCGGACGAGCCGGACGAGGTAAAAATGTCGCTTCAGCTAAATCTTTACGCGTTTGTTCATCCATATCTACATATTCGCCAGTCCCGTCATACATTGCTTGCAGTTGTAAACGTTCAGCCACACTTAATGGTAAGGTACGCCCATTATTCTGCGTGTCTACATACGCAACAGATGCTGATATTGCGCCAAAATCAAATTCGCCGTCGTACGCTAATGACCACCATTCACGGTCAAATTCCTGATCTGCAGCATAACCCGCACGAGGATTTACTTGACCTTTGCTCTCTTGCCATAAGCTTTCAATACTATCTTTTGTGCCTAACGGATAAATAATTTCGCCTGTGTCTACGTTAAATTGCGGCGTATTATCATACTCTTGATGCGAATTGTCGTAGTCGAACATCAACTCCTGACCTTTCGCTAAAGTATAATTTAAACTAAAACCGTAATGCTCACTGGTACTGTCGACTGTACGGCCACCGCTACCAAAACCAAGCGAACGAACATGCACTTCACCATTTGGATCAACCGCTGGTGAAAATTGAGGAGAAGAAGCTTGTTGCTCATAAATACTGCCGCGTACGCCTAAACTTAAAACGTTTTTTATAAGTGGCCCTTGTACCGAAAAATCAGTCGTTACATCGTCACCAAAATCATCATTTTGCTGAAAACTACGACCAAAAGTCATAGAGCCACTCCAATCATCAGTGTGCTTTTTAGTAATAACATTAATAACACCACCTAAAGCATCGGCACCATATAAAGTAGAAGCAGGGCCACGAATCACTTCAACACGCTCAATAGTATCAACTGGCGGTAGATGATTAAATGTGTTGCCACCAAAGTTATTTGGGTAAATATCACCATGGTTATTTTGTCGTTTGCCATCAATCAATAATAAAGTGTACTCGCCGGTCAAACCACGCATGCTAACACTACCTTGTCCGGTTTTATCGCGTGTAGAACCAATATCGATACCTTCTTGATGTTTAACCGCATCTAATAAATTAGTAAAAGAGCCTAGTTTAATATCTTCGCTTGTAATAATAGAGATACTCGCAGGTGCCTGAGTTAATTTTTGTTCGAACCCTGTAGCTGTAACTACAATGGTTTCCATTTTTTTATCATCAGTTTTAGCTTCATCTGCAGCATAAGCCGCATTTAACATAACACCTTGCATAGCAACAACAAGTGCAGAAAGTTTAAGTGTAGCGTTCATCTCGCCCTCAAAAAGTTATAACAATAATTTTTATTAGATATTAGGGTTTGTTGATCTTTTGGGTGCTGGTACTTAGCGTGAGTCGAATGCAGTAGCTGTGCTTGATATTGCCGAGAACAACTATGCTATCAATCTCGCGTCGCGATCAAAAAACGTCTAGTTAGAACAAAATTTGTGCTCCAAACGCCAACAGACCCTAATAGGTATCTATTTAATGCCAACATTATACAGTCATGATAACCACAAACGCAATACAAATGATAAGAATTCTCAATAACAATTAATAGTAGCAATAATCATAACCGGATGCCTAAATTAACCCCATCTCGGGTTAAGGTGTACTCTCACTAATTGAATGGTTTAACCTTGCATTTTCACCGCCACTTTCTAATTTAGTTAGCGGTAATTGTGCTTCAGGGAGGATAATTTTAAAGCGACGGTTAGTGGGTCATTTTTACACCGGTGATGATAGTTTGAAACATATTCATTAAACCGAGTTGAGATTAAATTAAAATCATATTTTTTCGGGTTCGAATATGAAGCAACGCAAAACGAGGATACTCCTTTTAAAGCTTAATGCCAGTTTACCATACAAGACTAGATAGCGTGTCTGAACCAAATAAGAGTGTAAATGCAAAAAATCGCTAACTTGTTATTCAGAATTAAAGTTAGCTTAATATAAATGGCAGATTAAAAAATGGCTTCAAACCATAGTTTATAATGAAGGCTTTGCAGAAAAATGATAATTTATATTTGGATTTTAAACGAGATTAAAGCGGTAAAGAATGATCTCAATCGATCTATTTATTGGGCCTAAGCTGGATTTAACTTAGACCCAATTATATTTATTTTAACCCTTTTCCTCTTAGTTGAATCAATAATTCCATTTGTTGTTGACCCAATAACATTTTGTTATAAACAGGCATTAAGTCTTCAAGTTGAACTGATTCAAGTGCAGCTATGGCTTTTTGTTTGCTGTTAAAGTCCATTTTGTCATCTACAAAATCATTAAAATATGGCGTTGCCTCTTCCACTAAATTATTCGGTTTTTGTTTGTATTCGGCCAATAAACTTTGTTTTATTTGTTCAAATTCTTCAACGCTTAATTTAGCTAAAATCGCTTTGTAATCTTCTCTAAATTGATCAAAGCGTATTTTAAGTTCATCCGCACTCGCATTGTTGCTTTGCACTAACATTAAAAAGGTGGGCTGATCCGTAAGCGAAAAACTCATACTAGAAACTTGGTAGCCTAGTTGCTCTTCAGTGCGTAACTGCCTAAAAAATTCACTGCGAAATTGTGCGTTAATCAATTTTAAAATTTGATTCACTTTAACTGATTTTTCAGGATAAATGTACGCATTCATCACCGCTTGATCGCTATGTTCCACTTTTTGCTGATACGCTAATTTTTCACCTGCTACTACATCAATCAGGGCTCGACGATACCGCGGTATTACTTGCCGCTCAGCCGCTAAATGAGTTTGAATATTGGTGACCACCTGCTTAACTGTTTGCTGAGTATAAGCACCATAAGCAAAAACCAAAATATGATTTCGTTTTAATAAATCTTGTTGATACTGCTTAATCATATCAAGCGAAACGTAACGACTGGCTTGTAATAATTGTTCGTCTGTCAAGGTTTGATACATAAGCTGAATTAATAAACGATTCGCTTGCTGAGCTGGTGTTTGCTTAGCCTTATTACGTAAGCTTTCTTGATATTGTAAAAGTGTTTGCTTAAATAAAGCTTGGCTTGGCTCAAACTCAGCTAATTGCTGCATCATGCGCTGGGCTAATAGGCTTTGGTTACCGCTTTTACCTCGCATCCGTATCCGTAAACTCCCGCCTGAATATGGTAACACGTCAACATAAGTACCTGCTCGTCCTGCTTTATCAATTAACGCGATAACATGCTGTTCAAACATGTTTTTAAACACGCTGGCGGCAACTTTGTATTGACCATCTCTATCACCAATATCGGTATTAATAATCAGCTCTAACCAGCCTTTGTTAGTTTGGTAATCTGGGCTGTGAGTTAAATAAGCCTCTATGCCATTTTCTTTTACGATAGCTGTCGGCTCAGTTAAGACAACAGGCACATTGACATCTAATTCGGGATTAAATAAGTCGTTAATCTCGGGCAAATTTAGTGGAATATCAGCCGCTAGCTTTTTCCACAATTGTTGCTCAGATTCAGCAATTGGTTTTTGCGCATATTGTCCTAAATAATAAGGAATATCGGTATCAACTTTAACTGATGGATAAATATGCCACAAACGCATATTTTCAACCGTTAGTTGATCCATTAATTCACCAATGGCTTGTGCATCAAAATCGGCAAAAGTGGCACTGGCATCTAATAAATGAGCGGGCGGAATGTCAAATAGCATTCGGGTAAAGTAGCTTGCGGTATGCACTAACTGACTTTTACTACGAGTATTAAAAGCATCCACGGATAACGCTTTTAACTCTTCGTAATATTTTGCTTGTACGCCTTGCTCACGCAATAATTTAAGGTATGAAATAGTAGCCGCGATAATGTGATTTTGCTGCTCAATACCTTTATCTGTTAATTGCACTCTAAATTGAACAAAACCATCTGAGCCATAAAAGTCTTCATCTAAATTAACTGAACTAGACACTGCCAAACCTTGCTTGCGTAAATACTCACCTAAGGTATTGGGTTCTTCCGAGCTCAATAAGTAACTTAAGTATTCATTCGCTTTTTTACGCCATTGCTGGCTATTATCTGTGACTGGAAACTCAATTAATAACAGCTTTTGTTCTTTTTGTGGTTGATAATAAATATGCTGATTAATTTGTTTGCTTAACAACCCTGATACTTCAACTTGCGGGCGTTTAATTTTTTTATTCTCAATTGAACTGAAGTGCTTTTTAGCTAAGGCTTCTAGTTCTGCTAAGCTTGGCTTACCTGCAATAACTAAATTCATAATATTAGCTGAATAATAGCGCTGATAAAAAGCTTTCATTTCATCTAATAAAGTGGCTTTAGGCGTATCGGTTAACGTCTCTAAATTACCGACACTCATTTGACTTAAAGGGTGTTGCGGGTTGCCTGTTTCACCTCTTACTCGTCGTAAAATCCAACCATCTTCACCACGTCCTTTTGTCCACTCATTATCAACCGCGGTTCTTTCTTTATCGACATAATTAGGATCAAAAGTTGGGTTTTTAAAATAATCGCTGAATCTATCCAACGCTGAATCAAAATATTCCTGATTTACGCTAAAATAATAATTAGTATGATCGCCACTGGTATAAGCATTCGTAAAACCGCCGCGAGACTCTACAAACTTAAAAAAGCCTGAAGGTTCTGGGTATTTTTCGGTGCCTAAAAATAACATATGCTCTAAAAAATGAGCCAAGCCGGGCAAAGATTCAGGATTTTGATTACTACCGACACCTACCGCCAATGAGGCAACGGTTTGTTCACTGTCTGGATCGGAGATCAGCACCACTTTCATACCATTACCTAACGTTAAGTATTGATATGCACGGTTATCGATTTCATTACTTCTAATCTCAACATCTTGCTCATCTGTCGTCGCCATTTGGCTTTTTGGCGAGGAATTAGTTGCGCAGCTGCCCATCATTAATACCGCACTAATTGTAATAAATAAACGAAAGGTCTTAAACAACACAGTTTACTCCTATAAAACGGATTGAAGGCTTGCGCCAAATTTAGCAGGGGATAGTTTAAATCGTTCATTTTAGTCTGCCCGATGCACGTTAGAGTTCAATGCGGCAAGTCGGTTATCAATCGCCATCAGTGATGAAACTTTAGTTAATGTGATTGATTGCGCAGAATGTTGCTTAAAAAATTCATCCAGTGCCGCAATGGTTTCAGGGTGCGGATGACCAATCGCGATAACGGTCTGCTTTTTTTCAGCCAATTTAAGCATTTTATTTAACTGCTTCAAAATATCGCCTTTATTTGCTTGGTTATCCAAAAAAACATGTCGCCGATACGCAGTTACACCATACTCTTTAGCCACCGAAAAGGCTACTGACTGCCCGCTCGTTCGGCTATCAACAAAAAAAAGTTTACGCTGCTTTAAGGCTTGCATTATAACTTGCATTGGCTTTTGCATTTGTGTGAGCTTACTGCCCATATGGTTGTTTACGCCGGTAGCCTGAGGCAACTCACTTAATGCCAAATCAAGCGCTTGTAAAATTTGAGATTTGTTCATTGTAGCGTTGATAGTTCCAGGCTCAAGCACTTGCCCAGCAATAGACTCCATTGGCAAGTGCAGCATAACCTCCTGACCTCGCGCAAAAGCGCGTTCAGCTATTTTTTTGCCATGTGGCGTATGCGGCAATACAGAAAGCGTGATTTCGGCAGGTAAATTTAATAACTTCGCATCGCTAGCTCTATAACCTACGTCATCAATAATAATCGCAATATTCGCATAACTTGCAAAGCTCAACATTAAGCTAAGCAAAATGACAATTTTACGGTTTACACCTGAACAAAAATAATTCAAGTATCGACTAGTTGTGAGTAATATTTTTATTATTATTGCGTTCAAAAAAATGAGTCCTAAATAGCGCGAACCACAAGTTTATCAAACCCCAACCAGATAACAATACTCAAGCTGCTGAACACGCCATTGTTGAACAACATAACAGCTGTAGTCGCAGAATAACTTAGCCACTACAATACCTTTCACAACCAAAATATTTTTTAAGATAGGTGTTCTTTTATATAAGTCACGTTCAGGCAGAAGAATATTGTTCTATTGATTTTAAACAGGGAGCGGATTTTGTTTTTATGATACACGTTCAAATGGCTTTGCTTTATAACAATTATAGCGCTTACAACTTGCATCAGGTAAACTTTATTTATTTTTAAGCTATCTGTATTTATGTCTAACCATTTGATTTCACTAAACCAAGTTTGTGCGCAAGTTTATCAAGATTATTTGATGTCTGATCTAAATTGGCAAATTGAGCAAAATCAACACTGGGTTTTGTTAGGCGGCAATAGCTCTGGCAAATCAGCCCTCAGCCAGATTATTTTAGGTCAAGCTGAGATTATTTCTGGGGAGCTAACCAGGCATACTAAACAATTAGCTTGTATTTCTTTTGAGCAGCAACAGGCTTTAATTGAAGCGGAGCTTAAAAAAGACGATGCTGATATTTTAGATGTCATTGCAGAGGGCACCCAAGTTGAAACAATCTTATTTGAGCCAAATGCAAATCAGCCGTTAGATTTGGACTTAGCCGATAAACTGACTCAAGATTTTGAGTTTTCGCCTCTGCTAAAACGCAAATTTAGAGATCTCTCAACAGGTGAAACTCGCAAACTTCTATTAATTAAAGCTTTTATTAATTGTCCAGATTTAATGGTATTAGATGAACCTTTTGACGGCCTAGACGCCAAATCAGCTCAGCAATTACAACAAACGTTAACAGAGTTGAGCGGCAAAATAAGCATGGTTTTTATTTTAAACCGAGTGGATGAAATACCCGACTTTATAACTCATTATGCTTATTTAAAAGCAGGGCAAATAGAGTTTAGCTTTGCCAAATCAAACCAAGCAGCTTACGAGCAATTGATGCAATTATTGCATTTACAAACTGCAACATTAACCATTCCACCGGCTGATGCGCCTGTTTCATACAGTATTAACCCCAAACAAGCGTTAGTTAAATTAACCCAAGCAAAAGTGGTTTACGACGAAAAAGTTATTTTTGATAAGCTAAACTGGCAAATTATGCCTAATCAACATTGGCAACTCACGGGTAAAAATGGCTCAGGTAAAACCTGCTTGCTTAATTTAATCACCGGAGATAACCCACAATGTTATCAAAACGATATTTGGCTATTTGGTTTTCAGCGAGGTAGCGGTGAAAGTATTTGGCAAATTAAACAGCATATTGGCTTTATATCTAATCAATTTCATTTAAATTATCGAGTGAGTATTAGTGCGTTAAATACCATTATATCTGGTTTTTATGACAGCATCGGCTTATATAATCAACCAACCCGCAACCAACAAAAAATTGCTAAACTCTGGCTTGAATTGTTAGCTTTATCCGACAAGCAAGATACGCCATTTAATCAGTTATCTTTTGGCGATCAGCGACTTTTATTAATTGCTCGCTCTATGGTAAAGCACCCTCCACTGCTTATTTTAGATGAGCCTTGTATTGGTTTAGACGAAATTAACCGCCAACGGGTTTTGGCGCTGATTGAAAAAATTTGTACCAGTGGCACCACCACTGTGATTTATGTAAATCATCATGCACAAGATAAAATACAAGGTATTAATCAGTTTTTAGCAATGGAAGATTATCAAAGCTACTAACTAAAACCATTGTCTTGGCTTTCGATTAACAACAATTAGAGATGAAATGAAAACCAATTTAATTACCCGTGAGGGCTTTGAACAACTACAGCAAGAGCTAGATCATTTATGGCGTAAAGAACGCCCAGAAATCACTCAAAAAGTAGCTTGGGCTGCCAGTTTAGGAGACCGCTCAGAAAATGCTGACTATAAATATAATAAGGCTAAATTAAGAGAAATAGACAGGCGAGTCAGATACCTAAGAAAGCGACTGGAAGTGTTAAAAATTGTAGATTTTAACCCCCAACAATCTGGCAAAGTGTATTTTGGTGCTTGGGTCGAACTAGAAAATGAAACGGGAGAGATTCTCAAATTTAGAATAGTTGGCCCGGATGAAATATATGGCCGTAAAGACTATAGCTCTATTGATTCTCCAATGTCACGCGCGTTACTTGGAAAACAGGTTGATGATGAAGCCATAGTCCACACACCTGAAGGTAAAAAATGCTGGTATATAAACCGTATTACTTATTCTAATCAAAATGAATAAGATTGTTTAACCTTAAATTTAATTTAAAAATTAAAAGTGAGTGAAAAATATGCAAAGCCGAATGAAAATATTCCTTACTTACGGCCATACTTTTATCACTCATTATTTTCTCTCAAAAACATTAACATCAACAATAGTAACGCTTGTTTATGTTATGCACTTTAAAATCAGTATCTTGCCCACTAAAACCCCTACTGAAACCGCATAAAAAATGGCTTCTGTAGTTTATTTCTATAAAAATTTCAATTATTGAACTTTCTTACACATTGGTAAGACTTTTGCACCTTATACAAATAACATTGTCCCAATGCTAATAAGGAAGGAAAAACAATGACTAAGACAACCAAAACAATCAATCCAAGTACTGAGCAAGTACTCGAAGAATTTCAATTATTAAGCCTTGATGAGGCTAATCAAGCGGTCGATAAAGCACACGAAGCGTTTTTATCGTGGAAAAAAGCTTCGACAGAAAAACGCGCTGAGCTTGTATTAAATTTAGCTAAATTAATACGTGAAAATAAGCAAGAACTTGCCGCGCTAATGACCAAAGAAATGGGTAAACCAAAAAATCAGGGTGAGCAAGAAGTTGAAATGTGTGCTGCAATTTGTGAATACACGGCCACCGAAGCCATTAAAGCACTCGAAAGCGAAGTAAGAGAAGTAGACGGTGGAAAAGCCATTATTTCTTATCAACCTATTGGGGTTATTTTAGGTATTCAACCTTGGAATTTTCCGTTATATCAGGTTATTAGATACAGTATTAGCAATATTATGGCTGGTAATACAACCGTTCTTAAACATGCTCCTAACGTATTTGGGATGGCTGTTAAAATACAAAATATGTATGAAGAAGCAGGGTTTCCAAAATATGTGTATCAATCATTATTAACCGAGGCCACTATCGCCAGCAAACTAATCGCTCATGAAAAAATTAGAGGCGTTACTTTCACTGGCAGTGAGAGCGTTGGTAAAAAAATTGCCGAGATAGCAGGCAGTTACGCAAAGAAAACGGTATTAGAGCTAGGCAGTAACGATGCATTTATTGTGCTGGATGATGCAGATATTGAAACCACGGTAAAAGCCTGTGTAACAGCCAGAATGATCAACAATGGCGAAACTTGTGTATCAGCAAAAAGATTTGTCATAACTGAAGCAAAATACGATGAGTTTAAAGAAGCGTTTGTAAAACAGCTTAAAGAAACCAAAATGGGCAACCCTAATGAAGATGAAACAGACTTAGGGCCAATGGCCAGAGAAGACTTACGTGATAAATTGCACGAACAAGTTAAAGAATCAATTGATAAAGGTGCCACCGCGCTGCTAGGTTGTGAAGTACCTGATATGAAAGGATTTTATTATACCCCATCAATACTTGAAAATGTAAAACCTGGGATGCCCGCATACGATGATGAATTGTTTGGACCTGTCGCAGCCTTTATTAAAGTTAAAGATAACGAAGAAGCGATAAAAGTTGCCAATGATTCAAGATACGGCCTAGGCGGAGGCATATTTTCAAAAGACGAAGACAAAGCAGTGCAAATGGCAATCGAAGAATTTGATACGGGTATGGTCAATATTAATGGATATGGCCTAGCACAACCTAGCTTGCCATTTGGCGGGGTAAAATCAAGTGGCTACGGTCGAGAACATGGTGGGTTTGGTATTACCGAGTTTGTTAATATTAAATCGGTTATGATCAGTTCACCCAGCCAGTAAATAACTGTACCCGTGCCACTTAAAAAGAAAATTGGCTTATTAAAACAAACTTAAAACGAGCGTTAAACTACACAATATCGCATGCAAAAATGCGGTAGTTGGTCGAATCGCCTGTTTTATATATTCTTTTATTAATGCAAAACCCGATAGCCTAGCTTGTGCAAATTGACGATTAAATTGGCAAGCTTGGCTATAATCGTTTTCCGTTATCCACGTTTCAACCAATAACAATCTAATGTCTATGCGAGACTGAAAAGTTTTCCAAATCGCATCTTGCAACCAAATAGCCGCCAACAAAACCAATAATACCCAGCCTATTTGATTCACCATATAGGCACCACTAAAAATAATCAGGCTGGTTAATTTTATAACCAATGAGTATTTTTCGTAACTATCGAATTGGTTTTGTAAAAGTGTCCACTCAGAAATTAAGGCGTCTGAATTCATATTATCCCTTTCAAATAAAATATTAAATTGTTGTAATCAGCTTACTGTATAAAGTATCGCACTTTGCTAACAGCTTTAAAATAATCATTATTTAAGTTTTGGTGAGTGAAAATAATTGATATATAAATTGCCTATACTTTGAGCTTAACTATACTTTTAACAAATAATAGCGCTAAATCATCGATACCCTATATGACTTTTAAACAAAACAGACGCCAGTTTCTAAATTCCCTAACGGTCGGCGCTGCCACAACAGCTCTTGCCGTGAAAGCGCCTTATGTATTTGCAAAAAAACGCATCACGCTCAGAGTACTAGGCACTCATGTCACCTTGCAAGAGGAGCTCAAACAAAAAGCAATGCAGGAACTAGGCATTAATTTGGTTTTTAGACCAATGGGCAGTGCAGCTGTTTTGCAAAAAGCCGCTTCCGATCCTGAATCTTTTGATTTGTACGAGCAGTGGTCTGATTCAATCAATGTTTTATGGCAAGCGGGCGCAATTCAGCCAATTGAAATTGAACGATTAACATACTGGGATGAAATTAACTCGCTGACTAAAACAGGCAAACTAACACCCGAAGCTAAAATTGGAGCTGGTGATTCACCAAACAAGATTTTGTACGCTCAGAGTGATGGTTCACTAGGCTCCAAACCTACTAACAAAATCAGTTTCATGCCCTATGTACATAATGTCGATTCATTTGGCTACAATACCAACTATATAGCTCAAGGCGAAGCCTACAAAACTGAATCTTGGGGTTGGTTATTAGATGATGCAAACAAAGGCCGTGTTGCGTTAATTAATGCACCAACTATTGGGATATTTGATGCAGCTTTAGCTGCGCAAGCTCAAGGCTTGATGAAATTCAAAGATATTGGCAATATGTCAATTGCTGAGATTGACCAGTTATTTGACATCTTACTGCAGAAAAAACAAGCTGGTCATTTTGCTGGCTTTTGGACATCAGTACCTCAATCTGTTGACTTTATGACGAGCAACCGGGTGCATATTCAAAGTATGTTTTCGCCTGGGGTGAGTGCGTGTCGAGGCAAAGGTTTACCTATCGTTTACGCAGCGCCCAAAGAAGGTTACCGCGCATGGCATGGCGTCATGTGCTTGTCTTCAAAAGCACAAGGTCTGGCCAAAGACGCTGCCTATGAATATATGAACTGGTGGCTTTCAGGATATCCAGGCGCATTTATAGCTCGCCAAGGTTATTATATTTCCAATCCACAGCGAAGCAGACCTTTAATGAGTAAGGCTGAATGGGATTATTGGTATGAAGGCAAAGCCGCATCATCTGAATTAAAAGGCACAGACGGAAAAATTTCGGTTATCCCCGGACAAATCAGAGATGGTGGCAGTTATACAAAACGCTTCTCAAATATTGCAGTATGGAACACAGTGATGGACAACTACGACTACAGCTTAGATCGCTGGTTTGAACTGCTAAACGCATAAATATCTTAACCACCAAGTAGAGGATACTTGCTTAGATGGCCCACTCAATTGCGCTAAAGGTACTTTCTGTTTTATCGCTTTTTATTGTTGCGCTTCTGGTTGTGTATTCAATTTTAAATTATCGAATTAATGAAATCGATAATTCAGTCCATAATATCTTAAACATATCCAGCAGCTCTGTCTCTATCCTAGAAATAAACAAAGATATTGTCGAGTTACAACGAGACATTTCTGTTTATGGCCAGTCCGGCAACTCAAATATATTCAGTAAAATAGAAAACAATTACCAAAGCATTAAACAACGTCTGGTTCAAGTTAAACAGCAAACAAAACATAGTGAGTTACTGCGTTTAATTAACTCGATGCAAATTTTAGTCGCTCGATATGGTGAAAATTTGCAAGTGCTGACGCAGCGTTATGAAATTAAAACGACATTAATAGATATTGATTTGCCTAAGTTGTTTGAGAGTGCTGAAGCGCTGATACAAACCTTATATACGCAAACTGATTCAAACGATACCAAACTGGTTTTGTCTAATTTAATGACCAATTGGTACCAGA